>CALNYA010000056.1:0-180754 GCA_942490575.1 uncultured Verrucomicrobiota bacterium
GAAGGCTGGAAGAGCGAGGGAACCGGCGCCTCGAGCGAGTGCCCGAGCGACGTGGCGATCGCTCCCCACGCCGCCGAACGACATCCCCCCGTCGCGATGAGCACACGGTCCGCGTGGAGAGGTGAAGAACGCCCGGCCACCCGCACCTCGAAACCACCTGCCGGCAAGCGAACGATGGAATCCACGGCGGCGTTGGTCTCGATCCGGACTCCCGCTTCGCGCGCGCTACGCGTCAGGCATTCCACGATGGTTTCGGAGGAGTCCGTCGTGGGAAACATGCGACCGTCCGCCTCCGTCTTGAGGGCCACACCCCGAGCCTCGAACCACGCCACGGTCTCGCGCGGCTGGAAACGGTTGAGGGGGCCGATCAACGCCTGGCCGCCGCGAGGGTAGCGTCGCGACAATTCCCGCGGATCGAAGCAGGCGTGGGTCACGTTGCAGCGGCCCCCGCCGGAAATACGAACCTTGGTGAGGAGCTGCGCGCCCTTTTCGAGGAGGACCACCTCGAGACCTCGACCCGCCTCGGCGCAGGTGATGGCGCCGAAGAATCCGGCCGCGCCGCCGCCGACGACCACGACCCTCCGGGCTGGCGCGCTGGTTTCTCCGACGCTCATCGCGAGATCTCGCCCAGCTCGGCCCAGCGCGCGTACAGGCGGGCGACCTCCTTTTTGGCGGCATCCAACTCGACCGCCACGCCTTGCGCCTCCTTGGCGCGGGTCGAGTAGAACTCCGGATCGACCAGCATGGAGTCCAGTTTCGCCACCCGCGCCTCGGCCACGAGGATGGCCTTCTCCATTCCGTCGAGTTCCCGCTGTTCCTTGAACGACATTCTGCGCGGACGGGAAGGCTGAGCGGCTGGAGCCGGTCGATCCGCCGTCGAAGCCCGCTCCTTTCCGGCAGAGGCCGGCGTAGCGGCCGCGGAAGCCCTCTTTCGGGCCAGCGACTCGCGTTCGCGACGTTTCTCGAGGTAGTAGGAGTAGTTGCCGGGTCCCACGACCACCCCCGACTCCTCGAAGGCCACGACCTGGTCGCAAATCCGGTCCAGGAAATAGCGGTCGTGGCTGACGACGAGCACGGCGCCGTTGAAGTCCACGAGCGCCTCCTCGAGCATGCGCAGGCTGGGCAGATCCAAGTCGTTGGTGGGTTCGTCGAGGACCAGGACATTCCCTCCGCGACAGAGCACCTTGGCCAGCATCAGGCGCGCCCGCTCGCCCCCCGAGAGCTTCGAAACGGGCTCCTTCACCCGGTCGTCGCCGAACAAGAACCGGCGCAGGTAGGAGCGGACGTTCAGTTTCTGCTCCCCGAAGCTCACGATATCGCTCTTGCCGGCGATCTCCTCCATCACCGTGCCCGTGCCCTCCAACTGCATCCGGGTCTGGTCGATGTAATTGAAGACGACCTTCTTGCCGATCGCGACCCCGCCCTCTTCGGGAGCGCGATCGCCGAGACACAACCGGAGGAGCGTCGTCTTGCCCGCGCCGTTGCGGCCCACGACTCCGGTGCATTGACCCGCCTGGAGCACCAGGTTCAAACTGCGGAAGAGCCAGCGGTCCACCCCGTCGGCCGTCACCCGAGCCCCGACCTCCGCGAGTTCCACGACCGTATTGCCGAGCTCCGGGGGCGGCGGGATCAGGAGATCCATTTCGCGTTCCTCCGGCGGCGCTTCGAGGCCGGCGATCCCGTAGAACTTGTCGAGGCGATGCTTGGATTTCGAACGTTGGGCGCGCACGCCGGCGCGGACCCAGTCCAGTTCCTCGCGGAGGAAACGCTGGCGACGCCGTTCGCCCTGTTCGGCGATCTGTTGCCGGATGGCCTTGGATTCCAGGTACGCGGTGTAGTTCCCCGGATGGGAGAAACACCGACCATCCGCCAGTTCGATCACGCGCGTGGCGATCACGTCGAGGAAGTACCGGTCGTGGGTCACGAAGATCACCGCGCCCGGAAATCCCCGCAGGAAATCCTCCAGCCACCGGATGGACTCGGAATCGAGATGGTTGGTCGGTTCATCCAGGAGCAGGAGATCCGGTTGGCCGACCAGAGCGCGGCACAAGGCGACGCGGCGCTTCTCGCCACCCGAAAGCGGCCCGACGATCGCGTCCAAGGGTGGCGTCGCCAACGCCGAGGCCACGGTCTCGGCGCGGGTCGAAAGGTTCCAGCCGTCCGCGTCCTGGATGTCGTGCTGAATCTGGGCGAGTTCGGCGTCGCTACCCTCGCCCGCCTCGTAGCGGCGAAGCCACTCCAGCACATCCGCGGAGCCCACTTCGATGTTCTCGCGGACGGTCCGGTCCGGTTGAAGTTCGAACTCCTGGGGAAGGTATCCGACCCTCAGCCCGCGTCGGCGTGAGATCTCCCCGCCATCGGCGGTGGCCTCCCCGGCGAGGATCCGGAACAGGCTGGTCTTGCCGCAACCGTTGCGCCCGACGAGGCCGACCTTTTCACCCGGGAGCACGGAAAGGGTCGCGCCATCCAGCAGGGGTTGAAGACCAAAGGCGAGCCGCAGCTCGCTCACCGACAGGAGTGCCGGGATCGTTGAAATGGAACTCATGGATGGCTAAGCCTTCCGACCCAGAATCCGGTCAAGCGAATCGGAGGTCTGCCAGATCAGAGCCTCCGGGTAGTGGGGGTAGGGATGGAAGTATTCGAACGTCAGGAAGCCGCGGTAGCCGACCTGGTCCAGCGCCTCCGTCACGGCCGGCCAGTCGGTGGTTCCGTCCAGCAACGGGCGGAAAGTCTCAAGGGAGAAGTCCGTGCCCTTCTTGGTGAATTCCTTGAGGTGAACGTTCTTGGTGCGGGCGCCCATCACCGGGATCCAATGCTCCGGGAACTGGAACATCGAGATGTTGCCGGTGTCGAAGTGGATCCGGACACGGTCGCTGCCGAAGTGATCGACGAAAGAGTTCATCTCCATCGGCGTCATCAGGTAGCCGTTGAAGAAGATGTTTTCGATGTTGAGCGTGATCTTCAGGCGCTCGGCCTGGGACACGAGGCGGCCCACCGCCTCCTTGGCGCGGCGGTCGCAGACGTCGTTCGGAACCGGCTCGTGGTCGGTCCGCCAGGGGATGTGCACCGCGCCCGGAACCAGCAGGACGTTCTCCACCCCAAGGTCGTGGGCGGCCTGACCGATCTTCCCGGCGAGTTCCAGTCCGCGCTCCCGCTTCGCGGGATCGTTGCTCGTCAGCGGGTAGGGCCAGAACAGGAACGAGCAGAGCCCGCTGATCCGGATGCCGATCCGGTCCGCCAGCCGGCGGATGGCCTCGTATTCCCGCGTCCCCGATTTCGGCGACAGATCGTTTTCGAGGTCGTAGTTCAACTCGATCCCGTCGAAGCCGGCGTCCTTCGCCAACCGGAAGCATTCCTCCAGGTTCATCCGCTGCGGATAGGGAAACGCCCACTGATTGATCGACTTGAGCATGTCATACCGCTTGATCGAACCGCGCCGGGCGTCGGGCGCGGCGGGCGTGGCCGGTTCCGCCGCCCGGACCGAGCCCGGCTCGAACGCCAACGCGGACAGGCCGACTGTCGCGAGTGTCGCCTTCAACGCGTCCCGACGGTTGACCGAGGCGCGGGTCGAGTCGCCGACCGCTCCCTCGGCGGAGGACGTGGGGATGTTTCTGGATGAATGGGTGTTCATGGGTAGGTCGATGGGGAGCCGACTATCGGGCGCTCGTTCTCTTGCTCCCGGCGCGGGCCAAGTCAGGCGAGGATCCCCTTCACCACGTCGCCATGGACGTCGGTGAGCCGGTAGTCCCGGCCCTGGAACCGGTAGGTGAGCTTCAGATGGTCGATTCCGAAGAGATGCAGGATGGTCGCGTGGAGGTCATGGACGTGGACCTTGTTCTCCACCGCGTGGAATCCGAACTCGTCCGTCGCGCCATGGACGATGCCCGGCTTGATGCCGCCGCCGGCCATCCAGATCGTGTACCCGTGCGGGTGATGGTCGCGGCCCACCTGATCCGGCCGCATGGCGCCCTGCATCATCGGGGTCCGGCCGAATTCCCCGCCCCAGAGGACGAGGGTCTCTTCGAGCAATCCGCGTTCCTTGAGGTCCTTGACCAGCGCGGCCGCCGGCTGGTCGGTCTCGGCGCAGCGCTTCTTGAGGTCGAAGACCAGGTTGCCGTCGGGGCCGCCGTGGTGGTCCCAGCCGCGATGATACAACTGGACGAACCGCACGCCGCGCTCCACGAGGCGACGGGCCAGGAGACAATTGTTCGCGAAGGACGCCCGGCCCGGCGTCGTCGCATAAGCGTCCTGCATCGCCTGGGATTCCCGGGAGATGTCCATCACCTCCGGCACGCTGGTCTGCATCCGATAGGCCATCTCGTAGGCTTCGATGCGCGTCTGAATCTCGGGGTCCCGCAGGAGATCGAACCGTGTTCCGTTCAGATCCCGGAGGACGTCGAGGGATTCCCTCCGTCGGCGGCTCCCCATGCCTGGTGGGTTGCTGACGTACAGGACCGGGTCGCCTTGGGATCGGAGGGTCACGCCCTGATGCACGGTCGGAAGAAACCCGCTGCCCCAGGCCGCATTGGTCAGCGGCTGGCCCACGCCGGTCATGAGCACGACGAACGCCGGCAAGTCCTTGTTTTCGCTTCCGAGTCCGTAGCTGAACCAGGAACCCATCGCGGGGCGCCCCGAGAGCTGGGCCCCCGTGTTCATGAAGATGGTCGCGGGATCGTGGTTGAAGGCCTCCGAATGGAACCCCTGCACGAAGCACACGTCGTCCACGAGGGTGCTCAGGTGCGGCAGGAGTTCGCTCAACCACATGCCCGACCGGCCGTATCGGGCGAATTGGTACGGTGACCCCAACAGGGACGCGTTCTTGCCGATCTGCGCGAGCCGGATGTTCCTCACCAGTTCCTCCGGCACCTGCTGGCCGCTGCGCTTGGTGAGTTCGGGTTTCGGGTCGAACAGATCCAGATGGGACGGTCCGCCCGACTGGAACAGGTAGATGATGTTCTTCGCCTTGGGAGCGAAATGGGGTCCGACCCAGGGCGCGCCCGCCGGGGTTCGCGGACTCGGCGGCCGCGAGTTTCCCGTCCAGCAGGGAGGCCAGGGCCATCGAGCCCATCCCGGCGGCGCAATGGCCCAGGAACCGGCGCCGGGTTGTGTTCCGAATGTTTTCGAGAGCGGGGTTCATTCGAGCGCGTTCGATCAGCCCTTGGTCAGGGCTTCGTCGAGGTTGAAAAGCACATTGGCCACCATCATCCAGGCGGCGACCGACCGCGGATCGGCGTCACCCGGTCCCTTCGCCGACCCGACCCGCACCAGGGATTCGGCCGCCGGAAGGTCGTCGCGGTAGCCGCGGACTTGCTGCTCCAGGAAGGCGCGCAGGCGGGTGGTTTCCCCGGCCGTGGGGAGGCGTCCAAGGCAGGTGCGGAAAGCGAATCGGAGGCGATCCTCGTCCGTGGAGCCGCCTTCGACGATCACCCGCTGGGCGAAGACCCGGGCCCCTTCGAGGAAGGTGGGATCGTTCAGCCCGGCCAGCGCCTGGAGCGGCGTGTTGGTCCGCGGCCGCCTCGCGACGCAGATATCGCGGCTCGGCGCGTCGAAGGTCGCGAACGTCGGGTAGGTGCAGACGCGGCGCCAGAAGGTGTAGACGGCGCGCCGGTGGAGTTCCGGACCTTCGCTGACCGGCCACTCGTCCATCCCGATCTCGGGCCGAAGAAACCCGATCTCCTTCCACAGGTTTGGGATCTGGATCGGGTAGACGCTCGGGCCGCCCACCTTCGGATTGAGGAGACCGCTCACGGCGAGCGCGTGATCCCGGATCATCTCGGCGTCCATCCGGAAGCGGGGGCCCCGCGAGAGGAGCCTGTTGTAGTAGTCCTTTTCCAGGCGCTCCTCGTCGGCGGCCGCGCTTTGTCGGTAGGCGGCCGACATCACGATCCGCTTTTGCATGGCCTTGACGTTCCAACCGCCCGCCAGGAATTCCGTCGCCAGCCAGTCCAGGAGTTCGGGGTGCGACGGCGCCTCCCCCTGCCGCCCAAAGTCCTCGCTCGTCTTCACCAAACCCGTCCCGAAGAGCTGTTCCCAAAGCCTGTTCACCGTGACCCGCGCGGTCAGCGGATTCGACGGATCCACCAGCCATTTGGCCAGGCCCAGGCGGTTGACGGGAACTCCCGGAGGAAGGCCGGGAAAAGCTTCGGGAACGCCCGCGGTCACCGCCTTGCCTCGCTCGAGGAAATTGCCCCGCACGTGGATGTGGGTCGGCCGGGGCTCGGGTTCCCCGCGTTCCGCGATCACCAGGGTCGAATAGGTCTTCGCCTCCAGTTCCCGTTCGCGGCCTTCCAGGCGAAGGATCTCGCGCTCCAAGCGGCGGACTTCCGGCAACGACGACCGGAAGTGGGTCGCCAACCGGCCCGCGTCCTCGGAGGTTCGCTTCTCCGGTGACTTCTCCACGATGGCCCGGATCTCGTCGGGAACCGGCCAGAGAGCTTCCTCGTCCGCATCCGTCGCCACCGAGATTCGGAATCGTCCCACGCAGTGGCTGTTCCCGTGGTAGTGCTCGAACCGGAACGTCAGGCGCGAGCCGCCCTCGAATCCCTCGGGCTCTCGCAGCCGCGCCACCAGGAAATGACGTTCACCGAAACGCGGCCCGATGGCCCAGCCCGTCTTCGGGTTGCGATCCACCGCGTGTTCCGCCCGGTAATACTGCTGTTCCCAGTCGGCCGTCGCGCTCGCGAACACCAGGGGGGTCCTTCCCAAATCCCCGGAAGCGGGTTCCACCGTCAGCGCGAACTCGTCCAGGATGAAGTTCCCCGTCTGGCGCCATCGACCCGGACCATTCTTGGGAAGGCTCGGATCCGGCAGCACTTCCAGAAGAACGGCGCGGATCCCGGTGAGGGAAGTCGAGGCTTCGACCGTGATCGTGTCGTAGATCGGGTTGACGCCGGTGGCCAGGACCGATCCGTCCGCGAGGTTCGTGTATCCCGAACCACCGGTTGAAACCATGTTCGTCAGCGCCAGCGTCCTCCAGACCTCCCCGCGCTTCCGGGCTCGCGCCTCCCAGTCTTCCTGATCGACCGGCAGCCCGGCCTCGAGGGCGGCCAGATCCGCGCGGGTCTTCGTCAGGCGTCGTTTCAGGTGATCCAGCGTGTCGTCGAGGTCCGGCTTCGGCACCGCCACCGACGGCGCCGTGCTGTAGTTCCCACCGTCGGTCGTGTTGTTGAAGAACGCGTAGATCCGGTAGTAGTCCTCGTGCGTCACGGGGTCGTACTTGTGCGTGTGGCATTCCGCGCAATTCAGGGTCAATCCCAGCCAGGCGGTCCCGAGGGTGGCGACCCGGTCCTTCACGGCCTTGGTCCGGTACTCCTCGGCGTCGCCGCCGCCCTCGTCGTTGATCTTCGTGTTCCGGTTGAATCCGGTCGCGATCCTCTGGTCCGTCGTCGGATCCGGCAGGAGGTCGCCCGCCAGTTGCTCGATCGTGAACTGATCGAACGGCATGTTGTCGTTGAAGGCGCGGATGACCCAGTCCCGGTAGGGCCAGATCGACCGGGCGAGGTCCACCTGGTAGCCGTTCGAATCCGCGTAGCGTGCGAGATCCAGCCAGCCCCGGGCCATGTGTTCGCCGTGGTGCGGCGAAGCCAGCAACCGGTCCACCAGCGCCTCGTAGGCGCGATCCGAGGTGTCCCGGACGAAGGCTTCGACATCACTCCACTCAGGCGGAAGGCCCGTCAGGTCCAGGCTCAAGCGACGGATCAGGGTGGCCCGATCCGCCTCCGGCTGGGGCGCCAACCGCTCCGCCTCCAATCGCGCGAGGATGAACCGGTCGATCTCGTTGCGACCCCAGGATCCTTGTAGCCCCGTGGGCGGCGCCGACCTCACCGGGGCCCGGAAGGCCCAATGGGCCGAAGCGTCGTTATCCGGCCAGACCGCGCCTTCCTCGATCCAGCGTTTCAGAGCGTCCGTCTCCGACGACGTCAGCCGCGCACCCTTCGGCGGCATGACGTCATCGGGGTCGGCGGTGAGAACCCGCGCCAGGAGCTCGCTTTCGTCCGGCCGGCCGGGAACCAACGCGACTTTACCCGACTTCGCCGGAGTCTGGGCCGCCGCCCTGGAATCCAGGCGGAGCTTCGACTTTTGCTCGTCCGCGCCGTGGCACTCCGAACACCGCTTCACCAGGATGGGCTCCACCTCCTTGGAAAAATCCACGGCGGCGTCCGCCCGTCCAGCCGCCAGGAGGATCGCCATCCCGACGATCAGGACGGCTGTCCGACGAGGGGATTCGAGTACTCGCATTCGTTTGAAAGGAAGCATGGTCGCGTCGATCGAAAGCTTCCGCACGCTGCCAGACCCGATCCGGACCGGCGACATCAAACCTCAAGGGTGGTCCACCGTTCCCGCAGCAATCGGAGCGCCGCCTGCATGGAGGGAAACGCCATGTCCTCCGGGGTCACCTCGCGCATCGGGTCCAGCCAGCACACGCCTTCCACGTCATCCAGCGCCTTGGCCGATTCGGGACGGACGGCCCGCGCCGTGAAGAAGAGGTCCAGGACCGGGTAGGTCACGCCCTTGTACGCGTACTGGTTCGGAAAGGACCCAAGAAAGGCGGCGTCGCCCAGGTCCAGTCCCACCTCCTCGCGAATTTCGCGCCGCAGCGCCTCCTCCACCCGCTCGCCCACGTCCACGAATCCTCCCGGCGGCGCCAATCTCCCCCGCCCCGGGTCGCGCGCCCGCCGGATGAAGAGGACCCTGCCGTCGTCACGCCGCAGGAAGACCGCAGCCGAGATCGACGCGTTGAAATAGTAAGTGAACCCGCAGCTTTCGCATTCGAACGGGGAACGGCCCGGTTCGTCGCGACGCGCGGTTCCGCAGGACGGACAGAAACGGAAATGATGGCTCGGACTCACGAACGCCCCCGCGCACCGGCGACGCCGTCCGACCCGAAGAAGGGCCGGAGGACGTTGCCCGCCACACGCAGCGCAGCCTGGCGGGCCGCCAGGGACTTCCCGAAGGTGTCGTCCTCCACCTCGATGCAGACCGGCCCGCGGTATTTCGTCTCCATCAACGCCGCCAGGTACCTGCCCCAGTCCATTTCGCCGAAACCGGGGATCCGCGGTTGGTGCCACTCCAACGGCGGCGCCAGGATTCCAACCTCGTGGATGCGGTCGCGCCGGATCTTCACATCCTTCGCGTGGGCATGAAAAATCTTGTCCTGAAACTCCTTCAACGGGCTCTGCGGGTCCATGTGCTGGAGCACGAAGTGCGACGGATCGTAGTTCAGCCCGAAATGCGTCGATGGGATGTCCGAGAACGCGCGCCTCCAGATCACGGGAGTCGTCATCAGGTTCTTGCCGCCGGGCCATTCATCCGCCGTGAACGACATCGGGCAGTTCTCGATGCCCACCCGGATGTCGTGGTCCTCCGCGAACGCGATGAGGGGTTTCCAGATCTTCAGGAACCGCGGCCAGTTGTCGTCGACGCTCTTCGTCCAATCGCGTCCGACGAACGTGTTCACGTTCCGGAGTCCGAGCGTTTTCGCGGCTCGGATCACGCGTTTGAGATGTTCCACGGCCGCCTTGGACACCGCGGCTTCCGGATGAAGGGGATTCGGGTAGAAACCGAGCGCGGAGATCGACACGCCATGCCGCTCGCATTGCCCGCGAACCTCGTCGGCCTGCGACTTGGTGAAGCCGATCGCGTTGAGATGCGTCACGCCGGCGAATTTCCGTTCCGCCTTCCCCACCGGCCAGGACATGACTTCCACGCAGGAAAAACCCTCCGCCGCGGCGAACGCCAGCACTTGATCCAGGTTCAACTCGGGAAGGATCGCCGAAACAAAGCCTAGTTTCATGGACACGCCGCATGTTTCGCCATCGCCCCCGCCCAAGCCAAGCGCGACGGCGCTGTATCGCCGACTTTCCCAGAGCCGGAGCCGGCTGAAAGCCGGCGGTGCAAGGACGCTTGGGAAGACTCGTCACCGGGACCCCCGTCCGCCTAGGGTCCCTCGCCCGCCGGAATCCGCCCGGCCTCCCGACGCCCCACGCCCCTTGAACATCCTGATCGTCAAGCTGTCCGCCCTGGGAGACATCACCCATACCCTCCCCGCCCTGACGGTCCTCCGCCGAGCCAATCCCGACGCCCACATCACCTGGCTCGTCGAGGAATCGGCCCGCGACCTGATCGACGGACATCCCGCGCTCAACCGTATCCTCGTCTGGCGCCGGACCGCCTGGAAGACGCTCCTGCGATCGGGACGCCTGCCCACGCTGGCCGGCGCCATCCTCCGATTCGTGCGCGACCTGCGCGGGACGCGCTACGACCTCGTCATCGACTTCCAGGGACTGATCAAGAGCGCGCTCTGGGTGGCCATGGCCCGAGCCCGGGTCAAAGCCGGGTACGGACCGGGACAGCGCCACGACGAACACGCCTGGCTGGCCCTCAATCGGCGCATCCCCGTCACCCTCCCCAACGCCCATGCTGTGGAGCGGAATCTGAATCTGGTCGACGCGCTCGGCTTCCCACGGTTTCCACTGGCCTACGACTTTCCCATTTCCGACGCCCGCCAGGCGGAGGCCGACAGCCTGCTCGTCGGGTTGGGCCTCAAGCCGGGCGCGCGATTTGTGGCGGTCAGTTCCATGACCCGCTGGCCCACCAAGAATTGGACGGCTCGGCACTTCGCGGAAGTGGCCGACCTTCTCCACGACGCCGGCGTTCCCGTCGTGTTCACGGGCGCGCCCGGCGACAGTCGGGAGATCGACGCCATCGCCGCCGCCTCCAGGCGCCCGGCCCACCGCCTCGACGGCCGGACGGCGCTCCCCACCCTCGCCGCGGTCTTCCGCCGGGCGACGACGGTCCTGTCGACCGACACCGGTCCCATGCACATCGCCGTCGCCGTCGGCACACCCGTCGTGGCGTTGTTCGGTCCGACTTCGCCCGAGTACACCGGACCGTACGGCGATCGGAACGTGGTCCTCCGGGCCGGACTCCGGTGCAGTCCCTGTTACCAGCGGACGTGCGGGACCAAGGAGTTCGAATCCCACGCCTGCATGCTCCGTCTCGTTCCGGAACAGGTTGCGAAGAGGGTCCTGGAACGACTGGGGGACGCTTGAGTTCCGGGAGGACACCCGGTGCGCGGATGGGAACATCGGCGAATCCCTACTCGAGCAGGTGGCGCTCCAGGAACTGGACCACGGCCAGGAAGAGGAAATCCGCGTTCTTCTTCTTCGCGAAGCCGTGCCCTTCGTCCTTCGCCAGCAGGTAACCCACGGTTCCGCCTTGTTCCCGAAGGGCGCGCACCAACTGTTCGGATTCGCTCGCCGGAACCCGCGGGTCGTTCAAGCCCTGCGCCACCAGAAGCGGTTTTCGGATGCGATCGACCCGATTCATCGGGGAGATGCGCTCGAGGAACTCCGCCATCTTCGGCTCCCTTTCGTCCCCGTACTCCACCCGGCGCAGGTCCCGGCGATAGTCCTGGGTGTTTTGGAGGAAGGTCCGGAAGTTGGAGATACCCACCACGTCGATCCCGCATCGGAGCCGATCGCCGAAGTGAATCAGCGACGCCAGAACCATGTAACCTCCGTAGCTTCCGCCGTAGACCGCCACCCGTTTCGAATCGAGATCCGGCTGGCCGTCGATCCAGTCGAGGAACGAGCCGATGTCCTTGACCGAGTCCTCGCGCTGAAACCCGTCGTCGAGCGCGAGGAACCGCTTCCCGTAGCCCTCGGACCCCCGGACGTTTGGAAACAACAGGGCGATTCCCATCTCCCGCACGAGATAGTTCCACGCCCGCAAGAACTGCGGCCGCGCCTGGCCTTCCGGTCCGCCGTGAATGTGAACCAAGACCGGACGTGGGCCCGGGAATCGCCGGGAATCCGGCCGGTGGAGGAACCCAGACACCTCGAGGCCGTCGAAGCTTTTGACGCGCACCCGCTCGGGTTCCGCGAATCGGGACAGATTCAATCCGCCGGTCTCGCCCTCGGTCCAGCGGGTTCGCCCATTCACCCGCGTATCGATCGAGACCACGTCGCCGGCGATCCGGGCGGAGCTCAAGGTCATTCCGATCTCGCGTCGTTGGAGATGCCAGCGAACGCCCGACACGACGCCCAGCGGAAGGTCGTGCCGGCCCAGTTCCGCCCCGGACATCGCGTCGATCCATCGAAGGACGCTCGCGCCGTCCTCGTTGGTGACCAACGCAACGAACCGACCGTCCGCGGAAAGGTCGAAGCCCTCCACGTTCCAAGGAATCTCCGGTCCCAGGGGTGCCAGCGCCCCGGTCTCCAGGTTCATCCGACCCAGGCGCCGGTGTTCGGCCCCGTGATCCGACACGACGAGGATCGATCGGCCGTCCGGAAGAAACGCGCCGTCCGTCGTGGACGAACGCCCCGCGTCACGGAACGTCAACGACCGCCGTCCACCGTCGCCGAGGTCCACCAGGTGGAGTTCGCTTTCATTCGCTGAAATCCTGTTCACCACCAGGACCCGTCGCTCATCGGGGGACCAGTCGAGGACCGCCCACCCACCGCCGGTCGCCTCCAGAAGGATTCGATCCGTCGCGGGTTGGCGCGGATCCATGACCCAAAGATCGGTGTCCCGTCCGTTGCGCCGGGTGGAGCCGTAGGCCAGGAGGTTTCCGGACCCGGACCACAGGGGGGACGTGTTGCGCGATGCCCCGTCGGTCAGCAGCGCGATCCCGCCTCCATCCGCGTCCCTGCGAAACAACTGGTGGAATTCGTTCCCGCCCTTGTCCTGGCTGAAGACGATGGCGTTCCCGTTGTCCGGCGCGAACGTTCCGCCGGTCACGCGCTCCGGAAGGTCGGTCAGGATCCTCCGCGGTCCGAGGGGCTGGCGGACCAGGTGCGGTTGGGGCGTCTCGGTGGCGCGGGTGGAGATGAGGACGTCCCTCCGCCGAGGGTGCCAGTCGAGGAAAGTGGAAGGTCGGAACGCCAGGTAGGGTTCGACGGCTTCCCGAAGTTCCGCCGTGGGTTCGGGCAGTCCTTCCAGCACGAGGTTTTCGGGGATGGCCGCGAGGACGGCGCCACCCGTTCCCAGGGCCGCAAACCATCCCGCAAGACTCCAAGTCGGTCGTCGCATGGCGGGTCGAACCGTGGAGGAACGGGTTCGAAGGTCCAGGGCTTTCTCACCTTGGCGAAACCACGAAGCTTGCCGGCGTCGGATTCCGGGAGTAGTCCTCCCAGGCCATCGCGATGCACCCGAGAACCCTAGTCGTCAGCCCGACCTACAATGAGAAGGAGAATCTTCCCGATCTCATGGCGAGGGTTCTCGCGCTTCCCGAATTCATCGAATTGCTCATTGTCGACGACAGTTCACCCGATGGCACCGGGGCGCTGGCCGATGACTACGCCGCGAAGCACCCGGAACGGATCCATGTCCTCCACCGAAAAACCAAGGACGGTCTAGGGCGCGCCTATATCTCCGGGTTCCTTTGGGCGCTCGAGCGCGGCTACGAACGCATCCTCGAAATGGATGCCGACCTTTCCCACAACCCGAATGACATCCCCCGCTTTCTGGAGGCTTCGGAATGCGCGGACCTCGTCCTCGGCTCCCGGTACCGCGATGGCATCCGGGTGATCAATTGGCCGCTGAACCGTCTCATGCTGAGCCTGGGCGCGGCGCTCTATGTCCGGGTCATCACGGGGATGCCGTTTTCGGATCCGACCGGCGGTTACAAATGCTTCCGCCGGGAGGCGCTCCAGCGTCTCGACCTCGATTCCGTGAGGTCCAACGGCTACAGCTTCCAGATCGAACTCACCCACCGGATCTGGCGCCAGGGACTCCGTGTGGCCGAGGTTCCCATCGTCTTCACCGACCGGTTCCTCGGGAAATCCAAGATGTCCTGGCACATCGTCCGCGAAGCACTCCTCATGGTCTGGCATCTCGCGGCGCAGCACGGCTTCAGGCGCCGTCCCAGGCCGCGGCCCGTGCCGCCGGAACATTCCTCCAGCGCGGCCGACCGATGACGGGATTCGGAGTTCCTCGATTTGGCCGGCGGAATTGGATTCTCAGACGCGGTTGGGGCCATCGAAGGGCGAAAACAGGCCGGGGCGTAGCCGTCCATCGCCCAACCACCGACCGCGGGCCGAAGCACATCGACCCCGCCCGTAGCGCGGACAGCCTTGTCCGCCGTTTCGCCGACTGCCAGTCGGCGGGTGCGACCTAGAGTCCATACTGGAATCAACGAGTCGCACGCGTTGCTCCGCAACACGACCCCCGCCGGTTGGCAACCGGCGATACAGCAGGCTGGGCAGCCTGCGCTACACCGTCCGGGAACGCCGAGGAATTCCCGGGACGCAGTCATCGACTCATTTTCGAGCACTCACTTATCGCCCTTGTAGAATCGCTTCTCCCATTTCGCCTGCTTGCCTTTGGCTTCCCGGAAGATCGGAGCCAGCGTCGCCATGTTGAGAACCCAGTCATTCAGCCCACCGTAGGGAGCCTTCATCGGACGGGCGAAATCGACGAACAACACCACCCGGTATCCGTCCGTGTCGTTCCACACCTCGTGATTGTAGGTGTCATCGAACACCAGGCATTTTCCCTCCTCCCAGAGGTGGGACTTGTCGGCGATGCGGATCCTCACCTTCTCCCTCGGTTCGGGAACGATCAGGCCCATGTGAAGGCGGAGGACGCCGACGTAGGGTCCGCGATGGGGCGGGATGTGTTTGCGCGGTGAAAGGATCGAGAAGAAGGCGGTCTTGAGCCCGGGAATCCTCCTCAGGACCCGCATCGTTTCGGGGCACCGTTGGGCGTTTCCCTCGCAATCCATTCCGATTCCCGTGAGGAAGAAGGTCTTCCACTGGTCGTCCTTCTGGATCGGCCCCACCTCCTTCACGATGTCCTGAAACGAGGGCATCTGGTCCCGGAATTTCATGACCTCGTCCAACTCGGCGCGGACCTTCCGCCATTCGCCCTCCACCTCGGGAACCCAGGGGAACTGCCGGTTGTCGTACACCGGCGTGTCCGGAAGGAGGGAAGCCCGCGCCAGGCGGGCCTCGAAGGCGTCCGCCATCCGGCACAGCATCTTCTTGAAAACCGTTTTGGGGGGATTGAGACGGTAGGTGCGATCCAGGATGTTGGACGGGATGCCCGCGCTCGGGCCCGGGGCGGAGACGGTTTCGTTCATCGTTCGGTCAAAGGCCGACAACGCTGTGACCGCCCGCGCGCGGTTGCCAAGAAAGAAAACCCGTCCCTTGACGGCGCGCTCGGCGGCCAACGAGTTTCGGCCGATCCAGTCCTTCCCCCCCTCCCACCATGCTCACCCAAGGCCTTCTCAATCCCCACCTGCTGTCCCTGGTCGCCCGGGTGCGTCACACCAACACCCTCGTGATCGCCGACTGGGCCTTCCCGTCCTGGCCGGGCCTTGAGACGGTCGACCTGGCGCTCGTGGCCGGCGTTCCCACCGTGCTCCAGGTCCTCGACGCCCTGCTCCCCACCTGGAAATGCGAAACCGCCCACATGGCCGGCGAGTTCCTGAAACACAACACGGCCGCCACGATCACCGCCTTTGAAACCTCGCTGCGAGGCGTGCCCATCTCGTTCGAACCCCATGCCGATCTGAAGCGCCGCGTTCCGGGCGCCATCGGCCTCATCCGCACCGGCGACGCCACCGTCTACAGCAACATGGTCCTCGTCTCAGGCTGAGATCGGATTCCCGGAGAACGCCTTTTCCGCAGGGGGAGCTTGACGGGCCTTCGCATTCCCGATACTCGCCCGGGACTCCCATCTTACCGATGAAAGCAGCCATCCTGGCGTTGGATCAGGGGACCACCAGCTCCCGTGCCATCGTCTTCGACCACGCCGGTTCCATCCGCGCCATCGCCCAGCAGGAATTCCGTCAGATCTACCCGAGGTCCGGCTGGGTCGAACATGACCCGTACGAGATTTGGTCGTCCCAGCTCGCCACCGCCCGGGAAGCGCTCCGCAAGTCCGGACTCGCGGCCTCCGACATCGCCGCGCTGGGGATCACCAACCAGCGTGAAACGACCCTGATCTGGGACCGCGCGACCGGAGCGCCCATCCACAACGCCATCGTCTGGCAGGACCGCCGGACCGCCCCGCGCTGCGACGAGTTGAACGCCTCGGGCCACGCCGGGGCCGTCCAGGAAGCCACCGGGCTCGTCATCGACGCCTACTTCTCCGGCAGCAAGATCGCCTGGCTCCTCGACCACGTGCCGGGCGCGCGCGAACGCGCCGAACGCGGCGAACTCGCCTTCGGCACCGTCGATTCGTGGCTCCTGTGGAATCTCAGCGGTGGGGCGCTCCACCTCACCGACGCCACCAACGCCTCGCGCACGCTCCTCTACAATCTTCGCTCCGGCGAGTGGGACGCCGGGATGCTCGAGCTCTTCCGTGTTCCCCGGGCCCTCCTTCCCGAGGTGCGTTCGTCGAGCGAGGTGTACGGGTCCACCCTCCCCGGACTCTTCGGAGGCCCCATCCCGATGGCGGGCATCGCCGGCGATCAGCAAGCCGCGCTGTTCGGGCAGAACTGCTTCTCGCGCGGGTTCGCGAAGAACACCTACGGGACCGGCTGTTTCCTCCTCATGAACATCGGCAAGGAACCGACGCTCTCCCGGAACAAGCTGATCACCTCCGTCGCTTGGAAGCTCGGCTCGGAAACCGAGTTCGCCCTGGAAGGCAGCATCTTCATCGGCGGCGCCGTCGTTCAGTGGCTCCGCGATGGCCTTGGAATCATCAAGTCCTCCTCGGAAATCGAAGCCCTCGCCGCCAGCGTCCCCGATTCCGGCGGGGTGTACCTCGTCCCCGCCTTCGCTGGTCTGGGCGCTCCCCACTGGGATCAATACGCGCGCGGCACGATCACCGGCCTCACCCGGGGCAGCCACGCCGGGCATCTCGCCCGGGCGGCCCTCGAGGGCATCGCCTTCCAGGTCGCCGACGTCCTCGAAGTCATGCGCGCTGATTCCGGGATTCCCATGGATCAACTCCGCGTCGACGGCGGCGCCAGCGCCAACAATCTGATGTTGCAGTTCCAGGCCGACATCCTCCAGGTCCCGGTCGTCCGTCCGAAGGTCACCGAGACCACCGCGCTCGGCGCGGCTTATCTCGCGGGACTGGCCACCGGATTCTGGAATTCCCGATCCGAGGTGCAACGCGCGTGGCAGGTCGACCGCACCTTCGAACCTCGGATGTCCCCGGACGAAGCGGCGCGCCGGCACCAGCGCTGGCGTCAGGCCCTCGACCGCGCCCGCGACTGGGAAGAGCGCCCGCCGTCGCCCGGAACGCGCGACTCCTGAATCCCCCCTCTCCTCCATTCCACCGCGGCCAAGCGTTCCCAAAACAACCCAACCACCCCCACCCCCACCCCACTCACTCCTTATGAGCCCCTACACCGCCGAGTTCCTCGGCACCGCCCTCCTTGTCCTCCTTGGCAACGGAGTCGTCGCGAACGTCGTGCTCGCCCGCACCAAGGGCAACAGCTCGGGATGGATCGTCATCGCCGCGGGCTGGGGCCTCGCCGTGTTCGTCGGAGCCTTCTGCGCCGCGCGAGCCAGCGGCGCCCACCTGAACCCCGCCGTGACTCTGGCCATGACGCTCTCCGGAAACCTCGCCGCGGCGAAACTACCCGGCTACATCATCGCCCAGCTACTCGGCGGCATCGTCGGCGGCGCCACCGTCTATTTCTTCTACCGCGATCACTTCAAGGTCACCGAGGATGCCAACGGCAAGCTCGCCTGCTTCGCCACCGCTCCGAACATCCGCAACAACGCCCAGTCCTTCTTCTGCGAAGCGATCGGCACGTTCGTCCTCGTCCTGCCCATCTACCTGCTCGACAGCCCGTCCATCATCCTCCCCGGCCAACCCCCGGCGACGCTCGGCCTCGGAGCCTTGGGCGTCCTTCCGGTCGCTCTCATCGTGTTCGCCATCGGCGTCTCGCTCGGCGGCACGACCGGCTACGCGATCAACCCGGCGCGCGATCTCGGTCCCCGAATCGCCCACTTCCTCCTTCCCATCCCGGGCAAGCGCGACAGCGATTGGGGCTACGCTTGGGTGCCCGTCGCCGGCCCGCTCGCGGGCGGAGCGCTTGCCGCGCTCGTGTACCGGATGCTTCAGTGACCGGGAGTGACAACGCGCGGCGCCCGTCCCGCGCCGCGTCCGAAAGCCGAATGACGCTCCAAGCCCTTCGACTCGAACATCCCCATCTGTTCATCCTCGATCCCGCCGATGCGGCGGGCGTCGGCGTCTATCTCCATCGCCACGGGCTGCTCGGTCGGGGCGAAACGGTCACCCGCCTGGAACGGGCGGGTGAGGGCAACATGAACTGCACGCTCCGCGCGTACACCGCGTCGCGGACGCTGATCGTCAAACAGTCCCGACCCTGGGTGGAGAAGTATCCCCAGTTCGCCGCGCCCTGGGACCGGGCGATCGTCGAGGCGGAGTTCTACCGAATCATCGCCCACCACCCCCACGTGGCCGCGTTTCTGCCAACCCTTCTCTTCTCCGACCCCGACTCCCGCGTTCTGGTGATCGAGGACCTCGGCGACGGTGGCGACTACACCCGGATCTACCGCGGCGAAGTCCTCGATTCGCATACGGTGCTGCCCCTCGCGGATTTCCTCTCGGGCCTGCACGGAGCGTTTCCTCCCGGCGGCCGTCACCCGCCCCTGCCGAACTCGGAAATGCGAACTCTGAACCACGCCCATGTCTTCGCCATTCCCCTGCAGCCGGACAACGGGCTCGACCTCGACACCCTCGCACCCGGGCTCCGGGCCGCCGCCGCCCCCCTTCTCGCCCCGTCCAAATTCCATGACGAGGTCGTCCGGCTCGGGCGCGAAGTCTATCTCGCCGACGGACCCACCCTGGTGCATGGCGATTTCTTTCCCGGATCGCTGGTCCGCACCGGGACGGGTCCCCGGGTGATCGACCCCGAGTTCTGCCACTTCGGCCGGGCCGAACTCGACGTGGGTGTGCTTCTCGCCCATCTCATCCTTGGTGCTCAACCCCGCGCCCTCTGGTTGGCGTTCCGCGATCGGTACGTGGCGCCGCCCTCCTTCGAGGACGGAGTCGCCCGCCAACTCGCGGGCATCGAAATCATGCGGCGTCTCATCGGCTACGCCCAACTGCCCAACGCGTGGGATCTCGCGGCGAGGGTGGCTCTCTTGAACCTCGCCCGGGATCTGGTCCTCGTTCCCGGCACCCCTCCACCCCCGTGGCCTTGCCTCTCGTGAAATCCCCAACCCGCAGGCGCTTCCTCCGGAACACCGTCGCCACCCTCGCGCTGGCTGCCGCCCCCTGGCCCGCGGCCACGGCCGCCGCGGAGTCCGAGTCCGGTGGCCGCCCCACGGTCGGCGGGAAGCGCTCCCGCATCCACGGCCTGCTCGTGGGTACCGCCCTCGGCGACGCTCTCGGCGGGCCCATCGAGTTTCAGGCGCCGGACGCCGTCCGCCGCCTTCCCAATCCGCCCGCGATCTGGCGCGACGACGAGGTCTTCGACGACGACGCCCGGTTGGCGACACGCGCCCGCCTCCAGCTTCGCGGGTACAAGGATCTGCGCCCCAAACCGGAGTCCTACGGCCATTGGAACGACAACGCCGCGCCGGGCACCGTGACCGACGACACGCGGCACAAGCTGATCCTTCTTCAAGCCCTTCATCAAGCCGACCGGTCCGATCGCTGGCCGCTCGATCGCCCGGCTTTCGCCCGAGCCCATCTCGAGTGGGCTTCGTCTCCGGCGATCGCCGCGAAGCCCGAGTACACCGCCCTGGCCGCGGACTGGCTTGAGGAATGGCGGTTTGCGGCCCGCTGGATCCTGGGGGATCGCGACCCGTCACGCGCCCGCCCGCCGGAGAGGATGTGGCAGGGGATTCCGACGTGCAGCGGCCAAATGAGCCTCCTTCCTTTGGCGGCCATCCACGCCGGCCAACCCGATCGCGCCTACCGCGCGGCCTACCACCTCGGCTTTTTCGACAACGGCTTCGGCAAGGATCTGAACGCGGCTCTGGTCGCCGCCCTCGCCGTCGCGTTGACCGTCGAAGTCGACCCCGCCCGGCCCGCCGACGCTTGGCGCGTCATCCTCGATGCCATGCGTCGGACGGATCCGTACCAGTACGGGAAGATCCGCTGGACGACCCGTTCGGTCGACCGCTGGCTCGACCGGGTCCGGAGCCTGGTCGACGGCGCCGACCGCCGACCGGCGCGACTCTTCGCGGCGCTCGAACGGGAATTTCAAAGCACGACCAAGTGGGAGGCGCAGGTCCCCTTCACCGTCGCTTTCGCGTGCCTCGCCATGGCCGATTACGATCCCCTGGCCGCTCTCCAGCTCAGCCTCGAATGGGGGCACGACACCGATTCCTATGCCCAGGTCGTGGGCGCGTTCGTCGGCGCGCTGCATGGGCCGGACCTGTTCCCCCCCGAGTGGACCCGGGCGGTCTCCGATCGACTCCAAGCGGATTTCGGCGTCGATCTCGTGGAGGAATCCCGCTTCCTCGCCGACCTGCGCGTCCGCGCCCAGGACCGGGAACTCGTCGGCGAACCATGACGACGCCCGGTGGCCCACAAGTTCCCGCCAGGGACAACCACGGACCACACCGAACACACGGAAGTGAGGAAGGGTGGGAGAAGGGTTGCGGCTTGAGCTTTTGGTTAGCCGGACCTCAAGCCTCCCGAGCCACTTGGCCACCTGGCCATTTCCCATCGTTCTTCCGTGTGTTCAGTGTGGTCCGTGGTTGTTCATCGGGATTCGCTCCACATCAGGGCCTGGAAAAGGGACGAGTCTTTTATGACCGCTCGTGGTCCCGGCCGGCTTGACGCGTTGTCCCGGGCTGTCCAAGCCTAGGTCCGCGCGTTCGCCAACCGTCCGCGCAATCCAAGCTGCCACCGCCAACCATGACGCCCTACCTCGATCTGGTCCGACAAACGACGGCGCTGCGTGACGCCGGGCGCGAACTGCCCCTCGGCGGCTTCACCCCGGCGCCGCGTGTCGACCTCACGTCCGACGCCCCCAGGGCCCTCCTCTTTTCGCCGCATCCCGACGACGAGTGCATCGTGGGCGGACTCGCGCTCCGGCTGCTTCGCGAATCCAAATGGCGCGTCGTCAACGTCGCCGTCACGCAGGGCAGCCGAAAGGATCGGCAAGCCGGGCGGTACGCCGAACTGGAAGCGGCGTGCGGGTTCCTCCAGTTCGACCTCGTTCCCACCGCGCCCGGAGGCCTCGAAAAAGTGAATCCCACGACCCGGACTTCCGATGCCGCTCAGTGGCGCGCCTCCGTCGAAGCCATCGCGGGGATCCTCCGGGAGCATCGTCCGAGCGCGATCTTCTTCCCGCACGAACTCGACTGGAACAGCACCCACATCGGCACCCACCACCTGGTCGTCGACGCCTTGAAGTCCCTGCCCGCCGGGGAGGGCTCGTGCTTCGTGGTGGAAACCGAATTCTGGGGCCAGATGCCGACTCCCAATCTCATGGTCGAAAGTCCCGCCCAGGACGTCGCCGACCTCATGGCGGCGTGCTCGTTCCATGTCGGCGAAGTGCGGCGCAATCCCTACCACCTCAGCCAGACCGCCTGGATGCAGGACAACGTCCGTCGCGGAGGAGAACTCGTCGGCGGCCAGGGCGGAGCCGCGCCCGACTACCCGTTCGCCACGCTGTACCGTCTCAGCCGATGGCGGGATGGCGCCCTGGCGCCGTTCTATTCGGGTGGCCGCCTTCTTCCGGCCACCGCGAATCCCGCGTCGCTGTTCGCCTAGTCCAGCCGCCCGGGGCGTTTTCGAGAATCGACTCGCCCAACCGGGACCGCCCCGACACTCTTTCGGCGTCCGGCGCGCCCGGCGTCCCCGCTCCCGTGAAAGCCAAGATCATCATCACCCCCAAGAAGGCCGTCCTCGATCCCCAGGGAAAAACCGTCCAGAACGCGCTCGAACACATGGGCTACAGCGGCATCCAGGGCGTGCACGTCGGGAAATACATCGAGATCGATCTGGCGCCCGGAACCGACCCGGAGGCCGCCCGCCAGGCGCTGGAGGACGCCAGCCAGCGTTTCCTCAGCAATCCCATCATCGAGGATTTCCAGCTCGAAATCGCCGACTGATCGAACCCATGCGCTTCGCCGTCATTCAGTTCCCGGCATCCAACTGCGACCAGGACGCCGTCCATACCCTCCGCAACGTCCTCGGTCAGGACGCGGACCTCGTCTGGCACAAGGAAACATCCCTGGCGGGCGCCGACGCCGTCATCGTCCCCGGCGGGTTCAGTTACGGCGACTACCTCCGCTGCGGCGCCATCGCGCGGTTCAGTCCCGTCATGCAGGCCGTCCAACAGTTCGCCGACGACGGCGGGATCGTCCTCGGCATCTGCAACGGGTTCCAGGTGCTCTGCGAAGCCGGACTCCTGCCCGGCGCGTTGATCCGGAATCGTTCGCTCCAATTCCGCTGCGAACAGGTGTTCCTTCGCACCGCCACCCGCCGGTCCCCCTTCACCCGGGCGATCCCCGGAGGAAAAATTCTCCGGATCCCGATCGCGCACGGCGACGGCTGCTACTTCGCCGATCCCGAGACGCTGGCGATGCTTCGGGCGAAGGACCAGATCCTCTGGGAATACGCCAACAGCGCGGGCAATCCGATCGACGGCGCCAACCCCAACGGGTCCGTCGAGAACATCGCCGGGATCTGCAATGCCCGCCGGAACGTGGCGGGTCTGATGCCGCACCCGGAACGGGCTTGCGAAGCGATCCTCGGCGGAGACGACGGGCGCTTCATCTTCGACGGGATCATCGCCTACCTGCGCGATCGCGAAGCCGCCCGGGCCGCCTAGGCCGTGGGCCGTGGCCGTGCGTTGGGGGATGAGACGAGAATGATGATAGCCGTGACCGCGATGGGCGTCTGGTCCGGCGCCGGCACTTCCCTCGAACGCTTTTCCAGTCACGTGATTTCCGGCGGGGGGCCTACCTGGATTACCCAGGACCTTTCAACGCAGGTCACCACGCTGGAGGCGCCCGATCCTCCCACTCCGGCGGGGTTCCCCCAGGCCAGGCGCATGGACCGGAGCGTCCACCTGGCGTTGGCCGCCGCCTCCGAAGCGTACGCCGCCGCCGGCCTCGACGCCCTGGATCCTTGCCGGATCGCCGTGCTGGTCGGCAATTCGCGGGGGCCGGCTGGAAAATGGAGCGAACCGCGATCCCGGCGACTCCGCCCCACCCAGGCCGCCAACACCGCCGTGGCCTCGTTGAGCGGCGCGCTGTCCCTCGCCTTTCGGATTCGCGGCCCCTGTCTCACGGTGTCGGCGACCTGCGCGTCCGCCGCCCATGCCTTCGCGCTGGGCGCGGCCCTCCTGAGGGCGGGCGAGGTGGACGCCGTCCTCGCGGGAGGGGCCGAGGCGCCCCTGGTCGACCCGGTGCTGGATCAGTTTCAAGCCGCCCGCCTCTTGGGATCCCACGAGGATCCCGCGTTGGCCTGTCGTCCCTTCGACCGGACCCGCAACGGGATCGTTCCAGGCGAGGGCGCGGCGTTTCTTGTCCTTGAGACGTCCGAGCACGCCCGGGCTCGGCGACGTGTTCCCCACGCGATTCTCGCGGGTTGGGCGACCGGTTCGGAAGCGCACAACCGGGTCGCCAGTCGGACCGATGGGGCCGGCCTCGCCTCGACGATCCAACAGGCGCTGGACCGAGCCGGCGCGCGACCGGACGAGGTCGGCTACCTCAACGCGCATGGAACGGGCACGCGCCTCAGCGACGCGTCGGAGTCGGCGGCGATCGAGACCGTGTTCGGGTCGGCGGGAATCCGTCCGCCCGTGAGTTCGACCAAGCCCGTCACGGGACACGTGTTTGGCGCGGCGCCCGCGCTGGAGGCCATTGTCGCGATCGAAGCGCTGAAGGCCCGGAAGGCCCCGCCCACCTGGAGCTGCCGGGACCCGGACCCGGACCTTGGGTTGGATCTGATCCTGGGATCATCCCGGGAGATCCGAACCCGGGTGGTGGTTTCGACGTCGCTGGGCTTCTGGGGCAACACCGCCGCGTTGGTTTTTCGGAGTCCCTAGGCTTGGGTTGGACAAATCCCCTTCGCATACCCAGTCTCGCGCCCATGTCTGACGGCGCGGATGCACCTGTTGAGCGGCTATGGGACGAATATGGCGAGGTCTTTCGTGGATTCGACGATCACACCCTGGCCCGCTGGATGTCGCAAACTCTCGGCCAATTGGAAGGCCGGCTTTGGCGGATGTCCCATCCCCTCGTCGGCGCCTACCGCCTCGCCGCCCAGGCCGGCCATGATCGGCAGGTCTGGCTGAAGCGGCTCGCCAACGCGCCCGCGGGCTACCGGGAGGCCGGGTGCTGCCGCGCCCCGCTCCTGCCCCTCTTCACCCGGGACGTGGTCGAATCGGGTCTCCTTTGCCAGCACTGCGGTTCGACCGCGGTCGGTTTCGCCGATCTGCCCCAAGCCATGCAGGCGCCCCTCAAGAAGTGGGCCGAGGAATACGCCCAGGTCCACGACGTGGCCCATTGGGACGATCGCCAGCGCAAGCAGGGCGGGAATTTCGAGCGCGCCCTCGACGACGCCGCGCGTCGGGCGGAGAAACTCCTCGCCCGAGTCGCCAAGACCCATCTTCCCAAGCTTCTTGAGCAGTTCCCGGCCCTCGTCTGGGAGGACCAGGACGAATGCCTCGACGTCCGGCCCGAGGACATCGTGCAGGATTGAACCCGGTGCCGGCCCTGCTCCGATTCCTCCTTCGCTGGTCCCTGCGGTTCCTGGCGCTGGCCGCCGTGATGGCGGTGGGCCTCCTGGTCTTCAGGGACGCCGTCGTCCGGGAGTGGCTGGTGTTCCGCCTCCGGACGGTCACCGGGCTGGAAACCCACCTCGACCGCGCCTCGCTGGATCTTCGATCCGGCGCCCTCGCACTCGAGAATCTCCGCATCCGCAACAGCCCCGATTTCGGCGGTTCGCTCCTGATCGACGCCCCGCGGATCCGGATGGAACTCGACCGGGACGCCCTTTCCCGCCGCGAGATCCGTCTCCGCCAGGCGAACCTCCATTTGGCGAGCGCCGCCGGCGTTCGAAGCGCCGACGGACGCACCAATGTGTTCGTGCTTCAGGACACCGTCGCCCGGAACGCGTCCCTGCTCGATCTCATCGCCGTCTCCCCGCCGGGATTCTCGTTCGGCGGCATTGATCAACTCGAACTCACCCTCGGCACCCTGCACCTCGTGGATCTCACTTGGCCTGGATTCCACCAGCCCATCGCGTTGGGCGTCACCAACGAAGTCCTCCACAACGTGCGGTCGACCGACGATTTCCATCCCCTCATCCTTCGGATCGTCCTTCGCCAGGTCACGTCGGCCCTGTCCAAGGAACGCCACCAGCCATCCCCCAAGCCGGCCGCGCCAGCCCAGAACCCCCGTTGACCCGCGCAAGGCCTTCGGCACCAGCCAAAAAACTACTGACGCCCGGCTGGCCCCACGGCAACGTCCTTCCGTCCATGGAGACAACGCTCGCGCCTCGGTCTGTTCCCGGAAAGCCCATGCCTCAATTCGTCAGCCGACCCTTTCCCGACGTTGTTCGACTTGGGCGACGGCTGTGTTTCGCCGTCCTTGGGGTGCTTGGGATCTGGAACTTCGCCGCCCGCGCCGAGCTGATCTACGACAACACCACCAATTACCGCTCCGAATACCTCTCGTTGGTCGAGGAATTCGGCGACGAAATCGATTTCGTCGGAACGGCCCGGACGATCAGCACCATGAGTTTTTGGGTGCTGGGCGAGGACGCTCTTCCTCCGTCGGCGACGGCCCAGTTCCGGATCTACCGGAACAACGGTCCGTTGCTGCCGTTCGATTCCATCGCCATTCCGACCCCCGGCGAACTCCTCTTCGAGAGCGTCGCCATCCCGATCCTTCCCGGAGCGCAGACCTTGCGAATCACGGACATCGCGGTTCCGGTGCCGACGAACGTCACGTGGACCGTGCATTTCAAGGGCGCCGGCTCGGAACCGGGAATGCGCGCGGGCCTTCAGGTTTACCACCCTCCCACGGTCGGAGGCAGTTTCCGGGACTACTGGGTTCGAGGCGAAGACGGCTTCCAGCTCCAGCTCCTCGAGGGCGGTGTGTCGGCCAGTTTCGCGGCGCGGTTCGAGGCGATTCCGGACCCCCCGGTCGTCATGACGGTCACCAACACGCTCGAAGGCGCCGTCGTGAGAGCCACCGGACCGATCGGAACCGAGCACATCGTGGAGACGTCCGCGGACGGGCAGCATTGGCGCACGCTCGGAACCATCCGTCTTCTGACCACGTCGGAAGGCAACTACTTCGACACCACCAACAAGGGCGAAGAGGAACGCTTCTACCGGCTGCGGCGCTCCCCCTATCCAGGATCGACCGTGGTGCTCAAGGAGATCCGGGCGACCGGGCCGGGAAAATCCACGCTTTCGTTTTCGGGTCCGCGGAATTCCACCCACATCCTCGAGGCTTCCGAGGACCGCGTGCGCTGGAAGGCCATCGACGTGATCTACTTTCTTTTCGGCGTCGCGACCTATGAGGACACCATCCCACCGGGGGTGAATCGCTTCTACCGCACCTACCATCCCACGGGGCACGGGCCTGTGTACCTCATGCGGGGCATCCGCCCGGAAGCCGACGGATCGATGGTTGTGGCGGCCAGCGGGTTGCCCGACCTGACACCTGTGACGGTCGAAGCCACGACCGATTTCAAGACCTGGACACCGCTGGGCCCGATCCAGTTCATCACGCCGCGGGCGGAATTCCGCGACACCACGGCCGCGCAAAACCCGGGCCGCGTGTACCGGATCCGGCGCTGAACCGAACCGGCCGGGTCGCCCCGACAGGCCCGGCCTGGCCTGGCTAAGGCAGGTCCGTCGAGCCCATCAGCCAGCGGTCGCATTCCCGGGCGGCGCCGCGGCCTTCGTTGAAGGCCCAGACGACGAGGCTTTGGCCCCGCCGGCAGTCCCCCGCGGCGAACACCTTCGGGATGCTGGTCTGGTAACGACCGTGCTCCGCCTTCGCGTTGGAACGAGGGTCCTTTTCGATTCCCAACTGCTCCAGGAGCGGCTGCTCGGGTCCGAGAAAACCCATCGCCAGAAGGACCAACTGGGCGGGAACATCCCTGCCGCTGCCCGGGACGTCCTCCGGGATGAACTGGCCCTTGTCGTTTTTCTTCCAGGTGATGTTCACCAGGTGGACCCCGCTGACGTGCCCGTTGTCGTCCGCGATGAATTTCTTCGCCGTGGTGAGGTAGACCCGGGGATCGGCGCCGAACTTGGCCGCCGCCTCCTCCTGGCCATAGTCCATTTTGTAGACCTTGGGCCACTCCGGCCACGGGTTGTCGGAAGCGCGTTCGGCGGGCGATTTGGGGAGAATCTCGACCTGAACCAGGCTGCGGCACTTGTGGCGCATGGAAGTCCCGACGCAATCGGTCCCGGTGTCGCCGCCACCGATCACGATCACGTCCTTCCCCTCCGCCGAGATGTGATTGCCGTTGAACTGACCGGCCATCACCGCCTTGGTGTTGGCGGTCAGGAATTCCATCGCGAAATGGATGCCCTTCAGCTTCCGGCCCTCGACGGGAAGGTCCCGTGGAAGGGTGGCGCCCGTGCACAGCACGACGGCATCGAAGTCCGCCATCAACCGGGAGGCGGGCAAATCCTTGCCGACCTCGGTGTCGCACACGAATTCGATCCCCTCCTTCGACATCAGTTCGAGGCGCCTCTGGACCACGTCCTTCTTGTCGAGCTTCATGTTCGGGATCCCGTACATCAGCAATCCGCCGGGACGATCCGCCCGTTCGAACACCTTCACCCAATGTCCGGCCCTGTTCAGCTGCGCGGCCGCCGACAGGCCGGCGGGTCCCGATCCGATGACCGCCACCTTCTTGCCCGTGCGCCGCTTGGGGGGCTCGGGCAGGACCCAACCGGATTCCCAGCCGTGATCGATGATCGAGCACTCGATGTTCTTGATGGTCACCGCCGGCGCGTTGATCCCGAGAACGCAGGAGCCTTCGCACGGCGCCGGGCACACCCGCCCGGTGAATTCGGGGAAATTGTTCGTCTTGTGCAGCCGGTCGAGGGCCTCGCGCCACAGTCCGCGGTAGACGAGGTCGTTCCACTCCGGAATCAGGTTGTTGACCGGACAGCCCGAGGCCATCCCGCTGATCAACGTTCCGGTGTGGCAGAACGGAACACCGCAATCCATGCAACGCGCCGCCTGCGTCCGGAGCTTGTCCTCCGCCATGTGTTCGTGGAACTCGTTCCAATCGCTGATCCGTTGGACGGCGTCCCGGTCCAGCGGCAGTTCACGAACGTAATCTAGGAATCCTGTCGGTTTGCCCATGCGCTTCTTCTCTCTGTCTTGAAAGGGTGGATCTCTCCGAGGTTCGGTTAGGTCGGGCGCGGACGGTGGTCCGCGCCCCGGGGTCCTTCTCAACCGCCGCCCAGGCGCGAAACGTCGCGAAGGTTGGCTTCGAAGGCCGCGTTGGTCGCGTCATCGCCGGTCAAACCGCTCTTCTCCGCGGCTTTCAACGATTGCAGCACCCGCTGATAGTCCCGGGGCATCACCCGGACAAACTGCCCGGATTTCTCCGCCCAGGCCGCCAACACGGCCTTGCCGCGCTCGCTCCCGGTGTGCTCCACGTGCCGCTCGATCATGGACCGGACCTCGGCGGCCTCCTCCGGATCCTCGATCTTCCCGAGGCCCACCATCGCCTGATTGCAGCGGACGGGGAACTCCCCCTTCTCGTCCAGGATATAGGCCACCCCGCCGGACATGCCGGCGGCGAAGTTTCGGCCCGTGGGTCCGAGAATCACCACGCGCCCTCCCGTCATGTATTCGCACCCGTGGTCGCCCACCGCCTCGACGACCGCGTTCACGCCGGAATTTCGGACGCAGAAGCGCTCACCCGCCATGCCCCGAACGAAGGCCTCGCCTCCGGTCGCGCCATAGAACGCCACGTTGCCGATGATGATGTTGTCCTCGGCGGCGAACGTCGAACTCGCTGGAGGGTGGATGATCAGGCGGCCTCCGCTGAGGCCCTTTCCGAAGTAGTCATTCGCATCGCCCTCCAATCGGAAGGTCATGCCTTTCGGGATGAACGCGCCGAAACTTTGGCCCGCGCTTCCGTTGAAGTGGATGAGGATCGTGTCCTCCGGCAATCCCGCCACCCCCCACTTCTTCGTGACTTCGTGGCCCACGATCGTACCGACCACCCGGTTCACATTCCGGATCGGAATCGTCGCCCGCACGGGTTTGGCCTGCTGGATCGCAGGCCGGCAGAGATCCAGCAGGGTCGACATGTCCAGGGACTTATCCAGTCCGTGATCCTGCGGAATCTGGCAGTAGCGGCCCACATCCGACGGCACTTCCGGCGCGTACAGGACATTGGTGAAGTCGAGACCCTTGGCCTTCCAATGGTCCACCGCCTTGCGGGGTTCGATGCGGTCGACCCGGCCGATCATTTCGTTGAACGTCCGGAATCCCAGCTTGGCCATCCATTCGCGGACCTCCCGCGCGATGAATTCCATGAAGTTCACCACGTCCTCGGGCTTGCCGAGGAAGTTCTTTCGCAACCGGGGATCCTGCGTCGCCACGCCCACCGGGCAGGTGTTCAGGTGGCAGACCCGCATCATGATGCAGCCCATCGCCACCAGCGGCGCCGTGGCGAAGCCGAATTCCTCGGCCCCCAGCATCGCCGCGATCACGACGTCGCGACCGGTCTTCAGCTGACCGTCGGTCTCGACCACGATCCGCGAGCGCAGGTTGTTCAGGACCAGGGTCTGGTGGGTCTCCGCCAATCCCAGCTCCCAGGGAACTCCCGCGTGCTTGATCGAGGTCTGCGGCGAGGCGCCCGTGCCCCCGTCGAACCCGGAGATCAGAACCACGTCGGCGTGCGCTTTCGCCACACCCGCCGCGATCGTCCCCACCCCGAGTTCGGCCACCAGTTTCACGCTCACCCGCGCGTCGCGGTTCGCGTTTTTCAGGTCGTGGATCAACTCCGCCAGATCCTCGATGGAATAGATGTCATGGTGCGGCGGCGGCGAGATCAGTCCCACCCCGGGCGTCGAGTGCCGGACCCGCGCGATCCAGGGATAGACCTTGCCGCCGGGCAACTGTCCGCCTTCGCCGGGTTTCGCGCCCTGCGCCATCTTGATCTGCAGCTCGCGGGCGTTGGTCAGGTACAGGCTCGTCACCCCGAACCGCCCCGAAGCCACCTGCTTGATCGCCGAGTTCTTCGAGTCACCCCGGTCGTTGGTCCACGTGTACCGAACCGGATCCTCGCCGCCCTCTCCAGTGTTCGATTTCCCACCGATCCGGTTCATCGCGATCGCCAGCGTCTCATGGGCTTCCCCGCTGATCGACCCGTAGCTCATCGCGCCGGACTTGAAGCGCCGCATGATGTCCTCCGCGGATTCGACCTCGTCGATCGGAACGGGAGTCGCCGCCTCCTTCAGGTCCAGGAGCCCGCGCAGCGTGAATTGCTGCTTCATCTGGTCGTCGACCAGCTTCGAGTACTCCTTGAACACCCCGTAGTTCGCCGTGCGAACCGCCTTCTGGAGCTTGTGGACGGTCTGCGGATTGAACAGGTGGATCTCACCATCGGCCCGCCACTGGTATTGGCCTCCGACTTCGAGCGCGTGCCCGTTCACCGGCCGGTCCGGAAACGCGTTGGTGTGCCGGGCGAGGACCTCCCGGGTCAGCTGTTCGATGCCGATCCCGCCCACCCGGGAAGCGGTCCAGGTGAAGTACTTGTCGATGACGGCGTTGCTCAGCCCGATCGCTTCGAAAATCTGGGCGCCCCGGTACGATTGAATCGTCGAGATCCCCATCTTCGAGGTGACTTTCACCACGCCCTTGGTCACCGCCTTGGTGTAATTCTTCACCGCGGTCTTGTGCTCCAAGTCCTTCAGGAGGCCCTGCCGGATCATGTCGTCCAGGGTCTCGTACGCGAGGTAGGGGTTGATCGCGCCGCACCCGTACCCGATCAGGAGGGCGAACTGGTGCACCTCCCGGGGTTCGCCCGATTCCAGCACGAGTCCGACCCGGGTCCGGGTCCCCTCGCGCATGAGGTGATGGTGCAGCCCAGCCACCGCCAGCAGCGCCGGAATCGGCGCCAGTTCCTTGTTCACGCCCCGATCCGAGAGGATCAGCATGTTGTAACCGTCCTCGATCGCCCGGTTGGCGCCGTCGAAGAGGTCGTCCAGGGCCTTCTCCAGCCCCGCCGCGCCCTCCGCCGCCTTGAAGAGGATCGGAAGGGTCTGCGAGGTGAAGGCCGGATGGTTCAGATACTTCAGCTTCGCGAATTCCTCGTTCGTCAGAATCGGGGTCTTCAGCTCGATCAGCTGGCAACTGCGCGGTTCCGGATTCAACAGGTTCCGCTCCGCGCCGACCGTCGTCTCCGTCGAGAAGATGATCTCTTCGCGGATGCAATCCACGGGCGGGTTCGTCACCTGCGCGAACAGCTGCTTGAAGTAGTTGTAGATGAGTTGCGGCCGGTCCGAGAGCACGGCCAGCGGCGTGTCGGTGCCCATCGAGCCGATGGCTTCCACACCGTCGCGGGCCATGGGCACCATCAGGATGCGCAGTTCCTCGAAGGTGTAGCCGAACGCCTGCTGGCGCTGAAGCATCGTGTCGTGGTCGGGGACCGCCACCACCGGAGCCTCCGGGAGGGAACTCAGGTCCACCATGTACCGGTTGATCCACTCCCGGTACGGCTGGGCGCGGCAGATCGAATCCTTGATTTCGTCGTCGTCGATGATCCGCCCCTGCTGGGTGTCGATCAGGAACATCTTCCCCGGTTGGAGCCGGCCCTTCTGCTTCACCCGTTCCGGCGCGATGTCGAGCACGCCCGCCTCCGAGGCCATCACCACCATGTCATCGTGCGTGACGTAGTACCGCGACGGCCGCAGCCCGTTCCGGTCCAGACAGGCGCCGATCTGCAGGCCGTCCGTGAACGCCACGGACGCCGGGCCGTCCCACGGTTCCATGAGGCACGAGTGGTACTCGTAGAACGCCTTGCGTTCGTCGCTCATGCTCTCGTGCCCGACCCAGGGCTCCGGGATCATCATCATCATGGCGTGAGGCAGGGATCGCCCGCTCAACACCAGCAATTCCAGGCAGTTGTCGAACATCGCCGAGTCCGACCCGTTGGGGTTGATGATCGGCAGGACCTTCTTGATGTCGTCCTTGTCGCCCAGAAGCGGGCTCTCGAACATCGCCTGCCGGGCGTGCATCCAGTTGATGTTGCCCCGCAGGGTGTTGATCTCCCCGTTGTGCGCCAGGTACCGGTACGGATGCGCCCGTTCCCAGCTCGGAAAGGTGTTGGTCGAGAACCGCGAGTGAACCAGCGCCAGGGCGGTCTCCATGTCCGGATCCCGCAGGTCCGGAAAGTACTGGTCCACCTGGCCCGGCATCAGCATGCCCTTGTAGCCGATCGTCCGGCACGAAACGCTGGCCACATACCAGTAGTGGGTCCCCGGTTCGCCCGCGTTGCGGACCTCCGAATAGGCCCGCTTCCGAATCACAAAGAGTCGCCGCTCGAATTCCTGGTCGTCGGCGAGCCGGCGGTTTCGCCCGATGAAACACTGCCGGAAGACCGGCTCCGACGCCTTCGCCGTCGCCCCGATCATCGAGTTGTCGGTCGGCACCGTCCGCCATCCGAGCACTTTCTGGCCTTCCTCCCGGATGATCCGCTCGAAGGCCCGCTCGCAGAACCGCCGTTGGCGGGTGTCCCGCGGCAGGTACACCATGGCCACGCCGTAATGCCGCAGCTCGGGCAGGTCGAAACCGCTCTCGGGAGCCACCTTGGCGAAGAACCGGTGCGGGAGCTGCATGAGAATCCCGGCGCCGTCGCCCGTGTTGGGTTCGCACCCGCAAGCCCCTCGGTGATCCAGGTTCACCAGCACCTGGATCCCCTGTTTCACCATGTCATGGGTTTGCTTGCCCTGGATGTTCACCACGAACCCGACGCCGCAGGCGTCGTGCTCGAAGCGTGGATCATACAAGCCCTGTTGGGGTGGCAACCCGTTCCACCGCGCCTGGAACGGGACTGTCTCGGAGGTCTGGTTCGTCATCTGAGCTACGTCTCTCGCTGTTCGACGCCGTAACGTCGTCAAACTCGCAAAACGTCTCAAGCGGGGACCTGGGGATGCAATCTTTCCCTGAGGGAAAGTTGTTCACAGTCCCCATGCGCGCTCCGCATCCCATCCCCCGCCCCACCGCCGCACCGCCTCGGCGCCGACCTCCTCACGCCTTCGGCACCACCGCCCGCCCCTTGGCCGTCCCGCGACGCTCCGCCTTCCGCCACACTTTCTCCCTCCGGGCGCTTTCCTCCCGAAGGAGTTCCTCCGCCGACCAACCCCGCGCCTGCGCGCTCAGCACCCAATCGAACAGCTGTGCCCCAAACCGCCGCCGCCCGCCTTTCCCCGTCTCCACCGTCCCTTTCCCGATCAAGCCCGCTTTCCTCGCCTTCTTCGCCAGCTTCTCCGCCCGCATCAGCGCCGGAAGGTGCCGGGGCACTCCGTCCAGGGCCGACCCCCGCTCCGCCTTGGTCCCGGCCTTTTCCGCGCGCTTGATCCGATCCCAGTTCGCCCAGACTTCGTCCACCGAGGCCACCTTCACATCCCCGAACACATGCGGATGCCGGTGGATCAGCTTGTCCGCCACCCGCTGGGCCACGGCGTCCAGGTCGAACGCACCCCGTTCCCGGCCCAATTGGCAGTGAAACACCACCTGGAGCAGCAGATCCCCCAACTCTTCGACCATCTCCGGCTCGTCGCCCGCCTCGATCGCGTCCAGCAGTTCGTAAACCTCCTCCACCGCATGCATCCGCAGCGTGCGGTGATCCTGTTCCCGATCCCAAGGACATCCCTCGGGCGAACGCAGGATCGCCATGATTTCCCGCAATTGCCGGATCGGGCCGCCGCGTCGCGAAGGGGGTTTGGGCATCGTCGCAATTCCTCGGTCCGTCACAGAATCACCAGGTCATCCCGATGCACCGCGATCTCTCCGCGCCCAAGCGGCTTCCTGAGCGCCGCCGACGTCGCCCGGACCAATCCCCGCGCGAACTCGCGCCCGGCGGAATCCAGTATCTCGACCAGCGAACCGACCTCGAATTCGCCCTCCACCGAAACGATCCCCGGCGCCAACAGGCTCCGCCCATCCTCGCAAATCGCCCGGCGCGCGCCGTCGTCGATCATCAACCGCCCCGCCGACCGCTGAAAGAAGGCGATCCAACGTTTGCGCCCGGGAAGTCGACCCGTCCGGGCGCTGAACAGAGTTCCCTCGTCCTCGCCCGCCAGGATCCGCGCCAGGGCGTCGAACCGGCGGCCCGGGGCGATCTCCATGGGAATCCCCGACCGCATGACGATCTTGGCGGCGTCGATCTTCGTCCGCATCCCTCCCACCGCCGTCACGCTGGTCGTTCCGCCCGCCATCGCTTCGACCGATTCCCCGATCTCCGACACCACCGAGATCTTCCGGGCGTCGGGTGTTCCATACGCTTCGATCAAGCCCTCCGCCGTCGTCAGGATGACAAGCAGGTCCGCTGGCAGAAGACCGGCCACCAGCGCCGAGAGCCGGTCGTTGTCGCCGAACTTGAGTTCCGTCACCGACACCGCGTCGTTCTCGTTGATGATGGGAACCACGCCGCGCTTCAGAAGCGTGAGCAGGGTGTTTCGCGCGTTCAGGTGCCGCGTCTGATCCGAAAGGTCCTCGTGGGTCAGCAACACTTGGGCGACCCCCAGGTCGTAGTGCCGGAAGAGACCCTCGTACATCGCCATCAACCGCGACTGGCCCACCGCCGCGCAGGCTTGAAGGTCCGCCAGATGCTTGGGGCGCCGGTCGAATCCCAACACCCCCATGCCGGCTCCCACCGCCCCCGAAGTCACCATCACCACCTCCTTCCCCGCGCTCCGCAGGCCCGCCACCTGCGCCGCCAATTGCGCCAGTTGCACCTGGTCCGGCCTTTTCTGGCCGTCCGTCAGGATCCCGGTTCCGAGTTTGACGACGACACGCCGTACGTTCTGTAGGTGCTCCAAGCGCACGGGCGAAGCTCTCAGATCGCCCAGGAGCCGTCACCTTCGTTTCCCGTTCCACCCCCAACCAACGGTTGCCCGCCGCCCCGCACTCGTGAAATCCTCGCGGATCACCCCGATCGTCCCATGAGCATCCAACCCGCTTCCCCGGTCCCCCTTCAATCCACGATCACCTCGCCCAGGGCCCTCGACCGTCGCGCGTTCCTCCGCGGCACCGCCGCCCTCGCCGGCGCCGCCGCCCTCGACGCCACTTCCGCCGATCGCGATTGGACCGGCGCAAGCCCCGTCCGCTATCCCGATCCCGACATCGTCGTCCTCGACCCCCGTTTCGGTCGCTACAAGATCGGCAACACGCCCATCCAACGCCTCCACGTCGGCAATCTCTGGTCCGAGGGTCCCGCCTGGAATGCCGTCGGCCGATACCTTCTCTGGAGCGATATCCCCAACAACGTCCAACGCCGCTGGCTCGACGACGACAATCACGTCTCGGTCTTCCGCAATCCCTCCGGAAACAGCAACGGCAACACCTTCGACTTCGAGGGCCGCCAGATCGCCTGCGAACACGGCAACCGACGGGTCGTCCGTTACGAGCATTCCGGCGCCGTTTCCGTCCTCGCCGACACCTTCGACGGCAAACCCTTCAACGCCCCGAACGACGCGGTCGTCCACCCGGACGGAGGCGTCTGGTTCACCGACCCGGGCTACGGCAGCATGGGCTTCTACGAGGGCAACAAAGGCCCCCTCCAACTCAAGGAGGCCATCTACCGCGTCGACCCCAAAACCGCGAAGATCGAGAAGGTCGCCGACGAGATCAACAAACCCAACGGCCTCTGCTTCTCCCCGGACTACAAGACGCTCTACGTCGCGGATTCCGGCGGTCCCAACCCCAAACCCATCAAGGCGTGGGAGGTCGTCGAGAATCGAACGCTCCGCAACGGCAGGGTCTTCGCCTCGATGGAGATCACCCGGGCCCAAGCCGACACCTACCGACTCGCCCATTCGGACATCCGCCCCGGCTTGGGCGGCGCCGACGGCATCCGCTGCGACGTCGACGGCAATGTCTGGGCCAGCGCGGGCTGGGTGGGCGCCGGCTACGATGGCGTCCATGTCTTCGCCCCGGACGCCGCGCGCATCGGCATGATCCTCCTACCGGAAATCTGTTCGAATCTCTGCTTCGGCGGCGTCAAACGAAACCGCCTGTTCATGACGGCGTCCCAATCGGTCTATGCCGTGTACGTCGAGGCGCGGGGCGCCCACATCACCTGACCTGAGTCGCCATGAGCACACCCCTCGAGGAGCGACTCGCGCGCATTGAGTGTCAACTCGCCCACCTGGAGCGCACCAACGAGGAACTCAACTCCGTCGTCCTCGACCAGGGACGCACGCTGGCCAAACTCCAGGCGGTCATCCGGCGCCTCTCGGAAACCATCGAGACCGCCGAACTCGACCGCGTCCACGCCGACACCCGGAAGCCGCCCCACTCGGCCTGACTCATCGCGTCGCGCCGTCCGCGACACTCGCGTCGCTCAAAAAGGGAGGATTGCGCGGCGCAACCCCGGCGCGCTTCAGCCACCAACGTCCGGAATGCGTGCCGAGACGATGCTGGACGGATAAGGCCCATCTGGGCCATGGGTAGGCCCGCGTGAAAACGAACTTCCGCACCACAACGGGGCCCGGCCCGGCTGGACGGGGACGGACTTTGGCCATGCGCCTGATGCTGGGTTTGGGCTCCGTCCTGCTGGGGATGCCCCAGGCGAGACCCCAGGAAATTTGGACGCCCAGGATCTCCCCCGTCGTCTCCACCCTCTTCGACGTCGCTTTCGGATCGAACCAATTCGTCGCCGTGGGCGACGGAGGAGTGATTCTACGTTCGGAGGACGGCTCGGACTGGGTTCGGATCGATGCCGGCGTCTCCGACCGCCTGCTCGGAGTGACCCATGGCCGAGGAGTCTTCGTCGCCGTCGGTTCCGGGGGCCGCGTGCTCATTTCCACCGACGGCCTGGGCTGGTTGCCTTCCAAAGTCACATCATCCTCCCTGAACGATGTGGCCTTGCTCAATGGGCGGTTCGTCGCCGTCGGCGCCCAGGGGACCGTCCTTGTGTCCGAGAACGGCCGATCGTGGGAGCCCAAACCAGGGCCCGGCACGGGGATACTCAATGCGCTGGGAGGCTTGGGCGGCCTTCTCATCGCCGTGGGCGATCTCGGGTCGGTCTGGACATCGCGCGATGCCACCACCTGGGTCGCCACCGGCGTCGGCGGGTTCCCATCGTTGCAGGATATCGCCTGGTTCCGGACCGAGTACGCCGTCCTGGCGGGAAGCGGCGCCGCCATCTACCGCTCCGCCACGGGAACCGAGTGGAGATCCACCCCGAATGGCACGGCCACCCGCCAGGTTTCCCTGGCGCGGGGACTGAACACACTCGTCTCCGTGGGTTTCGATCAGACGGTTTTCTCGACCGGGAACGGCACAACCTGGGAGGAACGCCACCGGGGCACCGCCAACCGCCAACTGCGGGGTGTCGCCTACGGATCCGGCCGGTTCGTCGCGGTCGGTGACGACGGATTGATCGTGGCCTCGGACGAAGTCGGCGTCGTCGAACCACGAGTCGGATTGGAAATCCTGGACGGCGTCGCATCCGATTCCAGAACGGACGCCGGTCGGATCCGGGTTTGGCGCGACGGCGACCTGACCGGGACCGTGACGGCGACGTTGTCGGCCGGGGGCGCCGCCGAGAAAGGGGTCGATTTCGCGGATCCGGGATCGACGGTGGTTTTCGGACCCGGAGTGGAGGCGGTGCTTGTTGATTTCGTCCCCGTTCCGGATACCGAACCGGAAGGCCGGGAATGGGTGGGACTTTCCTTGATGGGCGCCGAGGGGGCGGTTGTCGAACCGCATGCCGAATCGGTGGCGGTGGTCCTGGACGACGGGCCGCCGCCTGGACCGGAGAACGCGCTGGCGGTGGCTGGACCGGTTCGGGGACGCGGCGCGATCCTGGAGCTGCGAGCCCTGCCGGAGACGCCCCTGACGCTTCAGGCCTCCGAGTTCCTTCCCAGTCCGGGCGGGCCGGCGGGCTGGAGTGACGCCTTTTCCGTCCGTCTGCCGTACGGAAGCGCCTTGGTCTCGGACCCGGAAGCCCCCTCGCATCCCGTCCGCTACTACCGCGCGCGCTTGAACCAATAGCCGCGCGCCGATCCCCCAGCGGGACGACGAGACAAGCCGGAGTCGCCGCGCGGGAGTATTTCGCCGAAAGGACATTCACGTTCCGCGGCCCGACGTTTCGGATGGCGCTGGAACTTACGGACTCCGGGGGACGGGCAGGCCGTGGACAGTCCGCCCCCACGGGCTTGCGTCCGCCTCCCGACTGCCGAGCGTGGAGCATGACACGCAACCGCCGGGCCGTGGTCGGCAACCCGGGCCCGACCTCGCTCACGCTCCTACGAATCAGCGCCGTCTTGCTGCTCCTCGCCATCCCCGCACCGCATGCCGCGACCGCCGAGGTGGTCTCCGCGACCTCCGAATCACCCGCCGCCCGCGCGGAGCGCATGAACTGGTGGCGCGAGGCCCGCTTCGGGATGTTCGTTCACTGGGGACTCTACTCCGGTCTGGCCGGCACCTGGGAAGGGCAAGCCGGTTGGTACCCAGGGCGGCATGGAATGGATCCAGCAACGCGTCCGCGCCGACACGGACACCTACGCCCGGGAGGCGACTCCGAAGTTTAAGCCGACCGCCGATTTCGCCCGCCAGTGGGCCCGGCTCGCCAAGGAAGCGGGCTGCCACTATGTCGTCTTCACCACCAAACACCACGAGGGCTTCGCCCTCCACGACTCCAAGGTCAGCGACTACGACGCCGGTTCGCAGCTGCACCGCGATCTGGTGAGGGAGATCGTCGACCGCGCTCCGGGCTGAGGGATTGCGGGTCGGCTTCTACCACTCCGTCATCGACTGGCATCACGACCAGTACGCCTACGCCCTTTCCCGGCAGCTTCCTCATCCGTTGAAAAGCCATCCGTATCCAGCCGGCTCCCGCGAGCACGCGCGGTACGTGGACTTCCTCCATGCCCAGGTTGAGGAACTCGTGACCCAATACGGCCCGGTCGACATCCTCTGGTGGGACTACAGTTCCGAGGACTTCCAGGGCGAAACCGCCTGGCGTGCGTCGGAACTGATGGCGAGGGTTCGTGCCGCCCAGCCGGGTATCATCATGAACAACCGCCTCCACCGCACGCCGGAGGCCGGTTGGAAAAGCATGGGCACGGACGGATTCACCGGAAGCCTCGACCCCAAGTTCGGGGACTTCATCACGCCGGAACAACACATTCCCGACACGGGGCTCCCAGGCGTCGACTGGGAGACGTGCATGACGCTGAACACCACCTGGGGCTACAGCGAACACGATCACGCCTGGAAAAGCTCCGAAACCTTGATCCGAAACCTCGTGGATATCGCCAGCAAAGGCGGCAACTACCTCCTGAACATCGGCCCGAAGGGCGACGGCAGCGTGCCGGAGGAGACCATCCAGGCCATGAGCGCTATCGGCGCGTGGATGCGGGTGAATCGGGAATCCATCATCGGCACCATCGCCAGTCCCCTTCCCCGGCCCTCGTGGGGACGCATGACCGCCAGGGAATCCGCCGGCGGAACCACCCTGTATCTCCATGTTTTCGACTGGCCAGCCACCGGGCGGATCCAATTCGAAGGTGTACCCAACCCGATCCTCGGCGCCCGTCTTCTGAGCGGCGGCGGCCTCCGGGTGGAGTCCCGCGACGGCGTCGTGTCCGTCGTCGGACCAGGCCTCGCGCCCGACCCGGTGGATGCCGTGATCGCCGTTCACCTCGCCGGCCCACTGGCCAAATCCCCCGGGACGAAGAGGCCCTAGCGGAAAGAAGGCCGTCCGGGACGGCGGACCCGCGGAGTCCGGCGGGCGGCCGGGTCCCCCGCGGGCCGCCCATCCCCGGCGAGCCATCTTTTAGGGATCCGTGAAACGGAAGGTCGTCGACGGAATCGCGGCGCCTTCGGCGGTCGTCACGCTGACCGGCCAATCTCCGAGCGTGTCTCCGACGTTGATCTGGCGGAACGCGATCGTGGTATCCGTCCAGGAGATGACTTCCGCGGAAAAGCCTCCAACGCTCACGGATCCGGCGGCGGGACCGAACCCTGAACCGGAGATATGGACCGTGTAGCCGCCCCCCTTATTCCCCTGATTCGGGGTGAGTGATCGGACATGCGGCGCCACGACGAGAAGAACCGAAGGATCGGCCTCGTCCAGCGGGTTGGTGGCGATGATGCGGTAGTAGGCGAAGCGCCCATCGTAGGCGCCGAGGTTGTGATTGGGAGAAGCCGAGTTGATCAGGGCGACTTGTTGCATGCTCTTGGGGCCGAGGCCGGGGAGCCCTTGACACCCGAACACCCGGTAGGAGACGCGCTGGCCGGTGCCGCGCACCACCAGCGGGTAGCCCTTCAGCATCGGGGCGAAAGCGCCCGCCACGGTGATGTCCAGCGCGGCACTGCTGTACTCGGGGCGAAGGTTCACCCAGGTCACTCCTTCCCACCCGTTCATCTCGCGCCGAGGGATGTTGAGCGCAAGACCGTCGACCGGGGGGTAATCCTGGCCCCAGAAGGCGAGGGCGAAGTCGGTCACCATGGCGCTCATGGTGAGTCCAGAAGCCTCCCGAAGCACGGTACGCGCGCGTTCCCAATTCAGCGGCTGGCCCGAAATGGCCTGGTAGATCTTCGCCGGCGCGTCGCTCCCACCAACCTTGGCGAGCCAGATGATGAAAGCTGACGCGGCGTACTGCGCTTCATCCGAATACCCGCCGCTGAAGGTGGCCGGAATGGGCTGGGTGACGAAGTCCGGTGCCGAACTGATGTCCGTCGCCACATCGCTGTCGTCACCGAGCAGGTCATAGGCGGCCCAGTTGGCCACAGCCTCGTCAATCCATTTGGCCGCAAGGTTGACCGTCATGACGCGCTGGAAGGCGTGCGTCATCTCGTGGGCCACGGTGGTGTCGAGCTTCCGTCCCTTGATCCGGCTGTTGATGTAGACGTAGGGCTGACCGAAGACGCCTTTCGTGGTGGAGCCGGCGACGTCGTCCGGATTCCCGAGGTCACGAATGTAGATCACCGTCCAATCCCCCGGAGCGGTCCAACTTCGTCCCGTCAGGAACATGTGCGTGTTTCCAGCGATTTCGAGCACACGACGGGCAACGTCCTCGGTGACATGATCGCTGCTGGACGGGTCCCTGACGACATCCACGCGGATCTTGTGGGCTTCATCCGTCAAGTCGCTGGTCTTGCCGTTGTTCGACCAGACCCCAAGGCTGTCCAGGAGATCCCCGAGGACCGTGCCGGGATAGCCCCACAGCTGAGGCCGGCGCGAATCCTGGGAGGATGTCCCAGGCCCCGTGATGGCCATGGGTTGGAGGGCGGCCGGCTTGGATCCGCCCCGCGAATAGTCCCCGACGGGGAACACGAGGATCCGCTTGCCCCCAGGGCCGGGTTCGGAAGGGATGGGGAAATACAGGTGCGCATCGGAGTTCCATTTCCCCAGCCGGACGTCTCCGATCAGCTCCTCCGGATCGTAAGGCAGGGTGAGGGCAATCGGTTTCAGGAGCTCCGTCACTTCGGGGTGGAACACGAGCGAGAAGCGTCGCCGACCATCGGAGACCACGGAGTCAAACAAGGTGTCCTCGTGATAATCCTGAATGACGGTCACCTTGTGAGGCCGCCAGGCATTGGGCAGGGCTCCGGCCGGGATCTCCAATCGCAAGCCGCCGTATCCAAGCACGATTCCCTCCTCCAGGAGCGGGTTCGATTCGTCACCCAACTCGACTCGCGTGCTGAAGCTGTACAGGGGCACGACACGGACCGTGGCTGACCGGGCACGGGTGAGGTCGTGAAGGGAGTAGTTGCCCACCTTGTCCAGCGGAACCAGCCAACGCGTTTGCACCTCCACCTCGCCGTCCCAAAGGCCCTGAGCGCTGAGGACCGAGCGCTCGGCGCCACGGCTATCGCCCGAGATCGCCAGCATCGCCCCCTGGTGAATCGTGAACTCAGATCCGTTCTCGAACGGGGCATTGATGGGATAGGTCTCCCCGAGGACCTGCCGGCGATCACAGACGACCGCGATCGGATCCACCTCGATCCGCGAGAGGTCGGCCTTCTCCCGCGCCAACGGGCGCAGTGCGAGCGTCTGGCCCGGCTGGACACTCTCCAGGAACCGCTCTTCCTCCTCGCTTGCCCCAAAGTGAACTACCCGCGCCCGCTGGTCGCTGAACGCGATGGCAGTCAGCACCGCCTTCCGATCCCCTTGCGCCAACTCGACCTCGAAGCGGCCCGCCCCCGTCGCCGTGAGACTGCACACGGTGGAGAACCCGTGGCCGCTGATGATCCAATCCGAATCATGCACATAGAGGTTCCTGGCCGCGGCGGTACCCAGATACGGGTTGATGAACCGGGTCCCCATGCCCACGAATCCATCCACCCTCAGCTCCGTCGGTCGATGAACCGTGAACGTCGCCGAATCGCTCCAGTGGACGCCATCGCCGTCCGCGCGCCGAATGCGGAGGGAGGTCGCCCCAGGAGGTGTCGTGTCCGGGACCCGCACATCCACCTTGCCATAGCCGTCCATCCAATCCGGCGTGTACGCGATGCCGGGTACCGTCTTCCCGCCGAACTGAAAGAGGTTGAGCGCCGGATCGCTGCTGAGCCCCTCCGCCCGGACCGTCATGACCCGCCCCTGCACCGCGGCGTCGAGACGGACACTGATGTCCGAGGGCGGCGACGCCGGAACATCGACGATCGTCAGGTTGTGACCCGCGCTCTGATCCCGGCGGATGAGCACCATCCACGTGGTGATCCATCCGTTCCAACACCGTTCCCATCCCTCGCGCGGAACGCGAACGGTCAACTGATGCTGTCCCGCCCCGATCACCTCCAGTTCCCGGCCGGCGAAGTAGACCTTGGGTCGGATACCGTAGTCGAAAAGGTGCTCACCCTGGATCGTGAATTCATGTCCGGCGGAGACGGACGCGGGGTTCACCCCGGAAATCACTGGAGCCGGCAACTCGGGCGTGAAACGAAGCTCCATCCCCGCCGAGTCCGCCGTGAAGTCCCACAGAATCGTCCTTCCGTCCCCTCTCAACCGATAAAAATGGACACCCCCTTCCGGCCTGGAAAACCGAGCCGTGGACATCGTCTCCGTGGAAAGCGTCACGGCCGCGCCTCCCAGGGCGGACCACGGACCCGCGGGACTGCCGGCATGCTCCACCACCACGGATTGGGCCTGGAGAAAGCAAGAACCCGGAACGCACAGGGATGCCGACAACACGAGAGTTACGGAACACCTCATGGACAGCCTATCGGTTCTACATCGATTCACTTAAGTCACACAGTCTTACTAATCCACACCATTCACTCTGGCACCGAAAACCCTTGGATACCCCCCTCCGTCGTCCGTTGGCGCTGGATCAGGGCGGTTCCGTTCCCTGGATGGAAGGCACCGATGGAACGCGCACTCCCAGGCTCTATCGTCGGGTCCTACGGGACGACCTACATCCGGTCCTGGTCCAACCCGCTTGTCGCAGTCGATCCTGCGGGACATTGGGGTCAAACATTGATTATTGACATTTGCCTTCCGGGATCACCTTCACCCTCGGTCAATGTCCATTGTCACCATTGTCAATGTTTGACCCAATCCCTCCATCCCTTCCCCGGTGCAGACCACCCAGCGGTCGTGGACGCGAACGGGGTGGATCTCCACGCCCAAAGCCGACCCGACCCCCGGACGCAGGGACGCGACCTGGGGGGGGGCGGGCCGGGGGGGGGGAGAGGGGGGGGGGTGGGGGGGGGGGGGGGGGGGGGCGGCGGGAACGGGGGGGGGGGGGGGGGGGGGGGGGGGGGGGGGGGGGGGGGGGGGGGGGGGGGGGGGGGGGGGGGGGGGGGGGGGGGGGGGGGGGGGGGGGGGGGGGGGGGGGGGGGGGGGGGGGGGGGGGGGGGGGGGGGGGGGGGGGGTCGAAACTATTGCTGGGTCTGGCTTCCGTGGGACAGTTGACGGAAGGAATGACCAAACAATGTTCGATTTCCCGAGGACTATTCTAAGAACTAGCGAGACATCAGCGCTTGTGGTCGCAGGCAACATTCGCGACGTTGGCTCGGGGGGGCAGTCGGACCCCCCATGTCGCTTACCCATCCCTTGCCCCCGCGTGCCTTCGCGCCTGCCGCGAGGGGGGATATGGAGCTTCGCGCCTGGGTGAATCCGGTGGTCAGCAGCCAGAGCGCGGGGCGGCCGCCCCGCCATGCGCATTTGACAAGTCAGGAGTTCTGTTTGTGAGTTCGTATAGGCAGATTTGCAGGCTCTCACCGGAGGGGCACCTTTTCCTTTTCCGTGGGCTCCGGGAATCCAGGAATCGTTGATGGAATTGGGAAAGGTTTGTGAATGGTCGGTATGGGGAGCCGTAGGAAAAGACGGTTGTTGAATTTCAAGGTGGGAGGAAGCGCCTGGGCGGATGGCACCATTCGGCTTTACCGTCCTGATGGCCGGGTTACAACGGTCGCGGGTGCTGCGTCGACGTCTCCCGAGCCAGCCTATTCCGACGGCGAAGGACGAGAGGCCCGGTTTGCACCTTACGCCTTAGGTGGAGCGGCCCTTTTCGGGATTGCGGTGATGGACACCGACCGCATTTGGGTCGGCGACGCCGCAAATCATCGGATTCGGCAAATCAGATTCAATTCAGCGCTCCCCGTAGAGGAAGGGGTAGCCGTTCAGACTTTCGCAGGTGTGACAATCAAGGGTCCTATTGGGACCCGCTATCGGATCGAGGCGCGAGGCTCTCTTGATGCCAGCGCAGATTGGCAAGCCGTGTCGCAGGTGACGGCGACGACTGTCCCGTTCACTTGGATCGATCCTGCATCCGGGGATCACCGTTTTCGGTTCTACCGCGCCGTGCGGATTCCGTAGGAACCAGAAGCCCAACCGTATAACCCACGTGAACCCTTCTTGAGAACTGACCCGGGGGTCACCTCACCACGCGAAACCCCGAGTTGACGCAAGCCTGCGCCACGTCGAACCGCTGGCCCCGGAAGTCAACGACGCGCATCCCGGGTTCGATCACGACAACGACGACTTGCGCGCCCTCCGGGAGTCCCGGCGGGAGCGGGTATCCTCCCGGCACGCTGAACACCCGGACTTTCGACCCGACCGCGTAGGAGACTTGGCGGAGCATCCGGGGAGGATGGCGGAGGCCTGGGACATCCGTGGTCCGGGCCTGAGGGCTTCGAGTCGTCACCTCACGGCGGGGTGGTTTTCGATTTCGGGGGAAGTGGTCTCACCCGCAAGCGGGAATCTGGTCTTATAGCGTCCAGAAACGACCACAACGGAGGCGTTGCAACCTGCTGTCAGAGAATATTTTAGAAGAAAAATGGTCGGGACGGTGAGATTTGAACTCACGACCTCTTCCACCCCAAGGAAGCGCGCTACCAAGCTACGCTACGTCCCGACCAAGGACCCCCGGGGGAACCCCGGAAGAGCGGTTACTTTAGGGGCCTCCGTCCGTCGTTCAATCCAAATTCCCAGCGAATCCGGGCGCTGTTCCAGGACATCCCGGAAGGTCCAGGCTCCGAGCGGCTCCCGGTTTTTCCGAACTCCATGGGGCCCATGGGATAAACAGAATGTTTGAATGGAGAATCCGGCTTGACTCCGGACCGCCAAAGGGGTTTTTCGATTCGAACCCATTGATCCGCGCTTCGCGGGGCCGGTCTCCCCTTTGGAAGATCGGCCCATTCACCCTGTGATCGCCGAGCGCCTTCAGGAAAAACACGAACACCCAATCCAACCAACATCCTGATATTCATGAAGATGAAACCGTTCATTCGAAAGGCATGCGTGGCGTGGGGCATCGCCTTGGGAGCCTTCGCCGTCCAGGCGGCCGCGCCTCCGAGTCCGCAGGGACTGATCTCCGCCAAGATCTTCCTCAACATCCAGGGCACCACGGTCGCGAGCTTGACCGGGAATCCGAAGTTCCCCGATCGCCCCGACGTCATTCAATACCCCTCGTATTTTGAATCGAACGCGACCGGGGACATCGGGACGCCGCCGGTCAACACGGTCGACAACTACGGCACCCAGATCATCGGGTACTTCTATCCGCCGTCGACGGGCATCTACATTTTCTATATCAGCGCGGACGACAACGCGGCCCTCTACCTGAGCACCGACGGGACGCCGGAGAACAAGAAGCTCATCGCCCAGGAAACGGCATGGAGCAATTTCCGGGAGTACTTCTCGAGCGGCGGCAACAGCGTCCTGGCCTCCAAGGATTCGTCCCAGTTCACGGGAACCCAATGGCCGACCTTGGACCCGTCCACCGGGGGAGCCAGCATCAGCCTCCAAGCGAACCAACCCTACTACATTGAGGCCATCGCGAAGGAAGGTGGCGGCGGCGACAATCTCTCGGTCGCCGTGCTCGATCTCCTCGTGAGCTCCATCGATTCGACCCTCCCGATCCCGGGCATTTACCTGTCCTCCGATCGCGCCAACGGCCCGGTCAGCGTCTCACAGCAACCGAGCAGTCAGTCGATCGCCGAGCGCGATTCCGTGACCTTCAACGTCACGGCGGATGGCACGCCGCCCCACACCTTTCAATGGAGTCGGAACGGTGAAGCGATCGCGGACGCGACCGGTGCCAGCCACACCGTTGCGGGAGTCACGGTGGCGGATGACAAGGCGGTGTTCTCCGTCGAGGTCACGGGAGCCCAGGGAACGGCCACCAGCACGGACGCGGTCCTGACAGTGATCCCCGACACCCTCCCTCCCTCCCTCCTGAGCGCGAAGGGCCGCGCCTCCCTCACCGAAGTGGTCCTCATCTTCTCGGAAGGCATGGACCCGACCTCGGCGGGAACGATCGCCAACTACCAGGTCACCAGTTCGGCCGGGAGCCTGGCGGTCACGTCGGCGACCCTTTCCCCGGACGGCACCGCGGTGACCCTGGGAACCGCGAGTCAGGTTCTTGGAACGAAGTACACCGTTCGCGCTTCGAATCTGAAGGACTTGGCGGCGACGCCCAACACCATCGCGGCGGAGAGCAAGGCGGTATTCTTTCCCATGGGCAAACTGGTGGAGGACGCCAACGGCTTCATCGTTTTCGAAGCGGAGAACTTCGACCGCAACCTGGACGGATTGTGGGTGCCCGACACCACACGCGGCACGCCCTCGGGCGGTGTTTCCATGGTGAATCCGAACGGCGCCGGCGGAAACGAGAACGCGACCAAGCTCGAGTACGACATCGAGTTCAAACAGGCGGCGACGTATGTCGTCTGGTATCGCGCCAGCGGTGACAACGGCAACGACGATTCGAGTTGGTTCCACCTCGACGGCGCCCGGCCCGAGGAACGCGCCACCGGCAATCAGGCGAGCATGACCGGATTCCAACCCCAGACGGACTTCGTCTGGCGAAGCGACGCCCAGGACCCGCCGGATCCTTTCACCGTCGAAGTGTTCTCGGCCGGCCCCCACGTGGTTGGACTCGGGCGCCGCGAAGACGGCTCGTTCCATGACAAGTTCATCCTGACCACCGACACCACGTACACCCCGACGGGGCTTGGGCCCAGCGAGACGCGCGAGGGCGTGCCCGCGGCGCCGACCGTCGCGCTCACGTCGCCGACGGCCAACCAGAAGTTCACCCCGGGAACGCCGATCATGATGACCGCCACGGCGAGCGGTGACAAAGGTCTCGAGATTGTACGCGTCGAGTTCACCGCCAACGGCAACTCGGTCGGCGAGGCGACATCGAGTCCGTTCACGTTCTCCTGGAACAACGCACCCGAGGGTCTTTACTCGGTTCAAGCCCGGGCCACCGACGAAATCGGAGGTCTCGCGGTATCCGATGCGGTGGTGATCGAGGTCGCCGGCGCGGCGTCCGGGTCGAGCGCTCGAATCGCCTGGGTCAGCTTCCACCCGGCGGATGACACGCCCTCGGCGGCGGCCGCCGCGGCTGGCTTCACCAAGGCCCCGGATATCGCCTACACGGACCTGCTCAAAGCCAACGGGCACGAAGTGACGCGTGTCGTGACTTCCGGCAGTCCCAATGTGGATCTGCTCAACGCCTTTGATCTCGTGATCATCAGCCGATCGGTGCCCAGCGGCGACTACCAGGACCCGCCCGAAACGCTGGCCTGGAACGGGATCAAGGCTCCGACGATCATTCTCGGGGGCTACATTCTGCGAAACAGCCGTTTGGGTTTCACCGTCGGAGGCACCATTCCCGATACGATCGGCCCGGTGCACTTGATCGTCACGGCTCCCCAGCATCCGGTGTTCGCCGGCATCTCCCTGGATGGAACCCAAATGACGGTCAACCCCTACGCCGACATCGTCACATTCGCCGGCACCGTCCAGCGCGGCATCTCGGTGAACAGCGATCCGATCGCTGGGAATGGAACCGTCCTGGCCATCGTGGGCACGGCGTCCGATCCGGCAGTGGACGGCACCATGATCGCGGAATGGAAGGCGGGGGACACCCTGGCGAACGCGGCGGCCGACGTCCTGGGGGTGATCGCCTCCTTCTTCTGACGGGGAGCCGCGAGCAGACCATCACGGCGGAGGGCGCCGGCATCTATGACCTCACTCCGGATGGCGCGAAGATGTTCCTGAACGCCGTCAACTACATGGCCGGAACCGTGCCGGGCGAAGACCCGCCCACCCTGGCCATCTCACGCACGCCGGCGGGGATCACGCTCACCTACACGGGCACCCTCCAGGCCGCGGACGCGGTCACCGGGGCCTGGGCCGATGTGGCGGGCGCCACGAGTCCCTGGGCTGTGACGACCACTCAGGCGGGCCGCTTCTACCGCGCCAAGCGCTGATCCCCCAGGGATCACTCACTCCGGGCCGGGCGTCGTCGATTCAATCGATGGCGCCCGGCCTTTTGGCTGAAAGCATCGCCTCTCCGGCGGCAAGGCCGGAGAGTGCCGCCCCCTCCACACGAGGACCGGCGAAAGCATCCCCGGCGAACGCCAGCAGTCCCGGTTCCCTCACGGTCAGGCACCGTTCCGGATGGATCACGGTCGGTGTCGCGAAGCGCCACCTATGAAGCTGGACCGACGTCACGGGCGATCCCAGCCACCGACGGACCGCATCAGCCAGTGTTCGCGCCGTCGCCTCCGGATCGGCTTCCCAATGTTCCAGGCTGAATTTCGGCCCCGCATGCACCGTGATGGACGCGCCGCCCGCTTTCGGCGAAATCCCCTTCCGCTGATTGTCGGCGACCCAGCCCACCGGTTCGCCTTCCAGCCACAGGCCGCCCGGCGCGGGAACTCGGCTGGGGCCGTCCAACTGGATCATGGCCGCCAGGCACCGGGAGTATTCGATCCGCTCCAGGGCGGCCTGTGACCTCGGATCCAGCGCCACTTCGCCCGCTTTCAGAAGGGCAAGCGACTGCGGCACGGGGGCCGTGAGCACGAGCGATCGGGCCCGCGCCGACCCGAGGCCGGCGTTCGCTTCCTTGAAACTGAGATCCCATGAGTCCTCCAAGCCATCGGCATGCGATGGCGGTGGCACCCAGGATCACGATCAAGCCTTCGGCGAGTCGCTTGGGGATGGTCGTCATTCCTCGCGATCCGATGTACCGCGGTTCCCCATTCTGATTGAGCTTGCCCGTGGCTGTGGCGAAACCGTCGCTCCACAGATTCACCAATCCGTCCTTCAGCCATCCCTCGACCCACGCCCGGAATTGGGGATCGCGGGCCGTGAAGTACTGGGCGCCATGGTCGAGCACGGCGTCGCCGATGCGGCGGGTCGCCATCCGACCACCCACCCCCCCGCCCTTGTCGAACACCGCGACGCTTCGCCCCGAGTCGGCGAGGGTACGCGCGGCGAACATGCCTGCAATTCCGGCGCCGAGAATGATCGTGTCGAAGGGTTCCTGGGCATGATGGGCGATGTCCACGGGGCAGCATGGGCCAAAAATCATCGTTTGGCACCTCCCTGGGCTGCGGCTAGTTTGCCGGGACCCACGGGGCGGGCTTCGTTGCCGGCTCTGATTCACTAACACTCCAACGATGGACAAATACCGCGAGTTCCCACCCTTCAGCCTGAGCCGACTTCTTTCGACCGTGTTCGCCCCGAAACCCGGGGAACGGATCGCGATCCTGATCGACCTACCGGAACCCTCCGGGATCAAGGATTTCGCGTTCCTGAACCAGCCGGAATTCACGATCCAACGCCATGCCCACGACGTCTTCTTTAGCGGACTTCATCAGGGCGTCCTGGCTGAACTCGGACTGACCGGCGGCGACCTCTTCGCCTACGCCATCACGGGCGGAAGCAATCTGGACTTGCCGGATCGTTGCGTCGCCCCGGACGGACGCGAACTCAGTTTGGAACGGGACGTCTACCCGAACTACCAGATCGTCCTCTGCATCTCCACCTTCTCGGCGACCGCTCCGCTCACGGCCTTCGCGAAGCGCCACGGATTCCGGGGAGCCACCCTGCACGGGGTCAATGAGATCATCCTCCGAACGGGCCTGGCCGTGGACTACAACCAGGTCAGCGCCCAGGCGGAGAAGCTGCGGTTGGCGCTGACCCGCGCCCAGGCGTTCGAGATCGACTTCGAAGTCGGCGGCCAGAAGGTGACATTGCGCCTCGAGACGGACGGTCAGGAGGCGCAGAAGAGCCACGGATTGTGCCGGGGAGAAAAGCCGGACGTCGCCAACCTCCCCGCCGGGGAGGTCTACTTCGTACCGACGGGCGCCACGGGCCAGTTCCCGATGCTCTACAAGGATGGCACGCTCGGCCTGATGCACGTCGACGGCGGACGCATCCGGGAGGCGTCCCTGCTGTCGGGTCGGCAATCAACCATCGACGAGCACAACGCCAAGCTGACCAAGGACCCCATGACGGGCGAGCTTGGCGAATTGGGTTTCGGAACCCAGGTGCTGCCTCCGTCCGGCCGGGACATCCAGGACGAAAAGGTGCTTGGAACGCTGCACGTCGCGACCGGCCGGAGCGATCACCTGGGCGGCCACCTGACTCCGGACAAGTTCAAGACGGCGATGAACGCCACGCACGACGACATCCTGTTCGCGCCCCACAAGACGCCGGAAATCGTCGTGACCCAGGCCCGGATGCACCGCGAAGGCCGGGTCACGGTGGTGATCGAAAACTACCAGCCGGCGGAACATCTTCGCGCCGCGCTGACGGCCTGACGTCGCTCGTGCCGAATTTCTACGACACGGACCGCGCGGTCGCGGAGTACCTGCTCTTTCACTACGGGCCGCCCGACGCGCAGATGCCCTGGGCCTTCGGGCCGCGGGAGGCCGCCGACTTCCCGGCGCGATGTGTGACCTCGACCGTGGACCCGCGGGTCGTCGCCGGAGCAAGTCGCGCCCTCGATCTCGGCTGCGCGGTCGGGCGTTCGACGTTCGAACTCTCCCGCTGGGGGGCCGAGGTGATCGGCGTCGACGCCTCCGAACGGTTCATCGAGGCGGCGCGATGCCTTCAGGCATCGGGCGAGCTGGCCTACGAGGCGACGGTGGAAGGCGAACTCCGGACGTCCCTGGTGGCGCGGCGCCCGGCCGATGCCCGACCCGACCGGATCCGATTCGAAGTGGGCGATGCCCTTCGATTGCGTCCCGATCTGGGAACATTCGATTTGGTCCTCGCCGCGAACCTGCTCGACCGGGTCCCGGAGCCAAAGCGCCTGCTCGGAGGATTCGCGGGACTGGTTCGGCCGGGCGGCCATCTCGTGTTGACCTCCCCGTACACCTGGCTTGAGGAGCACACCCCACGCGCCGAGTGGCTCGCGCGGGACGGTCGAGGCGCGGCCGACGTCGTGGCCGGGCATCTCACGGGCGCCTTCGGTCTGGTCCGACGCATGGATCTACCGTTCGTGATCCGCGAGCACGTCCGGAAGTTTCAGTGGAGCGTGGCCGAAGCCACCGTCTGGCTTCGCGCCTGAATCGGAAATCGGACGCGGACAGCCGCTTGATCCTCAGGCCGGGCCGTCGGCCAGATCACGCACGACGCGTTCCAGGGCCAGGATGCCTTCGTCCGCCTGGGCGCGGGTGAGGTTCAGAGGCGGGAGCAATCGGACCACCTGCTGACCGCTGGGGATCACGAGCACCCCCGCCTCCTGGAGACGGTTCACGACCTGCGTGGACGCGGCGAGATTACTCCGTTCCAGGGACGCGATCTGTTCCCGGGGCCTCAACTCGATCCCCATCATCAGGCCCATGCCGCGGACGGTCTTCACGACTCCGGGGTATTGCCGCGCGAGACGCTCCAGCTCGCCGCGCATCCAATCCCCCAATTCGCGCACGTGCGCTTCGATGCCGTCGGCCTCGATCACATCGAAAACGCTCAGCGCCACGGCGCAGCCCAAGGGGGTTCCACCGTAGGTCGTCGCGTGGGTGCCGGGGCCCAGAACGTCGCAAAGCGGAACGCCATGCGCTTCCTCGCGCACCCAGAAAGCGCCGATGGGAAAACCGCCGCCCATGGACTTGGCCATGGAAACGGCGTCGGGCAGGAAGTCCCCCAGGCCTTCGGAGGTGTCCGCGAGGATCCGCTGGAAGCTCTGGTACCGGCCGGATCGGAAGTGCCCGCACTGGACCCCATCGATCATGAGGAGGATCCGTTTCTCATCGCACAACTCGCGGAGGCCCCGAAGGTACGCGGGGTCGGCCGGCGTGATGCCTCCTTCGCCCTGGATCCCCTCGATCAGGATCCCGGCGGTCGCGGGCGAAAGCGCATCCCGCATCGCCTGGAGATCGTTGTAGGGAACCTGCCGGAAGCCGGGCACCGCGGGCTCGAATCCCTGTTTGACCTTGGCCTGCCCGGTGGCGGCGATCCCGGCGAGGGTTCGGCCGTGGAACGAATTGCTGGCGGTGAGGATCTCGTAGCGACCTTCGTCGTGCCCGAACTTCCGGGCGAGCTTGTACAAGCCCTCGTTGGCTTCGGCGCCGGAATTGGAAAAGAAGACCTTGCCGGGCGCGAGGTGGCGGACGATCCGCTCGGCCAGGCGTCCCTGGAGTTCGTGGTAGTAGAGGTTCGAGACATGCACCAACCGCTGCGACTGCTCGGTGAGCGCCTCCGTGATCGCCGGGTGCGCGTGACCGAGGGAGCAGACGGCGATCCCGCTTCCCAGGTCGAGGTAGCGGCGTCCGCCGACGTCCCACACGTAACTCCCCTGGCCACGACTCAGGGCCAGCTCGAATCGTCCGTAGCTGGGAACGACGTAGCGGTTGAACAACTCCCGGATCTCGGCGTGCTGGTTCCGGACGATGGGGGCCGGCGGTGGAACGATTTCTCTCATCGGTGTCGCGTCGGGCCGAATTGGGGGAGAAGCGTCCCCGGGTGCCAAGGGAATTCCTTCCCGATCCCAACGCTAGCCTTCGAGGGGATGCCAGCGCTCCGGGAGCGGAACCCGCGCCCTCGCGCCGGAAAGCGACGAAGCGTAGACCGCCATGACCATTTCCACGGCCCAGGCCGCATTCCGGGCGCCGCACTCCGGTTCGGTTCCCTTTCGCACCGCGTCGAGCCAGTCGCCGACCGGCCCCGCCTGGTGATCCGGCGGCGACCCCACCAGCGAGGGATTCAACGGCTTCCAGGTGTCGACACGCCCCGTCGCGGACCAACCCGCGCCGCTTCGGATGAAGACGTTCGGAGCCAGGTCGCAGTTGATGCGGGCCACACCCCGGCTTCCCACCAGTTCAAGCCCCCAATGCCCGATCGTTTCCCGAAGGCGCCCGTCGCTGGTGAACGATCCCTGGACACCTTCCCGGAACCGAATGGATGCCGAAACCTGGTCGCCGGCGACCCAACCGACGTTGTCCTTCACTTGGCGCCGGTCGGCCCGGGTGATGAGGCGCCCGTGTTCGAGGACCTGGGCCGAGACCGATTCCGGGTTTCCGGCGAACATCCGCATCAGGTCGAAGAGATGGGTCCCCAGAACCATCATGTCCTCCCCGCCGGCGCGCTGATCCTGCTTGCCCCAAGCCCGGAGTTCCCTGAGATCGCCGATCAGCCCGTCGGCCACCGCCGACCGGAGGTTCACCACCTGGGGCATCATCCGCATGGTGTGGGCGACGGCGACCTTCAGCCCGCGTCGATTCGCCTCGGCGACGAGGGCGTCCGCCTCCGCGGGAGTCCGCGCGATCGGCTTTTCCAGGTAGACGTGGGCGCCGGCTCGAAGGCAGGCCAGGCCGATCTCGGCGTGCTGGTCCGCGTGCCGCATCGCGATGCTCACCAACTGGGGGCGCTCCACCGCGAGCATCTCGCGATAATCCGCGTAGGATCGGGGCGCCCGAATCCGCTCGGCGGCATTCGCGCGGCCTTTCGGATCGGGGTCCGCCAGTCCCACCAGTTCGACTTCCGGCCGGTCGCGGAAGATGGCGTCCATGCCGTGTCCGTAGTCGCCGCGCCCGGTGTGACCGATGACCGCCGCTCGAAGTGGAGGAGGCGAAGCCCCGGCGTCGGCGTCGTCGGCGGCGGCGGCGCGGGCCAACGGCAATGGGGTCGCGGCGAGCGCCAGGGCTGAACGACTGAGGAAGGTTCTTCGATTCATATCAACCGAGGTAACGCTGGACCACATGCGATGGGAGCGTCTGGAGGTCCATGATCGTCAGGAAATCAATCGTCTTGAACTCACGGTCGATCGCCGGAGGGCCGCAGATGCGGGCGCCGATGGCCAGGTAGGCGGCCAGGAGCTTTGGGATCCGGGGCGGCGGCTCGGTCGCCTTGGCGAGGGGGCAGGCATAGCTCGCCTGGGGGACGGTGCGCCAGGCGGTCTCCGCCAAGTGGCTCTTGGCAAGCTGCAGGAACATGGCGGCGCCGTCCCCGGGATCCTGGGATGTCAGGGAACTGCAGCCGATCAGGTACCGGCCGCCGTTCTCGCGGGCGAAGGCGGCGATCCCCTTCCAGAGGAGGCTCAGCACGGTGAAGTTGCGATGGTTCAGGTGAACGCAGGCGCGCCCCAACTCGACGATCCGACTCCTGGCCGCCTCATACGGGCCGAAGTCGAACTCCTGTTCGCTGTAGTAGCCCAGCTTCGCCGCGGCCGTGGAGCCCGTTTGAAGCCGGTAGGTTCCGACCACCGTCCCGGATCCGCGCTCCTCGACGATCAAGTGGTCGCAGACCGCGTCGAAGGCGTCCTGGTCCAGGCCGGTCGCGTACGATTCCCGCAGCCCCTCGTCCATCTCCAGGTTGAACACCTCGAATCGGAGACGCTGGGCCTTCGCGATGTCCCCCCCGGATTCCGCCAGACGGGCCGAGTAGGGCGGCGCGCTTCGCGCGACAGCAGGTGTCGCATCCGCGGTGGCGCCGGGCGTTTGGTGGGAATTCATTCGGATCGACCGTCCGACTTCGCGCCGTCGGGCCTGACCCGCGAGTTCGCCAAGCGGGCGCGTCGGAGTGACGGCGCGTGTCTAACCTTGCCGCCGGACAACTCAAGCCCGAAGACGCCCAAACGATCGGTTGCGAACCCATTTTTTGCTCCATTCGCCTCGCGGAGGTCTGCTATTCCACCCGTCCCGTGTCGAACAATTCGCTTGCCGAGATCCGACAGACCCGAATCGACAAGGCCACCGCCTTGCGCGAGAAGGGGCTGAACCCCTACCCCGCCCGTTCCAGCCGAACCCATTACACGGCCTCCATCCTGAACGGCTTCGCCGAACTCGAAGGCGCCGAGGTGACGGTCGCGGGCCGGCTGATGTCCATGCGCGACCAGGGCGCGATCGCCTTCGCCCATGTGCAGGACCAGACCGGGCGCATCCAGTTTTTCCTCCGGAAGAAGCAGGTCGCGCCAACCGACGAGACCGACGGTACCCTCGGCTTCGCCGAGCTCTCCCTGGTCGATCTGGGCGATATCGTCGAAGCCACCGGCACGGTCATGAAGACCCAGCGCGGTGAGATCAGCCTGCTGGTCGCCAAGTTCCGGATCCTCACCAAGGCGATCCGCCCGCTCCCCGATCAGTGGTCGGGCCTCAAGGACCGCGAGCAAGTCCTTCGGAAGCGGTACCTCGACACGACCCTCGAGCCGGGCGTGCGGGATCGGTTCGGACTGATCGCCCGCATGACTTCGGCGATCCGCGAGTTCCTGAACGGGCGCGGCTTCCTGGAATTCAGCACCCCGGTCATCCAGCCGCAGTACGGCGGCGGGACGGCGAAGCCGTTCAAGACGCACGTCAACGCCCTCGGCGTCGACATGTACCTCGCCATCTCCCACGAACTCTATCTGAAGCGCCTGATCGCGGCGGGCTACGACAAGGTCTACACGCTGGGACGCTACTTCCGAAACGAGGGCATCGACCGCTCCCACCATCCCGAGTTCTCCATGGTCGAGACCATGACGGCCTACGAGAACTACGAGTACAACATGCAGTTGGTCGAGGACCTGTTCCGCCACGTCGCCGCGACGGTCTTCGGCAAGACCACGTTCAAGGTCAAAGGGCGCGACGTCGACTTCGCCCCGCCCTGGCGCCGCGTGCGCATGGCGGATGTGGTCCGGGAAGTGACCGGCGTCGATTTCGCCGCGCTCGGTTCCCCGGACGAAGCCAACGCCGCCCTCGCGGGCCTCGGCATCGGCGAGCCCCAACCGACCATCGGCGAGGCCCTCGTCAAGGCGTTCGAAGTCCGGGTCGAACCCACCCTGATCCAACCCACCCTGGTGTTCGGGCATCCGGTCGAAATCTCGCCCCTGGCCAAGCCGATGGCCGACGACCCCCGTTACGTGGAACGGTTCGAGATCTTCATCGGCGCCATGGAATGTGGAGACAATTGGAGCGAGCAGAACGACCCCGTGCAGTTGCTTGAACGCTGGCGGGGCTCCTATTCCGAGGCCGAACGGGACGAGGGCAAGTTCCACACACTCGACTTCGACTTCATCGAATGCCTGGAGTACGGACTTCCGCCCACGACCGGCATCGGGCCCGGCATCGAACGCATGGCGATGATCTTCACGGAGCAGGAGAACATCGACGACGTCATCTTCTTCCCGCTCATGCGACCCGTCGTCTCGACGATCAACGCCCAACTCTACGGGATCGAGAGGGCGCCCGAACCCGCGCCCACGGAGTGGGCCGGCGCGGCGACTCTCACCTTGGAGGAATTCAAGAGACTCTGCCGGGATGGCGCCCTGATTCCCCACCGGAACGACCTGATCCTGCGCCCAAATGTCCGGATGTGGTCCTCGGTGGCCCCGGCGGCCGTCACGCGGTTCACGGCCCACGTGGATCTCGAAGGGTTTCTCACCCATGGCGCGATCCGTGTGACCGGTGTCCATCTGCCCCACGACGACGCCGACCCGGTGACCGCCGCCGACGATCTGGTGGCCTTCCTGGTGGAGCACTTCCCCAACCACCCCCCAACGGTCGTGCCCCCGATCAGGAACCCGCCGCCCGCGACCGAACCCCACATCGAGGTTCCCACGCTTTAGGCCGGTCCTACGGACCTTGGTTCGGACGGATTGGAATAGCGGGCTGACCGGAGGTGGCGGGGTCGCGCCACCTCCGGCCACCGTCTGGCAATCCTACCGCGGAATCGCCACGTCGTTGGTCTGTCCCATGATCAGGATGAACGGGAGGCCACCTCCCATGCCGCCGGCATTCAGGACGTATCCGGCGTCGATGGCCTTGTCGATGCGGACCTTCGCCTCGGTGAGGTGGGCTCTGGTGTAGGCGTCCAATTCGGCCTCACGCGCGCCGACCACCTTCCCGAGCCGCCAGCTCAGGCCCCTGAGGTGCATGAGGGCGAGATTCCCGATGGGCCTGTGGGAGGCCTGGCCCCATGAGTTCGGCATGCTGAGGTCGATCAGACGTTCGACGTACTCCCGTTGGAGATTGCGTCGAAGGCTCGAAATCATCGGCGCACGGTCGGTGAACCTGCCCTCCCCCTTCTCGAGTTCGGACCAGATCTCCGTTTCCACTGTCTTGAGCACCTCCGGCAGGGTGACGGCATCCTCGTTGGCGGGCGTGATGAATTCGTTGTCGTAGACACGTCCGAGAGTTCCCGGGTTCAGCAGTCGGGTCAGCACCATCGACTGAATCCCCATGATGCGGTCGTGAACCGGCCAGGTCGGATCCTCGAAAGCCCGGAAATTGTCATCCAACCACTTGTCGACGGTCATTCGACGGAGCAACTCGGGCGTGAGGTTGTACGCCTCGTCCCGGAATGCCGACGTCAGGAGGAACTTGAGGGCGTCCCGCTGGGCGAACGCGGAGACCACCTCGATCGGCGCCCGGTTTCCGGGGTCACCCTTCCTGTCCCGGTTGACGAAAGCGCCGCCCAACCAACCCGAGACCATGCTCAGCGCGCGGGTCTGCATGGCGAGCGTCATCTCGTACCCGTACCGGGCCCGGGACCAGCTCTGGCCGTCCTTCACGAATTTCTCGACCAGGCGCGCCCTGTGGAACTCGGCCAGTTCGACCTGCCGCCGCGCGTAGGAAAGCGGATCGGCTCCAAAGTCATAACGTCGGGCGAGCGGATCGGGCCCCAGGGTGTCCTCGTCGGTGGCGTATTGCAGTTCCGGCTCCGAAGCCCTTTTCAGGATTCCATTGAGGTCGTCCTGTTTGTCGCTGCTCGAATACCCGTAATCGATCGCCCAGAAGTCGTAGGGCCCGATGTCGATCATCCCGTAATCGCCCTGCTTTTCCTTGTCCTTCCAGTTGTGGATGTTGACCGGCAGGTAATCCATCACGGAACCGGCGAACGGCTTCTTACCCTTCACCTCGGCGCCGTTGATCTGCTCGAGGGAATAGATCCCGGAAGCCTTGAAGTTATGCCGGAGCCCCAGGGTGTGGCCGACTTCGTGGGCGACCAGTTCGGCGATCAGCGGGCCCACGAACCATTCCGGAATTCCGTCGAGTAGATCCTTCGGATCGGGCTTCTTCGGTTCCTCCTTTTTGTCGCCGTCCTTCTTGTCCTCGTCCTTGTCCCCGGACTTGGGTTCCTCGCCGGGGACCGGCTCCGCGGCGAGGATATCGGCCATCAGGTCGAACGTGAACCGCATGGCGGCGAGGTCGAGGGCCTTGCATTCCGCGGCCCGGCACAGGCCGTTGAACTGGCTCGTGCGCCCGACCAGGCCGTCGAAATCGTTGTCGCCGACCAACGTCGGATCGACGTTCGCCATGGCGTGTCCCCCGTAGGCCTGCGCGCCCCGCGCCATGAGGAAACTGACCATCGCATCCCGGCTCGAAGGCGGGGTCAGACGGACCCGGGGATCCCATTGCGGCCGCCCCTGCAACCAGGCCAGGGTCGCCGGGCTCATGCCTTCCATCGCCAGGGACGGAAGCACGTCGTTGAATTGTCGCCAGTAGTGCCGGATCCAGCCGTCGGTCAGGATGATGTCCGCGTCGAGGATCTCGCCCGTCAGGGGGTCCACCCGGCTCGGTCCGATGGCGGTTCCAACGTTGTTGTTGAGCCATCGGACGAAATTGAATCGAACGTCCTCGGGATCCTTTTCCATGTGGGCGCCCGTCGCGGCGTCCTGGTAGTACACCTCGATGGCGTTCGCGAGACCGACCTTCTCGAAGGCGCGATTCCACATGAGGACACCCTCCCGAACCCATCGCCGGTACCGGATCGGCGTGGTGGATTCGATGTAGAAAACGATTGGGTTCTTCGGCGGGCTGACCTTGATGTTCGGATCCGCCTTCTCGAGGTGCCATCGATTGATGTACCGCACCTTGTTCTGTTCCGCCTGGTACTTGCCGAGGTCGGCGAAGCTGGTGGTGAAGTAACCCACCCGCTCATCGGCCGCGCGTGATTTGAACGCGGGATTGGGGGCGATCTCGCTGATCGAGTAATGCAGGGCCTTCAGGATGCCGTTCGCCATGGGGATCTCGAAGGCGATCTCCACGTTGCCCGGAAAAGCCTTCGCGGTCTTGATGGTCGCCAGTTGGGTTTTGGCTCCGTTCACCATGGAGCCGAAGAACTTCGACGCCTCGCCCACGAGCAGGCTGTCCATGTCGATGATGGGCCCCTGCCCCGGCACAAGCCCAAGGATCGGCACGTCCACGATCACGCGATCCGTGAACAAGCGCTGGACGCTGGCCTTCGATTCGGCCTCGCCCGTCGAGCGGATGTCCAACTGGGGAGCCATCAGGACCATCCGCTTGTCGTTCCGGCGCCAATAGACGTACATGTCGCCCGCCTGCAGACCGGCGTACGACTGGCCGCTGGCCACCGTCAGCGCGATGAAGAACTTCTTGGCCGCGAACTTCTCAGGGAAGACCGCCAGCATCTGATTGTCTTTCCGCCGAACCCAGATCTGGAGAAGGCTGGGCGCCTTGTCGATGGATGAAACCACCTGCTCGAAGTCCTTCAGGACTTCGGTGTGGGGCGGGAAATCCGGCTTCTTTTCGGCCGATGCGCCTTCGCCGGACGCGGGCTGTGGGGCCGCCGCGCCGGCGCCGTTCGCGAGGACGGCAGAGGTCAAGAAACCCAGGAGAGACCGCTGCCAGCGGAGGATCAAAGCATTCATTCCAGGTGATATGAGTGTGAGCGGCTTCGTATTTAGACCGGATACCATCCCAAGTCCACCCGCGAGCGCCGTCGGATCACCCGCCGATCCCGGTTCCCAACTCGTCCAGGATCCGCTCCGCGACGCGACTCGCGGTCTCGGACTCCCCGACATCCACCCAGACCACTCCCGGTTTCGCACGAAACCACGTCATCTGGCGGCGCCCATATTGCCAGGTGCGCGATTTGACCAAGGCGATGGTGGCGGCCAGATCGCGTTCTCCACGAAGGTGTTCGACGACCTGCCGATAGCCGATGGCCTGAAGGGCTATCCGGTTGCCTTCGAGACCCCGGACGAGAAGCGCCCTCGTCTCCTCGACGAGTCCCTGGGCGAACATCGCGTCCACCCGGGATTCCATCCGCCGCCGCAGGTCGTCCGGCGCCCGCCGAAGGACGAAGAGAGGTTCCGTCGTGGATCGCTGGCCTGCCGAGGAACCGCCTGTCCGTCGTGCCGATCCGCCCAGGCGCAGGATCTCGATGGCGCGAACGACCCGGCGCGGGTTGAACCGGTCGATCCTCCGGTACGTTTCCGGATCGCCACGTTCCAATTCCTCCAGCAACTCGGCCAGTGGTGTTCCCTCGAGAACAAGCCGAAGCTCCGGATTCGGAGCTGGAAGCGGATCCAGTCCTTCGAGCCATGCCCGGAAATAGAGTCCGGTGCCGCCGCAGAAGATCGGAAGACGCCCTCGCGCCCGCGCGTCGGAAGCCACCATCCGGGCCGCGTCCAACCAGCGGGCCGCGTCGAAGCCTTCCCCAGGATCGACGAGGTCGATGAGGTGATGGGGAACCAACCCCTTCTCGGCCGTCGGCTTGGCGGTCCCGATGTCCAGACCGCGATAAACCTGCATCGAATCCGCCGACAGAACTTCGCCGCCGAGGCGGAGGGCCAATTCCACGGCGACCGCGGACTTCCCGGAGGCGGTGGGTCCCGCGAGATGGAGGGCGGGACCGTGGAACCCGGTCCGGGACGGTCCCGGAGGATTCACCTCAGGAATACTGGATGGCGAACTCCCGTTGGATTTTTTCCAGGAGCCACTTGGTGTGGAGGATGCCCTCGGGTTCATTGAGCCGGGAGCCTTCGTATTCGATGCCCACCCAACCGCGGTAGCCCGAGTCCAGAACGATGCGCATCATGCGCCGAAAGTCCGTGTTGCTCTCGTTCCCGAGGTCGTCGAAGTCGTTCGACTTGGCGCTGACAGCCTTGGCGTACGGCATCATTTCCTGGACGCCCTGATATCGGTCGTAGGTCTCGGTCCGACTGATGTTGAAGTTGCCAAAGTCGGGCAGCGTGCCGCAATTCACCATGCCCACCTGGCGCATCACGCCGGCGAGCCATGCGCCGTTCGACGACAGATGGCCGTGGTTCTCGACGATGATGCCGACCCCGAGTTTCTTGCCAAAAACCGACAATTCACGAAGCCCCTCCGCCGCGCGCGCCTGCTGGTCCTCGAAGGAACCGACGCCATTGGTCTCCGCGTTGACCCGGATCGAGTGGCAGCCGAGGAATTTCGCCGCCTCCACCCAACGGTAGTGGTTTTCAACGGCTTGCCTGCGCTTGCCGGCATCGGGATCCCCCAGGGCACCCTCGCCGTCGATCATGATCAGGAGACATTGGACGTTCAGGTCGGACGCGCGCTGACGAAACGCCGCCAGGTACTTGCGATCGTCGGCCTTGTCCTTGAAGAACTGATTGACCAACTCGATGCCGTGGATGCCGTAATCCAGCTTGGCGACACTCGGGAAGTCCAAGTGATCCATCTGCTTGGAAAACAAAGTCTTGTGCAGGGACCATTCGGCGAGGGAGATCCGGAAGAGCGGGCTTTCCGGCTTGATGGCTGGGCCTTCCGCCAGCGCGTCGGGCGAGAACGGAAGCGCGCGGAGAGCGGCCGCGACCGCGGCGGCGGTTCCAGCCCGGTGAAGGAATTGGCGGCGATCCATGGGTGTCGTCTTCATGTCGAGTCGAGTCGAGTCGGGTCGTTCGTGTTCGCGGATGGGGACGGATGGGGACGATCGGTGCGCGGATGGAAAAGCTCAACCCGCCTTTTTGGCGAGGGCGGGAGTTTTGAAAAAGAGGAGGAACAACACCAGGATGACCCCGGCGAATCCCGCGGGCTTGGCCCAAAGCGGTTTCCATTCGATGGCGGCCAGTTCGTCATGGCGCAGTTTGGCGGCCTCGCCGTCGAGGGCCGCGACCTGGGCTTCCAGCCCGGGCTTCGCCGCGGCGTCCGCCGTCGCGACCTGGGCGCTGACGCGATCGCGATCCGCCGTCTTGGCGACGACTTGAGCCGAAAGGTCCTTGGCCTGCGCCGTCGTGTGTTGCGCCTCGATTTTTCCGGCGACCTGGGCGCCGATGAACATCCCGAGTCCCAGGGTGAACAGCACCAGCATGCCCTGCGCCTGCGCCCGGACCGTCCTCGGCGCGAATTGGTCGGTGTAGATCTGGCCGGTCACGAAGAAGAAATCGTAGCAGATGCCGTGGAGGAGGACGCCCCCGATGATCATCCACCGGATCTCGGCCGGAGCGCCGATGGCGAACATCGCGTACCGGACCACCCAGGCGAACATGCCCACAGCCAGCATCCACTTCACCCCGAGACGGGCGAAGAAGAAGGGCATCACCACCATGAAAAAGATCTCGGACATTTGCCCGTACGACATCGTCTGGCCGATCGGCAGGCCCGTCATCTCCACCACCCGACTCGTGATCTGGTAGTAGAACGCCAGCGGAATGCAGATCAGGGTCGAGGCCAGCATGAAGACGAGGTAGGACTTGTCCTTCAGGAGCACGAGGGCATCCAACCCCAGGATCTGCCGCACCGACACGGGACCGGTCGCCGTCGGCGGCGTGTTCGGGAGCATGAAACTGAACAGCCCCAGCACCACCCCGGCACCCGTCGCCAAGTGGAACATGCCGATGCTCCGGTCAAGCCCCAGCCAGGTCAGGCTAAGTCCCGCCGCGATCCAGCCGATCGTCCCAAACACCCGGATGAGCGGGAATTCCTTTTGGGCGTCCGTCATGTTGCGGAGCGCGAGGGTGTTGGTCAGGGCGAGCGTCGGGAAGTAGGTCAGCATGTGACCGAAAAAGGCCAGGTTGATGGCGCCGGGCGACGGCGTTCCGCTCTGCATGAGCATCGTGGCGTAGAACATCAGACCCGCGCCGATCAGGTGCATGATCCCCAGAACCCGTTGGGCCGGGAAGAATCGGTCGGCGATCATCCCAACGAAAAACGGAGAAATCATGCCCGCGATGGGACCGACGGAATACGTCCAGCTGAAGTCCTCCGCCTTGAATCCGATGGTCCCGAGATAGTTTGGCGCCGTCACGTACCAGGAACCCCAGACGAAGAACTGAACGAACATCATCGCGGAGAGAGCCAGGCGGATCGTTGGATTCATAATCGTGTCCCGTGCATGGACCTGCGCCTTCGGAGGTTGGACCAGGGCGGGCTCGCGGAGCTTAGGCGAGCCCGTTTCCGCGAGGCAAGGCCCGTGGTGGATCCGAAGGCCTCAATTCTTCGCCCGAGGCCGGCACCGCGCACGGGCCGGCTTTCGCCCGCAACGCGTGAAGCACTTCCTGATAACGCGCTTGAACGTCTTTGCGATCTTCTTCCTCCGGTAACCCTTGGTGGCTACCGCGCTCGATCATGGCCGCCTGACGCAGCAAGGTCGCGCGATCTTCGGGTCGTCGGACATGGGAAGCCACTTCCGCGATGACTTCGAGCAGCCGAACGGTGACGGCGGCGTTGCCGCGACCATTCTGCCGAATCTGGTCGAGGAACGCGCGCGCCATATCGCCAAACGCGTCAAACTTGGCGAGCACGCGGAGCTGTTTCTCGTCATCGTATCGATAACCCGAAGGCGATTTGCGACGGGCCAATTTCGCCAAGGAAGCGCTTAGTCGGTCCACGCAATTGATGGCGGTGAAAGGATCGTTCACCCCGGGAGACAAGGCGCGCACCGCCACCTCCACCAGTTGGAGCGCGGCGAATTCCGCGTCCTGTTCGCCGGTTCGTTCGATGCCGATGATGAACATCCCCTGAATCGCCTTCGCCACTTCCGAATCTGTTTTCGCGCCCGGCCACGCAAGCGCCAGCGTGCTCCCGGCGATCACATGGTGACCAGGCCGATGGAGCAGTTCGAGAATCAGGTCATGTTCGCTGGCCAACCGGATCAAGCCGTCACCGTCGATCGCCTGAACGTAGCCGCCGCGCGACGCTTCGATGGCGAACGCCTCGGCGCGGAAGCGCGGGGGTAAATCCCGCGGCCGCGGCTGGGGATCATCTTCCCTGAACGAGTCCCCAATCAATTCCGGATAAATGCGCTCGATGGCCTCGTCGAGATCCCCTCCCACCAAGGCGATGACGTGCGGCGCCTGAATTGACTCCGCCACATGATGGATGAAGTAAATCAGAACACCCACGCTCAACATCGCCAACACAACACCCATTGTGACCGAGAGGTGTGGAACGAATACCGACTCCCGGGCTCCATGCACGCGCCGGAGGACCATCAAACTGTACATGAATGTGGCGATGAACGTGCCGAGGACAAACTGATTGCCCCGGTCTCGCATGAAGTTTTTCAGCAATCTTGGCCCGAATTGCGTCGAGGCGAGTGTGAGCGCGACAATGGTGATGGAAAAAGTGATGCCCGTCAGCCCAATCATCGAACCGGCAATCGTGGAAAGCACGGCCCGCGCACCCTCCGGCCCACCACGATAGATCCACGGGATTCGCGCGATGTCTTGGGCCTGCATCGCTTCATCCAGCCTGACCAGGGATAACGAAGCGGCGAAGGCAAGGCCGGCGAGCAACGACGGGATGAACCAGAAGCTGGCCCGAAGCTTTTCGTAGAAATTAACCAACCGCGTCTTCATGCGGGATATTCCCCACTACGGTTCGGCATCGGGCTTGTTGCCGTTCCCCGGGGACTCCGCCGGGATGAGGCTTTCTCCAGCCTCGGGCATCCGCGCGCGTCTGGCCTGTTCCTCGATCTCCCCGGCTTCACTGGTGAGACCGCCTTCGGAGGTTGACGCGACGGGCTGGGTTTCCCGCGCTTCGCCGCCTGTCTTGTGTGGAGTCATCCGCGGTTCGGGATGCCGCGCCGCTTGCGGTTCGAGCATCCGCACCGGGACGCCGTCGGGGAAGACTATTTCCCGCGACTCGTCGGGCAGCGAGATGCCTGCCGCTTGAAACGCTCCCTTGGTGAGTCGGATGATGGCGGAGCGAACTTTCAGCCAACTGTGTTGCTGGCCGTCAAGCCAGAAGTAGGCGCGAAGATTGACCGTGGATGGCCCAAGCCCATCCACCAAGACCCAGGGTTCGGGATCGTTGAGGACGGCGGGGTGGTCGCGCAGCACCTGGCGCGCGAGCGCCAGCATGGCGAACATGAGGCATAGAAGATGGCGGCAGGCCTTCAATGCCACTCGCAAGCGGACCGCATGTCTGAGTTCAGTGGCCGGTTTCATGCGTCGGCTTCCTCCGGTGATTGGATCCCACCACCTCGCCGGGCGAAGTTCTGGCCTTCCCAACGGTTGGCATCCGCCCCGCACAACGCGATTGTTTCAAGAGTCTCCGCGCAGCCTCCGGATCGACCAGACAATTGATAGCAACCTTCGCGCCCGCCACAGCCAGAACCGTCGCAATAGCCGCGCCAAAACCCCAATCCATTTCAGGTGTCTCGGGCGAGAACCGAACGGAAGCGACGCGACCCATGGCCACCTCGTGATTCCCCGTCCTCCGCCCACCCTGTCGCCCCCTCCCCTAGACAGGCGGCATCGCCTCGAACGCCGCCTTCGAGACGATCAGAAGCGCCGTGCAGCCGTGCACCGATCGAAGACCATCATGGCTCGTCCCGGCCTCCGCATGGAACGAATCACCGGGCCGGAGGTTCATACCCTCCGTCTGAAGGTCCCCCGTCAGGACATACATGTCCTCGGGACCCAGATGTTCGTGCTCCGGGTACGCGGCCCCGGGACCCAGCTCCACTTCCAGGATGGCGTGGCTCTGGTTGGGCCCCGCCGACAGCACCTTGAATCTCACGCCGGGCAAAGGCCCCTGGAGCCACGGAGCCTCCCGTGTATTAAGAAGGAAACCGGGAGGAACCTTGAACGGTTCCCGCGCCGGGCCGGCCTCGCCGAGTCCATCCGCGATCGACCCTCCGGCTTTCCCCTTCCCCACCTGGGGCGTCCGCGCGATTCGATCCAGCACCTTGGCCCGGAGGGTGGACGCGGGTCGCCGCCTGGGAACCGACGCGACGATCGCGGCGGCCACATCAATGAACCGCTGAAGTTCATGGCGGGCGGCCGGGTCGGAAGCCAGACGCCGACGCAACCGCTCAACGTCCAGCCCATCGAGGGCTCCGACCGCCTCCAGGGCGGTCAACTGCTGCAATTCATCGCAATTCAAACTCATAACGCGCCCTCCAGGGCGTCCCGCATCGCCAGCATACCACGGCGGATGCGCGCTTTGATCGTTCCCAAGGGTTCCTTGAGCCTCTCGGCGACCTCGCTCTGGCTCAACCCTCCAAAAAAAGCCAACTCGATCGCCTGGCGCTGTTCGATCGGAAGATGCAAGAGACACTTCCGCACAAGACCCGCCGAGTCCCCCGACACCCCGGGGGCCCCCAGCCCCGCGGAGGCCTCCCGCCCAGCGAGCTCCTGCGCGGCCCGCTCCAGAACCTCGCCCCGGCGTCGACTCGACCGGAGACGGTCGATCGCCTTGTTGCGCAAGACGGTGACCGTCCAACTGATCGGCTTGCCGAACTCCGAATTGTAGAGAGGCGCGCGTTCCCAGATCAGCACGGCCGCCTCCTGAACAATGTCTTCGGCCTCGGCTTCCGAGTGAAGAATTCGGAGCGCGATCGAGAACCACAACGTCTCATGGCGGTCATAAAATGCCGCGAACGCCTCGGGATCGCCCAGGGCCACCCGGGCGAACAGAGCTTCATCCGACTGATCGTTCAACGCGTCAACCCGCATCAATTTCCGCATCCACCCGTCCCCCCCGGGAACTCCGAACACGCCCATCTCTTCAACCCCAAGCTCGACCTCGCGCTCGCGCGCTCGCTCTTTCCAGGGATCTCCGGGCGAAACGAGGAGAATCCACGTCCCGGCATCTCTAACGGGCGGTTCGAGCGTGGGCAAACCCATTTCCAGATACTACGTCCTTGGACTCGCCCCCGGATGCATCCGGTCGCGCCGGTCGCGCCCACCGGTCGCGCCCGGGCCCCGATGCGAACCGCCCCCGAAGGTCCGCCGGAAGCCCTTTCAAAGCGCCCAACCGGCTCCCATCCGGCCGGGGAAAAACATTGGGCACATCGCCTCCCGTCGGTACATTGCGCCGCGTTTCCAGGCCTTCACGGACCCTCCAGAGAGCGCCCGCGGGCCTCGGACAGTGCTCCAGCGCCATGAAAAATCCCGCAAGCCCTCGATTCATTCCCGCGGCCGTCGCCCTGTCGGCGGTCCTGGCCCTCCCAACAACCTCCATGGCGCAGTCGCCGGACCTGGGACGATCCGGCCGCGATGCCGCCCTCGCGCAGCTCAAGAAGATGAAGGTCGCCGACGGACTCGAGGTCAGCCTCTTCGCCTCCGAACCCATGGTCCGCAACCCTGCAAATATCGACGTCGATTCCCGGGGCCGCGTCTGGTGCACCGAAGGCGTCAACTACCGGGTCTGGCAGAAGTGGGGCCGCCTGGAGCCTCACGGCGACCGGATCGTGATCCTCGAGGACACCGACGGCGACGGCGTCGCCGACAGCGAGAAGACATTCTACCAGGGGCACGAAATCAACGCGGCCCTCGGGATCTGCGTCCTTGGTTCCCGTGTGATCGTGTCCTGCTCGCCGAACGTCCTCGTTTTCGAGGACGCGAACCGCGACGACCGGGCGGACGGCCCCCCCCAGAAGCTCTACACGGGCATCAAGGGTGTCGACCACGACCACGGCATGCACGCCTTCGTCCCGGGGCCCGATGGCCGCCTCTATTTCAATTTCGGCAACGAAGGCAAGGAACTGCGGAACGCCTCGGGCGAGCCCATCCGAGACCTCGCGGGAAATCTCATCAACAACCAGGGAAAGCCCTACCGCCAGGGCATGGTCTTCCGGTCCGATCTCGCCGGTGGCAACGTCGACACCGTCGCATGGAACTTCCGCAACAACTACGAGGTCGCCGTGGATTCCTTTGGAACGCTCTGGCAGTCGGACAACGACGACGACGGCAACCAGGGTGTCCGCATCAATTTCGTCATGGAGTACGGCAACTACGGCTTCACCGATGAAATGAACGGCGCCGGGTGGGGCCAGCGCCGAACCAATCTCGAAGGCGACATCCCTCGGCGCCACTGGCACCTGAACGACCCGGGCGTCGTTCCCAACCTCCTTCAGACCGGCGCCGGGTCGCCCACTGGCCTGTGCGTCTACGAGGGTTCCCTTCTCCCCGAAGTTTTCCAGGGGCAGATGATCCATTGCGACGCCGGCCCCCGGGTCGTGCGCGCCTACCCGGTCGAAGCGGACGGCGCCGGATACAAGGCCCGGATCGTCAACATCCTCACCAGCGAGGACGACTGGTTCCGCCCCAGCGACGTCTGTGTGACGCCCGACGGGTCGCTGCTTGTCGCCGATTGGAACGACGCCGGGGTCGGCGGTCACCACATGGCCGACCAGAAACCTGAAACCATGACCGGCCGCATCTACCGCGTCGCCCCCGTGGGCCACAAATCCACCGTCCCCCCTCTGAACGCCGTCACCGTCCCCGGCGCCCTCGCAGCCCTCCAGTCCCCGAATCTCGCGACCCGGTACCTCGGCTGGCAAACCCTCGCCCGCGCCGGCGCGCCGGCGGAAGCCGCCCTGCTTTCGCTCTGGACCGGGACGAATCCCCGGTTCCGCGCCCGCGCCATCCACCTGCTCGCGCGCATCCCCGGCAAGGAATCCTCCCACGTCGCGGCCGCGCTCAACGACGCCGATCCCGACCTTCGGATCACCGGGCTCCGCATCGCACGCGAGCGTGGACTCGACCTTCTCCCGTTGGTCGCTTCGCTGGTGGACGACCCCAGCCCCCAGGTCCGTCGCGAATGCGCCATCGCCCTCCGCCACCTCAAGTCGCCCGAAGCCGCGTCCCTCTGGGCCCGGCTCGCCAACCACCACGACGGGCGGGACCGTTGGTACCTCGAAGCGCTCGGCATCGCCGCCGACGGCCAGTGGGACGCCTTCCTTGGGGCCTATCTGAAGACCCATCCGGAAGCGGCGGAAACCGCCCCGGGTCGGGATATCATCTGGCGATCCCGTGGCAAGGCGACGCCCGCCCTCCTCGCCCGAATCCTCAAGGATCCCGCCACCCCCGAGGACGAGAAGCCCCGTTACTTCCGGGCGTTCGACTTCCAGACCGGCCCCGAAAAGGATGCCGCGCTCGTGGAGCTTCTGACGGCGGCGGCCCCCAAGTAGGGCACCGCCGAAAAAACGCCGGCGGCAGTGTAACCCGGGGCCCCACCTCCCGCGTCTACTCGCGCCGTAGCCCGCGGTGCGGCGCATCGGGGCTCCGAAAGAAACATCCCAAGAACCGTAACCGTGCTTGGACCTCAGACCGAATCCTCGGCATCAACCCCGATCGTCATGAAAATCCTCACTCGCTTCGTCACCCTCACCGCGGCCATCGCCAGTCTGGTCGCCGTGTCGCCCAACACCCTCGCCCAACAGAACCCCGGCGGAGGACGCGGCCAGCGGGGCGGCGGCTTTGATCCCGCCCAGATGCAGGAACGGCTCATGCAGATGTATCGTGAGCGCCTCGAGATCACGAGCGACGACGAATGGAAGGCGATCCAACCGCTGGTCGCCAAGGTGGGCGAAGCCCGCCGGGACGTCGGAACCGGCGCGGGCCGGAACCTGTTCCGCCCGCCCGGCGGTGGCGGCGGACGCGGCGGAGATCAGGGCGGCGGCGCCAATACCGGCGCCGGCGGCCAAGGCGGACGTCGCGGGGGCGGATTCGGCGGCGAACCCTCCGCGGAGGAAGCGGCGCTCGAAAAGGCCATCGAATCCAAGGCTTCCTCGAACGAGATCAAGTCGGCGCTCGCCAAGTTGCGCGACTCCAAGAAGGGCAAGGAAGCCAAGCTCGCCGAGGCGCAGGAAAACCTCCGAAAGGTCCTCACCGTCCGCCAGGAAGCCCAGGCCGTCCTCGCAGGGCTCCTGAACTAGCCAACCACCCGCAATCGCCGATCTCGGGGCGGGCGTCGTCGCAGCACCGTGCCGACCCCCGCCCCGATCCCATGAGCGCCGCCCCAGCCGATCCTTCGACGCTGCCTCCGCTGATCCAGCAGATGCTGGCGGCGAAACAGCTCGCCCTCGCCGACGCCCGGGCGCTCACCGCCCGCCACTCCGCCCCGCCCGAGTCCGAGGAGGAAGTCCTCCGCTGGCTGGCCGGCGAGTACGGTCTCGGTTTCTCGTCCTTGGAGGACGTCCAACCGGAAAAAGAGGCGCTGGCGCTCTTCCCCGCGCGACTCCTCCTCCGGGACGAACTTCTCCCCCTCAGGCGGGTCAACGGCTCCGTCGAGATCGCCACCAGCCGACTCTTCGCCACCCAGGGCCTCGACGCCCTCCGCAGTCTCACCGGACTCCGGCTCCGACCCGTTCTCGCGCCCGCCGAGGCCATCCGGCGGGAAATGAAGAAACGCCTGGGCGTCGGCGCCGACACCCTCGGAACGCTGGACGAGGAATCGCCCCTCCAGGTCGTCGACGACGACCAGAACGAGGACAACAACCTCGACGCCGCGGCGGAGGACGCGTCGATCATCCGGTTCGTCAACCAGGTCCTCAAGGACGCGATCGAACTGCGCGCGTCGGACATCCATCTCGAACCGTTCGAGGACGAACTCCGGATCCGCTACCGCATCGACGGCGTCCTCCAGGAGGTGCCGGTCCCCCCCCAGATCAAGCGCTTCCAACCCGCCATCGTTTCGCGCGTCAAGATTCTCAGCCACCTCAACATCGCCGAAAAGCGCCTGCCCCAGGACGGTCGCATCAAGGTCCGCATCGAGGCCGCGGAAGTCGACATCCGCGTCTCCGTGATTCCCATGCTCCACGGCGAGGCGGTCGTGATGCGACTCCTGCGCCAGAACACCTCCCTCCTCGGCATGGGCCAACTCGGCATGGGGGATCGGGAACTCCACGGGCTCGGGCGGGTCCTCCATCTCCCCCACGGGATCGTCCTCGTGACCGGCCCCACGGGCAGCGGCAAAACGTCCACGCTCTACACGGCCCTCCACGAGATCAACGACGCCGAACGCAAGATCATCACCATCGAGGATCCCGTCGAATACCAGCTCAGGGGCGTCAACCAGATCCAGGTCTCCGAGAAAGCCGGCCTCACGTTCGCCCGCGGCCTGCGCTCGATCCTCCGCCACGACCCCGACGTCATCCTCATCGGTGAAATCCGCGACAAGGAGACGGCCCAGATCGCCGTCCAGGCGTCGCTCACCGGGCATCTCGTCTTCTCCACACTCCACACGAACGACGCCCCGGGCGCCGTCACCCGCCTCGTCGACATGGGCGTCGAACCCTACCTCGTCGCGTCGTCGCTCGAAGCCGTCCTGGCCCAGCGGCTCGTCCGCGTTCTGTGCGAGCCGTGCAAGGCCGTGGACGACTCGCCCACCGCCGGCGCGCTCAAGGCGCAGCTCGGGTTCCCCGCTTCGACCGTCTTCTACCGGTCCGTTGGCTGCCGCGAATGCCGCAACACCGGGTTCTTCGGCCGGCGCGCCATCTTCGAGTGGATGGATTCCGACAACGAGATCCGGCAACTGGTCCTCCGCCAGCGATCCAGCGACGAGATCCGTGACGCCGCCCGAAAGGCCGGAATGCGAACCCTCGCCGAGGACGGCTGGCGCCTGGTGCGGCTCGGCATCACCACCGTGGAGGAAGTCCTCTCCGTCACGACCGCCAAGGAGGTCTCCCTCACCGCCGGCGGCTCGGAGGAGGCGCCGGAAGCGGCGCCCGGGGAGACGGCCGCCACGATCGCGGTCGCGCGGACCTGAACCGATCCCATGCCAGCTTTCCTGTACCGCGCCATCCGCCAGGACGGATCGATCACCGAAGGCGAAATCGAGGCCGGCGGTCGTCCCGAGGCGTTTCGGCACATGGAAACCCAGGGGCTCCGTCCCATCAGCCTTCGGGAACGCGAGACAGGCCGCCCCGCCGCCGCCAAGGCCTTGCCCGCCGCCGGGTCGCCAAGGAAAGCCAAGCCCCCCGCCCAGGGTTCCCAGCCTCCCCCCCCGCCGCCGGCGAACGCGGCCCCGACGGGAAGTTCGGCACCCGCGGGCCCACCCCGCGGCCGCATCAATTCGCGGATCCTCGAAAACTTCACCCGACTGCTCTCGAGCCTGCTCTCCGCCGGGGTCCCTCTCAGCCGGGCGATGGTCATCCTCCAGAAGGAGGCCGCCAACGACGCCGCCCGCGCCAAATGGCGCGAGGTGCACGGCCTCATCGTCGATGGCGTTCCCCTCGCGGAAGCCATGAGCCGGTCGCCCGAAACGTTTCCAAGGGTCTACGTCGCCATGGTCGAGGCCGGGGAGGCCGGCGGGTTCATCGACGTCGTCCTCGCCCAGATCGCCGACTTCCAGTCCCGCGAACGCGAGATGCGCGGCAAGGTGATGACCGCCCTCCTGTACCCGATCATCCTCCTCGCCCTCGCCCTCGCCGTGCTGGTGTTCCTGCTCGTTTTCTTCATCCCCAGGTTCCAGGGCATCTTCGCGGGTTTCGGCGCCCAACTCCCGCTTCTCACCCGCGTGATCGTCGGTGTCAGCGACGCCCTCCGGGGCTACGGCGTGGTGATTCTCGCGGTGGCCGTCTTCGCCGGGTACTTCATCCGGACGTGGTTCGTCTCCCCGGCCGGCCGGCGGGTGTGGGAGGCGTCCGTCCTTCGTATCCCCACCATCGGACCCCTCGTGGCCCAGTACGCCATGGCCCGGTTCTGCCGAATGCTCGGCACGCTCCTGGGCGCGGGCGTCCCCCTCATCAGCGGTCTCCAGGTCGCCCGCCGTTCCATCGGCAATCAGATCCTCGTCGACGCCGTGACCCAGTCCATCGAACGGGTCAAGGAGGGCAAGGCCCTCGGCACCAGCCTGGGCGACTGCCGACAGCTCTTCCCCGGGTCCGTCCTCGAAATGGTCGCCGTCGCCGAGGAAAGCGGTCGTCTCGACCAGGAACTCGTCCGGATCGCGAACGTCACGGAATCGGATCTGGACCGGCAGCTCCGCACCGCGGTGGCCCTCGCCGAACCTCTCCTTCTCTTCCTGATCGCCGCCTTCATCGGCACCATCTTCGTCGGCATGGTCATCCCGATCTTCACCCTCCAGGACTACATCAAGTAACGAGCAGCGCCCACGTCCCCCAACCTCCTTCGCCATCGAGCGATTCATCGCCATGAAACTCCATCGCCCATCCGTTCCGTTCCGTCGTAGCACCCAACGCCGGGGCTTCACCCTGATCGAACTCCTCCTCGTTCTGGTCATTCTCGGCGTCCTCGCCGCGATTGTGGTGCCCAAGTTCTCGGGACGCACCGAGCAGGCCCGCCTGACCGCCGCCAAAACCCAGATCGCCACGTTCGGCACCGCCCTCGACGCCTACGAAGTCGATGTGGGTTCGTATCCCAAGGGCCGCAACGGGCTCATGGACCTCATCGAACAGCCCCGCGACGCCCAGGCCTGGAAGGGGCCGTACATGAAGGGAAGCGAGATCCCGCTCGACCCCTGGGGCAACGCCTACACCTACGAATGCCCGGGGAAGCAGAACCAGAATGGCTACGACATCGCCTCGTCCGGTCCCGACGGCCGCGAAGGCGGCGACGACGACATCACCAACTGGCGACAGAGCACGCAACCCTGAGCCTCATGGGGTCCCCCGCGCCGGCATCCCGCCATGTCCCGTTCCGGTCCAACCCACGCGTCGCCAGCGCCATCGCCAGCGCCATCGCTTTCGAGGCGCTTGCCCGCGCGGGCCCGGAACCGGACGGGTGGATTCACCCTGATTGAACTCATCCTCGTCATGGCCATCCTGGCCGCCGTTCTGGCGGTCTCGGCGCCGTCGCTGGGCCGATTCTTCAAGGGACGCAGCCTGGACGCCGAAGCGTATCGGCTGCTCGCCCTGACGCGGCACGCCCAGGAACGCGCGGTCACCGAAGGCATCCCGATGATCCTTTGGATCGACCTCAACACCCGCCGCTACGGCCTGCGGTCGGATCCCACCTGGTCCCTCGCTCCTTCCGGTTCCCGCGCCGGCCAGGTCGCGTCCATGACGATTGGAAACCTCGCCGCCTCCCAGAGCGTCCTCCAGGACGATCACCGCGCCGCCGAGTTCGTGATCGCCGAGGACGTCGAAATCGAGGTGGAGGTGGCGCCCGTCGCGCGCCAGCGAGGCAGCCTCGACATCCAGGAAACACCGGTGGCGTCCCGTCCGCTCCTTCGATTCCAACCCGACGGATTCCTCCCACTTTCCGGGCCCTACTGGATTCTCGTCCAAGCACGCTCCACCGACGATTCCCGTCGGGACGGCTCCCAACTCTGGATCGCCCCGGGGATCCACCGACAGGCGTATGAAATCTGGACCAACCAGCCGCCCATCGAACCTCGCTGAGTTCGCGGGGACCCGGCCGCGATCGTCGCGGTCCGGGTTCACCCTGGTGGAAACCCTCGCGGCGCTGCTCTTCCTCGCGATTGTCATCCCCGTCGCCGTGCACGGAATCCAACTCGCCAGCCACGCCGGCTTGGTCAGTCAGCGGAAGCGGGTGGCGGCGCGGATCGCCGAACGGGTCCTCGCCGAATCCGCGGCCCCCACCAGCGGCTCCTCCATCGGGAATTCCGGGACCGTCCGGGAAGGCGCCATCGACTATCGTTGGCAGGCGCGCGCCGAATCGTGGACCGACGCCACCATGCGCCTCCTGACGGTCGACGTGTTCTTCGATGTCCAGGGAAGGGAACACGAGGTTCAGGCCAGCACCCTCGTCGATCCTTCCACCCGATGAAGGCACCGGCCACCAGGCGGCGCCCCGTCCCTTCCCGCCCCGCGCCGAACGGTCCGGGGGGTGTCCAGGCACCGATTACCCTTCGCCGGCCCGCGCAATCGGCCCGCCCCCGGGGATTCACCCTGATCGAGATTCTCCTGGCGGTGGGCATCTTCGCCATCGTCCTGCTGGCCGTTCACGCCGTCTTCCATGTCGCCCTCCGGCTCCGCAATCGGACGGTGGAATCGATCGAATCGGATCTTCCCGTGCAGCGGATGCTCTCGATCCTTCGACGGGATCTCGCGGGGATCGTCCCGCCGGGCGGCACCTTCGGCGGGCCGCTCGAGTCCAATCCCGCCATCGAGGGGTCCGTCCTCTCCGGAACTCCGCTCCTCCAGTTCCACACGGCGGTCGGTGTGCTCACCGACGAATTCCCCTGGGGCGACATCCAGCGCGTCGCCTACTCCCTCGCGTCCCCGACCAACAACGCCTCCGAAGGTTTCGATCTCGTCCGGGCGGTCACCCGCAACCTGCTCCCGGTCTCCCAGGAGATCGTCGAGACCCAGCGCCTCCTCGGCGGAGTTGAGACGATGACTTTTTCGTTTCACGACGGCGCCTCGTGGCAGCCCACCTGGGATTCCACCAACGAAATCACCCTCCTGCCCCGCGCAATCAAGGTGGAAATTCAACGCTCCCCCCCGACCCCACCCGCCCCGGGATCCGCCTGGAACCCATCGAAATGGTGGTCGGCCTCCTGGTCGAACCTTCGACCAACACCACCGAAACCAGCTCCTCGGAATCCGCGGAATCCCCCCGGGGAGGCGGCGCATGAAGTGCCTTATCAATCCTGGCGAAAGCAGACGCGCCCGCCCCCCGGCCCTCTCCCGTCGGACGGGAGAGGGTGGCCGCAGGCCGGGTGAGGGTCGGGGTGAAGGTCACTCCGGCGAGTCTTCCGCGGGTACTTCTGCAACGATTGATACAACTACTCGAACCGGCGCGAGGTCGACCCGGGGTTCGGTCCTGATCATCGTCCTCTGGGTCGCGCTGGGACTCGTCGCCGTGACCCTCTACTTCGCGCAGTCCATGCGCCTGCAACTCCACGCCAGCGACAACCAGGTGGCGTCGATGCAGGCGTCCGCGGCCATCGATGGCGTGGCCCGGTACGTCACCAACCTGTTCACCACCTTCGGCGAACCCGGTGTCCCCCTCGACTCCACCCTCTTCGAAGCGGAGGACCTCCGCATCGGCGAAGCCACCGTCTGGATGCTCGGCCGGGACACCAACCTGTGGCAGCAGACCCTCACCGAACCCGCCTTCGGCCTCATCGATGAGTCCTCCAAACTGAATCTCAACACCGCCACGGCCGCGATGCTCGAGGCCTTCCCGTTCATGACCCCGGAATTCGCCGCCGCCATCGTCGACTGGCGGGATGCCGACTCCGACGTCACCGATAACGGCGCCGAGGACGACCATTACGCCCGTCTCAATCCCCCCTACCGCTGCAAGAACGCCGACTTCGAAAGCGTCGAGGAACTCCGCCTGGTGGCCGGCGCGACCCTCGCCCTTCTGGTGGGCGAGGACACCAACCTGAACGGCATCCTCGATCCCAACGAGGACGACGGCGATGAGTCCTATCCGGCCGACAACCAGGACGGACGCCTGGACCCCGGACTCCTCGAATACGTCACGATCGCCACCTACGAGCCCAACACGGGTTCCGGAGGCACCAACCGGGTGGATGTCTCGAATCCAAGCGACCCCGGCATCACCAACATCCTTCAAACGGTGTTCGGCCAAAACCGGGCCACGCAACTTCTCAATCAACTTGGTAACCAAGGCTCTGTCCGTAGCGTCCTCGAATTCGGCCTGAAAGCTGGAATGACCGCCGATGAACTCGCCCAAATCGAAGGGGACCTGACCGTCACCAACGCCACCACCGTGAAAGGGCTCGTCAACGTCAACACCGCCAGCGCCGACGTCCTCGCCTGCATCCCAGGCATCGGCGCCGACCACGCCTCGACGCTGGTCTCGACCAGGGCCTCCGCGGCCAACTCGGGGACCTCCATCGCCTGGATCATCGAAATCCTCGGCAATGACGGCGCCATCGAGGCGGCCCCTTTCCTCACCTCGCGCGGCTACCAGTTCACCCTCGACGCCGCCGCCGTGGGACGTCACCAGCGCGGTTACCAGAGGGTCCGCTTCCTCATCGACACGGCCGGGGACGCGCCTCGGATCGCCGCCCGCCGCGACCTGACCCACCTCGGTTGGGCCCTCGGTCGAGAACTCCGGCGCGAATTGCACACGCTCACCTCTTCCAGCCGATGAAACTCCGCCAGAACCAACGCACCGGGTCCAGCGTCCTGGGGGTCTCGGTGGAACGCGATCGGATCGAGGTCGTCGAACTCCGGCGGACGAACGGAAGCTCCGAAATCCGACGCTCCGTCACGGTGCCGCTCGATGCCGACCCCCTGGCCTCGGACCCGGAAACCCTGGGGCGGACCCTCCGCGCCCAACTCGAACAGGCCGGTGTCCGCGAAACCCGTTGCGCCGTGGCGCTGCCCGTCCACGGGGCCCTGTCCCTGACGGTCGCGCTTCCCGATCTCCCCGAGGCCGACCGCCAAAGCTTTCTCGATATCGAGGCCGAACGGGGGTTTCCCCAGAATCCGGAGAGTCTCGTCCGACAGGTTTCCCTGGGCGAACCCCTCCCCGGGGTGCGCCACGCCACGGTGGTCGCGTTCGAGCGCGAAGCCGTCCAGCGCATCGAAGCCATCCTCCGCGCGGCCCGGCTCAAACCCGTCTGGTTCACCCTCGGCCTCGCCTGCCTCCAGCAGCCCGCCTCGGAGGCTTCGGAGGTGGTCCTCGCTCTCCTTCCCTCCGGAAACCAGCTCGCGGTTCAGATCATCGCCGGCCACGGCATCGCCGCGCTCCGCGTCATCGACGACGCGTTTGTTGCTTCGGCCGATTCCACCGACCTTCAGCCCGATCTCGACCTGGTCCACCGGGAACTGCGAATCACCCTCGGCCAGCTCCCACCCGAAATCAGGGACGGGCTTCGGAAGGTTCGCGTGGTGGGGCCGACCCCCTTGGCCAAGGCCTTCGCCGAGGCGCTGCAACCGCGCCTCGAATCGTTGGGCGCCACCGCGGAACTGGTGTCCGACCTTCAGCCCGGATCCCTTCCCTTCCGCCTCCCACCCCAAGCTCCAGCCACGCCCGCGCTGGCGGTCGCCGTCCTCGCGGCCGGGGGGCTTCCGCCCCATCTCGATTTCCTTCCGCCCCGGGTGAGCGCGTGGCGCGAGATGGCCCATCGGTACTCCAGCCGCAAACTGGCCTGGGCCGGCGGCGCCGGCGGCGTGTTGGTGGCCCTGATCCTGATACTCCTCCTGACGCAGCAGTTCTTCCTTTGGCGCTGGCAGTCCCGCTGGGACGGAATCAAGGCCAAGGTCGGCCAGATCGAGGTCATGCAGCGCGAGGTCCGCCGGTACGATCCGTGGTTCGACGGTTCGGTGCGTTCCCTCAGCGTGCTCCGGCGCCTCAGCGAGGCGTTTCCAGAGGACGGTTCGGCCTCGGCCAAGACGATCGAGATCCGCGGCCCATCGCGCGTGGCCTGCACCGGAACGGCCCGCGACCCCCAGGCCTGGCTGAAGATGCTGGACAATGTCCGCGGTTCGCCGGGCATCACCGACGTTCAGGTGGAACAGGTTCGCGGCAAGGCGCCAGTCGAATTCTCCTTCAACTTCCAATGGCAGGGGGACCCACGGTCGTGAACCTCCAGAACCGCCAACAGTTGCTGACCGTCATCACCGCGGTCCTGGTCGGACTCTGGGCCGCGGACCGGTGGATCCGCGCGCCGCTCGTCCAGTCGTGGAAAGCCCGGTCCGAGCGCATCACCCAATTGCGCAAGTCGGTCGACCGCGGCAACGCCCTGATTCGCAATGAATCCGACATCCGCGAATCGTGGGACCGCGTCCGCACCAACACGCTTTCCCTCGAACCGTCCATCGCTGAAAACCAGGTCCTGAAGGCCTTCGATGCGTGGTCCAGGGCAAGCGGCGTGAGCATCAGCGGACTGAGGCCCCAGTGGAAACGCACCGAAGAGGACTACGCCACCCTCGAGTGCCGCGCCGACGTCAGCGGAAGCCTCTCGGCTCTGACCCGGTTCCTCTACGAAGCGGAAAGCGATCCGCTCGGAATCCGGGTTGAATCGGTCGAACTGACCACACGCGACGCCAACGGAAGCCAACTGGCCCTGGCTCTTCAAGTCAGCGGCCTCCAACTCCAGCGCGCCAAGCGATGAAATCCGCCCGCTTCCATGGGGTCCGCGTTCTGGCCGGCGTCGCCCTGGCCACCTGCGTCCTCGTGGGGATCGCCTGGTCCGACGCACCCGCCTCGTCGATTCCAGCCTCGGCGATCGAAACAGACGCCGCGCCACAGCCGCGGCCCTCCAACGAGGACATCCCGGCCCCCGCGGACGCCGCCGTCGCCATCCCCCCCCCCTCGCCCGCACCCTCCTCCGAGCCCACCGCCACCACACCCACCGCGACGACGCCCGAATCCGGTTCGGCGGAGATTCGGTCGGATCGAGACAACGGCTCCCGATCCCGCCGACCCGACCGCCGCCGGGACCAAACCGAGTCCGACGAGTCCGCCGAAGTCTCCACCAACGGTCCGGTGATCGGCACGGATTTCACCTCGTTTCGCCTGATCCCCGATCGGAACATCTTCAACGTCAACCGGTCCGCGCGTTCCACGCGTCCCACGCGCGAATCCGCCGCCTCCCGGAGCGTCCAGGTCGATTCGTTCGCGCTCGTCGGTGCGATGAGCTACGCCAAGGGCGATTTCGCCTTTTTCGACGGCTCTGGTTCCGAGTTCAGAAAGGTGCTCAAGCCTGGTGATTCCATCGGCGGATTCGAGGTCAAGAGCGTCGGCTTGAATTCCGTGAATCTGGACGCCTCGGGAAAATCCCTCGAGCTCGCGATCGGCTCGCACTTCCGGCGCGAGGACGGAGGCGAATGGCGGATGGTCGCGGAACCCGCGCCTTCGTCATCGACTTCCTCCAGCCGAAGGGAAAGATCGCGATCGTACTCCCCGGAGAAGTCGGATTCCGGAGAATCGCCGAAGACCGACGCGACCGAGGCGGCCGATTCCGGGGGTGGCGCCAACGACATTCTGCAGCGCCTCATGAAGATGCGGGAACAGGAGCTGGTCAAATGAGACTTCCATTCAAAACCCTCGCGGCGTGCCTCTGGATTGCCGGCCTTGCCAGCCCGACCTTTGCGCAGCAGCCCGCCGACCTCCCGGTGCCAACCCTCGCCGACCTCCCCGAACTCAACCTCGTTGCTGACGAGGACGGGAACGTGATCGTCCTCCCATCGGACGGCGTCCCGCCCGACGTCGTTGGCGTTCAGGATGGCGCGGAAGTCTACTTTCTGCCGCGCGACGGCGTCGTCATGGAAAACCTCCCCAGCGGGGAGGCGCCCTTGAATCCGCCGGATCCCGGCGCCCAGGTCCGGAGTCCGCTCCCTTCACGCCCATCCGGCGGCGGTACCGAGCGACCGCAGCGGGTCCGCCAACGGATTGGCCCGACCCCCGAGACCGCGGTCACCATTCCACGCGATCCGAACTCGCCTCCCGGTGAGGCGAACCTGCGCCTCAATTTCCGGGGGGTTCCGTTGGAAATGGTGCTGGATTACCTCAGCGACGCGGCGGGTTTCATCATCGTTCTCGACACGGAGGTGAAGGGAAAAGTCGATGTCTGGAGCAACCAGCCTTTGAACAGCGACGAAGCGGTGGACCTCCTGAACACCGTCCTCGCCAAGAACGGGTACACCGCTCTCCGCAACGGCCGGACTTTGACCGTCATCAGCCGGGAAGACGCCAACAAACGCGACCTCCCCGTTCGATCCGGGAACAATCCCGATGACATCCCCAAAACCGAGGAGATGATCACCCAGATCATCCCAGTCCGATTCATCAACGCGGTTCAACTGACCCGCGACCTCCAACCCCTGATCCCGTCCACCGCGACCGTCGCGTCCAACGAAGGCGGCAATGCCGTGGTTGTCACGGACACCCAGACCAACATCCGCAGGCTCGCGGAGATCATTCGGGCGCTCGACACCGCCATCTCCAGCGTCTCCGCGGTGCGGGTCTTTCCCCTTCGGTACGCGGACGCGAAAACCCTCGCCACCGTGGTGCGCGATCTTTTCCAGTCCACCGAAACATCGGGCCGTGGCGGCTCCCAGCAGCAGGTCTTCCGCGGATTCCAGGGTCGCGGCGGCGGCGGTGGCGGGTTTCCCGGCGCCCCAGGCGGCGCCGGCGGCGGCCAGAGCGGCGGCGGGTCTTCCCGGGTCGCGGCTCCCCGGGTCGTCGCGGTCGCCGATGAACGAAGCAATTCCCTCGTCGTCAGCGCGCCGGTCGAACAGATGAGCCTCGTGGAGGAACTCGTCCAGCAGGTCGACACCAACGTCGAGGATGTCACCGAACTGCGTGTTTTCCGCCTCAAGAATTCCGATCCCCAGGAAATGGCGACGGTGCTCGCCGACCTCTTCCCGGATCCTTCGACCAGCAGCAGTCAGAACAATAGCCGCGGGGGCTTCGCGCGGTTTGGTGGCGGGCGCCAGCAGTCGACCGACGCCAGCGCCCGACTTCAGCAGCAAGCCAAGGTCACCGCCGTTCCCGATCCCCGCACCGGCTCCCTCGTCGTCAGCGCCTCGCGCGAGTTGATGGGGCAGATCGCCCAGATGATCGACCAACTCGATGCCGATCCCGCCAAGAAACAAAAGGTGTTCGTGTACTCCGTCGAGAACACGGATCCAACGGCCGTCGAGGAAATCCTGCGCGGCCTCTTCGAGGGTCAGAACTCGAGGAACCGCGGCACCAGCGCCCGCTCCACCACCCGACAGACCGGGAACCAGCTCAACAACCGCGCGACCCAGAATCAGAATCAGGGCAACCGCAACACCGGCTTCGGCAACAATGGCGGCGGATTCGGCGGCCAGACCGGCCGATAGTCCGACGATCCGTCCGTTCATCCACAATCCCGATGAAGCATCCCTTCCCCACGTTCCAACCACGTCTTGTCGGCCTCGTCCTCGCGCTCTTCGGCTTGGCGTCCCTCGCCCAAAACCAGCGAAACACCACCAGTTACCTGCCGGCCACCGAAGTGGGGGAAGCCATCATCTCCAGCGACCCGGAAACCAGGAAAATCATCGTCGTCACCGACGATGAAACCGCGCAGTACATCGGTCAGGTCATCACGAACCTGGATCGAGCCGTTCCCCAGGTCCTGATCAAGGTCGTGTTCCTCGAGGTCACTTACCGGGATGGCATCAACATCGGATTCGAGGGCAACTATCGGAAGGACATCGGCGGCGGATCCACCGGAGTCGTCAACCAGATCTTCGGCCTCGCCCAGCAGGGCGGCACGCCCACGCCTCCCGGCGCCGGCATGTATCAGGTGATAGGTCAGGATTTCACAGTCACCCTCAGGGCCATCGCCGAAGCCGGCAAAACCGAGGTCCTTTCGAGGCCGTCCATCCTCGCGCGCAACAATCAGCAAGCCACCATCATCGTCGGCCAGGAGGTTCCCCTCGTCACCGACACCCGCTTCGACAACTTCGGCAACCAGATCAATTCGTACGAATACCGGTCCGTCGGAATCATCCTCCGAGTCACCCCTTTCATCACCGACGACGGCTACGTCGAGATGATCGTCAACCCCGAGATCTCCACCCTCTCGGACCAGACGATCCCCGTCGCGATCGGCCTCAGCGCCCCCGTCATCAACACGCGGTCCGCCGACACCGTCGTGGTGACCCCCGACGGCCAGACCGTCATCATCGGCGGTCTCATGCAAAAGACCGGCATCGAAGCCGAAGGCAAGATTCCGTTCCTCGGCGACCTACCCGGCCTGGGATTCTTCTTCAAGAACAAGTCCAACAGCGGCACCCGGACCGAACTCCTGATCTTCCTCACGCCCCACATCGTGAAACGCCCGTCCCAACTGGCGGGCTTGAGCGCCGCGGCTCAGCAAAACCTCCAGCTCGTTCCCCAGTCGTTCACCGAACAGGAGTTGAACCGATTCCTCCTCGATATTCCGGAGAAACCGCCCGAACCCCCGCCGAAAAAATCCCGCAAAACCAAGAAAACGGAGACGAAGTAGGGGTGCGGTGATTGATGCAACCCGACGAACCCCCGGTCGCCAAGCGCTACGGACAAACCACTCCGCCGGCCGATTTTTCCGGTCCCGACGGAGCGTCCTCCCAACTCCGCTTCAGGCGGAAAGACGGTTCAGCGCGCTGAGCACCGCCTTGATCGACGCCAGTTCGATATTCGTGTCCACCCCCGCCCCCCAGCGCGTCCTCCCGTCCTTCAGCCGAATCTGGATGTAGGCGATGGCCGACGCCCCTTCCCCGGCACCCAGGGCGTGTTCGCTGTAGTTCGACACCTCGAACACCGGAATTCCCTCCGTCGACAGCCCGTGGACGAACGCCGCGATCGGACCGTTGCCCTGTCCGACGACCTCCACGGGACTCCCAGCCTTCTCAAGCCGCGCGACGCACCGGACGTTGCCGTCGACCGATTCGGTCTGGAATCCTTTCAGCGCCCACGGACGCGTCCGGTCCACGTACTCCTTCCAGAGCATCGCCTTCAATTCGACCGCCTTGACCTCGCGGCCCAGGCGATCGACCTCGTCGTTGGCGATCGGACCGAATTCACGCTGCATGTCCTTCGGCAGTTCGATTCCAAACTCGTTCTCGAGCATGTAGGCGACGCCCCCCTTGCCGGATTGGCTGTTGACCCGGATCACTTCCCGGTACTCCCGGCCGATGTCTCCCGGGTCGATCGTCAGGTACGGCACGTCCCAGATCGCCGCCCGTCCGCCCGCCTGTTGATTTTCGCGCTCCCGCAATCCCTTCCGGATCGCGTCCTGATGGGATCCGCTGAACGCCGTGAACACCAATTCGCCCCCGTAGGGCTGCCGGGCCGGCACGGTCATCCCCGTGCACTGCTCGTAGACGTCCACCAATCGGCTGATGTTCGAGAAGTCCAGACCCGGGTCGATCCCGTTCATGTAGAGGTTCATGGCCACCGTGACGATGTCCAGGTTGCCGGTCCGTTCCCCATTCCCGAACAGCGTTCCCTCCACACGGTCCGCTCCAGCCAGCAATCCCAGTTCGGTCGCCGCCGTCCCTGTCCCCCGGTCGTTGTGGGTGTGCAGGCTGATGATCGCCGAATCGCGGTTCTTCATGCTCCGCACAAACCATTCGATCTGGTCGGCGTAGACATTGGGCATGGCCACCTCGACCGTGTCCGGCAGGTTGAGGATCAGGGGCCGGTCCGGGGTTGGACCCCACTCCGCCATGACCGCCTCGCACACCTCGAGCGAGAACTCCACCTCCGTCGCCGAGAAGCTTTCCGGCGAATACTGGAACCGGATGTCGGCGCCCGCCAACCGCGGGAGGCGTTCCTTGATCCAGCGGGTTCCGCGCTGCGCGATCCGGACAATGTCCGGCTTCTCCAACCCGAAAACGACCCGACGCTGGGCTGGTGACGTCGAGTTGTAGAGGTGGATGATCGCCCGCTTCACCCCGACCAGCGACTCCACCGTCCGTTCGATCAGGTCCTCGCGCGCCTGCACCAGGACCTGCACCGTCACGTCGTCCGGAATCCGCTTGTCGTCGATCAAGCGCCGGAGGAAGGCGAATTCCGTGTTCGAAGCCGCCGGGAACCCAACCTCGATCTCCTTGAACCCGCAACGGACCAGTGCCTCGAACAGTTCGAGCTTCTGGGAGACGTTCATGGGGATCGCGAGCGCCTGGTTGCCGTCGCGGAGATCGACGCTGCACCAGATCGGGGGCGCGGTCAGGGTGCGGTTGGGCCACTGCCGATCAGGCAGTTGAACCGGCGGAAAGGGCCGGTACTTCGATTCGGGCTGTTTCAACATGCTCATTTGTCGTTCTGCTTCGATCCCCCGGGGACGTCCACGGTGCGCGGAAAGCAAAAACCCGCCACCGGAATGCGGCAGCGGGTGATTCGAAACTGGTTTCAGTGATCGATATCAGCACCCCAATGCCGCGCCGCTCGAAAGCAGCGCCTTGGTAAGCAGCAGGGTGTTCAGGGACCGATTCACGGCGGCCGATATAGGGGATTCCCGCCCCACGGGTCAACTCTTTCGTTTCGGCAGTTGCGTTCGATCAACCCCGCGCAGCGCAGCGCAACATGGCGGATTCCATCGCGGCCACTTGGTTGGCTCCACTTCGCCCAAAAACACGATTGCTGTCGGATTCTCTCCCGCCGCCCGCCGACGCAACGCAAGAAAAGCACGATACTTTGGACCGACCCCTATACGGGATCCGCCCATGGAGTCAAACATTGACATTGGACAATCGCAATCACGCGCTTCCGACTGCTGGGTCTGGAGGCATTCGCCAATCCAGACATGGAACCATCAGCGCCCCGAGAAGTACTCATCGAACACGGTGGCGAGGTTCGCTCCGTACTCCTTCCAGTGTCTGGCCAGTGGCGCTTCGCCGAGCCCCGCGATCCAGTTGCAGTTGAATTCGTGGACCACGGCGTCGATGTCGTAGCGCTCCAGCCAACCGTCACCCAGGGTGCCGCTGTTCCGGAAGGCGGCCTTCGTGCCGCCTTCGGTGAACCAGGTGTGCTTCCGCAACAGCGTCTCCAAAAATTCCATCCGACGCAGGTGTTCCTCCAACCGCGGAACGGGCGGGCGGCTGATGTGAAGGAGTCCACGGCCGTCGTTGTGCAATTCCAGGGCGAGATCCGGCTTCCGACCCGCGCGAATCCTGTCTTCCAGCCACCGTTCCAGCGCCGCGTTCTCAGGCGCCAACTCCGGATCCGCCGGCTGGTCCCAATTCCGATTCAGATCCATCCCGCGCACGTTGAACCGGGTCCGACCCCGCGCCACGCCGTCCTTGTTCGCCATCGGAAGGATATGCACGGCAAAGCGGCGCCGGAGGCTTTTCGCTTCCGCGTCCCCGGCAAGCAACCGCTCAGCCAATCCTTCGACCACCCAGTTGCCGCCGGATTCCCACGGATGGGCCCTCGCCCGCAGAAACACCTGGAACGGGGCGTTCGGGTCGCCGATCCGGATGATTTCGAGCGGACGGCCCTCGGCGGTCGCGCCGAGAGTCGAGACGGTGGCATGCCGCGAACGGCTCACTCGCGCGAGAAACGATTCGAGGTCGCTGATCCGGTACGGCTCCACCCGCGCGATGTACAACCGCGGACCGGGCATCTCGACCAACAACCGGATTCGATTCGTCGGGACGGACTCCGTCGGCACGGATCGCCAAGTCTTCCCGTCCTCGGACACGACCAGCGTTTTCAACTCTCCGGCGACCGATCCGGGCCGCCCGTTCCAGACGTTGTCCAGGTTCTTGAACTCGAGCGTCTGGCGGGAGCCGGTCCGCGCGTGCAACCGAAAGTGGATGTGGCCGGCCGCGCGATTGGGTGAGGCCCGCTCCAGATCGTAAATGAGATGCACGAGAATCGATCCGTCCTCCGCGGGCTCGTACCAAAGCGGCGAGGCATTCTCGATGGCCGTGTCGAGGAATACCAAATCCGGGTTCGAAGGTGGGGCGGCCTGGGCGGTTCCGAGGATTGCCAGGGAGAAGCCCAGGCGGATTCGTATGATTTGCCACCCTCGCCATCGACCCGTCGTGCGCATGAGCCCAGGTCCTACCAGCTTTTCGGGTCCCGGGCGACCCGCGGCTGGGGGCGGTGACGGAGCCGGTGGCAAGGCGGCGGAGCCGTCGCGGCCACCGGATACCCGTCCCAGAATCAACACCGCCCCGGCAGGGGCGGGGGAGGCGAGCATCACGGGACATGCGGTTGGCCCGGGGGTGAATCGAAGGGTGACATCTCGGGGCCTCGGCGACGTTTCCGGCGCCGCCGGGGCGCGCATCACTGGAATCCCGGGTCCGGCGGCAGTGCCCGCTGGCGCGGGCTTGCCGCCGGCTAATCTCCGCCGGCCCTCCGGGCCGAAAATGGCCAATCCCCGGAGCCGGCTGAAAGCCGGCGGTACACCGCCCTGTCGCGCCGACTTTCCAGTCGGCTCGGGCGCCACGCACGCCCCGGGGAAGCCGGCTGAAAGCCGGCGGTACAAGAGGCATTTCCACGTTGAGCCCGTTGGCACCTCCGGGCTATAGCATCGTCATGCAACCCGCACGCCGCTTCGCCGCCGTCCTTGCTTCCTTGGGACTCCTCGCCTCCTTCCCTCTGTTCGCTCAAAACGCCCGCGAACCCGTGGTCGAGGGAAAGGCCACGCCCGAACCCAGTGAGGCGCACGGCTGGCATCGCCTTTTCGACGGCAAAACCCTCAGCGGCTGGAAAACGTTTGATCCGGGCGGCTGGACGGTTGATGCGGAGGGCAACCTCGTCGGCAAGGGTCCTCGCAGCCACCTTTTCAGTCCGAAGACCTACAAGAACCTCGAGTTCAAGGCCGAAGCCAAGCTCAACCACAAGGGCAATTCGGGAATGTATTTCAGGGCCAAGCTGATGCCGGGATGGCCCAACGGCTACGAATCGCAGGTTGAAAACACCAGCTCGGATCCCCAACGGACCGGAAGCCTCTACAACCGGGCCAAGAACTTCGATCAACTCATCGCCGACGACACCTGGTGGACCCAGCACATCGTCGCCATCGGCAACCGCGTCATCATCAAGGTCGACGACAAGATCATCGTCGATTTCATCGATGAGAAGCGCTCCTTCCTCGACGGCCATGTCGCCCTGCAGCAGCACGACCCGGGCAGCGTCGTCCACTATCGCAACGTCATGGTGAAATCCCTGCCCGACGACGAAGCCGCCGCCCTCGCCATCGCGAAGACCGACATGCCTGATATCGGCGCCGAACCGCACGTGAAGACCCGGAAGTAGTCCGGGTTTCGCCCCCTCCGACACGACGACTGGGTTATCCCGGCGTGCCGCCCCGGCGAGTCCCGGCGTCGCGGCGTCGGGCGGGACCAGGGAAATGATCCGGTGGCAAGTCGGGCACGCCGCCGCCACCGGATCGAAACGTGCCGGATCGGAACATGGCCTAACCGAACGTGACCTGATCATCCGTCCGGTCGATCCCGTCCCGCGGTCAACTGGGACGCCGGAATCCGAGGGGTGCGGCCGTCGGCATCTCGTGGGCGCACGGCTGGTTGGTCGGCGCATCCGGCTGAAGCTCGTTCGGACGAATCAGGCCCTCTTTCAGCATCCAGGCCTCCACTTCCTCGCCGCTGATATCCGGCAGCATGTGGCCGTTCACCTCGACGCAGGGACTCAGCATCTGACCACTTTTCTCGATCATCTCGGCGCGTTCCGACGCGTTGTTGATGATGTCACGATCCTCGAACGGCAGGTCGTACTTCTTCATCACGGCACGGACACCGCTGCTCCAACCGCACGTGGGCTTCAAATAGGCGACAATCTTTGGCTTTTCCATAGGTCTTGCGACGCCCCATCATGGCAGTTCCGCGACCGGCTGCAACCGCCCGCCTCAAAAGTCTTGGGTCCTTGCCACCTTCCGTCTTCTGTCGGGCCCGCGCGTCGCCCATCCTGAATCCCCGATGCGCGTCCTCATCGCTCCCGACAAATTCAAGGGCACCCTGGCGGCCGACGCCGTCGCGCGGGCCATCGCCCAGGGCTGGCGACGGATCCGGCCCAAGGATCAGCTGGTCCTTCTTCCGATCTCGGACGGAGGCGACGGTTTTGGGGCGGTGCTTGGACAACTGCTCGACGCCCGCAACCTCAGCGTCGCCACCGTCAACGCCCTCGGGCAGCCACATCGGTCCCGGATCGGATGGATCGAGAAGTCGCGTCTCGCCCTGGTGGAAGCGGCCCAATCCAACGGACTCGCCTGCCTGCCCCCGGGGAACCACCATCCGTTCCAGCGCGACACCCTGGGCGTCGCCCGCCTGATCGAGGCCGCGCTGCGCAAGGGTGCCCGCCACACAATCGTCGGCGTCGGCGGCAGTGCCACGAACGACGGCGGCTTCGGGATGGCCCTCGGTCTCGGCTGGAAGTTCCTCGATCGGAAGGGCGACCCGATTGACGCCTGGACCGACCTTCACCAACTCGTTCGCCTGGTGCCTCCGCCAGCACCTGCTTCCCGTCCCACGCCATGCCGGTTCACGGTCGCCACGGATGTCGAGAACCCCCTCCTGGGGCCCCAAGGCGCGACCCGCGTCTACGGACCGCAGAAGGGATTGACGCGCGGGGATCTGCCCGTCGCGGAAAAATGCCTTCGCCGGCTCGCCAAGGTCGTCCGGGACCAACTCGGCTTCGAAGGCACCGCCCCGGGATCCGGGGCGGCCGGCGGCCTCGGATTTGGGCTCATGGCTTTCCTGGGCGCCGAACGGCGACTGGGGTTCGATGTCTTCGCCGAATTCGCCGGCCTGGAGCGTCACCTTGGGAAGGCGGACCTGGTGATCACGGGCGAGGGTTCCTTTGATCGCCAAAGCGTCATGGGCAAGGGCGTCGGCCAATGGATCCGGCGATGCGCCGACCGAAAACGGCCGGTCCTGGTTCTCGCCGGACGCGTCGCCCTGGATTCCCGGGATCCCCTGCCCTCACGCGTGTCCGCGCGGGGACTGTGCGACATCACCACGCCGGCCGAAGCCCTGGGTCGACCGGCGTTCTGGCTGCGTCGCCTGGCGGCGGAAGCCGCGAGCGCCTGGGCATAGGCGAGTCCCCACGGAGACGACTCATCATCGATCCCGGACCATGTCCCACGTGCGTCTCACCCTACTCGTGGTCGGCTTCGGCGCGGCCGCATGGTGCGGCCTGGAGACGTTGCGGCCCAAGGCGCGCTGGCTGGTGCTGGCGTGCCCACCGATCGCTGTTCCTGGCCGACCCCTGCCCATCGAACTCAGGTTCCCGACGCCGTTGCCACCGGGCCGGCTTTCGGTTGACCTTCACGTGCGCGATCCGGTCGGCGGCGGGAACGCCGTCGCGGGAGTTCTCCAGACCAATCTGAATTCCCATCCGGGCACGCTTCGCGTTGAAGTCCCCGTCCGACTCGCCACCACCTCGGGAACCGTCCGGGCGGTGGTCTACCTCAGCCCGAACGGCGCCTGGCAGGATCGAACCCATGCGGCCATCACCGAGGGCATCCCGTTTCGCGCCTCGCTGACGCCGGAACCGGGCTATTCGGGAAGGCTCGTCCGGCGGCCGCTATTCAAACTGGACTGGCCGTCGAATCCGACGCGGGTGCGAATCCTTCCCTTACGGGCGGCGACGGCGATCCTCTGGCTCATCGCCGCAACGGCGGCTCTTCTTCCGCGGCATCCGTCATACCGCTTTTTGAGCGATTCCGGGGCGTCCGTGGCCGGCCCGGAGACCGGCCTTCGCTTCCTCGCGCTCGGTTGCGCCCTGGCCTCCGTCGTCGAAGCCACGGATCTCACACGTTATCTGGGCGAAGAGGCGCGATCCCTCGCCCGCCGTTTCGCCGCCTATGACGGGCGGGAACCCATCCAGCAATGGGTCTCCGCCGCCGTCATTGGACTGATTCTCGCGACGGGGATTGTCGTCGCCCGAAGGCGGGGTCCATGGCCCGCCTCGGTCGCCTTTGCGGCGACGACCGCGGCCCTTGGCCTGCTTGTCCTGGATTCGCTGTCGCTCCATGCCTTCGACGAATTGGCCGAATCCCTCCGGGCGGGCGTCCCCGTCCTGCAATGGGCGAGCCTCGCCTGTGCACTCGCGGTGACCGCGGCGACGGTTGCACACGGCCCACGCGAGGCGGAGTGAGACGACACAGGGGCGCGGGCGGTGATGCGTGGTCTCGGCATGACTTCGGTGAGAAAGTGGGGAAAGATGGGACGAAAGCCCCACCGCACCGGCTCGCCTTGGTCTCCAACGAATGGCCTCACCAGTTCCGTGTGATTCCGGAAGTCAGTCCGAAAGGGGTCGCGGATCCCCGCATAGGAATGCCTGACCCGCCTCGGCACGACGGTGGTGGCCTGGTCACCTTCCAGAGGATACCCACCACTTCTCCGATACCCTCCCCTTCCGTGGGTTCCCTCGGTGCCGTGGTTGAAACTGCCGTTTCCAGGTTCACAGGTTCTTCCTGGCCCGGCGTTTGGCATCCAGAAGTCGGCCGGCCGTGCTTCCCGGACCTTCCGGGGCGGGCGCGGCTTGCTTGCCCGGCTCGGCTTCGGGAGCGGAAGGCTGGGGCGTCGACCCCGGAGCCGCGGAGGGAGGAAGCTCCGCTTCCTGAACCGGTTGGAAGAGGTCCGGCGGCGCTTCCGCCGCGGGCCGCGCATGCGTGGATTGGACCTGTTGTTTGCGGGCCAGAAGCGTGGCCATGGACTCCTTCGAGGCGACCTCCCGCGGACTTCGGCGCAGTCCGACGTGGCGCAGCAGGATCGACCAGGCGCGCGAAATCTCCTCCCGTTCCAACTGGACGCGGCGCAGTCCGACATCCAGGGGAAACAGCGCGACCGCGACCATCAGGAGCCACCACCAGAGATCCAGGGGCTGGAAGGTCCGCACCCGGTTGTGGAGGTAGGGGTTGTCCGTGGGCACCGACGGGTTCAGGACGCGGCCTCCGCCCGATTCCGCGAAACGTCGAAGCAGCCCATGGTTGGGCTCCGACAGATTGAATTCCGGCGAGTAATTCAGGTTCGCTCCCAGGGTCTGAACCCCGCGCACCTGTCCGTCCACCATGTCCATCAGGTTGACCATGTAGGCGCCGATGTCGCGGGCTGGGAACGACACCTCGTACCGACCCGGCCCCTCCTGGCGCAGCCGAACCGTCTTCGGCTGGCCTTTGGGATCCACCACCGTCGCCTGGAGATTCAGGAAATTCCGGAAGTTGCCCTCGGCGTCGACGGCTTCGACCGAGAGCCGACCCTCCCCGTTTTCGACCGTCACTTCCGAGATGAGATCGGTCGCGTCGACCTTCTTCAGGGCCCACTGCGCCAACTGCGACCAGAACTGGCGGTACTGGCCCCATGCCACCCAGTCGGCGGCCCACTTCGCCCGGGCGTCCGAGGTGAAGGCCACGGAACGCCCGAGGCCGAACTGCCACTGGCCCAGGATCGGATCGCCCTTGTCCGACACGAGCGGGATTTCGGCTCGCGCCTTGGGGGTCGTGGCCACATAGCCCTTGAGGAGCGGGTACTCGGAGGCGCCGATACCCCGGGTGATTTCGCTCCCTCCGGCCACCTGGGGTCGGAACGGATCCTCGACGATGGCCGCCTTCAGGATGACCGCGGCTTCCTTGACGAAAATCTGGGGCAACTGGGCCGGAGACCGCACATCGTAGAATCGTCCCCTTCCCTTCTCGGCGATGGAGATCATCGCGCTGGGCTCGACGTGTCCGCCGATCATCACGGTGCTCACGGTGCCGCGATCCTCCACGATCGATTTCATCAGGGCATCGCTGGGCTCCCCCGGATCGCCGTCGCTGAAGACCACCATGTGCTTGAGATTCGCGGTCGACGTCTTCAGCGCCTGGTGCGCCATGGACATCACGTTTCCGAACGCCGGCATGTCGCCGGGATTCATGCCCGAGATGGCGCGTCCCTTCTCCTTCTTGTCGCCGACGGCCGTCAGCGGGAACAGCCAGCGGTCCGATCCGTCCCAGAGCACGATTCCCATCTCATCCTGCGGTCCGAGCGCTTGGAGCGCCGCGAACGCGATGTCCCGGGCCCATTGGTTTCCGTTGGGGAACTCCGTGGCGTGCACCACGAGGACCAGGGCTCCGCGCGGCAGCACCTTCTTGCTGCTCAGTTCCATATCCACCGGCAGGGCCTCCTCCAACGGAGTGCCTCGGTAGCCGCCGGCTCCGAAAGCCTGGTCCCCACCCACCACGACGAGTCCGACCCCGAAATCCCGGACCGCGCTCTCCATCAGCCGCATCAGGTCCGTGCTCAGGTCGCCCGCGGCGATGTTGCTCAGAAAGATGGCGTCGTAGCTTTGCATCTCGGGAAGCGTCGAAGGAAACGACCCGAGGTCGCCGAGGAGGACCTGAAGTTTCGACGAGCGGAGCGCCTCGGCCAGCGGCTGGTCCGCCGCGACGTCGGACGACACGATCAGGATGCGGGGTTCGCCCCGCACCGTCGTGTAGCTGGTGGACCGGTTGTTCTCGGCCACCGTGTCGCCTGGGGCGTCCAGACGGACGTCGTACGAGTAGAAATCCGGCGACGTCAGCGTCTGCGGAAACGAGAACAGGTTCTTGCCGGGTTCCAGGTCGACGGGCTGGGTGCCCAAGAGTTGATCGTTCCGGTACAGGGACAGGTTCGCCCGAGTGGCGCGGTCGCTCTGCACGAAGATCTTCACCTCGAACGTCTGGCCCTGTTTCAGCTTTCCGGGCACGACCACCTTTTGCAGCACCACGTCGCCGCCACGAATCGCGCCGAGCGGAACCACATCGACGCTCACACCGAGCGAACGCGCGGCCACCACCGCCTGCAACGCGTCCCCCGTCGTCTGGTTGCCATCCGAAAACAGGACGATGCGGCGCTGGCCCATCTCCGGAAACGCGGCGGTCGCCAGCCGGATCGCGCCCGCCAGATCCGATCCGGCCGAGGAGATCACCGCCTGCACCCGCTGAAGATCCACGGCGGGGTTCACGGCCGACTCGATCGCGGCATCGGCGCCGAAGACCACCACGCCGCCGCGGTCGACCTGGTTCTTCTTCGTCGACGCCGTGTTGACGAATTCCCGCGCCGCCTCCTGCTGTCCGGCGGGGATGCTGTCGGAACGATCGAGCACGAAGAAGACGTTCATCCCCTCCACCGGGAGTCGGTATTGGAAACCCGCCAAGGCCAGGCCCAGCGCGGAAGCAACGACCAGGCGCACGCCTAGCACCGTCCATCGACGCCACCCGATCAGGGAACTGTCGGACCGGATCGACAAGCGGACGACCCAGGCCAAAGCCAACGCCAGGACCAACAGCCACCAGGGATGAGTGAACTGGAACGGCATGCGTCAGCCCCTCCCTCCGATTCCTCGGACCGGCCACGACGAGTCCGAACCGCGGCTCCCCGCGGCCGTCCGGTGGCTTCCGTTCCGGCGCACGTACTTCACCACCCGATGATTCAGGGAGTCGGCGACGTACAGGTTTCCCCCGGCGTCCAGGCAGAGACTCCAGGGGTTGTTGAACTCGTTCGGCGCCCGGCCCGGGCCCCCGAGGATTTCCAGGGGTCGGTCATCGGGGCCCAGGACCTGAACCCGGCTGTTGCCGAACTCACAAACAAACTGTCGTCCGTCCGCGTCGACCCGGATGTCGTACGGATAGCTGAATTCGCCGGGCGCCCGCCCCGGCTGCCCGTGAACCCGCAACAGGCGGCCGTCCGCTGAAAACACTTGGATCCGGTGATTGCAGGAATCGGCGACATAAACCTCGCCGCGCGGCCCGACCGCCAGCCCTTCGGCGCGATTCAACCGCCCCGGAGCGGTGCCCTCCTCGCCGAAGCCCCCCAGGTACTCACCGTCGCGAAGGCGAAACCGCTGGATCCGCTCCCGCCGGCCGTACTCGCTCACATAGCAGGTGCCGTCCCCGGCCAGGGCGATGGCGCGCGGGAACCAAAGGCTTCCGGGTTCCAGACCCTGCGCGCCCCATTGGGCGGCCAGTTCACCGTCCGGACCGAAACCATTGACCCGATGGTAGTGCGGTTCGATCAGCCAAACGCCCGCGTCCGCTCCGGCATCCATGCCCTTGGGCCGCCCCTTCGTGGTTTCCGGCATCTGCCAAAGCCGCTCCCAACCGCCGCCGGATCCGAACCGCTGGACCCGCCCGGTCATGTCCACCACGTAGACCTTGCCCCCGCCGTCGACCGCCACCGAGCGCGGCTTTGAGAAGTACCCGGGACCGGTTCCCTTCCCGCCGATCACCTCCACGCGCTCGAACAACCCGGACCCGAGGAGTTGAGTCCGAGCCTCGCCGGAATCGGGGGAGCAACCCGGACCGGCGACGGCCAGGCCGCCCAAGAACGCCATCGCCACACCCCCGCGCCGGCCGGCCAACCAGCGCACGGCCGCCCAAGCGGCTAGGGGCGCGATCGCCACCATCCCCAACACCACGCAGAGCGCCGTCACCTGGGCGTTATGCCCGTAGTGGAGCAGGTTGAAAATCATCAAGCCAAGCGTGTCGCCCCCGGGGGGCACGACCAGGATCGCGCTCTCCACGTCCCAAAGACACAGCAGGTAAACCACGAACCAGATCCCTGCCACCGAACCCGGCGAACCGTTCATCACCGCATGCCAACCCTCGGCCACGCGCCCGCCTCCCGCCATGCCAACCCATTCGCGGAGTCGTGGATCCGATCCGGACCAGATCCGACGGGCCACCAGCCACCCCAGGAAGAAGTAGCGGATCGCCCAGGCCATCACCACCACTCCGCCCGCCTCCCGAAACGCGTCCCAGAGGGCTCCACCGGTGACCTCCGCGAGGATCATTCCCGTCACGACCCCCGGGATGACGAACGGCGCGGCGGTGATGGCCCAGCCCCGGGATTTGACCAGGCCCATGCCCGCCAGCGTGACAAGGGTCGCCGTCAGCGCCGAATAGACCAGGGTCCGCGCCGCGACCGGGCCGGCCGCCTGAAATGCCGGAATCAGTTCTTTCCAGGTTCTCGTCGAACCGAGAGCCGTCAGCACGGGAAGCACGAGAGCCACGCCGATCACGCATCCCGCGCAGACCATCGTTCCAACCACCCACCTTCCTCCGAGGCGCCGCCGCAACAGAACCGCCCGAGCCCCGCCCATCGGCGTGGGCCAGGTCCAAGTCCACCGACGATCCCAGGCGATGGCGATCAGCCCGATCGCGAGGAGCGCCAACGGCCAGCACCGCGTCCAGGCGGCCCACGCGTCCAAACGGGTCGAGTACTCGATCCAGATCTCCGCCGGCCACACGCGAGCCTGAAAAAGCGCGGGCACCCCGAAATCGCCCAGCGCAAGAACCGCGATGAGGATCGCGGCTGGCACCAGGGCTTGGCGAAGGCCCGGCACGACGATCGTCGACATCAGGGCGCCTCCGCGCAGCTCGGCATCCGCTTCGAGAACCCGCGGGTCCCACCGATCCCAGGCGCCCATCAGAAGCAACGCGCCAACCGGCCACAACAGGAGGGCGAGCACGCCGGTCGACACGGCGATGGGGAACCAGCGATCCGACACGAAGGCCGGCGCCATCTTCCAGGCGCCGGCGAATCCGATCCATTCCATCCACATGCCCGCGACGAAGAAGCCCGGCAAAGCCAGGGTCAGCAGGCAGGCCGCCACGATCCAACGGCGCCCCGCCTCGCCGGCGACCTGCCCGGCCCAGGCGACCGGACACGCCAGACCGAGAGCCAGCAGCGTCGTTCCCGCGGCGAGCGCGAGGCTGTTGGCGAACAGGTCCAGGTTCATCGAGGAAGTCACCGCACGAAGGTTTCCTTCAGCCACTCGACCGCGGCATCCATCCCGCCAAGGATCGCCGCCCAGTCGGCGTCACTCATCGCCGCGCCCGGACCCGTCGTGCCTTCGTCGCGATCGATGGCTCCCGCCGCTTTCAAGCCCTCCCCCACCTCCGGTCCCGCGAGGTACTCCATGAGACCCGTCGCGCCTTGGCGATTCCGGGCGCCAGCGACCACGGCCACCGTGTTGGGCAACCACGCGCCGTCGGACTCCTCCAACGCGATCGCCATCACGGGAAGACCTTCCCTTTGTCCGAAGGCCACGTCGTCGGAGTCCGTCAGTCCCAAGTCGGCATCCCCCCTCGCGACCAACCGGACCACCACCGAATTGCCGTCGACCACCAGGGGCCGGTTCTCCGCGAGGGACCGGCACCATGCCTTCCACGCCGGTTCACCCCAGCGCTGACGGAGCATCAGGAGGTGGGTGGTGGTCGAGCCGAAGACCGGATACGCCATGGCCACCCGGCCCCGGCACGCGGCGTTGGTCAGGAGTCCCAGTGAAACCGCCGGACCGCGGGCGTACTCCGAATTCGTCCGAACCACCAACACCCGCCGGCGTCCGCCGAAAGTCGTCCACCCGGTCTCCAGCACCCCGCGGGCCGCCAATTGACGGGTGCGCATCTCCTCATTGCTCCACCAAACGTCCGCCCGTGGGCGCGCCGACTCCGCGATCAGGCGGTTGGCCAATCCCACGGCCTTGGTGGCCTCGCTGTCGTACAGCGCCCGAACGCGCGTTCCAAGATGCCGTTCGAACTCGCGGAAGATCGGCTCGGCGAAGACGCGGTCCTGCGCCGTGTACACGATGACTTCCGGTCCGGACCTTCCGCAGCCCGTCCCCACCCACACCCCGGCGATCAGGACCAGCCATCCGGCCACCCTGCGGACGCCGTCTCCAACGTTGGGCGGACCCTGGCGCCTCATGCGGTCCTTCGATGATAGAACCACCACTCGAAGAGCAGCACGCCCATGGCCGCGGCGGCGAACCATCGCCAGATCTCGAGGTTCGCGCTTCGCATGGTTGTCGCCGTCGCTCCGCCGTAGCGCCCCATCCGGATTTCCTCGCGCGGCGTGGAATCGCTCTCCTGCACATCCAGCGCGCGAACCACCACCGCCGTCTCGTTCGTCCCCCACCGCACTCCGTAGGTCCCCTGGCGATCCGTGCCACCGAACACCATCTCGGCCGCCCCAGGATCCACAGCCACCGGACGCCACCCCTCGCCGGGAGGACGCACTTCCGCCGAGTCGATCCCCGCCGGGACATCGAGGCGGATCGGATCGCCGGCCCGGACATTCTTGCGCTCGGCGAACGCGGTCGCTGGATTCAGCCAGTCCAGCGCGTTCGCGATGAACATCGGAAACGAAACCCGCAGGGGCCAGTTGCTCGCCAGCAGGTCGAAACCGATCCAGACCACGCGCCGGCGCCCGGCTTCCCCGGCCACCACGAGCGGCGTTTGGGGCGACTCCACCAGGACGGTTCCCCACCGGGGCGCCCGGATCCCCTCGGCTTCGGCGATCTGGACCGTGTCGAGGTTCACGAATCGCAGGAGCGGATGGCCTGATTTCCAGTCGACCACGGGAGGCGCGCGCACCACCCCCGTCGATTCGAACCAGCCGGGTTCGGCCGACTTCACGACCAGCAGATTTCCCTTCGGCCACACCGCGGGAGCGACGTCGTCCACGATCACGACATCCCAGGCCGAGGTGTCGACAGGCACCTCCGTGGCCGACGCGAGCTCGACGGCTCCGGTGGACCGGATCGCCTTTTCGAGGAACCGGTTCCCCCGGCTGACCAACAGCACCTTCACCGGGCGAGGCAGGAGGCTGACCACGCTGCCCTGATTGTCCGCGGGCAGGTCGTCCGTCGCGGTGTGGCGCACCGTGAAGACGCCGTCCACCTGCTGGCTCACCACGAAGACCAGGGGCTCGGTCTCGCCGGGCGGAATGACCACTGGCCTGACGTCCAACACATCGCCCTCGAAGCCCAGTTCCACCGTCGTTTCGACCGCCGCCGCCGTCAGATTCGCGACGCTGGCGAAGACCGCCCGTTGCGCGGGATTCTCGGGATTCGCCCGCACCTCCAAGGACGCGATCGCCACGTTGTTCCGCCGTTCACCCACCCGGTGATAGACCAGGGGCAGATTGTGATTCTCGAACGCTTCCAGCCCGCCCAAGGCGCCGTCGCTGAACAGGTGGATCTCCGCGTCGGCGACATCCCGGATCAGGCTCTCGGCCATGGTGAAGGCTTCCCCCACCCGGCCTGGACCGTCCGTCACGGTCGCGGCCTCGAGAGCCCGACGCAGCGCCTGCCGATCCGAGGTGGCCGACTGCCGAACCTCGGTCCGGGGGCCCGCCTGGAGCACCACCATCGTCTGTCCGGGCTTCAGCCCGTCGACCCAACGGAGAGCCTCCGCGCGGGCGGCCTCGAACCGGGAGGGCGCGACATCCGTGCTCTGCATGGAGGCCGACGCGTCGAGAATCAGGACGCGCAGGCTGCTCGTGGTCTGTTCGCCCTGGAAGAAGGGCCGGACCAACGCGAAAACGGCGAGCGCCAGGAGCAGGAGTTGAAGCAGGAGAAGCCAGTTCTTCCGGAGCTTTTGAAACGGGGCGCTGGCCTGGGTCTCGGCCAGGTACTTTTGCCAAAGGACGGTGCTCGGCACGCGCATCACCACCCGGCGGCGTTTCAGCAGGTAAAACACCACCACCACCGGAAGGGTCACCGCGAACCAGGCGGCCAGGGGCGCCAGGAAGTTCATGGCGGGCCTTTCCTCATCCGAGCAGCGCCCCTTCCCGGAGTTCCTTGAGCACCACCGATTCCACGGAGGCCTCCGATGTCACCCGCAGGAAACCGATTCCCCGGGAACGGCAGAACTCCCGCAGCTTCTGGGTGTAGTTCTCCACAGCCCGGCGGTACGCCTTCATCCGGAAACGGCCGAACGTCACCTCCTGCTCCGCGTCGGTCTCGGAATCGACCAGGCGCAAGTCCCCGAAAGCCGAGGGCTCGAGCTCCTCCGCAGCCAGCACCTGGACCACGTGGACGTGAAATCCGCGTCCCAGCAACGCATCGAGACCCGAGGCGTAGCCCTTGGGATCCAAGAGATCGCTCAACACGATGGCCAAACCGGCCTGCCGGGTCTGAAGCGCGCAATGGCGGAGCGACGCGTTGAAATCCCCCGCGCCGCCCGCATGCACGCGCGCGAGGTTCTGGAAGAATGCCGAAGCCAGTTTCTTTCCCTGAACGCCTCGGAGGGCCGATCGGTAGGCGGCTTCCCCCAAGCCCCCCTCCTCCTGGGCTGCTCCCTCCACGACGGAGCCGGAGCCGGGGTCGGGGAACAACCGGACCGTCACGCGGTCGAAACCACCCAGCGCCACGTAGCCGATCGCGCCCGCCAGTTGACGGGAAAAATCGAACTTGCTCGGCGTCCCGAAGAGCATCGACTCGCTGGCGTCCAGGAGGATCTGCACCGGCAGTTCCCTCTCCTCCTCGTAGAGCTTGACGAAAAGGCGGTCCAACCGGCCGTAGAGGTTCCAATCCAACCGCCGCACGTCGTCGCCGGCGACATAGCTGCGGTGATCGGCGAATTCAACCGACTGCCCCCGCGCCTTGCTGCGGCGTTCGCCCCGTCCGGAACTCCTCGAACGGCGGCGCGCCCGCAGCTCGAGTTGATCGAGCTGCCGCAACAGTTTCGCGCTCAGGAACGATGCCGCCACGGGTTCTTGGAATGACGACGACCATTCAAGGGGCTCGCGCCACGGTTCGGAAGCCCCAAGTTCAGCCGAAACAGAGCTTGCACCACGGCATCCAGCGCGGCATTTTTTCCGCCCGTTCTGCTGCGCGGTTAGCTCAGTGGTAGAGCACCTCCCTGACACGGAGGGGGTCGGAGGTTCGAACCCTCCATCGCGCACCATCTTCCCCCCGGAGACCCCGGCCCATGCCCGCCCTTGCCTTCCACTTTGGCGCGGTCCTCAGCGTGCTCGCCTTCGCGCTCTTGTTCGGGTGGATCGGCTGGCGCTGGACCCGGAGCAGCAACGATCCGCCCGGAGTCCTGTGGTCCAAGATCATTTACTCGACCGTCCTTCTGGGCACCGCGGGCTATTGCGTCGCCTTCATTCATCCCTTGATCGGGGTGCCTGTCGGCGCCCTTCTCGGGATCCTCGCCAGCATCCCCTGGGCTAAGAATATCGGGCTGGCGATCGCAAGCCCCCTCGCCAACCTCTACGACGGCGGCACGGAAGAGGAACCGCCCAAGGCGATGTACGCCATCGCGGAGGCCCATCGCAAACAGGCCCGCTACGGGGCGGCCATCACCGAGATCCGCAGGCAACTCGACGCGTTCCCCGGCGATGTCCTCGGCCTCCTCATGCTCGCGGAAATCCAATGCCGCAATCTCGACGACTGGACCAGCGCCGCCGAGTCGATCGACGCCATCGTCGGCAACACGGACCTGGGTGTCCCCACCCGGGCCAAAGCCCTTCAGGCCCTGGCGGACTGGCATCTCGATTTCCACCAGGACACCGCCGCCGCCCGCGAGGTTTACCAGCGGATCATCGACACCTTCCCCGACACACCCGAGTCCAACGAAGCCGCCCAGCGACTCGCCCACACCGGGGATGGATCATGGCGCAACGAGCGTCGGGCTCCTTCGAAACTCGTCGTCCCCTTGGCGGATCAGCGTGTCGGCCTCCGACTCACCCCGCCCGACCCTCCGGCCGATCCGGATCCGGAAATCGAAGCCGATGGGCTGCGCGCGCAACTGATCGCCCACCCCCTCGACATGGAGGCGCGCGAAAAACTGGCGATTCTCTACGCCGATCGCCTGGGCCGGATCGACTGGGCGGTCGGCGAGATCGAAAAGCTTCTGGCCCAACCGGATCACGCGCCGAAACACATCGCGAAGTGGTTGCATCTGCTCGCCGACTTCCAAGTCCGGGTGGCCGGCGACGAAGCCGCGGCCCGGGCGGCGCTTGGCAGGATCGGCGGGCTCTATCCCGGCACCGCCCTGCAGGCGATCGCCCAATCCCGTCTGGAACTTTTGAAGAATGAACTTCGCACGCGGAAGGCGACGCCAACGGTCGGCGGGCATCCTCCGGGCCCGAATCCAGAATCCGGGGCGAAGGCGTAGCCTCGTTCGCTGGCGTCTTCGACGGCGGAATGGAGGACCCCGGATCGGGAACCAAGGCGCGATTCGGTTCGCCATCCATTCGGACGTCGCCTTGGGCTTGCGGGGATCCTAGGATGCCCGGCGTGCAGGAACGGGCACCCAATCCGGCTCGAAGCCGGCCACGCCGCGCGCCAGACAAGCGCCGGAATCCCCGCCCCGTCTCCCCATCCGGTCCGAGCGCCAAAACGCCTCCGGACGCGGGCCATGCGGTCCTTCGCAACCAACACGCCGAGGCCCTGGCGCGCCGCGAACGGGAGCTCGACGATTTTTTCGAAGGCGCTTCCGTGGGGCTCCTTCTGGTGTCCCCGGACGGAGTGATCCAGCGCTCGAACCAGGCGTTCCGCGACCTTTTGGGGGTTCGCGGACGCGCCATGGCGGGACGGACGCTTCGCGCCTTCCACCCCGATGCCGCGCTCCTCGACAGTCTCCTGAAGCGCATCGCGAAGCGGGAAACTTTCCACAATTTCCCCGTCGAACTCATCGCCGTGGACGGCGGGACTCGGTTCGTGCTGCTCGACGCGGACGGCCTCTGGGTCGGCGGGCGCCTCGTCCACTCGCGGTGGCTTGTCCGCGACATCTCCCGCAGGCGCCAACTCGAGCGCGAGCTTCTGGAGAGCAGCGACCGGGAGCGACGCCTTTTCGCCCAGGAGCTTCACGATGGCCTCGGTCAGCAACTCGGAGGGGTCGCCTACCTGAGCAATGTCCTCTTCGAACGCCTCGCCGAACGCGACGCGCCCGAGGCCGGCTCGGCCGCCCGCATCTTCGAGCTGGTTCGCAAGGCGATTGAGGACACCCGGCGCCTGGCCCGCGGCCTGTCGCCCATTCCCGAGGTGCCCGACGGGCTGGTGCAGGGGCTTCGCGACTTGACCGCGCAGGTTTCCGACGTCCACGGCATGCGTTGTCGCCTGACCTGCCGGGAGATCGTGCTCGTCTCGGATTTCAACCTCTCCGGCCACCTCTATCGCATCGCGCAGGAGGCGCTCAACAACGCCGTCAAACATGCCCGCCCAAAGTCGATTGGGATCTCCCTCCAGCAGGGGGGCGGACGTCTCCGGCTTGCGATCGTGGACGACGGACGAGGAATGGGTCCCCTGTCCCCGACCCGCGAGGGGTTGGGGCTCCGCATCATGCGGTACCGCGCCGGCCTGATGCGCGGGTCGCTCGAGGTCGCGCCGAATCGCCCCCACGGCACACGGGTCACCTGCGTTGTTCCGTGGCCGTCGGCCCCCATGAAGTCCCGCTGATCCCGATACCCACGCCACCCATCGATCCATGCCCTCCAACCGCCCAGCCAAAACCCGCTCGGACCGCCGGCGCATCCTCATCGTCGATGATCACGCCGTGCTTCGCGAAGGTTTGCTGAGCCAGATCAATCGGGAACCGGACCTGATCGTCTGCGGTGAGGCCAAGACCGCCGCGGAAGCGCTGGCGGCCGTCGACCAATGCCAGCCCGACCTGGTGCTGGCCGACATCAATCTCCCTGGACGCAACGGCCTCGAACTCATCCGGGATCTCCGCGCCGTGCGTCCCGACCTCCCGGTGCTGGTGCTGTCGATGCACGACGAGGCGGTCTTCGCCGAGCGCGTCCTGCGCGCGGGGGCGCGCGGTTACGTTTCCAAGCAGCAGACCGGCCAGTCCCTGCTCGCCGCGATCCGCCACGTCCTGGGCGGACAGATTCACCTCAGTGGCGAAGCTTCGACCCGCCTCCTCAACAGCCTCTCGGGCACCCAACCGGCCGCCGCCACGCTTTCCCCCGTCGAGCTTCTCACCGACCGGGAACTGGAGGTGTTCACGCTGATCGGCCGGGCCCGGGAGACCAAGGAGATCTCCCGCACCCTCGGAATGAGCGCGAAAACCGTCGAGGCGCACCGGGCGAGCATCAAGCGGAAGCTCCAAGTCAAGACCGGGCCCGAACTCACCCGGCACGCCGTTCTCTGGGTCGAAGCCGTGGGATAGGCGTTTCGCTGAGGCCTGGTTGGGAGGCGGCCCGATGGTGCTTCACCTCACGGCCGGTAGGATGCACCCGTTGAGACTTGCATCCGCCAACGCTCGCGGGGGAACCCCTCCGTCCCCGGCCCTATCCGGCGCCGCATGAAAACGTCACGGCGCCGCGCAACGACCCAGCCGCGCCCCCGGACGCCCGGGCTGACGCGCACGATGGTTCGCGCCCACGCCGAACGGGTGTTTCCCGACATCCTCGCCAGCCGGGCCCTCACGTCCCGGGAATGGATCAAGGTCGAATCCGACCTGCTCCGTCGCCTGGAGAATTCGGGGTGGTGATCAGGTTCGCCGGGTCGATGATCGATCCACCGCCGGTTGGCAACCGGCGATACAGCGGGCTGGGCGGCCTGCGTTACATCGTCCGGTCACCCGGGGATCCACTCCGACGGCGATTTGGGTGGGTGATCCCGGCGTTGTTCCGACCATGAAATATCAGGGCTGGGACGGCGCACTCCGGTCCTCTAGGTTCGGCGCACGGTGCCCGATTCACCCTTCAAACCGCCCATCGCCCGGAGTTCGGCATGACCTGGGAGATGCAGTATGTCTTCGCTGTGCTCGCCCTCGCCTTCGGGTTGATGGTGTCGGAGAAGCTGTCTTTCGACGTCGTGGCGATGGTGGGATTCGGCCTGATTCTCGGCGCCGGGATTCTCACGCCGGCGGAGGCCTTCCAGGTGTTCAGCAACGAGGCGGCCGCGACCGTGGCGTGCATGTTCATCCTGAGCGCCGCCCTCGAACGAACCGGCGTGATCGACGACATCGCCCATCTCCTGAACCGGGCCGTTGGAACGAGCGAACTGTCGGTGTTGACCGTGGTGCTTCCCATGGTCGCGCTGATGTCGGCCTTCATCAACAACACGCCCGTCGTGGTGGTGTTCATGCCCATCCTGATCACCCTCGCCGCCAAACGTGGGCTGACGCCGTCGAAATTCCTCATCCCCCTGTCCTTCGCCTCCATCCTGGGCGGACTCTCGACGCTCATCGGGACCTCCACCAACATCCTCGTCAGCGCCTCCGCCCAGCAATTGGGCCAGCCGCCCCTGGGCATGTTCGAGCTCGGCAGGGCCGGTTGGGTCCTGGGCGTGATCGGCCTGATCTACCTCCTGACCGTCGGACGTCGGCTCCTTCCGGCCCGCGAAACCCTCGCCTCCATCCTGCAGACCAGCAACTCCAAGGAGTACCTCACCGAGGTGCTGGTCGCCGCAAGCTCGCCCCTCGTCGGCAAGCCACTGAAGGAAACGCCCTTCGCCAACCAGCCCAAAGCCCGCGTGCTGGAAATCATCCGGGCCGGCCAACCCGTGACGACGCCGCTCAACGAGGTCGTCCTGGAACGCGGCGACCGCCTGCGCCTCACCACCGAGCGCACCTCGGTGCTCGAACTCGACAAGCTGAAAGGCGTGGAGCTCTTTCCCAGGGCCACGCTCGGCGTCGAACTCGTCGGCGCCGAGAAGGCCGTCGTCGCCGAATGCGTCATCGGACCGCTGTCGAAGCTCAACGGCCGAAGCATCCGCGAGGCGAACTTCCGTCGTTCCTTCGGCGTCCTCGTCCTGGCCGTCCACCGGCAAGGCGTCAACCTTCGGGCGGACTTCGCCGACGTCGAACTCCACTACGGCGACACCCTCCTGGTGGAGGGCCCCGAATCCGCGGTCCGCGAGCTGCGCGGGCATCGGGATTTCCTGCTGCTGCTGGATGTTCCCCCGACCGCCCGACGCCGCCAGCGGCAGGTCGTCGCCCTGGGTGCGATGGGCGCCGTTGTCGCGCTCGCGGCTCTGGGCGTCATGCCGATCGCCGCGCTCGCTCTACTGGGCGCCGTGACGGTGGTGGTCACCGGATGTCTGCACGCCGACGAGGCCTACCAGTCCGTCGATTGGAAGGTCATTTTCCTGATCTTCGGCATGCTGGCGCTGGGTCAGGCCCTGGAGAAGACCGGCGGCGCGGAGTTCGTGGCGAAATCGCTCATCCATGGAGTGGGCGACGGCGGGCCGCTGGTCCTGTTGTCCGTCGTGGTGGTGCTCACCTCGACCCTGACCAATTTTCTGTCCAACAACGCCGTGGCCGTTCTGCTCACGCCGGTGGTGATCCAGGCGGCGACCGCCCTCCAGGTGAGTCCGCGCCCCTACCTCATCGCGGTGGCTCTCGGCGCTTCGGCCTGCTTCGCCACCCCCATCGGCTACCAGACCAACACCCTGGTGTACGGCGCCGGAGGCTACCGCTTCTCGGATTTCCTCAAGGTGGGACTGCCGCTCAACATCATCTTCTGCGCCGTGGCGACCTGGGTGATTCCAGCGCTCTGGCCGTTCTGAATGGAACGAAAGCAAGCCGGCCGGGCGCAGGCCGGGCCGATTGGAAAGTCGGCGGTACACCTGTCGCGCCGGCTTTCCAGCCGGCTCTTCTTCACCCGAACCGACTGAAAGTCGGCGGTACATCCTGGCTGTCAGCGGGGCAGTTTATAAAAGGCCAGCAGCCCGATCGTCGCCACCGGGCGATGGCCTCGGGTCCAGTAGGCCCGGGTCCCGACCCTTTCAAAATGTGTCGCCCCACCCGCGAGACCGGGAAGGGTCTCGGGCTGGTTGTACATACGCCGAGCGATCGCCACGGTCGATTTGAAGTCCGGATGGCCGTGAAACCGTCGGATGAGATTCTCCGGCGTGGTTCGATTGAGGCAGGTGAACTGGCGTGGCTTCAGAACCACCGCCAGGGGACTCAAACCCGCCTGATCCGCCCGCAACCGGACGACCTCGGCGACCGCGATCATGGCCTTCTCGCCTTCACCCCACGCCTCCGCCATCAACACCGCGGCGACAACCTGCTGACCATAGGTGCCCTGGGCCGCATCCCCGGCCCGTAGGTTGTTGGGCAGCAGCAGGCATGCGACGATCGCATAAAGAGAAATTCGTTTGATCATCAGGAAGTTTTAACAACGCAACACATTGCAAGCGAAGAGCCTGCGACAACCTGCAACCATCCCCCCCGTGATCCCGTCCCTCGGGCGCCACTCCCCGGCCGTTTCAAGCGGCCGGGAAGGTACTAACTGTGTCGCGTAATGCAAATAGAATTTCCATGAATATACGACGGAAAAACCCACCCTCGGTACCGCCGACGTTCCAGTCGGCTCAGGGGAACAAGACGCATGCCGCGTCCGGGAAGGCCGGCTGAAAGCCGGCGGTACATCAGCCCAACCCCCTTACCGCAGACTTTCCAGTCGGCTCAGGGGGAGGACGCATGCCGCGTCCGGGAAGGCCGGCTGAAAGCCGGCGGTACATAAGCCAGCCCCAACGCAGGTCAGGTCGTCGATCTTTCGGCCGCCCAAACCGTATTCCGCATCAGCATCGCGATCGTCATCGGGCCCACCCCACCTGGGTTGGGCGTGATCCGACCGGCAACGGCCCGCACGCCCTCGAAATCCACGTCGCCCACCAGGCGTGACCCGCTTTTCGCCGTCGCATCGGGGATCCGGTTGACCCCCACGTCGATCACCACCGCGCCGGGCTTCACCATGTCCGCCTTGACGAAACGCGCCACTCCAAGCGCCGCGATCAGGATGTCCGCCCGTCGGCAATGGGCGGCGATGTCCGCGCTCCGACTGTGGCAGATCGTCACCGTCGCATCCGCGTGCCTCGCCTTCTGAATCAGGATCGAGGCCATCGGTTTTCCGACGATGTTCCCGCGACCGAGAATCACGACGTGGGCTCCCGCCGTGGTGATCCCGGACCGGATCAGCAGTTCATGCACCCCGCCCGGGGTGCATGGCACGAAACCGCCTCCATCCCCCAGGAGCAACTTGCCGACATTGACCGGGTGAAAGCCGTCCACGTCCTTCGCGGGATCCACGGACGCGAAGATCGTCGGGGCGTCGATGGGTGGGGGAAGCGGGGCTTGGACGAGGATTCCGTGAACCGTCGCATCGGCGTTGAGACGCGCCACCAGCGTCAGGAGATCCGCCTGCGACGTCCCGTCGGCAAGCACGTGGGTGCTGGATTTCAAGCCGAGTTCGCCGCTCGTCCGTTCCTTCATCCCGACGTACACCTTGGACGCCGGGTCCTCTCCCACGCGGACGAAGGCGATATGGGGTTGGATCCCCCGCGCGGCCAGCGTCGCCACCCGCCGACGGGTCTCCGCATTGAATTCCGCCGCGATCGCCCGGCCGTCGATCAGGTTCTCCATGGACAGGGATCCTCTCGCCGGCTCATCGCACCGCCTCGATCGTCTCAACGTTGAGCAACGGAGTCGCCCGCCAGAGGGATCGGCGGTCGAGGTACTCGCGCCCGGTGACAATGACCACACGGCCGCGGTACTCCCGGAACGCATCGGATCCGGACCCGGGCGCGATCAGAAAATTCATCAGGGTCCCGCCGTCCCGCGCCTTCAGCGCGTAAAACGAGGGCGCGGTGATGTTGATCGGCCGCACCACCAACCCCTCGCGACGAACCCAACGACCCTCCTCCGGGGACGTCGTTTCGAATACCACCGGCGCCGGCGCGACGGTTTCCAGTTCCAAGTCGTTGGCTGGAACCACGACGGGCGGCTCGATCACGATGGGGGTCGGCGCCACGGGGACCGAACCCACTTCGGTCGCGGGCTCCGACTCGGCGGGCGTGGCGGTCGGCGATCCTTCCAAACCGGGCGAAGGAGTCGCCTCGTGTGTCGGGGGATTGGGCGGCGTCGGCGACCGACCAAGGAATTGTTCGAGCCACGCGTTGTCCGAGACCGTCAGGGACGTATCTCGCGGGACGGGCGTCGCGACCGTGTTCACGGCGTTGGTCGTCGGACTCGCGATCGCCGGAGTTCCTTCCGTGGATGCTGGATTCGCGGGGGCCGCGACCACCGCGGGGGGAGCATCCACCTCCGAGGAATTCGCGGCCAGCCACGAGGCGGGAACGAAACCAACGGCCCCCGGGGGAGCCGCCACCTGGATCCAGCCGCCAGTCGGCGGGGACAGGATCTTCAAGGTCGTCCCATTCTTGGCTCGGGCGATGATGCCGTGGTCGAACGTGGGACCGGATCGGATATTCAACAGGTCCGCCCGCACGAGGCCCGACGCGGGATCCACGAAATCGGCGCTCGCCCACGACGGTGAATCGGGGGGCAGCTCAATCTTGGCCCAGAGGGGCGGTTCGCCCGCCGTCGGTTGCCGCAACGTGAGGGTGTCGACGACGCTGACCGCCTGTCCGCGGGTCAGTTGGGTGACAATTTCACCGCTAAAGCCTGGTCGGGATCGAACATTGACCCGGTCCGCGCGGGAGTAGGCCGTCGTCGTGGCGGCCAGGGAAGACGGCCCCGCGGCGAAGAGAAGGGCCGGGAGGAGGAAGAGAAAGGCCGCGGCACGATTCCGCCACGATCGCGAAGTCATCACGGCGCCAGTAGAGTTTTCAGCTCGGCGGGTGTCAACGTCCTCCAGCGTCCCAACTTCAACTCGCCGAGCTTGATCGGGCCGATCTGGGTCCGCACGAGACGCTCCACTTCGAGTCCTTCGGTGGCGAACAGGCGACGCACCTCCCGGTACCTGCCCTCGGCCAGTTCGATCTCCACCAGGCTGCCGCCCGGATTGGACGACAGCACCTTGCCGTGGACGATCTTCAGGGTTTCATCGTCGCAAACGACTCCCCGACGGAAGCGCTCAAGCATCCGGGGTTCGGCCCGCCCGGCGACGGTCACCAGGTACCGTTTGTGGACGCCGAACCGCGGATGGGTCACCCGGAGGCAGAATTCGCCATCGTTGGTGAGGAACAGCAGACCTTCGCTTTCGCGGTCCAGGCGGCCCACCGGATACACGCTCGACCACTCGGCGGGCAGGAGTTCTCCGACCCGCTTCGCGGCGTGGGGATCGGAACGGGTGCAGGTGTAGCCCTTGGGTTTGTTGAGGGCCAGGTAGATCTTGCGAACGGGCTTCACCAACTGGCCGTCCACCGCCACGCGATCTGCGTCGGGATCCACCTTGATCCCCAAGGTGGTCACGACCTTGCCGTTCACCGACACCCGGCCCGAGGTGATGAACTCCTCCGCCGCCCGGCGCGAAGCCACGCCGGCGTCGGCCAGCACTTTCTGAAGTCGGATAGGCATGAAAAAAGCAGCGGGTAAAGCGTTCGGCGCCAAATGGACCCACAAGGGACCCACAGGAAAGCGGACCCAGGAAAAGACGAACGCGCCGGGCGGGACCGCCGCCGGCGCTCGACGTTCCGTTCCGATCCGATCCGATCCCTCACAAGTCCCGCGCCTTCTTCGAGGTCGCGGGGGTGGATCCCGCCGCCTTATTCGTTCGGCTTCGTCTTGGGGAGTCCGACGACCCGATCGCCCGCCTTCCACTGGTTCCGTTTCCGGAGGAGTTCGACGCGTTCGAACCGCTTCAGGACGTTGCGTTTGGCCCCGAGGGTCGATGAGGAACGTAGGCTGCTGTGCAGTGCCATATGAATTTCGAAAAGGTTGGTCCCGCCGTGCGTTTTCGCCGAAGCGGGGCGGGCTTGTAGCATGGCGACGAGTCCGTGCAACAGCTTATTCCGCGCCGTCACGGCTCCACGAAGACCGGCATCCCCACCCAAGCCGCGCGCACCAGGAACTCCGCGTTCCAGTTCGCCAACCGAAAACAACCGTGCGATTCGGTCCGCCCCACGGCCTCCGGATTCGGCGTTCCGTGAATGCCATACCCGGGCCGGCTCAACCCGATCCAGGCCGTGCCCACCGGGTTGTTCGGTCCCGGCGGGATCATCAGCTTCCGGCCGATCTTTTGGGCCTCGGGCGAATCCTTGAAGATTTCGGGGTCGAAGCGGTAGTTCGGGTTGGGCGCCAGCCGGACCACCTCCAACTCGCCCACCGGCCGTTTCTCCGCCTTGCGCGCGATGCTGCACGGAAAATGGGCGACGAGGTTCGACGACGTATCAAATGCCCGCAGCGCCTTTTCCGAGAGACTGATCCTCACGAACGCGATCCGACCGCGCACAGGCGGCAGGGCCGCCGCGGGGACCTTCACCGAAGTCCCGGGACGAATCCGGTACCAGTTGATCCCGGGGTTCAGCTGCCGGATCAGTTGCGGATGCGCGTGGCTCCGCTCGGACAGGAGCTCCAGGATCGACTCGTAATCCAGGCGTTCCCGGGTCGACTTCCCCAGCCAAGTCGAGGGCACCCAGGTCAGGCGCGAAAAATCGGCCAGCGTCACCACATAATTGGTCAAGGCCGCCGGACCCAGCGGCAGCCTCGAAAGGGTCCGCTCATCGATCAATCCGGTCACCGGCAGGCCCTCGCTCCGCTGGAACGTCCGGAGCGCCGCCCGCGTCTGGGAGCCCGCGACGCCGTCGATCGGCCCCGACGAAATGCCGCGCCGGGCCAGGGCCAATTGGACCGCCAGCACGTTGGTGCCTTCGCGACGGGCCGCGAAAGCGCTCCTGGCGTCGTCAACTTCCTCGGGTTTCGGAGCCGGCGGCTCAGGCTCAACCCGCGCCACACCCCCCGTCGTCCCCGGCGATCCCGGTGATTCGACCTCCAGCGGCCGGGTCGGGTGGATCAGAACCTCCGCTGGCGAGGCCGTGGCGGCCGGGGTCTTCTCCGGAGCCGTCCCCGACGACACCTTGGCGGCGGCCATCCGGTTGAGTTCCTCGCGAATCACGAGTGGCAGTTCCTCGATGTCCTCCTCCTCCACGGTTCCCCGCCAGCGGTCCCACCATCCGCCACCCGTGGATTTCGCCGACGCCGCCTTTTGAGGCGCCCGGTAGGCCGCGCGCCACCAAACCCAGCCCAGCCCGGCCGCCATCGCCAGCACCAGCGCCCAGGAAAGGACCCCCCGCGACCAAAAGCCTCCCGCCCCCTTCCGGGGCGGGGTGCGCGTGCGATTTCGACGAACTGCCATCCGCCCCTTTCCTAGCTCAGAAACACGCCGGATGTCGAACCCACCGTTCCCCGGCGCCGGGCCCCGGACGCCCACCGCCAACCATTACGCATGCGTACCTTTTGCAACTCCGCATTTGCACACCGCCCAACCTCCACCTAGTTTCGGCCGGTAGTTTATCCCATTCAGAGTTCATGAGAGCGGTTATTCTTGGTCTGGTCATACTAGGAGTCGGCGTTGGCGGGTTCGTCGTCTGGCGGTCCTCCCGCTCGGCGGCGGCGATCGCGTCAGCCGCGGAAGCGGCCGGCAAGCGCCCCACCACCGCCGTCGTCGAGCGCGGCGCGGTCAACTTCGCCGTCGGTGTCGCCGGCGAAATCGGCCCGGCGGAACAGGTGTCCGTCCGCCCTGAAGTCAACGGCCGAATCAGCGAGCTTCCCGTCGACGTCGGCGATCAGGTCAAAAAGGATTCCCTCCTCTTCGCCCTCGACGACCGCGACCTCAAGCTCGAGGTCGAGACCCGCCAGAAGCAGATCGAAAGCGCCAAGCTCCAACTGGACAAGGCCCGCATCTCGATGGACCAGGCCAAGCGCGATTTCGAACGGGACCAGGAGCTCTTCGAAGTCCATTTGCTCTCCGAACAGGTCTACGAGGCCAGCCGGGAACGCCATCAGTCTTCCATCAAGGATCATGAGATCGCCCGCAACGCCATCGAACGTTCCGAGAAGGATCTCGCGCTCTCCGAGGAACGACTCTCGCGGGCCCGCATCGTCGCACCCTTCGACTGCACGGTCCTGACGCGCCCCATCTCCTCGGGTCAGGCGGTTTCCGGTTCCGGCGGTTTCAACAGCGGCACCGAGGTGCTCACCATCGCCGACCTCAGCGCGATGGTCATCAATGCCCATGTCAACCAGGCGGACGTCACCCGTCTGCGTTCCGGAATGCAGGTCAACGTCGAAGTCGATGCCGTCCCTGGACTCAAGGTCCGCGGCGAGGTCGAACGCATCGCTCCCCAGGCCACGCTCCGCAACAACATCAAGGGCTACGCCACCCGCATCGTCCTCAAGGAACTGGATCCCCGCGTCCAACCCGGCATGACCGCGAACATCTCCATCCCGGTCTTCAGCGCCGCCGACGTCCTCACCGTCCCGCTCACCGCGGTCTTCAGCGAACAGGGCGAGCGCTACGTGTTCGTCAAGAAGGGCGCCACCTTCGAACGGAGGGATGTCGTGGTCGGCATCTCCGACCTCTTCAAGGCCGAGATCAAGTCGGGTCTCTCGGAAGGCGACGTCGTCTCGCTTGAGCAACCGGCCGGAATCCAGCCCCGGGCTCCCGGGGACCAGGCCCTCGCGCAGGAAGCCCCCGCCGTGACACCTTCCAAAACCAAGACCAAGACCGCGACGACGACGACCGCCTCAAAACCCGCCAATTCGGCCTCAGCCACGGTTTCGGGCACCTCCGCCACTTCCACCACTTCCACCACTTCCACGACGGCCAAGCCGGCCGGCACCTGAACCCACCGGGGATCCCACCGCGGCCGCGCCCTTCCGCTGCGACCGTCCCGCCACCGATCCCCACCCGCCCCGCACCGCCCCGACCCCACCCCACCCGACCATGGCCCTGCTGGAACTTCGCGACATCACCAAGGTCTACCAGCTCGGCGGCGAGGAAATCCGAGCGCTCGACGGGGTCTCCCTCGACATCGACGGCGGCGAGTTCATCTCGATCATCGGCCCCTCCGGCAGCGGCAAGTCGACGCTCATGCACATCCTGGGGTGCCTGGATTCGCCATCCACCGGCACGATCACCCTCGACGGCACCGAGATCCAAAACGCCACGCCCAAGGAGCTGGCCCAGATCCGGAATCGGAAGATCGGGTTCGTTTTCCAGTTCTTCAATCTCCTGCCCAAACTCAACGTCCTGCAGAATGTGGAACTTCCGATGATTTATGCCGGGATGTCCGCGCGGGATCGTCACGACCGGGGGATGTCGGCCCTGAAAACCGTCGGTCTCGAAAACCGCTCCAAGCACCGACCCTCCCAGCTGTCGGGCGGGCAGCAGCAACGGGTCGCCATCGCCCGGGCGCTCGTCAACGATCCCCGACTCATCTTCGCGGACGAACCCACCGGCAATCTCGATTCGCATACCGGGGAGATGATCCTCGAGACGTTTCGCTCCCTCCACCGGGAAGGCCGGACCGTCATCATCGTCACCCACGATCCCGAAATCGCCGCCCTCACACCCAGGCGCATCGAGATCCGCGACGGCAAGATCGCCGACAAGATCGACCCCACTCTCGCGGGCCTCAAACACCTGCCCGTTCCGTAGTCGAATTAAGCCGGCATCCAAGTCCACTCGTCCAAAGTTCGTGGGACCGGTTCGTACCTGGCAACCCAAGCGCGGTTCGCGCCCCTCGTCGGGGCGAACATTCCAAGCTTTCATACCGACTCCGACCCCGACTCCGACCCCGACCCCGACTCCGATTCCGATGTTGAGCGCCGGTCGACACGGCTTCAGACAGGGCCTTCCCGCCGCCCTACTGCTGGGTTGGGCGACCCTTGGGACGGTCGCCGCCGCCGCCCCAGCCGACATGCCGGCTCCGCTTGATCCGGCGAAGGCCCTCCGCGCGTTGTGGGTCGATGGCGATCTCACCATCGATCTGGTGGCCTCGGAACCCCTGATCCGCGATCCGGTCGCCATCGATTTCGGGGCCGACGGACGGCTCTACGTGGCGGAAATGCACGATTACCCGTCCGGCCTCGACGGTCAGGGCAAGCCGGGCGGACGCCTGAACGTCCTCTCCGACACCGACGGCGACGGGCTTCCGGACCACTCTCAAATCTGGGCGGACGATCTGGCGTTCCCCACGGGCCTGATGGCATGGGAAGGCGGCGTGATCGTCTGCGCGGCCCCGGAGATCCTTTGGCTGCGGGATTTGGACGGCGACGGCCGGGCCGAGTCGCGCGAAACGCTTTTCGCCGGGTTCGCGACGCACAATTTCCAGGCGCGGATCAACTCGCCCCGCTGGGGTCTCGACGGCTGGGTGTACGGCGCGGCCGGATTGTTCGGCGGCTCCATCGAGAGCCTGCGGACCGGAATAACGCACGCGCTCAGCGGCCGTGATTTCCGCTTCCACCCTCGGACCGGCGCCTTCGAACCCGTGTCCGGCTTGACCCAGCAGGGCCGCGTTCGGGACGAGTTCGGCAACTGGTTCGGGTGCGACAACGGATCGTGGATGTGGCACTTCCCCTTCCCCGAAACCGCCCTCACCCGCAATCCCGCGCTCCGCGTCACCGAAACCCGGGTGTATGTCCCGAAGGGTCCGGATCCCAACGCCGTTTTCCCCCGCAGCATCACCCTCGAGCGCTTCAACGATCCCCATCAGGCGAATCGCGCCACATCGGCCTGCGGCCTCGAAGTCTACCGGGACGCGGTCCTCGGAACCGATTTCCGTCACAACGCCTTCGTCGCGGAACCGGTCCACAATCTCGTGAGGCGCTTCCAGGTCCGCTCGACGGGCACGTCCTTCGTCGGAACCCGCGCGCCGTCCGAGGTCCCCTCCGAATTCCTCGCCTCGACCGACTCGTGGTTTCGTCCGGTCGAACTGCGGACGGGTCCCGACGGCGCGCTTTGGGTCGTCGACATGTACCGGTTCGTGATCGAACACCCGCGATGGATCACGCCCGAGCGACTCGCGACGCTGGACGTTCGCGCCGGATCCGATCGCGGCCGGATCTACCGGGTGCGGCCACGAGGCAACCCCCCGCGGCCCGCCCCCGGGGATCTGACCCGACTCGCCCCCAGGGAATGGGTCCGCGTCCTCGCAAGCCCGAACGGCGTCCTACGTGACCTGGCGCATCGCCTGATCCTGAAAGCCGACGACCCCACGCTCGCCCGGGAAATCCGGGCCCTCGCCCGAAACGCTTCCGAACCGGAGGTCCGCGTCCAGGCTCTCGCCGTTCTCGTAGGACGGAACGAACTCACCCCGGACGACCTTCGAATGGCCCTCGAGGAACCGGATGCCTGGGTGCGTCGCGCCGCGGTCGCCGCTTGCGCAACCCTTGCCGACAGCGACCCGTCCTTGGTGGCCGCCCTGGTCGCACGCGTGGACGATCCCGCCGCCGAGGTTCGCTTCCAACTCGCCTTGAGCCTTGGCGAACTGTCGTCACCCGCCGCGGGCGAAGCCCTCGCCCTCCTCGCGGTCCGGGACGGGCGGGATGCCCGATTCCGGACCGCCGTGATCAGTTCGGCGGCGCGATTCGTTCCTGGTATTGTCGCGGCGGTGCTTCAGGCACCCCAAGGCCCTGTCCGGGAATTGGTCGAACCCCTCGTGGCGACCGCCGGAGCCTCGGGAGACAAAACCGTGCGCGACGAGACGCTTCGCGCCGTGCTCCCCGAGAAGGTCCCAGCAATCGACCCAGGGCAACTCCGACTGCTCGCGGCGTTGTCGGCGGGGGCCGCATCCGACGAGGATCCGGACCTCCGCCGCATCTGGGAGCGGGCCTGGACCGCGGCGCGCGACGTGCTCGACCGATCTGAATTCGACCTCGCGCAAGGACCCGACGCGCTGACACTCCTCAGCCGTGCCCCATGGTCCGACGCGGATGCCCGACGCTGGGCGCGCTGTCTGGAACCGGGACTTCCGCCGGCGGTTTCCGAAGCGGCGATCTCCCACCTGCGGCTGGTCAAGGATGCCCGGGCGGCCGAGCTGCTGCTCGCGAACTGGACCAACCGTCCGCCCGCCCTTCGGTCCCGGATCCTCGACGAACTGCCCGGACGCTCCGAGTGGGCCCAATGCCTGCTCAAGTCTTTGGAAAGCCGCGAGGTCGGAATCCGGGAAGTCTCGATCGCCAACCGCCAGCGTCTGCTCCGACACCCCGATCCCGCGATCGCGCGACGCGCCCAAAGCCTCTTCGAACCCGTCGTCCCTTCCGACCGAGCCGCGCTGTTCGAGCGGTATTCGCGGGTGTCGACCCTGGCCGGCGACTCCGCGAGGGGGCGTCCGCTTTTCGAAGCGAATTGCGCCTCGTGTCACGCGATCCGCGGGCTCGGCCACGCGGTGGGCCCGGATCTCGGGACCTTTCGCGACAAGCCGATCTCCGAATTCGTCGCGGCTATCCTCGATCCGAACTCGGTGATCGAACCGCGCTACGCGAATCACGAGGCCGAAACCCGGGACGGCCGATGGATCTCCGGCGTGGTTGAAAACGAAACCGCGGGTAGCGTGACGCTGGTCGGCGGCGGCGGCGTTCGTGAAACGCTTCTCCGGACCGACCTCGTGAACCTGGCGCCCACCGGGATCTCCATGATGCCCGAAGGCTTCGAAGCCGCCCTCGATCCCCAGGCGATCGCCGACCTTTTCACCTGGATCCAAAACCCGCCGCCCGTGCCGTGAATCGCCTGGGTGGTTGACCGAGGAAGCATTCCCGGGTCAGCGCGGCGCGATCCCCAGGAATTTCACGCACACCGGCGAGCCCACCTGAATCTTCTGGTCGGTCGGTTCCAGCGCGCCGGATTTCGGGTCGACCCGAAACACCACCACCGAGTCCGAATTCTGATTCGCCGCCAGCAACCAGCGGCCGGTGGGGTCGATGCCGAAATTCCGGGGTGTCTTCCCCTGGGTCGGCTCGTTCTCGACCCACGTCAGCCGTCCCCGCCGATCGGCCGAAAACACCACGATGCTGTCGTGGCCGCGATTCGAGCCATACACGAATTTCCCGGACGGATGGACCTCGACGTGCGCCGTGGAGTTCCAGACGTCGGAACCCTCGGGCAGTGTCTTGTCCGAATCGAGTTCGGTGAACCCACCGGTCTTCGCGTCGTACCGATAGGCGGTGAGCGTGGAGAGCATTTCGTTGATGACATAGGCGTTCCGCTGGTTCGGGCGAAAGGCGAAGTGCCGGGGACCCGACCCGGCCGGCAATCGAACCGCGGGAACGACGTTTGGTTCCAGCGCCCCGGAGGACGCATCGAACCGATAGACCATCAGCTTGTCGGTTCCGAGGTCGGCGGCGACCGCGAATCGGTTGGCCGAATCCAGGTTGATGGAATGCGCGTGCGGCCCCGCCTGGCGCTGCGGATTCACGCTCCAGCCCTCGTGGTCCACCACGGTGTGGTTCCCGGCTCCGAGGGACCCGTCGGCCTCGATGGGGATCGTCGCCACGTTCCCGCCGGAATAGTTCGCGACCAGGACCCAGCGCCCGGTCTTGTCCACGACCAGATGGCAGGGTGCGGCGCCGTGACTCGGCTGCTCGTTCAATCGGGTGAGCAACCCCGTGTCGGGGTTCACGGAAAACGCGGTCACCGAACCGCTTTTCTGTCCGCGGAAATCCCCCACTTCATTGGCTGCGTAGAGGAATTTTCCGGAGGGATGGAGCGCCAGGAAGGACGGGTTGGGAGAGGCCGCGGCCAGTTCGGGCGCACCCAGCGCCCCGGACGCGGCGTCGAAGCGGCTCACATAGATTCCCTGGCTTTTGGCGCCGGTGTAGGTCCCGAGATACACGCGCATCTCTTCGGCCCGGAGTTCACTGGAGGCGACGATCGAGCAGGCCGTGGCCAGCAAAAACCCGTGCCGCATCGTCCAAGTCGTGGTCATGCCCCGATGACACCCCTCCTTCCCCTCGGAACTCAAGCGGGGAAACCAGGCCCACCGTCAGCGGTCATCCCGCTCCTCCTCCCAGAGCCCGCGGGTTTCAGTGGGAGACAGCGGCTTCGGTTGCCGCCGCCGGAGACGTTCCAGATAATCTCGCGGCTCCGCCACGGGCGGCGTGGAGCGGGGCAACGGCCGCAGCACGTAGGCGGGTTCCCCCGGATCGGTGATCACAACGCTCCCATGCCGTTCGATCTTGCGCTTCACCGCGCGAAAATCGGTCCGCAATTCCCGGATGGTGGCGACTCCCTCTTCCATGATGTGAAACATTCGTGTTTCACAAATTGGCGTCAAGACGGGTCATTCCCGCCGACCGAACACATTCCAGACGAGGGCGGAGACGCCTGCCAGGAGGAATCCGGCTCCGACCGGCACCAGAAACACGCCCGGCCCAGGTTCCCCGCCCCGCAGCCAGACCCCGCCCAGCAGGAATCCCGACGGCAACAGGAATTGTCCGACGAGGAGTCCCCAGGAAATCATCCGCGGACATCGCGCCACGGATTCCGGGTTCCAACGGATCGTCGCGACGAATCCGAGCTGCATGAGGGAGAGGAGCGTTCCGTGGGAGTGGGCGAGGGTCCACATCAGGCGGCGGCTCGCGTTGCCCACGTCGAGATAGGCGGGGGCCTTGATCGCGTGCAGCGCCTCCAGGGCGATGCCCGCCAGCAGGAACAGGAGGAATCCGCCCCAGCCCGCCCGGAGGTGCCGCCGAGTCAGGTTTTCCAGGTTCGTCGAGGATTTCATACGTCACTCCGAGATCGTCACTTCGCGGGCATCCTGCTCCGCGACCAGGGCGGCGACCCGGTCCCACATCGGGACGCCATCGTCCCCGATCAGCACCTCGGCCCCCCTTCGGCTCGGTCGGGGCGTCATGGTCCTCCATCGATTCCGAACCTGCGCCGACTGGGCCTTCCATTCGTTGGTCGAACCGAGGAAGTCGACGCGGATCCCCTCGAATCCGGGCAGTTCCCGGAGCCTGTGGGCCGCGACGTAGCGGACGACGCCGTACGGGTCGGCCAGCAGCTCGGCCTGGAACGGCGCCAGCCAGTCCGAGCCGGAGGCTTCCAGGGCGGGAGCCCATCCGAGATGCCACGACGTGATCACCCGTTGCGCGGCGTGCCCCTTGAGCAGCCAGAGCAGCGCGGCCGAGGTCCCCTTCTGCTCGTCGGACATCGGCACGGGAGCCTGATCGTACCAGTCTTCGAGTTGCTTGCCGGTCCAGGCGAGGGTCCGGTCGAGGTGACACAGGTTGCACGCGTTCGGGAGGCCGTAGCGAACGCTCGACCGGACGCGCGGCGATTCGATCTGGTGCGATCGGATTCCCTTCAGCAGCGCGTAGGACGTGTGCGGCATGTGGCAGTTCATGCATTCGCTCCCGGTCGATCCCGCCCTGTGAAAGGTGTGCTCCTCGACGTCGCGGTTGTACTTCGGCTCCTTGTGACACGACGTGCAGGCTTCCGAACCCCTCATCCCCGGCTTGAGTTGGTCGTCGGGTTCCCGTCCGTGCATCGTGTGGCACGAAAGGCACGACATCGTTCCGCGCTGGTAGCACGCGGACACCGAGATTCCCGCGAGCTCCCGGCCACCGGCCAGAATGGTCCCGTCGTCCCACCATCGTTGCCTGAAAAACGGCAGATTCTTCCGATACTCCTCGATCCGCGCGGGAGTTGGATCGGTCCGCGGATGCTGGATCATGTACCGCCGCAGCGCGAGGTCCTCGCCCGGGGTGAAGAGGGGCCCGTTTCTCGCGAATTCCATGGAGTGGGCATCGGTCAATTTGTGGACGCCGTGACAGAGCCCGCAGACCTCGCTCGATCGCCGATGATCCAGCCGCGCCGGATTGACGATCGTCGGGTCCGGTTCCGAGGAGAGAAGCGCCGCGTAGCGCTCGACGGGGTTCTGGTGGCGCCGCGCGTGTTCCTCACCCGGTCCGTGGCAGGCCTCGCAGGCGATCCCCAGTTCGCCCACCTCCGAGTTCAGCTGACCCTTCTCATCGAGACCGGGGTTGCCGCCGGTGCTGTGGCAGCGGATGCAATGATGGTTCCATTGCGTCACGAACGGTTCGGTGTCGTTGGGCCCCCGCATGAAGGCCTCCTCGCGTGGAATCCATCGGTCGTCCCCGATCAGGTACACCAGCGGGAGGGTCTGGAGCAGGCGATCGTAGCGCGGGCTGGCGACCCAGTAGGTCTGGTAGTGGTGCGATCCCGTCGCCATGACCACGGGAAGGCGGACCTTGGGAACCTCCTCGAAGCCCAGCTTTTTCCCGCCCTGAACGACGTACATCATCACGTCCGGATCGGGCATCTCCGCCCAAAACGAGTCGCCTTCCCGATAGACGCGATAGCTGAGATTTCCCGACTTCACGGTGGTCCCGTCGAACCGGCCGACGACGGTCTCGGGCGTCACCACCTGGGTCATGGTCCGGTGGTAGCTCTGGTGCCAGGTCGCGTGCTGTTCGGGATGGCAGGCCTGGCAGCGCCCGGACGCGACGTATCCGTTCGTCCTCCCGAGACGCGGCAGTTCCACAGCGAGTTGGGCCGCATGCTCCACCCGCCTTTTCACGTTGGCCTGCCCGCGCTGCTGCAACGCGGCAAGCGTCGCGGCCGCGGCGACCGCGAATCCGACAATGACCCAGCGCAAGATCATGACACAGGGAGCCGCCAAGGCGGGCAACCGCCGCCGAGAATCACCAAAAAAAGGCGGGGAGCGAGGCTTTTACCCCGCTCCCCGCCGAAGTTTCCAGCACCACCGGCGTTACTGCCCCGCGCGGTAGTACTTCTGCGAGCCGCTCGGCGTCACCGACGCCGGCGACGAGGCGCCGGCGACCGCCGTGTACGGCCCGGCCGGGTTGTCCGCGCTCTGGAGGGTCCCGGTGTAGGTCAACACCAGATTCCCGCCCTGCCGCGCGACGGCCAGCGTCGGCGTGGTCACCGGAAGTTCCGGTTCGGCCACCGTCCGGCGCAGGAACGACTTCAACGCGCCGGTCTGGGTTCCGTTCACGAGGGCCCGGGTCCCGTTCGCATTGACGGTGAACCATTCCACCCGACCGTCACCACCGCCCTGGAAGTAGACGAGGCGGAACAGGTACACGCCCGCCTGGTCGGCCTTGAAGTAGAACAAGGTGTCCGCCTGGCCGCGGCCGGCGTCGAATTTGCCCAACTCCAGGAACGTGGGATTGGTCGCGTTGCCGGCGTACACTCCGAACCCGTCGTCGCTGTTGACCACCATCGTGTAGACTCCCGCCGCCGGAATCTCCACGTAAGCCAGACCTTCCGACGCGATGTGCTCGGTTCCGCCTTCCAGACCGGGAATGCCCGGGATCAGTTCGTCGCCGACCGCTTGGCCTTCGATCTGGGAGGAGGCGTTGAAGTTGCCGGAATCGGTCCCGAACCGGTCGAAGTTCACATAGGGAACTTCGAAGTAACCGCTCGCGGTTTGAAGCGAGGGATCGTGGATGCTTTCACCCAATTCACCGCTCAGCTGCCGCTCGGTCGCCGCCAGGTTGTCGCCCCCCGGCCGCGCCGCCGCGAGCTGATGCGTCTTCCAGCGGAGGCCGGCCCCGGCGCCCGTGCCCGTCGCGGTGGCGAGGGCGGCCGGAATCGTCGCGTAGACCGGCGCCTTGAACGTCACTTCCTCCACCACCTGCTGCGCCGTCTTGGTCGTGTAGGTCACTTTGACGGTGTGCGACGAACCGGAGGCCAGCGGAGCCGCCACCGTGTACCGCACGTCGATCCGGTCCGGCAGATCCGTGCCGTCCGTCGCCACCAAGTCCACACGGGTCACCGTGGCTCCCGTCACCGCCGCGCCGTCGAGTTCCACCTGGATACCCTTGGACTCATCCACCGCCAGGTAGCTGGTCTCACCGATCGCCGCCGTCACCACGACGGGGGTCGAGGACACCGTGGTGTACCTCGGCGCGATGAAGGTGGCGGAATCAGTCACCGACAGGCCGGCGCCGGTCGCGAACGTCACTTCCACCGTATGGGAGGAACCGGGCACGAAGATCTTCGGGGACTGATCGTGATCCACCAGAACGCGTTCGCCGTCACGGGTATCCGTCACGGTCACCGTCTGGCCGTCGAGCTTCGCCGTGATGGGGGCGGCGTCGTTGACCGTCTTGCCCAGCGCCTCGCTGATCCGCACGGTGAACCCGACACCGGTCGCCGAGGCGCCCGTCACGAACGGCGGTTCACCCACCGCCACGTTGTCGATCGCCCACCACCAGTCGTTCGCCGCCATGATCAGGCCGAACTTGAGGGTCAGCTTCTGCGCGCCCGCCGGATTGTTCAGCGCCGCGATGGCCGCCTCGTTGATGAACTCGCTGTCGGGCTTGAAGAAATCGCCCTCCGCCCGGTCCTGGGAATCGGAGTCCCAATGGATGATCTCAACCGGCGTTCCATTGTCCCACTGCGCCGTGATGATCGCCGTCTGGTTGTTGAAGGCGGCCCCGTTCTCATCCACAGGCCAGTTGGCTCCGCCGTCGTCGAAACCTTCGGGCCGCCAGGAGGAATCGAACGCCAGGGCCAGGCTGTTCGCCGCCTTGCCCGCCACGTTGATCTCGGGCGAACTCATGTACGCGTTGAAGTGCCCTTTCAAATGCGTGGCGTCATCCCATTCGTCGGGATCCGCGATCGCCGCCCCACCCGTCGCGTTCAAGAACTCGGCGCGGCGCTGGTTGTCGACCGTCGGCCACCATCGGACATCCGCGAACGCCCATCCGGCCCACTCGGTCCGGCCGTCGTTCGCCGCGTATTCCGGGGTCCCAAACCCAGGCATTTGGCTGTCATCCACCGTCCAGCCCGTCGGAGGCGTCCGGGTCCAGACCTGGGCGCCCTTCGAGGCCTCCTCGGGATTCGGCCCGAAGGGAACGGTATCGAAATTCTCATAGAAAAGCTTCTGACCGAAGGCGGGTAGCGAGACGGATGCCGCCGCGGCCAGAAGGATGCAAAAACGCCCGAAAGGAGCGCCTGGGGTGTGGGGAGGGCAAGCTCCCCCGCGATTAGTGTTCATCATGTGGTTCAATCTTGGTTCTAGGACCGAGCGGGCACTTCATACCCGATTCAGCTTCCATCGGGCTATCCCCAAAAAAGGTCGTTGCAGGAAGTTTTCATTACTTCTGAAGGTGCCGGACCACCGCCTCGGTCCGCGTCCGGACTCCGTACTTGCCAAAGATCCGTTTCAAATGGCTGTGCACGGTCCAGACGCTGATCCCCAGCTCGTTCGCGATCTCCTTGTCCGAAAGCCCCCGACCCAGCAGCTCCAGCACCTGGTTCTCCCGCGCCGAGAACGCCGGCCCGGGCGCTTCCGTCTCCGGACCTTCCGGCTCGAACACGTTCTGGAAATACCGGCGCACCAACCGATCCTCGTCCACATCCACTTTGGGCGGCCCTTCCGAAAACGCCCCCAAGAGCGGCTCCAGAATCCGCGCCGGCGGCACCCGCTTCAGGAAATACCCGCGGCTGACCCCGCTCACCGAGGCGAAGATGGCGTCGCTGTCGGCGAACAGACCGTGGGTCAGCATGCGCGGGGGCGGCGCGCTTCCGTTCAAGGATCCCAGTCGGGCCCGCAACCCTCCCGGGGCTATCCCGCGATTCGCCAACACCAGATCCCACGCCTCCCCCCGCGGAATTCGCGACGCCGACGAACAGCTGGCCACGCGCCGCGCGGACTCCAACTCCCCGAGCCACCGGACCAGCGCCCGGCGGACCGCCACGTCCGGTTCCACAACGAGAATCCTCCAGCCACGGGTCCGCCCGCGGGGCGTCGTCCCCATCCGCGTCGACGCCGGCAGACTCAACAACGTCGCGTAGGTGCAGGTCATCGGATTCGACTGCCAGAACACCGCCACCGTCACCTCGACGGACCGGGTTGGCAGGAGCCGATCCCATCCTCCGGCCGCCAGTTCGGTCAACAATTCCGCGGCCCGACGCCGGGCCTCCTCCTCCTCCTCCGTCTCCAGGGCGACCCGCTCCACCCGCCCGCCCAACGCCAGGTCCGCGAAGTATTCCCGCGCCATTCCGGGTCGCAGATCGCTCACGTACTTGCGCGGTCCGACCGCCAGCAGCCGCGGCCTCCTTTCGGAGGGTTCCAACCGTCCCGGGCGCCCCCCGCCGATCGCTTCGATCGCCGCCCCCCACCCCGCGGACGGAAGTTCCGCGTACAACGTCATCGCTTCCCGCGCGGCGCGGCGCGGGTCCGCCGACGGCAGGCGAACCGTGCGCCGCTCCCCGTTCCACTGGATCTTGACCGACCACCCGGAGACCTCCCGCCGCTCGCCCCGGTAGGTGTAGGCGTTCCGAAAAAGCCGATGTTCCCAGTATTCCGGATCCAACCGATTCAATGTCTTGGACATTTCTTGGACAGTCTCAGGATCACCAACCCGGCGCAATTCGGCGTTCTTGGTAACAACCGGGGATCGATGGCAACAATCCGGGGAATTCCAGGCTGCGCCCTCGAAAACACAGGCCCTCCGGCCGTCCGACCCGGTCGAAAGGCCGTCCCCGGTTCGGGCGAGTCGCCAATAGGGGGAGCTGGCGCATAGTCTTGGGACTTCGGATCTGCACCGGACCAACATCCGGCGCCCGGACGGGTCGACGGACCGGTCGCGGTTGGGAGCGCGCTTGCGCCCCGACCGCCGCGGGTCGGACGCCTCCGGGGTTCGCAGCCGAAACCGACAACTATGCCCACACCCACGCATACCCCACCTCGAACGCCCGCGGCTTCCCGTCGCGCCCGGCGATTCGCGTTCCAAGGAACGGCCGCGGCCACCCTAGCCATCCTCGGGCTCGGCCTCGCCATCACTCCAGCCTCCCACGCCGCCGTCACAGGCCAGTGGGATTTCGAGGCCGGAAATCTCAACGCCACGACCGGCCAGACCATGGAGTACGCGGACGGACCCGGCGGCCCGACATCGGCCGCCACGGCGTTCGGAACCACCACGTCGTTTGGCATCCCGAACATCGCCGGGGCGGAGGCCAAGGTGATGCGGTTCGGCACCAACACGATCCCCGCCGGCTACTATATCTACACGCCCACGACCCCCAACGGCGGAGGTTCCCAGATCAACCAGTGGACACTGATCCTGGACGTGCTCTACCCGGCGGTTTCCAACAACCGGTGGCGCGCCCTCGTTGAAACCGACAACAGCGCCACGCCGGACGCCGAATTCTTCGTGAACACGGCCAACGGCGTCGGCATCGGCAGCTACGGCGGCACCGTCCTTCCCGACACCTGGCATCGCATCGCCCTGGTCGCCGACACCGCGGCCGACGAACTCCGGACGTACATCGACGGCAAAGCCGCCGTGACCCGGAACGCCGGTGGAGCCGGAGCGTTGGACGGCCGTTGGGCCATGTCGGTCGGTGGCGTCGCCACGCTCTTCGCCGATGACAACGGCGAAACCGCCGGCGGCTACGTCAACAGCGTCCAAGTCTACAACTCCGCGCTGTCCAAGGGCCAGATCCTCGCCCTCGGCGCCCCGACCGCCGCCGGGCTTCCCGCCACGCTTCCGCCCGTCCCGTCCTCGGTCGAGCAATGGATTCCCGCGGGCGCCTTCGCCAGCCGCACGACTCCGATCGGCGCGGTCGTCAGCCCTGGAGACACCACGATCGCGGACAGCTCCATCTCGCTGACCCTCGACGGCGTCGCCGTCGCCAGCCCCGCCATCACGCGCGCCGACGGCCTCATCCGGATCGAGAAAACGAACGCGGGCCTGACCCTCGGCAAGCACACCCTCGTCCTGGCGTTCACCGACAGCCTCGCCGGCGCCCGGTCGCTCACCAACGAGTTCACCGCCGCCCTCTACTTCGAGGACTTCGAGAGCGTCGTGCTCGGACCCAACAAGGAGGAGGGGCTCGCGAACGAGAAGGCGTGGACCCACACCCCGCCCGCGGGATGGACCGTCGACAACAGCCAATTCGTCGCCACGATCATCGACCCGGACTTGAACCCGGACGGTGACGCGGACGGCTACGCCGATCAGGACGGCATCACCGAATGGGCGGGTTGGAGTTTCGCCAATCGGGATTGGTGGGTGCAGACCGCCGGCGACCAGCGCCGGTCGGAGTTCTCCTTCGCCTCCGGAAACGTCGCCATCGCCGACCCCGACGAATGGGACGACTCCGCGCACGTCCCGAGCCTTTTCAACAGCGTCATGACCACCCCGCCGATCCCCGTGGCGGGATTGTCGGCCAACACCATCACCCTGGCCTTCGCCTCGAGCTGGCGCCCCGAAGCCCGGGACGACGGCGCCCCGAATTTCCCGGTCGACGACGCCGGCGCCCCGATCAACAACCAAACGGCGCTGATCACCGCGTCCTTTGACGGAGCGACGCCGATCCAGGTGCTCAAGTGGGACTCCGTGTCGGGCAGCCCGACCTTCCACACCGACCAACCGAACGAGGCCGTGCTCGTCGCCATCGCCAACCCGGCGAACGCGCAAAACATGGTCCTGACGTTCGCCCTCCTCGAAGGCGCCAACGACTGGTGGTGGGCGGTCGACAACATCGCCGTCAGCGCCGGCGCCGCGCCGCCGACCATTGCCTCCAACCCGGCCTCGTTGGAAGTCGCCGAAGGAGCCGAAGCGGCCCTCACCGTCGTCGCCACCGGCGACGGCGTCTCCTACCAGTGGTTCAAAGGCTTTGGAACCGGCAGAACCGCCGTCGCGGGAGCGACCGGGGCGAGCCTCGCCCTGGCGGCCGCCAAGATCGAGGACGCGGGTTACTACTCGGTCGAGGTCAAGAACACGGTCGCCACGATCAACAGCAGCACCGCCAAACTCACGGTCCTCGCCAAAACCGAAGGCCGGAACGTCCTGCTGTCCGAGAATTTCGACGGTCTCACCCTCGGGCCGAATGTCGACGAAGGCGTCGCGGGAGACGCCGTCTGGACCAAGACGGCCCCCGACGGCTGGACCATCGATGACACCGGCGTTCCCGGCGTTGGAACCGACCAGGACGGCGTCACGGAATGGGCGGGCTGGAGCTTCGCCAACCGCGAATGGTGGGCCGAGACCGGCGGCGATCAGCAGCGCACCGGCTTCACCAAGGGCACGGGAACATCCGCCATCGCGGACAGCGACGATGGGACGACGTCGGCCACGCGGACGGCAACATGGCCACCTACCTGAAGACCAAGGTCATCGCGCTTTCCGATGCGAAAGCGAATTCCGTCGTCGTCCAGTTCGATTCGAGCTGGCGGCCGGAACTCCCCCAGAAGGCCACCATCACCGCCACGTTCGACGGCGGCACACCCGTCGAGATCATTCGATACGATTCGGATCCCAACAATCCGAACTACCGCCCCGACGAGGTCAACGAAACCATCGCGCTGCGAGTCCCCAATCCCTCGGGCGCCAAGGAGATGGTCCTGACGTTCGGATACTTCGACACCCGCAACAATTGGTGGTGGGCGTTCGACAACCTGATGGTTCTCTCCGACCCCGCCCCGCTCTTCTTCGAGGACTTCGAGGGACTCGTCCTAGGACCCAACATCGAAGAGGGCATCACGACCGGCACGGGCTTTCCCAGCCCGCAGACCGCCGTCTGGACCAAGACCCCGCCCGCCGGATGGACCATCGACGACTCCGGCGTCCCCGGCATCGGCTCCGGTGCCGACACCGACGGCGTTGTGGAATGGGCCGGATGGAGCTTCGCCAACCGCGAATGGTGGGCCGCCACCGCCGGCGATCAGCGACGCACCGAATTCCTCAAGGGCACGGGTACGATCGCCGTCGCCGACAGCGACGAATGGGATGATCTCCCGAATCCGGACAGCAACCCGGATGTCACTCAGAACTACAAAACCTTCCTCACCACCCGCCCGATCGACATCTCGGCGCAGGCCGCGGGAACGTTGCACCTGAAGTTCGACTCGAGCTGGCGCGATGAGGAACCCCAGAAGGTCAACATCCGCGTCACCTACGATGGCGGCGCGCCCGTGGAAGTCCTCCGATGGGAATCGGGCGAAACCTCGCCGAACTTCCACGACGACATGGTCAACGAGAGTGTCTCGATGGCCCTCGGCAATCCCGCCGGCGCCCAGTCGATGACGATCACGTTCGGCTACTTCGATTCGTACAACAACTGGTGGTGGGCCATCGACAACGTCGAGGTCTCCGTCGGATCCGCCGTCACACCGGCGCCGACCCTCAACTACCAGGTCGCGGGCGGGCAACTGACACTCACCTGGACCGGAGCCGGCTTCGTCCTGGAGGAGAATTCCGTCCTGGGCACCGGCGCCGGCTGGTCCGCCGTCGCCGGGGCGGGTGCGAACTCAGCCACGGTTCCCATCACCACGGGCACGAAGTTCTACCGCCTGAAAAAGTAACATCACCCGTCGCGCGGGTGCGTGTAGAGTTCACCTCACACCCGGGAGCCGGGGCATCCAAAACCCCGGCTCCCCTTTGTTCACAACAGTCGTCTGATTCATGAAAGACCTATCCGCCAAGCTGACATCATCAACCCGGTCGCGTGGTTCCGGGGGTTTCACCCTCATTGAATTGCTCGTCGTCATCGCGATCATCGCCATCCTGGCGTCGATGCTCCTGCCCGCCTTGGCCAAGGCGAAGGAGAAAGGTCGACAGGCCAAGTGCATCAACAACCTCAAGCAGATCGGCCTCGCGACCACCATGTACGCCGAGGACAACAACGAGGTCTTCCACAACGTCAACGGCTCCGCGCCCAACCACGGCCAGTGGACCACCGCCCCGCGCAGCACCCTTCTCCTGGCTCCCAACGATTCCCTCGCCTACTGGGGCATCGCGTACGCCAAGTACCTCAACACCGCCGGCAGCAACTGGACCTGGCAGGGCGCCCAGACCATGTTCCGCTGTCCCACCGCCAAGCACGTCGATGAATGGCGCGAGGAAGGCAAACGCTTCGACGCCGAGTACTGGCTGAATTCGTCGATCGGCCTCAACCAGTACGTCGTCACGTCCGCCGACGGCTCGCCCGGCGCGCGGCGCCTCACGGGCTTCATTTCGCCTTCCACCACGGTTTTCGCCCAGGACGCGGCCGAACAGCGCATGGAAGGCGGGTCGGATTCGCTCGGTCTCTTCCCCGGCCAGTCGGAATGCCTGACCCAGTGGAAGTACGACCTCGCCAGCCTTTACCCGGGCATCAAGATGGAGTTCGAGTGGTACCGCCACAATCAGCGGTGCAACACGATCTGGCTCCCCGGCAACGTCTCCAGCATCCGCTACTCCAAGCGCGGCTATGATTACCGCTGGTACACGGGCGAACAGCCGCTCGAGAACCCCCGAAACTGACCGAAATACCTAGCATGAACTGGCCCTCACCCCCAGCCCCTCTCCCGTCGACGGGAGAGGGTGGCGACGCAACGCGGAGCCGGGTGAGGGTCTTCGGCTTGGCCGTTCATGGCCCCAATTCGCGATACCAAGATCGTTTTTCCCTCTTATGATCCGCCTGCTCATCGCCCTTCCGCTCGTTGCCGCCCTGGGTCTCGCCACCGGCTGTTCCAGGGACCAGCCCGCGCCCGAAATCAGCACCGCCCAGATCGTGGCGGGCGCCCCGGAGGCTTTCCAGGGTGCTCCCGCCGACGTCCAAACCCTCGCCGCCGAAGTCGTCGATGCCATCGGCAAACAGGATTATCCAGCGGCTTGGGAGCGCCTTCAGACCCTGAACGCGACCCCCAACCTCACCGACGCCCAAAAGGAATTCGTGGCTGGCTCCATCGCCACCGTGGGCGCCGAGATGAACAAGGCCGAGGAATCAGGCAACGAGGCCGCCCAGGAGGCGCTCAAGTTCCATCGGGCCAACAAGTAGGCCACCCCGGCCCAGGGCCGGTCGCGATGATCCTTCATCGCCCGCGCCTTCACCATTTTCGCCGCCGGTCGCGGCGGATTCCGGAGCCGGGGGTTGGGTGTTCAACGTGTGTCACTCCGCCCCCGGCTCTGTACCCGCCCAGCCCCTCCCGGGTTCCAGCGGCCTCGCCCTCGCTCGCCATCCCCATCCCCCATGCGTCCAACCCTCCCCAGTTCCCACGATAAAGTTCTTTTCACCCCCGGCCCGCTCACCACGAGTCTCGCCGTCAAACAGGCCATGCTCCATGACGCCGGGTCCTGGCACTGGGAGTTCAATGACCTCGTCAAAACGATCCGGGACCGCGTCCTGGCCCTCGCCGGACTCTCCAACACCCAGGGCTGGGAATGCATCCCCCTCCAGGGCAGCGGTACGTTCGGCATCGAAGCGGTCCTCGCGTCCGTCGTCCCTCCCGACGGAAAAGTCCTCGTCCTGGCCAACGGCGCCTACGGGGAACGCGCCGTTCTCATGCTCCAACGCCACCGCACCGCCCACCGGGTGATGCGCACGCCCGAAAATACGCCGCCCGACCCCGCCGACCTCGACCGAATCCTCGCCTCCGATCCCGCCATAACCCACGTGGTGGGCATTCACTGCGAAACCACCACGGGCATCCTCAACCCCATCGAGACGCTGGGACCCGTCGTCCGCCGCCACCAGCGCAAGTTCATCGTCGATGCGATGAGCAGCTTCGGCGCCCTCGCCATCGACTTCGAAGCCGGCGCCATCGACTTCCTCGTTTCGTCCGCCAACAAGTGCATCGAAGGGGTCCCCGGCTTCTCCTTCGTCATCGGCCGCCGCCAGGTCTTCGAAGCCACCGCCGGCTGGGCCCGCAGCCTCAGTCTCGATCTCTTGGATCAGCTCAAGGGTTTCGACAAGAGCGGCCAGTTTCGCTACACCCCGCCCACGCATTCCATCCTCGCCTTCGACCAGGCCCTCCGGGAACTCGAACTCGAAGGCGGCCTCACCGGACGCGCCAACCGGTACCGGCGCAATCACGAGGTCCTCCTCGCCGGCATGCGCCGCATCGGGTTCGCCACCTACCTTCCGCCCGAGGTCCAGAGCTTCATCATCACGTCGTTCCTCTTCCCCAAGGATCCGCGCTTCACCTTCGACGCCTTCTACCGGCGCCTCAGCGACAAGGGCCACATCATCTACCCCGGCAAGATCAGCCAGGCGGACACGTTCCGCATCGGTTCGATCGGTCGGATCTTCGAGGCCGACGTCCGGTCGCTCGTCCATGCCATCGGCGAAACCGTCGCCGAAATGGGAATCCAATCCCTGAATCCCGGCGCCTAACCCCTTTCAACCCGCTCCCAGCACCGAATGCCCTCCTCGTTCACAGCCAACGGACGCACGTACCAGCCACCCGCCCGCCCCATCGTCGGGATCTGCCTCGACGGTTCGGCCGACGACTACCTCGACGCCGCCCTCGCCCGCGGTCGCATGCCGCATCTCGCGCGGATGGCGCTCGCCGGCCACCGCGGCTTCGCCCGCGGCGCCATGCCCAGTTTCACCAACGTCAACAATTCCTCCATCGTCACCGGCGTCCCACCGTCGGTTCACGGCATCGGCGGGAACTTCTTCTTCGACACGTCCATCGGTAAGGAGGTCATGATGAACTCGGCGTCGTTCCTCCGCGCCGACACCCTCTTTCCCGCCGCCCAGGCCGCGGGCCGCAAGGTCGCCGTCATCACCGCCAAGGAGAAACTCCGCGACATCTTCGCCCACCGCCTCATCGCCGGAGGTGGCATCGCCTTCTCCTCCGAAAAAGCCGGCGAAGCCCGGCCGGAAACCCACGGCGTCGGCGGCGTCGAAGCCCTCGCCGGTCCCACGCCCCCCATCTACTCGGGCGAAGCTTCCCTCTACGTGCTGCGCGCCGGCGTCGCCCTCCTCCGCCGAGGGCTCGCTGATTTCCTCTACCTCAGCACGACCGACTTCATGCAGCACAAGTTCGCGCCCGAAGCGCCCGAAGCCCTCGCGTTCTACGCGGGCATCGACGAGTCCCTCGGACAACTGCTCGACCTGGGCGCCCTCGTCGCCGTCACCGCCGACCACGGAATGAACGCCAAGCAGAACCCCGACGGCTCCCCGAAAGTCATCTACCTCGAAAGCATCCTGGAAGAGGAATTCGGGCCCGGCTTCCGCGTCATCCTTCCCATCACCGACCCGTACGTCGTCCACCACGGCGCGCTCGGCAGTTTCGCCCAGGTCCATCTCCCGACCACACCCCCCGCCGGCGTGACCACCGAAGCGGTCGTCCGCTGGCTCATGAGCCTCCCGGGTGTGTCGGAAGCCCTCGACCGCGACACGGCGGCGCGCCTCATGGAATTGCCGCCCGATCGCATGGGCGACCTCGTCGTCTGCTCGGCGCGCGATGTCGTCCTCGGCAGGACCCCGGCCTACCACGACCTCAAGGTCATCGAAGGCGGCCTGCGCTCCCACGGCGGGCGCTACGAGGAGATGGTCCCGTTCCTGGTCTCCCACCCGCTCCGGCCCGAATACGCGCGCCGCGCCGCGGCGGATGTCCGGAATTTCGATCTCTTCGACTTCTGCTGCAACGGAACGACCGCCGCGTGAACCATGAAAACGGCGTCGCGACTATTCTTCGCCTCGCTCGCGATCGTCGGCCTCGTCGCGTTGCTCCTATACCGTGGAGCCTCCCCCAGGACGACACCCGGACCGGGCAGCGGCGCCTCCCTCCTCCTCTACTGCGCCGCCGGCCTCAAGACCCCCGCCAGCCAGGTGGCCGCCGAGTACGAACGCCGGTTCGGTGTCCAGGTCGAAATCCAGTACGGCGGGTCGGGCACCCTCCTGAGCAACCTGCGGATCGCTCGGCGCGGCGACGTGTTCCTCGCCGCCGACACCGACTACCTCGGCATCGCCCGATCGAACGGGCTCGTCGCTGAAATCCTGCCCGTCGCGACCATGACCCCCGTCATCGCCGTCGCGCGCGACAACCCCAAGGCCATCCGAAATCTCGCCGATCTTCAGCGGCCCGAAGTCGCCGTCGCCCTCGCCAACCCGGACGCCGCGGCCATCGGTCGCCTCACGCGTTCCGCCCTCAGTCGCGCCGGCCTTTGGGAAACCCTCGAGACCCAGGCCAAGGTCTTCAAACCCACCGTCAACGACGTCGCCAATGACGTGAAACTCGGCGCCGTCGACGCCGGCATCGTCTGGGATTCGACCCTCCCGCAGTACCCGGGACTCGTCGCCATCCACGCCCCCGAACTCGCCGACTCCCCGTCCCACGTCGGTCTCGGAATCCTGCGCTCGTCCACCCAACCCAGCGTCGCCCTCCATTTCGCCCGGTTCCTCACCGCCCGCGACGGCGGCCTGCCCCTATTCGCCCAAGCCGGCTACCAGGTGGTCGAAGGCGACACCTGGCAGCCACGTCCGGAAGTCGTGCTCTACAGCGGCGGCGTCAACCGGATCGCGATCGAGGAGACCGTCCGGCGGTTCGAGGAACGCGAGGGGGTCCAGGTCACGCGGGTCTACAACGGATGCGGCATCCTGACGGCCCAGATTCGGTCCGGGCAACGGCCCGACGCCTACTTCGCGTGCGACGTCTCCTTCATGACCAACGTCCAGGAGCACTTCCGGCCGGCCGTCGAACTGGCCCAAACCCGCATGGTGCTCATCACCCGCAAGGGCAACCCGCGCAACCTCCGGACTCTCGCCGATCTCGCCGCCCCAGGGCTCCGGGTCGGCGTCGCCAACGCGGAGCAAAGCGCCTTGGGCGCCCTCACCGCCCGACTGCTCCGCCAGCTCGGGCTGGACGTGGCCATCCAACCCAACATCGCGGTCCAAACCCCGACCGCCGATCTCCTCGTCAACCAGCTTCGCGCCGGCGGCCTCGACGCCGCCATCGTCTACCAGGCCAACACGAGCCAGGTCCGCGATTACCTCGACGTTCTCCCCATCGAAACTCCCGAAGCCCTCGCCATCCAGCCGTACGCCGTCGGCCAGTCGTCGAACAACGCGCTCCTCATGGCCCGACTTCTCGACGCCCTCCTTTCCGACGACTCCAAGCGGCGCTTCGAGGACGCCGGATTCCTGTGGCGCCCCACGATGCTCCCCGCCGCGCCATGACCGGACAGCCCTCCGTCCCGAAGATCCCCCAATCGTCCCTCCCGGATCCGACGCGGGCCGACCGGGTGTTCGTCGTCGCGTTGGCCGTCCTCGGCGGCAGCTACGTCCTGATCCTCGGCGCCATGCTCGTCGCCGACGCCGCCTACACCTCGCCATCCCAACTCTGGCAGGCCCTGCGCTCCCCCGAGATCCGGTACGCCATTCACCTCAGTTTCCTCACCTGCACCCTCACCGCGGTCCTTTCGGTGTGGGTCGCCGTTCCCATCGGTTATCTCCTGGCCCGGTGGCGCTTCCCGGGGCGAGCGCTCGTCGACGCCGCCCTCGACATTCCGATCGTGCTGCCGCCGCTCGTCATCGGACTCAGTCTTCTCATCCTGTTTCAGACGCCTCCCGGCCGCGCCATCGAGCGCATCATCCCGGTCACCTACGCCATTCCCAGCGTCATCCTCGCCCAGTTCATGGTCGCGTGCGCCTTCGCGGTCCGCACCATGCGGGCCACCTTCGACCAGATCAGCCCGCGCCACGAGCAGGTCGCCCTCACCCTTGGGTGCTCGCGTCCCCAGGCGTTCTGGTGGGTCGTCATCCCCGAGGCCCGCCGGGGCATCCTCACCGCCGGCACCCTCGCGTGGGCCCGCGCCCTCGGCGAGTTCGGCCCCATCCTCATCTTCTCGGGCGCCACCCGCATGAAGACCGAGGTGCTGCCCACCACCGTCTTCCTCGAACTGAGCGTCGGAAACCTCGAAGCCGCCGTCGCCGTCTCGCTCCTCATGGTCGCCGCCGCCGTCGCCGTCCTCCTCCTGATCCGGGTCTTCGGATCCCAGGAATCCCTGGGGCGCCCCCTCTGAATTGCCGATGATCGATGTGCGCCAACTTTGCCTGCGCGCCGGCGGCTTCTCGCTGGCCAATGTCTCGTTCACCGTCCCCGCCGGCGCCTACGCCGTGCTCATGGGCCGGACCGGTTCGGGCAAGACCACGCTTCTCGAAGGCGTCTGCGGCCTTCGCCGCGCCGAATCCGGAACCATCCACCTCGGCGACCGCGACATCACCCACCTCCCACCCGCCTCGCGCGGCATCGGCTTCGTCCCCCAGGAGGCCGCTCTCTTCCATCACCTCACCGTCGCCGAGCATCTCGCCTTCGCCCTCCGCGTTCGCAAATGGCCCGAACCCGCCGTCCGCGCCCGCGTCGCCGAGCTCGCCGAATCGCTCCGAATCACCCCGATCCTCGATCGACATGTTCAAGGCCTCAGCGGCGGCGAATCCCAACGGGTCGCCCTCGGCCGCGCCCTCTCCTTCCATCCCGCCATCCTCTGCCTGGACGAACCCCTCAGCGCCCTGGACGACGAAACCCGCGATGAAATCTGCTCGGTCCTCGCCGGAATCCACCGGACCTCCGGCGTGACCGTCCTCCATATCACCCACAACCGCCGCGAAGCCGAACGCCTCGCCAGCCTCGTCCTCCACATCGAAGCAGGCTCGGTTTCCCGCGAACTACGAACCCCGTGACACCCCCGCCGTCACCTCCCCCAGCGCCCCTCCCCCCCGCCCCGATCCCCGGGGCGAGCCGGACGGATGCGGACATCGCCGCCCTCGATGATTCGGACCGCGAAACCTACGGCTGGCAGATCGACATCGACGGTTTCGGCGAATCCGCCCAGCGCCGGCTCAAGGGAGCTTCCGTCCTCGTCTCACGCGTTGGCGGACTCGGCGGCTCCGTCGCCCAATACCTCGCCGCCGCCGGAGTCGGACGCCTCGTCCTCGCCCATGCCGGCGATATCCGTCCGAGCGATCTCCACCGCCAGATCCTCATGACCCACGCGGGCATCGGCACCCGCCGGATCGAGTCCGCCACCCGCCGCCTTCGCGACCTCAACCCGCGCCTCGAAGTCGTCGCCGTCCCGGAGAACATTTCCGAGGCCAACGTCGAGGCTCTCGTCGCCCAGGCCGACGTCGTCGTCGACGCCGCCCCATTGTTCTCCGAACGCTACCTGCTGAACCGCGCGGCGATGGCCGCCCGGAAGCCGGTCGTCGAAGCCGCCGTCTACGACCTGGAACTTCATCTCACGACCGTCCAACCCGGGTTGACCGCCTGCCTTCGATGCCTCTACCCGGAACCCTCCGCCACTTGGCGGCGCCGGTTCCCGATCCTCGGCGCCGTCTCGGGTGTCGCCGGCTCACTCGCCGCCCTCGAAGTCGTCAAACTCCTCACCGATTTCGAAAAACCCCTCACCCACGAACTCCTGGTCGCCGACCTCCGATCCATGACCTGGCGCAGGTTTCAAACCCGCCGACTTTCGGATTGCCCGGATTGCGCACACATTCCCCCCCCATGAACACCCGAGCGGCCCATCCCCCGTCCCGACCCGGTCCGCGCGGTCTCCGCGCCGCGACGTGTCTCCTCCCCCTCGTCGGCGCCTTGTTCGCCGCGGCGCCTTCCACCCTCGCGTGCCGCTACTCCGTTCGTGACACGGGTTTCGTCGATCTCGGGACCGATCCTTACCGCCTGGTCCTTCACCTCGGCCCGGAGGCCCCCGCGTCGATCTCGACCGACTTCGAACAGGCTTCCGCCGCCGTTCTGCTCGACGCCAACGTCCGGTTCTCCTTCCAACCCGCCGCCCAAGGCACCCCTTCCCGGCTCACCCTCCTCAGCCCCGATCAACGGGAACTTCCGCTCGCCACCCTGGACGCCGCGGGTCTCCCAACCTCCAAGGCCGGGATCGTCGAACTCCTCGAACAGGCGGTCGCCTCGCCGGCGCGCACCCAACTCCATGAGGAACTGCTGAACGCCTACGCCGTTCTCGTCCTGGTCGAGGGCTCCGACCCCGCCGCCAACCGTCGGGCCCGACAAACCCTCGCGGAAGCCATCTCCGCCATCACCCGGCTCCTACCGGCCATGCCCAAGCCGGTTGATGTCCCCCCGCGCATCCTCCCCATACCAGCGCGGTCGATCGCCGCGGAATCCGTGCTCCTCTGGGGACTCGGCATGGACCCACAGCCCACGAGGGACCCCCGGGTCGCGGTCGTCTTCGGTCGCGGACGGCGCGTGGGCGACGCCCTCGAAGGAGGTCTCATCACGCGCACCGTCGTCCAGGATCGCCTGGCGCTCATCGGCCAGGACTGCGAGTGCGACCTCGACCGAGGTTCCCTCCAGGGTCCGGTCATCCCGGCCCGCTGGGACACCGCCCGGCAACGCGCCGCCGCCGCCGCCCTTGGCTTTGATCCGGAGAATCCCCTCATCCGAGCCGAGATTTCCCGCATCGTCCTCAAGGGTCCCGACACGCCCGGCGCCCGCCGCACCACTTCCAGCGCCTTCGACGCCCTCGCGCTCGGCTACTCGGAGGAACCCATCGAACTCGCGGCGGTCACGACCGCCGAACCCGTCATCGAGAGCGCCCGTTCCGACGACGAATCCACAGCCGCGTCCGCTCCGGCCCCGACCGCGACGACGACCGCGCGGGAAAGTTCGGCGCGCACGGATGCCCCATCTCGGGCTCCGAATTCCCCGGCCGTGGAAACCAAACCCTTGTCCGGCGCCGTCCTCGCCCAATGGATCAGCCTATCGGGGTTCAGCCTGGTCATCGCACTGGCCGGCGCCTGGCTCCTCAAGCGCTCCCGAAAGGATCGCTCATGAATCCGCTGCCTCTGATCCTCAAGGAACTGTGGCATCACCGTTGGAACTCGCTCTGGACGGTGGCCGCCCTCACCGCCGCCGTCGCGCTGCTCGTCGCGTTCCGGCTCACCTCGGAGGCTTCGGAGCGTGAAACCCGCCGGGTCATGCGCGACCTCGGCTTCAACCTCCGCATCATCCCAGCCGCCACCGACGACGGCGCGCTTTGGTCCAAGGGCCATTCCGACGTCACGATGCCCGAGGAATACGTCCGCACGCTGGCCGACCAGAAAGGCGTGTTCATGACGTTCAACCACCTCACCGCCACGCTGCGCCGGCGCTATCCGCTGGCCCGTGGCGAACTCATCCTCGAGGGGGTTTCGCCCTCCATCTCCGACGAAGGCAAGAAGCCCATGGGATTCACCCTGCCGAAGGGCCAACTTTACCTCGGCAGCACAGCCGCCCAACTGCTCCAGACCCGGCGCGGAGCCGAAGTCACGCTCGGAGGCCGGTCGTTCATAGTCGAACGTGTCCTGTCGGAATCCGGCACCGACGACGATATCCGCGTCTACGGCCATCTCGCCGATATCCAGGCCGTCCTGGACCTTCCAGGTCGGATCAACGAAATCCAGGCGGTCGACTGCCTTTGCCTCACCGCCGACAAGGATCCGCTCGCCCAGATGCGGTCCGCCCTGGCCACCATGCTCCCCGACACCCGGGTCCTGCACGTTCGCGCCCTCGCCGACGCCCGGGCGCGCCAACGTCAAATGGCCGAGAAATACGCCGCCTTTTCGACGCCCCTCACCCTGGCCATCGCCGGTCTTTGGGTGGGAACACTGGCGATCCTCAACGTCCGCCAACGCCGCCCCGAAATCGGACTCTGGCGCGCGTTGGGCTACGGATCCACGCGACTGAGCGGTCTCTTCCTCGGCAAAGCCGTGCTCCTCGGCTCCGTCGGCGGCCTGATCGGCGCGATCGCGGGCACTCTCGTGGCGCTCGCCTTCGGGCCGTCCATCTTCCACGTCACGGCCAATTCCCTCGCCTGGAACCCGACCCTCGTCCTCCTGGCGGTCACTCTCACCCCGGCCTTCGCCGCATTCGTGTCGTTCGTTCCCGCCATGATCGCGCTCAACCAGGACCCGATCGAAACCCTCCGCGCCGAATGAGTGGAATCCCGATGATCGACTGCGACGACATCTCCCGGGAATTCCCCACCCGCGGGGGGGTCGTTCGCGCCCTCGACGGCGTTGGCCTCCAAGTGGCCCGCGGCGAATTCGTCACCATCAAAGGCGCCAGTGGGTCCGGGAAATCCACCCTCCTCCTCACGCTCGGCGGGATGCAGCGGCCCTCCCGGGGCACCGTTCGCCTCGATGGCTCCGACATCTACGCCCTACCGCCCGCTCAACGCACCACCCTCCGCGCCAGCGGCGTCGGCTTCGTCTTTCAGCTTTTCCATCTCCTCCCGTACCTGGACGCGCTCGAGAACGTCCTGACCGGGATTCCACCCGGCCCCCGGTCTCCCGACGGCGCGGAACGAAAGCACGCCCTGGCGCTCCTGGACCAACTCGGCCTCGCCGACCGCGCCCACCACGCCCCCACGACCCTCAGCGCCGGCGAGCGGCAGCGCGTCGCCCTCGCGCGCGCGCTCATCAAGAAACCGCCGGTCATCCTGGCCGATGAACCGACTGGAAACCTCGACCCCTCCAATGCCGCGGCCGTCTTCGAACATCTCGCCAAGTTTCACCAGGCCGGCGGCACGGTCGTCGTCGTCACCCATGGCACCGATGCCGATCGGTACGCCACCCGCGCCTTCCACCTCGATCACGGGAAGCTTTCCCCAACGTCCGGAAAACCCCCGACGCCCTGAATGAACTCCGATCACCGCGCCCTCGCCCCTGTCGCCCCCGTCCCGCCTGTCGCGCCGACTTTCCAGTCGGCTCCCGGTCTCCTCCCCCGTTCTCCCCACCGCCCAACGGAACGACACGGGTCTGGAGATTGGCTGTTATTTGCTCGGACCCTTGAGAGCCGGCCACGCCTCCCGCGCCCCATCCGGGGCGCACCCGTCTGGAACCCTGGTCCGGCGGCCGCGCCCGCTTGCGCGAGCTTGCCGCCGGCTAATTTCCGCCGGCCCTCCGGGCCACGCCGGCCTTCGTCGCCGCCCAAAAAATGGCCAGGCTCCAGACCCGAGCCCGTCTCCCGGTCCGTCCCGCCGACTTTCCAGTCGGCTCCCGGTCTCCTCCCCCGTCCTCCCTACCGCCCACTTACCATGCTCACTCATTCCCTCCCCTACCTGACCGCCGCCGTGCTCTTCGCCGCCGGCCTCACCGGGCTGGCCACCGACTGGCCCACCTACCAGTCCAATCTCGCCCGATCCGGCATTTCCCCCGACCCGCTCCCGCCGACTCCCACCCCGCTCTGGACGTGGAAGTCTCCCCATCCGCCCCAGCCCGCCTGGCAGGGCGAAGCCAAGTGGGACGGCTGGAACAAGGTCTACGATCTCAAACCCCGGCAGATCTTCGACCGCGCCTTCCACCCGGTCATCGCCAACGGCCGGGTCCTCTTCGGCTCGTCCGCCGATGACAAGGTCCATTGCCTCGACGCCCGGACCGGAGCCCCCGTCTGGGCCTTCTTCACCGAGGGCCCCGTCCGCTTCGCTCCCACCGTCGTCGGCGACCGCGTCTACTTCGGCTCCGACGACGGCTCCGTCTACTGCGTGGACGCCGCCGACGGGCGGCTCGTCTGGTCCCGCCGGATCGGTCCCGAAGACCGTCGGATTCCCGGGAATGGCCGGATCATCTCGGCTTGGCCGATTCGAACCTCCGTCGTCGTCCAGGAAGGCCGTGTCTATGCCACGGCGGGGATGTTCCCCTCGGAGACGGTGTACCTCGTCGCGCTCGACGCGGCCACGGGCGAGGAACACTGGCGGCAGACCCAGAACGACCTGCCGGCCCAGGGTTACCTGCTGGCCTCGCGTTCGCGGCTCTACGTCCCGGCGGGGCGCAACAACCCGGTCGTGTGCGACATCGCCACGGGCAAACGCCAGCGCGTGGTCGAAGGAGCCGGGGGCACCTACGCCCTGCTCACCGGGGACACGCTCATCTTTGGACCCGGCAAAACAGGCCAACTCGGCGTCGTCGAGGAGGATCACTCCGACCAACTCGCCTCCTTTCAGGGGCATCATCTCATCGTAACCGGCGACCGGTCCTACCTTCATTCCGACACGGAAATCACCACCCTGGACCGGGGACGCTACATGGACATCGCCCGGCACCGAAAGACGCTCGCCAGCCAGCAGGGCGTCCTCGTGAAGAAACTCCGGGACTCCGAGAAGAGGAAGGCGCCCGCCGCCGACCTGACCTCGCTTCGGGAACAACTCGCCGATCTTGGTCAGCAGATCGACAAAGCCACCTCCGACATGCAGGACTGCCGGCTCTGGACCGTCCCGTGCCAGTGGCCCGACGCCATGATCCTCGCGGGCGATGCGCTCGTCGTCGGAGGCGCCGACGAAGCCGCGGCCTTCGCCGTCGAGACCGGTCAGCGCCTCTGGACCCGTCCCGTCAGCGGCCGGGCCTACGGCCTCGCCGCCGCGAACGGTCAACTCTGGATCGCCACCGACCAGGGCACCCTCCACTGCTTCGGCAACCCCTCCCTCCGAGCCGCCCGCTGAGTTCTCCTCGCGATGAACCACCCCCGTAGCCGCGGACGTCAGTCCGCGCCATCCACCGGCCGGAAATCAGCGCCGACTGACGTCGGCGGCTACGGTTCACGCTCCCAATCGACGATTCCCGATTCATTTCCCATTCCCATGACGACCTCATCCCTTCCCGCGTTGTCCGCCCCCACGGCCCATCCTGTCGCCGCAACCCTGGCCGTCGTCGCCTCCCTGACACTGGGCGCACTTCTGCTTCCGGCGCCGAGCTCGATCGCCGCCGCGCCCACGCCGTCCCCCACTCCACCCGGCACCGTCGTCCACTGGCTCTTCAGCCCCGACCGGCTCCAGGGCGCAAAGATCAAGCCTGTCGCCGGCGGACTCGACATCGTCCCCCAAGGTGTCCAGCTCACCGACGATCCCAGTCCAGCGCGCGTCGACCTTACCGGGAGGAACCCGTCGATGGTCGCCTCCTCGGATCTGTCGAAGGCCGGCCTCCCGAAACAGGACATCAGCGTCGAAGCCTGGGTGCGCGTCGATCGCCCGCTGGAATGGGGCGGCATCGTCGGCGCCATCCAGGACAACGGCGAATCCGAGTTCGGCTGGCTTCTCGGCTACCGCAACGACCGTTTCGCCTTCGCGCTCGCTTCGGAGGGCGGCAACGACAGGCTCACCTACCTCCAGGCCCGCGAGCCGTTCCAACCGCGGCACTGGTACCACGTCGTCGGCACCTACGACGGACGGGAACAACGCCTCTACGTCAACGGAACCCTCGCCGCCCGCGACGCGATCCAGTCCGGTCCCATCCGCTACCCGGGCCACGCGTCGCTCGTTCTCGGAGCCTACAAGGACGACGACGAGAACTATCCCCTGACCGGGGCCCTGCATGAGGCCCTCATCCTGCGAAGGGTCCTCACCACGGCGGAGATCGCCCAACGTTTCGCCGCGAAATCTTCGATCTTCCCCCAGCCCGCCCCGGACCCCATCCGATTCACACCGGCCTACGGACCGTTCGTCGACTGGGAGGATCGCACCACGGCGGTCGTCTCCTGGGAAACCGACGTCCCGATGCCGTCCGTCCTGGAGATCCAAGCCCCCGACGGCACCCGGCACCGCCTTGAGAATGCCGCCGCCTCGACTCAGCACGTCATCACCCTCAAGGATCTCTCACCCAATTCGGAGTACTTCTACCGGCTCCAGGCTCCCGGCCGTGACGGACACGACGTCCAGACCCAGCGGTACCTCTTCGACACGTCCTTTTACTACGCCGCCGCCCCTTCCCCCGCGCCGACCACGCTCGACGTCCGTCCCGACGCCGCCCGCATCGCGGAACTCCTCCTGCTCCGTTCCTCCGTTCACCGCGGCTACTGCCTCGTCCTCGGGGCCACGGACGGCGCCGTCGCCGTCGAACTCGCCCGCCAGAGCGACCTCGATGTCGTCGTCGTTGAATCCGACCCGGCCCGGGTTCAGGCCGTGCGCCGGCGATTCGACGAGGCCGGCATTCAAGGTGTCCGGGCCGCCGTCCACCAGATCGCCCCCGGCAAGCTTCCCTTCGGCGATTACCTCGCCAACCTGATCGTCTCGGAAACGACCTTGCTCGACGGAAAGCCGCCCCAGTTTTCGGCGGCCGAGATCGCCCGGGTCCTTCGCCCGTCGGGCGGTGTCGTGCTCCTTGGTACAGCCTCCACGGCGAATGCGACGACCCCAGCGGCCGCCCTCGCGCGGGAGACGTGGCGCGCCTGGCTCGGCGGCGCCCTTCCCGAAGCGCGGTTCACCTCCGACAACGGCAGCTGGCTCTTCCACCGGCGAGGCGTCCTCGCCGGCGCCGGGGAATGGACCCACCAATACGGCAACCCCGACAACACCTCGTGCAGCCAGGACGAACTCGTCCGGGGCGAACTCCAGGTCTCGTGGTGGGGCGATCCGGGTCCGCGACCCATGCCCGACCGCGGCCCCCGAAACCCGGCGCCCGTGAGTCGCGATGGCCGGCTCTTCATCCAGGGTGACCGCGTCCTGTTCGGTCTCGACTCCTACAACGGCACCATCCTGTGGAGCCGGTCCGCGCCCGAACTCCGGCGCGCGAACGTCCCCCGGGACTCCAGCAACATGGCCGCCGCCGGCGACCGCCTCTACCTCGCCCACGGACGGTACTGCCTCGCCCTCGACGGCGACACCGGACGCCGGGTCCAGCGCTACTCGATTCCCAACGTCACCGACGCCGCCGCCCACGACTGGGGCTACCTCGCCCTCCTGCCGGACATGATGGTCGGCAGTCGCGTGCGCTCCGCGGCCGGCTACCTCGGCGACGAGGGTGAATGGTACGAGGACTACGCCGCCGACCAAGTCAGCCGCGTGACCAGCGACCGGCTGTTCGGAGTCGACATCCAGTCGGGCGAGGCCCGCTGGGAATACAATGGCGGCGCCATCCTGAATTCCACGATCACGGTCGGCGACGGGATGATCTTCCTCATCGAAAGCCGCGCCCCGGGCGCTGTGGCCGCCGCCGGAACCCGGCTTCCGCCCGAGGCCCTGACCGACACCCACCTCGTCGCGCTCGATCTGCGTTCCGGCCGCAGGCTCTGGACCAAGGCCCAGGATTTCAGCGCCTGCCAGTACATGACCTACCTGGTCTACAGCCGAAACACCGTCGTCGTGACGGGCACCGACAAGGACAAGAACTTCCACACCTTCGCCTTCAACGCGCCGGCGGCCGGCGGATCGGGCGATGTCGACCTCCTGGCTACCGGCGGCCAGGTCCTCTGGTCGGAGTCGCACAAGGAGGACAAAGGCCACCACAGCGGCCACCTCCAGCACCCGGTCGTCATCGACGACGTCTTCTACTCGGATCAACGCGCGTTCCGCCTCAGCACCGGGGAGACGCTCCGCAAGGACCTCCCCGAGCGCCGGGGCTGCGGCACCATGTCCGCGTCCCGTCACGCCCTGTTCTTCCGGCACTATTACCACGGCATGTGGGACCTGGAGACCGACAAGCGCACCCAATTCGAGGGGGTGCGATCCGGTTGCTGGCTCACGCTCATTCCGTCCGGAGGCCTCCTCCTGGCGCCCGAAAGCAGCGCCGGCTGCTCATGCACCCACCCGATCCAAACCTCCATGGGCTTCGTCCCCAAAACCCGCGCCGCCTCCATCCGCCCATGACTCCGTCTCCACGACCCGAAATGAACCTGTCCTCGCTCGTCGCCGGAAAGCCCGTCGCCTCCACCGCCACCCTGAAGGTCCATTTTCCCTTCAATGGCTCCGTCGTGGGCTCGGTCACCCTCGCCACCAGGGCGGACACCGACGCCGCCATCGCCGCCGCCACCGGGTTCCGGAACACGCCGTCGCGCTTCGAACGTTCCGAGATCCTTGAGAAGACCCGCTCCGCCCTCGCCGCGCGGCACGAGGAATTCGCGCGGATCATCACCTCCGAAACCGGCCTGGCCCTGCGGGAAGCCCGATACGAAGTGGGCCGCACCCTCGACGTCCTGCGCTTCGCCGCCATGGAGGCGTTGAGGGACGACGGCCAGATCTTCTCGTGCGACATCTCGGCCCAGGGGAAGGCCCGCAAGATCTTCACGACCCGCGAACCCCTGCGCTGCGCCGTCGCCATCACCCCGTTCAACCACCCGTTGAACCAGGTCTCCCACAAGCTCGCCCCCGCCATCGCCGCGGGTACTCCCATCATCCTCAAGCCCTCCGAAAGGCGCCCCTCACGGCACTGTCCTTCGCCGCCCTCCTCCACGACGCGGGCCTGCCCGGCCCCATGCTCAGCGTCCTCCTCGGCCCGACCGCCGACGTCGCCGAACCGCTCGTCCTCCATCCCGAAGTCGAACTCGTCGCCTTCACCGGATCGGTTCCCATCGGCAAGCGCATCGCCGCCACCGCCGGCTACAAGAAGCTCGTCCTCGAACTCGGCGGCAATGATCCGCTCATCGTCCTCGACGACGCCGATCTCGATCTCGCGATCACCCTCGCCGCCGAGGGCAGTTTCCGGAACAGCGGCCAGCGATGCACCGCCGTCAAACGGATCCTGGTGCAGGATGGAATCGCCCAGGAATTCACCCGGCGCCTCGTCGAAAAGGCCCGGGAATACACCTGCGGCGATCCCTTCGACGAAACCACCCGGGTCGGAACCGTCATCGACGAACCGTCGGCCATCCACCTCGAAACCGTGGTACGGGAGGCGGTCGCGGCCGGTGCCCGCGTGCTGCTCGGCGGCCCACGCCAAGGCGCGTTGCTTCCCCCCACCGTCCTCACGGACGTCCCCCGCGACTGCCGGATGGTCGTGTCCGAAAGCTTCGGTCCGCTCGCCCCCATCATCACCGTGCGCGACCTCGACGACGCCCTCACGCTGGCCAACTCAACCGCGTACGGGCTGAGTTCCGGCGTGGTCACCCGAAGCCTGCCGTCCGCGCTCCAGGCGATCCGGACCTTGCGTTGCGGAACGGTGAACATCAACGAGGTCCCCGGGTTTCGGATTGAGAACAGCCCGTTCGGAGGGATCAAGGACAGCGGGCTCGGCGTCAAGGAGGGCGTCATCGAGGCGATCAAGGCCTATTCGTTTCTGAAGACATTCAGCCTGCCCTGGGCGTAAGGACGCCCGGGTTCGTCACGAAATCGAGGTTGGACCGTTCCTGCGGTTTACGGTACAGGAACGCCATGACTCCCTTCGGATCCCTGTGGCGCCGCCGACCCCGCCACGGGCGGAATGCCTTCACGCTGATCGAACTCCTGGTGGTGATCGCCATCATCGCGATCCTGGCCAGCATGCTGTTGCCGGCCCTGAGCAAGGCCAAGGAACAGGCGCAACGCACCAAGTGCCTCAACAACTTCAAGCAGTTGCTCCTCAGCACCGCCCTCTACACGGGGGACAACGAGGATTACATGCCGTACACGTCCTGGAGTTCGGGCACGTACAACGTCGCGAACTGGTGCTACACCCGCGTCGCCACGAACCGCCCCCAGCACGACGTCACCCGCAGCCAGCTCTGGCAGTACCACCAGACCCGGCAGCTCGTCTGGTGCCCCCTCGAACGCACCAACACCCCCGCCTTCAAACAGCGGGAAATGCAGGTGTCGAGTTACATGATGAACGGCGCCGTCTCGGCGTACACCACCGGCCCCGCCGGAGCCCCGCAGTACTCCACCTACAAGGCCGATGCCTTCAAACCGGATTCCATGCTCTTCTGGGAGGCCGATGAAAAACTCCCCTCCAACTTCGACAACGCCACCAGCCGCCCCGATGAGGGCGTCACCCAACGCCACAACACCGGCGTCATGATGGGCATGTTCGGTGGGCAGACCGAGTACATGAAATACCGGAACTACGTCCGGGAAGCCGGTCTCGGCGGTTTCCGTGGCATTCGCCCCGGCCGGTTCTGGTGCAACCCCGGCTCGGCCACCGGAGAATGAACACGCCTCCCATGCCCCACCTCCAACTCCTCCGCCGCGCCCTCGCGTCCGCCATCCTCGCCCACGCCCTCATCCTCCTCCCGGGCTGCGGCGGTGGCGGTGACGAATCCGCCGACGTCGCCACCCCTCAAGAAGCCGCCACTCAGATCGACGAGGCCTTCTCCACCGCCGAACCGGAGATTCAACAGAACATCCACATCGCCAGCGAAGCCCTGCGCGAAGGCAAGTTCGAACAGGCCGTCGTCGCCCTCCAGACGACGCGCGGGTCCACCAATCTCACGCTCGACCAGGGAATGGCGGTCCACAATTCCATGGTCTCGCTCGAGCAGCACCTCATCAACGCGGCCGCCAACGGCGACGCCGAAGCCCAGCGCGCCTACGACCTCCTCAAGCGGGCCAAACGGAATTGATCAGGTCGCTGCCGCGTGGGACCCGGTAACCTTGCGGGTCTTGCCTTGTCTTGGCGGGCGGAATGAACCCGTCCACAACCTCGAACCACCCCTCCGCCGACGCCCACGCCGTGGAGGCGATCCGCGCCGGCGATCGCGAACGGTACCGCGAACTCGTCGAACGCCACGCCGACAAGGTCTTTGCCATCGCCTGGTGCCGCCTCGGCGATCATGACCTTGCCGAGGAAGCCGCCCAGGAGACCTTCATCTCCGGCTTCCGCCGCCTCGCCCTCCTCGGCAGCGCCGAAAAATTCGGAGCCTGGATCAGCGCCATCGCCCGAAACACGGCGATCAACCTTGGACTCCGTCGGCGCGGTGAACTGCGCAAACGCGAACGCTGGGCCCTCGAACAGGATCCGCCTTCGCCCACCGAAGACCCGGAGTCGCCGTGCGAGCGGGAAACCCTCCGCACCTCGCTCGAAAGCCTTCCGCCGATCCACCGGGAGTGCCTGGCCCTCTTCTACCTGGAAGGCCGGTCCGTCGCCGAGTCGGCCCAGACCCTGGGCATCCACGAGAACGCCTTCAAAGTCCGCCTCCACCGCGCCCGCGCTCTCCTGAGGGAAACCCTGGAAGCCCACCTCGAATCCGGCCTCGACCGACTGCGCGCGCCGGGGCGACTCACCCACGCCGTCATGCTGGCTCTTCCCGCCTCGCCCGGCGGCGCCCTCGCCTTCGGCGGTCTGGCCTCCGGATTCTTCAAAGCCCTCCCGTTTGGCTTTGTCCTCTTCGCTCTCCAGATCGCTTCCGTGTTGCCCGGCCTGTTCCTGGCCCGTTGGCTCGGTCATCGGGAACTCGCCAATTTCCGCGAGCCCCAAGGATTCCGTGGCCATCTCTACCGCCGGTGGCTCCGCGGCATGCTGGCCGCCATCGGTGTCTTGATCGTCTCCATGCACCTCACCACCATCGGGCTGGGACTTCGCGCTCATTGCAGCCTGTTCGGCGCCTTCTTCGTTCTCTCCGGCTTGGACATGGTCCGCCGATTTCACGTCGTCCGGAATCCTCCGCAACGCGCCGCCGCCGTCGGCATCCTTCTCCTCGCCGTTCCACTCGCCGGGATGGGCTGGTGGAACTGGCCCCTGGGCATTCTGCTCCTGGGTCAGGGCGTGTTTTTTCTCATCATGTCGTCGGCGATCCCCCAAGTCGCGCCCCGCATGGACTATTCCCTCTTCACCCGGGCCGGCAACGGAATCCTTCCCGGACCGGAGCCTGACCTTGAACCATCCTCCCCATCGACTCCCTCGACGGCGCCGGATGCCCACGAACTGTTGGCCTTCGCCCGATTTCTTGGAGGACGGATGCTCATCGAGGATTGGCGACGAACCCGCGACGGACTGGTGCTCCGCCTACCTCGAGTTGTCGCGAACGTGATTGTGTCCGCCATCCCCTTTTACTGGGGCTCCGCCTCGCGGCTTGTGCTCCACCGGGATGGACGGATCAGCGCCCGACTGGGCGTCGTCGATCGCCGGGAACTGACACGGGCGTCCAGCGGACCGCCGAACTCCGCCGTCGACCTCGACTCCCTCGTGTCCTCGGCCGTCCAACGGAGCTTCATCGCTTTCCGCGGGGGGGATCTTGAGGGCGCGGAGCGGCTTCTGGGCCAGCAGACCCAGGAATCCATTTTCATTCAACCACCGGCCTCCACCACGGCCGTGCGCTGGCGGGTCGTGATCATGCGGGTCGCGGCGGTTCTTGTGATCATCGGTGGCCTGGCCTCCTTTTCGTCCAAAAAATTGGGGAGCGCCCCGGGCACCTCCGCCTTCAAGCCGATCTCGATCACGGAATCGGACGTCCGTTCGTACCTGGCCCAACTCGCGCCCGGCCACCCGGCCCACACCGCCGCCCGGCGCTGGTGGGGGCACGGACTCGCCCTCGGAGTCTGCCTGCCTCCCGCCGCTCTCTTCCCCACGGAAGCGCTCCATCCGATCAAGGCCGAGCTCGTCGAATCGCTCGCCGCGAATACTCCCGCCAACATGCCCCCGGAAATCCAACTCGGTTGGGCTCTCGGCAATTCAGCGTTCCTGCTGGCGGCCGCCTCGGGATTCCTGACCCCCGAGGATCTGCGCCCCCTTCGACTCGATCCCGACTCGGTCCGAGCCTCCCTTCCCCTTGTTCCGCGCAAGCTCCGGGACCAACTCCTCGGCCTCCAGGAAATTCCCGTCCAAGACCACCCTTGCATCGTGCTGACCACCCGCGAACTCGCCCTCCGGATCCGGTTCCTCGCGCAATCAAAAGCCCTCGATCTCGTCGATCTTTCCCCCATCGTTCCCACGCTGGTCGCCGCCCAGGTCCTTTCGACGAACAAGCCGGCTCAACGCTGCGATCCCGTCCCAACCGAAACGATCCACGGACTCTTCCATACCCGGTTTGACGACCTCCTTCGGGACACCCGGGATGTTCTCCTTCTCCTCGAAGCCGCCGGCGCCTTGGATAAAATCAATCGCGCGGCCTGCGTCGCGGGGATTCTCCGACTTCACCGCGGCAAGGGACTCTTCGCACCGCCCGCTTCCCCCGAGTTCACAGGCGGGTGGACGGTCAAGGGTGATGCCACCAACACGTGGTTCGCCTTCGAATCACTCCGCATTCTCAAAGCGCTGGATCAGGTGCCCGACCTCGACGAGTGGCGGTTCCGGGCGTCCCCGGGGGATTTTGAATCCGTGAACACCCCATCCGGCCCCGACAAGGTCCTTTCCTGGCCCAGTCTCGAAGCGTGGTGTCTAAAGCGGACCTTCCAGGAACAACGAAGCGTCGGCCGGTCGTCGGCCGTGTCCGCGACGGCGCCCGCGCGCATCCAAGGAAACCGGTGAATCTGGTGAATTCCTGCCGGCAATCTCGATCCCATCCCCAAGCCGGCGGTACAAGGACCGAGAAAGTAGCGCCGGCTTTCATGCGTCCGCCGACCTCGGACGGCGGCCCTCTGTTATTTTTTTCCGCCGCGTCCCGCAATCAGTTGACAGGGCCGATTCGGCGCGCAGCAATATCGCCCTGCATTGTTGGAGCGGTCGCATTCCTTAGACGTCCTTACCGAGAACTGCCTCATGTCGCCTCAGTCCAATCCCGAAACCTTCCACGCATCACCGTCCACCCTTCAGGGAGTCGCAGTCCGCCTTGGCGCCCTTGGCCGCGCCATCGCACTTCTGGCGCTGTCTTTCGCCTGCCTGGAAGCCCGCGTCGCCGCCCAGAGTCCCCTGACCAACGGCGGCGTTCATACGGGGGAGATCACACCCGCCGGTGATTCGGACAACTGGTCGTTCACGGCAACCGCCGGCGCCTCCGTCATCCTCCGGGTCGGAGCCACCAACTTGACCCCTCGGATCCGACTCTACGGCCCGGAGAATGAACTGATCCGGGACGTTCCCGCCGGCAACACGATCACCCGCGACGGGTTCCTCCTGACCACCACGACCAACGCCGGCAATTACACCGTGGTTGTCAGCGCCGCCTTCGAAACGCAGACGGGCGCCTACGGTCTCCATTGGGTCATGGCCCCCGGAGCGATCACGGTTCCCGCGAACGACGAGGGAGGAGCCCTCGCCAACGGTGCCGCCAACCCGGCGCATCTGGCGCTCGGCGATCTCGATGCCTGGACTTTCGACGCGGCGGCGGGCGAATCCCTCATGCTGCGGTTGGGCAGCCAGGGCTTCACTCCGTGGCTTCGCCTCTACGGACCGTCCGGGGCGCTCGTGGATGAAACCACCTCGGGCAATACCATCACCCGCGACGGATTCATTTCCGTCACGGCCACCAACGCCGGAGCCTACACGCTGGTGGCCGGCGCGACGTTTCCGGGCCAATTCGGCGACTACACTCTTCACTTCGTCCGCGCGCCAGGAACGCTGACGATTTCCCCCGACGATGAAGGCGGAGAATTCCTCAACGGCGTGGCCCATACCGGCATAATCTCGCTCGGCGATCTGGACGCCTGGAACTTCACCGCGCAAGCCGGCGAAAGCCTCGTTGTTCGGTTGGGCTCAACCAATTTCACACCCTGGCTCCGCATCTTCGGCCCTTCCGGGACGTTGGTGAGCGAAACCACGTCCGGCAATACCATCACCCGGGACGGATTTGTGTCACTCACGGCCACGAACGCAGGGACCTACATTGTCGTCGCGTCCGCCGCTTTCGCGGGACAATCCGGCGGCTACGGCATCCATCTCGCCCAGTCGTTGAAACCCTTCACCGTGTCGACGGACGACGAGGGCGGCGCCCTCCAAAACGGAGCAGTCCAAACTGGTTTCATCCAACTCGGGGACCTCGACCTGTGGAGCCTCACCGCGCAGGCCGGTGAGAACCTCGTCGTCCGGCTGGGCTCAACCAATTTCACACCGTGGCTCCGTATCTTCGGGCCGACGGGGGCGGTCGTGGGTGAAACCACCTCGGGCAATGCCATCACGCGGGACGGATTCATCACCCTCTCCGCCACGAACGCGGGCACCTACATGGTCGTCGCGGCCGCCACCTACGCGGGCCAATCCGGCGGGTATGGTCTGCATCTCGCGCAGTCCCTGGCGCCCATCGTCATCTCGCCGGGCGACGAAGGCGATGAACTGCCCAATGGCGCCAGCCTGACGGGAACCCTCACTCTCGGGGACATCGATGTGTGGCGCTTTCATGCCAACGCCGGGAACAGCCTGTTCGTCCGAATGGGCGGCACCAACTTCACGCCGTGGCTCCGTCTCTACGGCCCCAACGGCCTGCTCGTCGCCGAGGATATCGCCGGCAACGCAATCGCCCGCGACGTCTTCCTCACGCTTCAAGCCACCAACGCCGGCTCCTACACCCTGCTGGGCGCCGCCGCCTACGCCGGGCAGTCCGGCGGGTACTCGATCAATCTTGTCCGGGTTCCCGATGACCTGGTCCTCACACCCGGCGACGACGGCGGCAACCTGATCAACGGACAGACCAACGTGGCCACGCTCTCCCTCGGCGACCTCGACACCTGGTCGTTCTTCGGCACCCCCGGCGACAGCAACGTCCTCCGGGTGATCTCCACCGGATTCACCCCATGGATCCGAGTCCACGGGCCCGATGGCTCGCTCGTCGGCCAAACCACCTCCGGCAATGCCATCGCCCGGGCGGGCGCCGTGAACCTGGTCATCACCAACCAGGGCCTCCACACGATCACCGTCGCCGCCACCTACGGCGGACAATCCGGCACCTACACCTTCAAGCAATCGCGGTTTCCACCGGACCTCATCATGCCCGACGGGGTCGAACTCAATGAATCGGAGGCCCTCAGCGTCCCGATTTCAGCCCAGGATCCCGACGAACCCAACAAGCCTCTCAATTTCAAACTGTTGTCCGCGCCGGCCGGCGTCGAGTTCACGCTCCAGGGCGCCACCAACGCCCTGATCTCGTGGAACACCACCGAAGCCGACGGCCCGAGCACGAATCTCGTCGTCGCCAGTGTCACGGACATCGTCAATGGCACCGCCTTCACGCGCACCAACAGCTTCCAACTCGTCATCCACGAGGTGAACACCGCTCCGGTCCTCGCCGCGCCCCCGGACCAGACCTTCGACGAACTGACGCCGCTGAGCGTCCGGGCAACCGCCACCGACGCCGATCTCCCCGCCAACCCGCTCCGGTTCGCGCTCGTCGCGCCACCGGAGGGGATGACCATCGACCCCGTTTCCGGCGACATCCGCTGGACTCCCACCGAAGCCCAAGGCCCCTCGTCCCAGGTAATCACGGTCGTCGTCACCGACGACAGCCCATCCGCGATCAACGACACGGCCCTCAGCACCACGAACCAGTTCACCGTCGTCGTCCGCGAAATCAACACGCCGCCCGTCGTCGCACCCATCCCCAGCGGAGCGCTCGACGAACTGACCCCGTTCGCCGTCCAGGTGTCCGCCACCGATGCGGATCTGCCCGTCAACCCGATCGCCTTCCGGCTCCTCGCGCCTCCCGTTGGAATGACGATTGATCCCGCGACGGGCGCCATCGCCTGGGTTCCCTCCGAAGCCCAGGGCCCCTCGACCCAGCTCATCACGGTGGTCGTCTCCGACAGCAGTCCCGCCGCGGCGAATTCCATCAGCTGGAGCGTCACCAACGCCTTCGAACTGACGGTCCGTGAAGTGAATGTCCCGCCCGTGCTCGTGGTTCCCACCGATCGCTCCACCGCCGAGTTGGCGGCCTCGACCGCCATCGCCACGGCGACGGATTCCGACCTCCCAGCCACCGCGCTGACGTTTCAGCTCCTGACATCGCCAACGGGGATGACGATCAACGCGGGGACGGGCGAAATCGCGTGGACGCCCACTGAGCAACAAGGCCCCTCGACCAATCGAATCGTGATCGTCGTCAGCGAAGTCGCCGGGGCCGGAACCAGCGTTCCCCTCCTCAGCGTCACCAACAGTTTCGAGTGGATCGTCACCGAGGTGAACACCGCTCCGGTCCTCGAGCCGTTCGCGGACCAATCCCTCCATTTCGGGGTGCCTCTGACCCTTCAGGCGACCGCCTCGGACGTCGACCTTCCCGCCAACACCCTCACGTATTCGCTGAGCGCGGCACCGGACGGAATGACGATCAGCGCCTCGACCGGTGAGATCACCTGGAACCCTCTCGAGTCGCAGGTCGGCACCCACGAGGTCACCGTCAAGGTGGCCGACAACGCGAATCCAAACCTGGAAGCCAGCCAGTCCTTCAGCGTGACCGTGACCGGGGAAGGCGCGCGCCTCTCCATCAGCCTATTGGCCGGCGGACTCATCCAGATCAGCGCCACCGGGGACGTGGGCGTGACCTATGAATTGCAGGGTTCGATCGGTCTCGTCGAATGGACGAAGATCATCGAGTTCCAATCGACGGCGGCCCCCTACCTCTACATCGATCCGTCGTCGCTCACCGTTCCCTCGCGCGCCTACCGACTCCTCTTGAAGTAGGGAGTGATCGGGGGGTCGTGGTTGCGCCCCGTTCCTGGGAGGTGAGGAACCCGCCAGGGTTGTCAGAACGCAGCTGGTCGTGGCGTCCCGCCGAAGGCGCTACGCCACCACCGGTCGGATCATCAATTCGTTCGTACCCCACAGGGGTGCCTAGAGATTGGCCATTTTTCCAGGGCTCACAGACCGCGGGCTGAAGCAGGGCGGCTACCGGAGCCGAGGGAGAGCGACCGCGCCTGTAGTGTAACGCAGACAGCCGTGTCTGCCGTTTCGCCGACTGCCAGTCGGCGGGTGCGACGACTCGTGTCCCTACTCGAATCAACGACTCGCAGGCGTTACTCCGCAACACGGTCCCCGCCGGTTGGCAACCGGCGATACAGCAGGCTGGGCAGCCTGCGCTACATCGTCCGGTCACTCAGAGATCCACCCACTCCGGAGGGGTGCCGGAGTGGAGGCGAGTCAGCTTTCGCGACGCGCGCCACCGCAGCTCCGTCCGGGTCGTTTTCGTTTTCGCCCATTCGCCCACGATCCCGGTGCGAAATATCCCCGCCTCCACCCCAACGACCTCACGCCTGAAGGAACCCGTTCACCACCGCCGGCGTCGTGCTGTCAAAACCCACGACGTCGAGGGTTCCCGGGTCGGCCTCGCTGGCGAGCTTGAACCCCACCCCCGCCATCCCGATCACGACCGACTTCGCGGGGATGCCCAGTTGTTCCCGATACCGATCCAACGCCACCGCGGGAGCGACGTCCCGGATCCACACATCGCCATCGGTGTAGGTCACGAAACCCTCCACCGGAATCCGGTGCCGCGAGGCCCAGTCCATCGGAAGCGCCGCATCGGGCGCCCCCGGGAAAACCGTCGCCAGACGATCCATGACCTCGTCGAGGCGCATGCCGGGATGGAGGTCGAGCAGGGTCAAGCCAGGTAGGGCCGGCGACGCCCCGACCAGCCGGGATGCCACCCCCGACGAAAACCCCGCCACCAGGCAGGACGGCTCCGTCGAGACAGCCACCAGAGCCATCGCCGCCGCCGCTTCCCAGACCGACACCGACGTTCCCGGCAGACGCGAAGTCCGGGTGGAATTGCTGAGGTCCAAGGTCACAAGCAGGGACCTCCGGATCGGCCGGACATTGCCGAAGGCGGCATAAAAGGCGTCGTCCAAAGCCCGAACCACCGCCGGCACCGGCTTCCAAACTCCCTTCACTCCCGTCGCGCAACCCGCCTCGTAAGCCCGCCGGGCCAGGAGGTACGCCATCGGATGCAGTCCAGCAGACCTCAGAATTCCCGGGTCCCGAAGCCGCGTTTCGATCCACCACGCGGCTTCGCTCCCAGGCTTCGCCAATCCAACCGCGGAAAACCGACCAAGATCGCGCAGCAGGGTGCCCAGGGGCATCCGGTGAAGCAGCGCATCCCAGACCGCCGCCTCCCCCAGCCACACCGGAGGAATCGCCTCCCGCGGAAGATCCCGCTCGGCGATCAACCGAACCACCTCGCCTACCGTCGAGGCCTGCCGCGCTTCCTCCAAACCCCGCAACAGCCGGGGAAGCTCGCCCACGCCCGGATAGGTCACCGCGCGGAACTTTCGCTGGGTGGCCTCCCGCCTTTCCAACATCCCCTCCCCGGTTTCGTCCACCTCCGACCGCGATACCTCGCGAACCACCGTGCGGCGTCCCAGGGACTTGGCTCCTCCCAGAATCCACCGGAAAACGGCCGCCTGTTCCCGCGTCGCCGGGGTTGGATGCGACAACCTCAGCAGGTCCCTGTGCGACCACCCCGCCCGTCGAGGGCATTTCACCACCTGGTACGCGAGATCGTCGGCGAACCGGGTCCGATACCAGTTCCCAACCGCGCGCCGCAATCCGCGCCCCCACCCCCGCAACCCGGTCACGCACTGGGCGAACAGGAAGAGATCACCCGCCGTCCCGCACACTTTCGGAACGCCCGAGCACGCGGCCGACCTTCCCGCGTCGTCGCCCAGCGCCGTCACCAGGGCCAGCACCCGGATACCCGCCCCGTTCGGCGCCGCCCGTCCGGCTTCGAGGATCTCCAGGACCCGTTCCACGACCCGTCGCGCGTCGCTTCGAATGCACCGAACCGCCGCCGTCGATTCCATCGAGTCCGCGTCGTCGCCGTGATCGTCACCTTGATCGTGATCGTGATCGTGATCGTCGCCCATGGGACCGGGGGCGTCACCGCCGCCGCCTCGCGCCAGGTAGGCGCCGCTCTCGGCCCCAAGGGTCAGAAACCGGTCGAGCCGGGCCCAGTCCTCCAACCCGCGCGATTTGTGGATCCCCGCATCATCCGCCGGGGTCTCGTCGCACAGGCTCGCGTTGTTCCGCCCCTCGTCGATCTTCATCGCCGGTCCCCTTCGCCTTCCCGTCGCTGGTTTCCCGACCTCCGCCACCGAAATAACGCGGGCAAACCCGACCTCCGGGACGGCCCTGTCGGCCAACTCCCGCAGCCTCTCGGCCCGCAAAATCTCCTCCTGTCGACCGGTGAACCCCTCGGGACGTTCAAACGGCGCACAGATTTCCGCCGACTCACCGACGTATTCCGCCGACACCCACTTAATCGGCGAAATCGCGACGGCCTTATGCGACAAGAGAAAAAAAGTTATGAACAAGTCCGGCATTCGACCGAGCGTTTCGCGATCTTTGTGGCTTCCAAACCGCGGTATCGGGGCGTCCCGAAATCCACGGCGCCGAAGGATGCCGGCATGTCTCCTTGTCGGGAATCCATCCGACGGCTATCACCGCTGGATGCAGCCCCCAGCCCCCCGTTCCGCCCGGCGCGCGGGATTCACCCTGATTGAACTCCTCGTGGTGATCGCGATCATCGCCATCCTGGCCAGCATGCTCCTGCCGGCCCTGGCGAAGGCCAAGGAGAAGGCCAAGTCGACGGCGTGCATCAACAACCAGCGCCAGATGGGCATCGCCCAAAAGGTCTACTCCGACGATTTCGACGGCGCCTACGCCTTCACGTTCCAGGTCCGCGGCAACAACGAGATCCGCAAGGCCTGGTTCAATTTCCTCCAGCCGTACCAGCAGACCACCAACCTCCTCCTTTGCCCCAACAAGACCCGGAAATTCAAGGAGACCGTCGCCCTCTATCCCAGCGATCAACAGGACAAGGCGGTCTCCAACTACGCCATGAACTTCCGGCTCGGCGGGTGCGACTGGCCCAACGTCTGGGACGCCCGAAACTGGCCCGCGGTCAAGGACTCCGCCATCCGGAACCCCTCCGCCACCGTTCACATCACCGACGGAGGATCCCGCCCGCTCAACACCAAGGACCGCTTCAAGTGCGTCACCGTCGCTTCCGTCGAAAAACCGGGTTGCTGGATCGTCCACGACCCGGCCAACGACGCCCCGTGCAGCGGTTGCGTCACGTCCACGGGCGACCCCAACTGGGGCGGACCCCATCTCCGCCACAATCAGCGCAGCAACATCCTCTACGCGGATTCCCACGTGGACACCCGCCGCGCCTCCGATTGGTACTGGTCCGGCACCACCTGGCTCAACCCGGAGATCGGCGGCAACGGGGAATAGAAAACGGCCTGGCGGTCGCGGCCGCGGGTCGCGCGAGTCGCCCCCACGGATGAACCCGAGCCCTCGACCCGTGTGGGAAGAATCATCCATGGCGATGGCCCAGGCTCCAGGTCGGAAGGGTCGGGGAGATGAGGCGAACTGAGCCCGTCCGTCGGTTTGCCGAATCCCAGGGCCCTTGAGTCGCGGGGCCGTTTCTCATCGTTTTCCGTGTGCTCGGTGTGTTCCGTGGTTGTCCTCGGCAAGACCCGGCCGACGCGCTTGAGGGGCCCACGCTCCTTTGCTACGTTGCCCCCGTTGAAGCCGAAGTTTTTCTCCCCCGCGCGATTCATCGCCATCGCGGTCCTCGCCGCCGTCGGACTCCTCGACGCCGAAAGCCCCGCCGCCGCGGCGACCGCGCCGGATCGCGTCGACTTCAATTTCCACATCCGACCGCTGCTGTCGGACCGCTGCTTCGCCTGCCACGGACCCGATGATCGGGCGAGGAAAGCCAAGCTGGATCTCCACACGCGGGAGGGTGCGCTCCAGGGAGGCAAGTCGGAAGCCACCGTGCTGCGGCCCGGCAAGCCCGAGGAATCGGAACTCTTCAAGCGCATCTCGACGTCCGACGCGGACGACGTCATGCCGCCGCCCGATTCGAAACTGCCACCGCTGACTCGCGACGAGGTGGAACTGATCCGGCGCTGGATCGCGCAGGGAGCTGAATTCAAGGATCACTGGGCCTTCCTGCCCCCGAAACCGCCCGCCCCGCCGCGCCCCAATGGAGCGCCGGTGTCCAACCCGATCGACGCCTTCATTCAGGCCCGCTTGGCCGCCGAGAGTCTCCGCCTCCAACCAGAAGCGCCCCGCGAAACGCTGATCCGCCGCCTGAGCCTTGATCTCGTCGGATTGCCGCCGGCCCCAGCCGAGATTGACGCGTTCCTCGCGGACACATCGCCCCGCGCCTACGAGAAGGTCGTCGACCGACTCCTCGCGTCGGAACACTACGGGGAGCGGATGGCCCAGGAATGGATGGACCTGTCGCGCTATGCCGACACCCACGGCTACCAGGCCGACGTCGATCGCGATTTCTCCGCCTGGCGCGATTGGGTCATCCGCTCGTTCAACGAGAACCTCCCGTGGGACCAGTTCATCACCTGGCAACTCGCCGGCGACCTCCTCCCCGGGGCGACCCGGGATCAGATCCTCGCCACGGCGTTCAACCGGCTCCATCGCCAGACCAACGAGGGCGGCAGCATCGAGGAGGAATTCAGATCCGAATACGTCGCGGACCGCGTCCACACCATGGGAACGGCATTCCTTGGACTCACCCTCGAGTGCGCCCGCTGCCACGATCACAAGTACGACCCCATCTCGACCCGCGATTACTACCGCCTCTCCGGATTCTTCAATTCGATCGACGAATCCGGACTCTACTCCCACTTCACCCGCGCCACCCCGACGCCGGTCCTCCTCCTTTGGGACGGGGATCAGGAGGCGCGTCACGACGCCGCCGTGGACGCCATCCAGAAAGCTGAGACATCGGCGCGCGCGATCCGGGACGCTTTCACACTCGGTCCGGTTCCCACCCCTCCCCCCCTGCCTCAACCTCCGGCCCCGGCGGCCCATCTCGCCTTCGAGGAGATCGCTGGGCGAGGCACGCCGGATTCCGTCACGACCAACTTGATCTCGCTGCAGGACAGCCCGTCCCTCGCGCCCGGCGTCGTGGGACAAGCCATGCTTTTCAGCGGCGACAACACCGCCACCGTCCCGCATGCCGGCAAGTTCGGGCGCACGGACCGCTTCTCGTTCGCCCTCTGGCTCAAGCCCACCGAGAAGCAGGATCGCGCCGTCATTTTCCACGCATCCGTCGCGTGGACTGATTCGGCCAGTCGCGGTTACGAATTCGTCCTCGACGAAGGCCGCCCCTTCTTCGCCCTGATCCATTTCTGGCCCGGCAACGCCGTGGCCGTCCGCGCCCGCCGGGCCCTGCCCGTCGACCAATGGTCCCAGGTCACCGTGACCTACGACGGCTCGAGCCAGGCCGACGGCATCCACCTCTACCTTGGCGGCGAACCCCTCGAGGTCGAAATCGTGCGGGATCACCTGTACAAGGAGATCCTCCATCGAAGCGAGTGGGGCGACAGCAACGGGGGCGGAGTCCCGCTCCAGTTGGCGGGCCGCTTTCGGGACAACGGCTTCAAGAACGGGTTGATCGACGAGTTCCAGGTATTCGACACCGAGTTGACCGCGCTGGAGGTTGTGGCGGTCTCGCGCTCGACCGAGCCCGGTCGACGCCTTCCCCAACCACCCGCCCTTGCCCGGCACGGGCCCGAATGGCTCGCCGCCCACACACTCACCCGCGGCAACTCGGCCTACCAGAAGGCCCTCGCCGACCTCCACGCCGCCCGCGTCGCCGAAAACCAACTCGTCAATCCGGTCCCCGAAATCATGGTGATGCGCGAAATGCCGGAGCGCCGGCAGGCGTTCGTCCTCCGGCGCGGCGCCTATGATGCCCCGACGGATCCCGTGGAGCCTAGTGTGCCCGAACGCATCGCCCCCTTCAACCCCGATCTCCCCCGGAACCGTCTCGGACTCGCCCGATGGATGACCGATCCCAAGAACCCGCTGACGGCGCGGGTCGCCGTCAATCGCCTGTGGAAACTCCACTTCGGCAGGGGTCTCGTGGCCACCACTTGGGATTTTGGCGCCCAGGGTCAACTCCCGTCCCATCCGGATCTCCTCGACTGGCTCGCCCGCGCCTTCATCGAGTCCGGCTGGGACCGGAAGGCCCTCCATCTGCGGATCGTCCTGTCCGCCGCCTACCGGCAGTCGTCCCAGGCCTCCGCCGAACTCCTCGCGCGCGATCCCGACAACCGCCTCCTCGCCCGTGGTCCCAGGCACCGACTCGAAGCCGAACAGATCCGGGACAGCGCCCTCGCCGTCAGCGGACTCCTCGTTCCGGTGGTGGGCGGACCCAGCGTCAAACCCCACCAACCGGCGGGTGTCTGGGAGGATGCCGGCACCGGCAAGACCTACAAACCCGACACCGGCGACAAACTCCACCGGCGCAGCCTGTACACCTTCTGGCGCCGGACCGCGCCGCCGCCCAACATGCTGACGTTCGACGCCACCACTCGGGAGGTTTGCACCGCCAAACGCGAGACCACGTCCACCCCGCTCCAGGCGCTTGTCCTCCTCAACGATCCGCAGTTCCTCGAGGCATCCCGTGTCCTCGCCGAACAGCTCGTCGCCACGCATCCCGACGCCCCGACCGCCCGGGCCCGTGACGCGTTCCGTCGCCTCACCGGACGCACCCCGGACGCCCGCGAATGCGAAATCCTCGACCAGCTCTTCGACGAACAGCACGCCTACTTTTCCGCCCATCCCGAAGCCGCCACGCACTACGCCCGCGCAGGGTCCAAGCCGCCCAGGGAGGACCTCTCCGCCACCGAGGTCGCCGCCACCGCCGTCCTCGCGAGCACTCTCATGAACCACGACGAATTCGTCATGATCCGATGATCCCCCCGTAAGAACCGCCCTTCCCGAACCGTTCACCGGACATGCTCAACCTCGACATTCTCCGAAAACGCCTCCGCGACGGCTTTCAGCCGTTCGCTCTGATCACGACGGATGGCCGACGGTTTCAGGTTCCGCACCCTGAGTTCGTCGCCGTCGGCAGAGGCGTGGTCGTTGTTCTCCATCCGGACGACACCTCCAGCACCCTCGACGCGCTCCATATCGTTTCGATCGAATCCATTCCCCCGCGAAAGCACCGATGAACCCCTTTTGTTCCGGCCCCATTCCCGCCACCGACCTGTCCCGCCGTCAGTTCCTGAACCGATTCGGCATGGGCCTGGGTGGCATCGCCCTGACTCACCTGCTGAATCCCAACCCGGCTGCCGCCGCCGCCGCCGCCCTGGACGGTTCCCATCCCGCCCACCTCGGGCGCGCGCCGCACCACGCCCCGAAAGCCAAGCGGGTGATCTACCTGTTCATGGCGGGTGGGCCGTCCCAACTCGAAACCCTCGACTACAAACCGCTCCTCAACGAACGCAATGGCCAGGAATTGCCGGCTTCCGTCCGGATGGGCCAGCGCCTGACCGGCATGTCCGGCAACCAGGCGACCCTGCCCATGGCCGGATCCGCATTTAAATTCGGACAGCACGGACAATCCGGAGCCTGGGTCAGCGAACTGCTCCCCTACACCGCCCGGATGGTCGACCAACTCTGCATCGTTCGTTCGATGTACACCGAGGCCATCAATCACGATCCCGCGATCACCTTCCTCCAGACCGGTTCCCAGATCTCGGGACGCCCCAGCATCGGGGCCTGGGTCCATTACGGGCTCGGCAGTGACAACGAAAACCTCCCCGCCTTCGTGGTCCTCGTCACCCGCGGCAAAGTCGATCAGCCGCTGTACTCGCGCCTTTGGGGAAGCGGATTCCTGCCCGCCGAACATCAGGGAGTCCAGTTCCGAGCCGGCAAGGAACCCGTTCTCTACCTCAACAATCCCGAAGGCATTTCCCCCGAAAGCCGACGCCTGATGCTGGACCGCCTCCGCGACCTCCACGCCCACGCGGCGGAGCGCTCCGGCGATTCCGAGATCGACGGGCGCATCGCGCAGTACGAGATGTCGTACCGGATGCAGTCGAGCGTCCCCGAAGCCACCGACCTTTCCGGCGAACCCGAAAGCACCTACGAGCTTTACGGGCCCGACGCCAAGAAACCCGGAACCTTCGCCGCCAACTGCCTCCTCGCCCGCCGCCTCGCCGAACGCGGCGTTAAGTTCATCCAACTCTACCACCAGGGATGGGACCAGCACGGCGGACTCCCCAACGGCATCCGCCGTCAGTGCAAGGAGACGGACCAACCCTCCTACGCCCTGCTCACCGACCTGCAACAGCGGGGTCTCCTCGACGACACCCTCGTCGTCTGGGGCGGCGAATTCGGGCGCACCAATTATTCGCAGGGCAAACTGACCGCGACGGACTACGGACGCGACCATCACCCACGTTGCTTCTCCGTCTGGATGGCCGGCGGCGGCGCCCGACCCGGCGTCGTCCACGGCAGCACCGACGAGTTCGGCTACAACGTCGCCGAGGACGGCGTCCACGTTCACGATCTCCACGCCACCATGCTCCACCTCCTCGGAGTCGATCACGAACGCCTGACCTACTTCTTCCAGGGCCGCCGATTCCGCCTGACCGACGTCCACGGCAAAGTCATTCGACCGCTCCTCGCGTGAAGGACGCGCCGGGGAGCCCGCCGCTTCCAAAGCCGGATCCACGCCCCTCCGTCCGCCGCACCCGGCGCGGCTGGCGCATCGCGCAACACGGGACCGTCCTCAGCGAAGTGCTCCTCCGCCCCGGCCCCACCCACAGCGTCTTCGATGTCCTCGCCGCCGCCTGCATGGCCGGCCCCTCCGAGCCCCGCGACATCGCCCTGCTCGGCTTCGGCGGCGGCGGCGTGGTCGCCGCGCTCCGCGCCCTCGGCTGCGCAGCCAGGATCCACGCCGTCGACCTCGATGCCACCGGCTGGAAACTCCTCGCCCGATCCCGGGTTCCCTGGCTCCAACCCCTCGTCTGGCATCACGCCGACGCCATCGAATGGCTCCGGAAAGCCGGACGTTTCGATGCGATCGTCGATGACCTGTCGATCCCCAACGACGGCGACGTCGTGAAACCCGAGTTCACCTGGAACCTCCTTCCCGATCTGATGAGAAAACATCTGCGCCCCCGGGGTCGCGCCCTCTTCAACCTGCTTCGCCCCGTTCAAGGAAGCTGGACACGCGGCATCCAAGCGGTCTCCAAAAGGTTTGGCGGCGGCGTGGCGATCCACCTGGAAGACTTCGAAAACCGGATCCTCGCCGTCGGGCATCCCGGTGCTCCCCTCTCCAACCCGCGGGCGCAGCTTCATCCCCGAACCTTTGGATCCCGGATTCGAGCCCAACTGCGTTCGCTCGGCTCGCGCCAGGAAAAGCGCCTGCGCGTCGAGGGCATCCGACGCGGAACACCTCGAAAAAGAACTCGCACCCGCAGCGTCCCGCGGCGATCGCGCTGAAACTTGGCACTAAGAAGGGGGCAAGGGTGTCGTCCAGCAAGGGTGTCGGTTCTCACTATTTCCATGTATCGAACGAGTACCCACCGCCTCTCCAAATCCATCCCCTCCGTGTGTTCCGTGCTTTCCGTGGTTGAAACTCCCGTTTCCAGGATCAATTTGTCCGGGCTGGCTGTGGCTGCTCGCCCCCCTTAGTCTGGCGTCGTGAAGGTCGTGGGCCGACGAAGATCCCAGCTGACCGCCGGTGCGCCCCTGCCGCCGACGGAGGCTTTGCTGCGGGCGGCGGCATTGCAGGCCCAGGCGGACGAACTCAATCCCTTTCCGCGCCCGCGCGGATTCGTTTTCAAGGCCCGGACCCGGGAGGCGTACGAACAGTGGCGCCGCTCGCAGGCGAATCCGCGCCTCTGGTGATCCCTTCCGCATGGCCGAGTCCCCCGTCATCCGCGTGTGCCGCCTCCTGAACGAGGCGGGCGCGAGGTACCTGATCATTGGAGGACAGGCCTGTATCCTGCACGGCCTGGTGCGCACGACGGAGGATGTCGATGTTCTAGTCGAGGCGACGGAGGACAACTGCCGCCGTGTCCTCGACGGCCTTTCCCGACTCGAGGACGGTGCGGCGCGGGAACTCACGCCGACGGACTTGATCGAGAATGTGGTGGTGAAGATCGCTGACGAGGTCGAGGTGGACGTCAGCACTCACGCCTGGAAGGTGGCGTATGCCGAGGCGTTGCCGGGCGCGCGGAGGATTGAGGTGGGAGGGGTCGTGATTCCGTTCATCGGTCTCGACGCGCTGATCGCCAGCAAGGAGACCTACCGCGAACAGGATGTCGCGGATCGCCTCCGGCTCATCGAACTGAAGCGCCGAGGATACTGACGCCGGCGTCGACGCGAGGTGTCAGTTCTCACTTTTGCCAGGTTCGCCTCGCAACCGTACCGACCTCCGCTGTCGCAATGGCACGCAATGGCACGCGTTGGTCGGGTCCGGTATGTCCGCGTTGCGCTCGATTTCCCTCAACTCCCGGCCTTCTCGAGCGCGCACACGAGATTCGATGCGCTCGATCGGCTCCCCATTCGCAGACGATCCGCGATCCAAGCCCACGTCATGGTCGTCTCACGCCTCAGTCGCATCGCCAGTCGCACCTTGAACTCATGTCCCTTCTTCGTCCCAGCCAACCGCGCGTCCGTCCACCCCGCCTTGCGCACCGCTTCCTCCACGATCCGCGTCGCCGCCACCTCGGCGCTCTCACGCCGTTCCGTCCCGTAATGCTCCGGACCCATCCGCCCCGCCATGTCCGCCAACAACTCCTTCCGGAACTGCTTTTCCCCCAGACACCAACCCCGGCGCACCCCCTTGTAGGCCTCCGGATCCTCGGATCCGCGTCGCGCCTCAAGGCAACCCTCCAGATGCTGGCGCCCGGCGCCGCTGTCCTTGGGCACCCGGTACTCCCCGAGCATCCGGTCCACCCGAAGCCATGGCCAGCGGCGACTCGGCTGCTTCAAGTACTCCGGCCAACTGCTCCACCGAAACTCGCGCAGCGGCTGATCCGCGCGGAGCAGGCCTGCCCGGGCCGGGTTGAGATGAACGTAATCACACACCGTCTTGAGGTAGCCGTCACCCGATCCATCGACGACCAGCGACTTGTACCGGCCGCCGAACAGGTGGCCGGAGAGCTTGTGGCGCAGATTGAATCGCCGGGTGAACACGCCCAGTAGCCATTTCATTCCCTCGACCAGGTTGGGCTGGGGCGTCTCGATGACCAGGTGGAAATGATTGGGCATCAGGCAGAGCGCGTGGACCTCCCAACCGGTTCGGCCGCACGACGCGCCGAGGGTCTCCAGGAAGACCGTTCGATCCTGGTCGTCCCTGAAGATGGGCTCACGGGCGATCGCCCCGGTTCATGACGTGATAGATCGCGCCCTCGTACTGCACCCGGTGCTTCCGAGCCAAGCGCGGAGTGTACCCGGCCGACCCCAAATCGCAATAGTGAGAACCGACACCTTTTTCTGGCCCAAGCGCCAGGGCGACTCCATAAGCCCGTGCGGACGATCCATCCTCGACGGCCCGGGGGACACGGAAGCCCCGATTGACATCATCACAGGGATTCATACTACGCTGTCCGTCCATGCGCTCCGTTCATGGAAGACTTGCAATGTCTTCATGGTCCCCCGGGTTTCTTGGCCTGCTTGGGCTTTTCGGTCTGACCGGGCTTCCAGGACTCGGAGCGGAAGCGGCGACGGGCCTTGAGGAAAGGTTGCTGCTGCTTGAACAGGCGGCCCAGGCCGCTCCCGCGATCAACACCGGCGACAACGCCTGGATCCTGGTCTGCTGCGGGATGGTTCTGATGATGACCGCTCCCGGGCTCATCCTCTTCTACGGCGGGCTGGTCCGGTCCAAGAACGTCCTCGCGACGATGATGCACAGCCTGATCCTGATGGGCTTGGTGTCCGTCCTCTGGGTGGTCTTCGGCTACAGCATGGCCTTCGGCGAGGGGAACGCATTCTTCGGAAATCCGTTCCAGTATTTCATGCTCCGCGGGGTCGGCGGCGAACCCAACCCCGACTACGCCGCCACCATCCCCCATCAGTCTTTCATGCTCTTCCAGATGATGTTCGCCATCATCACCCCCGCGCTCATCAGCGGAGCCGTCGCAGAGCGCATCAAGTTCGGCGCGTACGTGGGCTTCATGGCGCTGTGGGTCACCCTCGTCTACTTCCCACTCGCCCACATGATCTGGGGCAAGGGCGGCCTCTTCAATTGGGCCCTTGGCGGAAAGATTCCCGTCCTGGACTTCGCCGGCGGCACGGTCGTCCACATCAGTTCCGGCGTCTCGGCGCTCGTCTGCGCCGTCGTCCTGGGTCGGCGCGTCGGGTTTCCCAAGGAACCGATGCCCCCTCACAACGTCGTGTACAGCTTGATCGGGACCGGCCTCCTCTGGGTCGGCTGGTTCGGCTTCAACGCGGGCAGCGCGCTTTCCGCGAATGCCATCGCCACCGGCGCCCTCGCCGCGACCCACTTCTCCGCCGCCGCCGCCGGACTGAGCTGGTCCGCCATGGAATGGATCACCCGCGGCAAACCGAGCGTCCTCGGCGCCGCCTCCGGCATGGTCGCTGGGCTCGCCACCATCACTCCGGCCTCCGGCTTCGTCACCATTCCGGCGGCCCTCCTTTTCGGGCTGCTGGCCGGGATCTTTTGCTTCCTCGCGGTCACCAAGCTCAAGGCCCGCTTCGGGTACGACGATTCCCTCGACGTGTTCGGCGTCCACGGCGTGGGAAGCACGCTCGGGATGTTGCTGCTCGGCTTCCTCGCCAGCGCCGAGGCCAACCCGGCCATCGCCTCCACGTTCACGGTGGGCGACCAAGTCGTCTCCCTCGTGGGCGGCGCCCGCCAGGCCTTGAATCAGGTCATCGCCATCCTTGTCACCGCCGCCCTCGGCGGGATCGTCACCTGGATCCTCCTGAAGCTGATCGATTCAACGGTCGGTCTGCGGGTGTCCGAAGAGGACGAGAACGCGGGCCTCGACACGACCCAGCACGGCGAGAGCGCCTACAATGCGTGAGCGCCCGCGACGCGATGCGATGCGACGCGACGTGGCGACGCGGCGGAGACAAAAAGAAACCGGCTAAGTCAACGCTCCTGCATCCGGTAAAACCGGGCGGCCCCACCGGTCTGGTCGACGTGATCGAAGTACCCGTCGACCGGTATCGTGTTGGTCTTCAACGGAAGCCAAGCCTTGAGGTCCGCCGAGCCTTGAAGGACGTAGGTCACTCCCGTGGGACCCAGGCAGCGCACGACAAAACCGTTGGGCGGCAGCTTGCCCAGCGGTTCCAAACGGGCTGGCGCGGCGGCCGTCGTTTCGACTTCGACACGGTAGTTGTCGAAGACCATGAAGTTGTCGCCCGGACTGCCCGGCGTGCGAATGGCCCAGACGGCGTCCACGTCGCCGAAATCCAGGACGGAGCCCTGGGTGGTGACCGCCAGGTTCGTCACGAGCCCCACTCCGCCCAGGGACGCCGACCATCGGTTCGTCGAGAAATCGATGTGGACATCGAGAACGTAGGGGACGGCATTGGTGAAACTCCGCCCTGTGGCGACGAACTTCCCGTCGTCCAGCAGGTAGTTGATCCCCAGTGAATCGTTGTCGAAATCCAACGAAAACAGCCGGTCGCCCTTCACGTTGTAGAGGCTCCAGCGGAAGTCGTCCCGATTGGCCCGCGCCGACGAATCCTCGATCGACATGAGGACCGTGAAGCGGACCCGCGGCGGGTTGGTGACGCCCGGGGTGTAGTTCACCGGCCGCCAGACGTTCAGGAAATCGCCGTTGTTCGTCGGCGCCACAAAACCCACGAAAGCGTTCTGACCTTCGCCCGGGAAGAAATCGCTCACGAGTCCGTTGCCGCCGGAACCAAAGCCCACCCATCCACCCTGGCCGATCAAGGTGAGTTCTTCGTCATACCCTTCGGATTTTTCGAAGCGGGTCTCATACAGCACCCGCGCCGCCGCGCCCGCCGACATCACTCCGACCAACAACCATCCCAGCATCCCGACTCCCCACCGCATCCCTCGTGAATCGCGCATGGCTTGATTGAAGATCATCGGCTCCCCCATTCAAGCCGGGTTCTCCCCTTCCCGTCCGCCCGCTCAGTTGGCCCGGCTCCCGCCGACGGATCCGGAAGGGCTGGGTCGGGACGGCGCGGGTGCCGACGACCGGACGCTCGACCGCGGGGCGCTTGGGGCGCTGGGAGCGACAGGCGCCCGCATGGCGGGTGAGGGCGCCGAAAACGACTGCCGCGGAGCGCTCGGCACACTCATGGCCCGCGAGGGCGCCGAGTACGAAGGACGCGATGCTGGAGACGGCGTTGAGTAGGAGGGACGCGAAGTCGGAGACGGCGTCGACATCGGTACCCTCGACGGTGTCGGAGAGTAGGTGGCCGCCGGCGGGCGGGAGTAGTTCACCTTCGGGGCCGCCTGAGGAACGGCCGAGCGGGGAACCGCCTGACGCGTGTAGGTCTGCGCGGTGGGGGCGGTGGGGGCGGCTGGGGAGTACACGCCGCGTCGGCTATCCGCCGCGGGCTTGGCGGCCGGGTTGGGGGAGACCGAGCGGGGCGCCGGCGTCGTCGACCTCGGCAGGTAGCGCGAAGGATCCGACAACGGAACCGGCGTGGTCTGGCGGGTCGGACCCAGCACGGTCCCGGGCGACGGCGCGGCCACCGCGCCGGAATTATAAGTGGCGGGTCTCGCCTCGCGGGTCTGGGGCTGCGAGCCCCGGCTCTCCGCGGTCTTGGGAATCGTCGATCCGTAATTCGCCGGCGCGGGCGACCGCGTGACGGAGGGCGACCGGGAAGGAACCGCCGCGGGGCGGGTCGACGCCGCATTGGGATAAGCCACCGCGTTGGGCGCCTGGGAGCGGCTCGAACCACGGGACTCGATCGGCTTCGCCGACGGCGACGCCACGAACCTTGAGTCGTAGCCGGGACGCGACGGGACGCCGGAGAGGCTCCGGGCGGAAGGCGTCGAGGCCGCTGGACTGGCGCTCGCCGAACTGGGGCGCGCTTCCGACCGCAATGCCGTCGGTTTTCCGCCGGATTCAGCCACGGAGGCGGGCCGATACAGGACCATCCCGTCCTTCGAACGTTCCATGCGATCGACGCGGACCGATCGGTCCGCCGTTTCGGGGAGCGTCTCGATCCGGGCTTTCGGGATTTCCGCCCGCGACTTCGTGGCGACCGTTTGGTAGCCGACACCTTCGTTGATGATGGTGTTGTTGTTACCGTTGATGACGTTGTTCACCACCGTCGAGTTGTTGTAGACCGTCTCGGCGTGGCTTGGCCGGATCGCGTGGTGATACACGTTGCGCCGACAGAAATTGCCGTACGACACGAACGTGTAACAGCTGGAGGACAGGCCGAACCCGAAACCGACCGAGACGGAACTCCCGTACCAGGTCAGACCCACGCCGGCCCCCCAGCCGCAGGCGGGCGGCAAGGCGGCCCAACCCACGTACGAACCGTGATTCCGCCAGGTGACCCAACTCGGGCCCCAGACGGTACCCGGAACCCAGCACCAGCCCAGGCCCGGGTAGGTGCCCCAACGCCCGTAGTGGAATGGAGCCCAACCCCACGAATACTCCGACGACCAGTACCAGCCCCAATCCGACCAGACCCAGCGGCCGCCCTGACTGTACGGCGTCCAGCCGGTGTCCACGGTCACCACGCTCGGCTGCCACACCCACCCGTAACTCGGAACCTGGTACCAGGATCCGTAGGGCGCGAGGTTTTCATAGAAGGGCTGGACCTCGGGCGGGGCATCCGCGGGCACCGCCGCCGTCGGCTCCGGCAGCGGCGCCGGGCCGGCCAACTCGGAACCCTCGGCCGCCATCTCACGCCCCGGTTCCGTGGCCTCGCCCCGAGCCGCCAAGGACGCCCTGATCTCCGATACCGCACCCCCGAGGTTCGTTTGCAACGCGGCGATTTCAGCCTGTTGTTCCCTCAGTTCCGACCCGCGCCGCATCATTCCCGCCACGACGCCATCCGGAATCCCGATGTCCCGGAGGTAGAGGATGTCGTCCAGGGTGAGTTCGTACGGAATCGACGAATTCGCCACGTAAGCCCGCACCACCTCCTCGCCCGCCCCGGCTTCGACGAGTTCAATCACCTTGGTGACTTCCGCGGGCAATTCCCGCTGCGCCCGTCCTGATCTCAAGGTCGGCGCCACCGCCGGAGCCGTCCCGGAAATCACACCGTTGGTCGGGATCGCGCCTTCCGCCAACGGCGCGCCCCCGGGTGCGCCTTCCGGCGTCGTCGTCACCGCTTCGGCGCTCGTGCCCTTCGGTTCCGCACACCCGCTTGCCAGCAAGGCCATCGCCGCCGCCCAGCAAGCAACGGTACGTTTCAACGGCTTCTTCATAGATTCCCTACGGTTGTAGTCCTTTTCTTGTGCCAGGCAATCCCCGAATTCATGCCGCTTCCGAGGTTGCTTTCCGTCCAATGGACTCGCCCCCCGGCGACCCTATTCACGGTGCGGATCAACCCTCCATCCCATGATCCGGGAATACGGCCGGAGATCCGGCACGGACTAACTGGCTCCCAATGGGTTCCGACTTTCTCCCTCCCGGCTTCCTCCGCGTCATGGATTTCCCTAGAGTCGCCGCGTGCCGCCCAGCCTCACCTACCTCGAACGTTGCCGCGACCTGCTCGCCACGGTCGCTTCCCAAATCGATCCCATCCGCCAGGCGGCCGACTGGTTTTCCGCCACCATAGTCGCGGGCCGGATGGTCCACCTCTTCGGTTCGGGCCATAGCCGCATCCTGGTCGAGGAGATGTGGCCCCGGTACGGGTCGTTCCCGGGATTCAATCCCATCGTCGAACTCTCGCTCAGCTTCCACAACCTCGTCGTGGGCGCCAATGGCCAGCGCCAGGCGATGTTTCTCGAGAATGTCCCCGGCCTCGCCGCCCGCATCCTGCAAGCAACTTCGATCTTCAACCCGCGGATTCAGCCCTCGTGATCTCCTCCAGCGGCTGCAATGTGGTTCCCATCGAAATCGCCGAGGGTTTCCGCCAGCGCGGCGTCCGCGTCGTCGCCATCATCTCGCGCGAACATTCCCTCGCCAGCACGAGCCAGCGCGAACCGACGGACGGAAGCTCCAGGATTTCGCCGACCTCGTCTCGACACCGGGGCCCACCCCGTCCGGGGACGCCATGGTTCATGTGGCCGGGCTCGACACTCCAGTGGCGCCCGGTTCGACGGTGGAAGGATGCCTGCTCGTCAACTGCTTGAAAGCCGAGATCGCCGAACGCCTCACCGCCGCCGGCCATCCGCCCAAGGTGCTGTCCGCCAGCGCGATCGTCGGAAAGAGAACGCGCCACGGCGCTCTTCGAATCGGCCTACGACGAGCATTCGCGCCGACTGGCTCGGCTTTATCAGGGCCTCGGCGAAGAAGCCCCCGGCCAACCGAAGCCAATCCCGTCGCCATGAAACTCCGCCTCCCGCGCCCCTTCCGAGCGGCCCCCTTCTTCGTCGGGTTGGTCGCCTTCCTTGCCGCCGGCCTTCCCCGAACTTCGGGGGCCGACGCGGAAGCCTCGCCGGAGCGCCTCGCGGCAGCCGATGTGTCCGCGGCGCTTCGGGTCGCCGGCCTGCCCTTCACGGAACCCGAACAAGCCCAGATGCTCGGCTCCCTCCAGCGAACGCTCGACACGCTCGCCGCCCTCCGCCAAATCCACTTCCCGAACGCCGCGCCCCCGGCGCTCCGATTCGATCCCCGTCCACCTTCGTGGAAGCCTCCCGTTCCTCCGGACGCCCCCTACGAACCGGTCCTTCCCGAAGCCCGCCGACCCGAAAGCGCGGACGACCTGGCCTTTTTTTCCGTCGCGGAACTCGCGGCGCTGATCCGGGCGCGGCGGATCACCTCCGTTGAACTCACGCGCCTCGCGCTCGATCGGCTTCGCCGGTACGGGCCCTCGCTCCGATGCGTCGTGACCCTGACCGAGGACCGCGCCCTGGCGGCGGCGAAAGTGGCGGACGCGGAAATCGAAGCGGGACGCTGGCGCGGGCCGCTCCACGGAATCCCCTACGGCGCGAAGGATCTCCTCGCCACGCGGGGGATCCCCACCACCTGGGGGGCCTCCCCCTTCACGAACCAGGTGATCGACACGGACGCCGCGGTCATCCAACGCCTAGACCGGGCCGGGGCCATCCTGGTGGCCAAGCTGTCCCTGGGTGAGCTCGCGATGGGCGACACCTGGTTCGGAGGCAAGACCCGCAATCCCTGGAAACCCGATCAGGGCTCGTCCGGCTCCTCCGCGGGATCGGCGGCCGCCGTCGCGGCGGGTCTCGTCCCGTTCGCGATCGGTTCGGAGACCCTTGGATCGATTGTGTCGCCGTCCCTCGTCTGTGGCGTGTCGGGACTCCGGCCCACCTTTGGCCGGGTTCCTCGAACCGGGGCGATGACCCTTTGCTGGTCCTCGACAAGGTCGGTCCGCTCGCCCGAACGGCGGAAGACTGCGCGATGGTCCTCGACGCGATCCAAGGGACGGACCCGGGGGATCCCTCCGGCATCGAGGCTCCCTGGAGCGGCCCTTCCTCCCTGCCAGTCGCCCGATTGCGGATTGGCATTCTCCAATCAGACCTGGAGGAAGATGGCGCCAACCGTTCGAATCATCTCGCGGCACTGGCTGTCCTGAGATCGCTCGGCGCGACCCTTCGGCCCGTTCAACTCCCTGACCTGCCCTCGGCACCGCTTCACCTGATCCTCCAAGCGGAAGCCTCGGCCGCCTTCGACGAATTCACGCGAAACCAACTGGACGATCAACTCGTTCGGCAAGAACCCCGGGAACTGGCCCAACCTGTTCCGGTCCGCGCGCCTGATTCCCGCCGTGGAATACCTTCAGGCCAACCGACTCCGGCAGCGGCTTGTCGAAGCCATGGACGCGCTGTTCCAGGAAATCGACGTCCTCGTCGCGCCGGCATGGAAGGGCAAGTCCCTCCTGTTCAGCAACATGACAGTGAACCACTGCGTCTCGTCTCGAACGGAGACAAATCCGACTGTGCTCCGGCCGGGATCTGCTTCCTCGGAGGCCTATTTCGCGAAGGCGATCCGCTTGCGGTCGCCATCGCGTTTCAGCGCGCCACGTCCTGGCATCGCCAACGTCCGGACCTCTCCCGATTGCCCGTCCCATGACACCCGTGCACCCCGGACGGACCCTAGTAGAAATAGCTTATGACAAGGATGTTGTGGAACTTCAGCTCTGGAATTGGATGATGGATTTCGGGCCCTGCGGGCATTGACTCGTCCCTTGGCTGTCACTCAGTTTGCCCCCGTCTATGGCCTTTCCCAGTGCGGCGTCCCCTTCCCGGGTCCTCCTCGTCGAATGCGCCGATCATCCCGGTCTCGTTCATGGCATCACAGGCGTCTCTTCCGCGGCGCCAACGTCATCGGCAATCAGGAGTTCGTGGATCGGCCGACCTCGCGATTCTTCATGCGCACCGAATTCGAAGGCGCCACGGACGAAACCCGCTTCCTGGCCGAGGCCAGGGCGGTCCTGCCTCCGGATTCCGGGGATGTCCGAATGTCCTCCCAGACCCCCAAGAGAATCGTCGTCCTCACCACCCGCGAACACCATTGCCTGGCGGACACCCTCATCCGGAACGCGTACTCGGAATTCAACGCCGACCTCCTGGCGGTGATCAGCAATCACAACCACCTCGAACCACTGGTCCGCCGCTTCGAACTACCCTTCCACCACGTCTCCCACGAGGGCCTGGACCGGGACGAACACGAGCGGCGGATCATCGCGCGGATCGAGAGCTATTCCCCCGATTTCGTGGTGCTCGCCAAGTACATGCGCATCCTGGGACCCGAATTCGTCAGCCGCTTCCCACGCCGCATCATCAACATCCACCATTCCTTCCTCCCGGCCTTCGTTGGTGCCCGCCCCTACCACCAGGCCTTTGAACGCGGCGTCAAAGTGATCGGCGCCACCGCGCATTACGTCACCGAGCAACTGGACCAGGGCCCCATCATCGTCCAGCAGGTCATTCCCGTGGACCACACCCACACGGCCGAGGACCTCCAGCAATACGGCCGGGATGTCGAACAACTCGTGCTCGCCCGGGCGCTTCGCGTCGTCTTCGAAGATCGGGTCTTCCTGTGTGGCAATCGAACCGTCATTCTCGACTGACGTCGCGGCCGCCGTCCGGCCGCGACCAACAGTCAACCTCCATCCCGATTTCGCCTGAACTCCAATCCTCTGCGAACCTCGGTCATCGGTTCCTACCCCTTCCCGGGCTGGCTTGAACTGGCCTCCCAGCAACTCGACCGCCTGGGTCCCGACGACCTCGCCGAAGTCCAGGATGATGCCGTCGTCGCCGCGCTCCATGACCAACTCGCGGCCGGTCTCGATGTCGTCACCGACGGCGAACAGACCCGTCTCGACTTCAATCTGTCGTTTTACGGGTACATCCAAGGCATCGACCTCGAATCCGCACCCCCCCGCCGCTTCGGCCCCCCCCGCCCACGATCAGCGCGGGAAGCATGCCGTGACCGGCCCCCTCCTCGCACCCCGGGGCCTGGGCGCCGTCGAGGAATTCCAGCGACTCCAACGGCTCACCAGCCACCTCACCACCCGTCCCACGCTGAAGGCGTCCGTCCCTGGGCCGTACACGCTTTCGGGTCGCCTCCTCCCCAATCCGGCGCTCGGTTACCCCGATCGATGGGCCCTCACCGAAGCGCTACTCCCCCTCGTCCGCGCCGAACTGGAGAATCTCGTCGCGGCCGGCTGCGCGGAGATCAGCGTCGATGAGCCCAGCATGAGTTGTTACGCCTACCGGGAGGATCCCCGGCGGTTCGTCGACATCTTCAACCGCACCGTCGAACCGGTCACCGGCCGCGCCCGGGTCTGCACCCACCTCTGCTTCGGCAACTACAAGGCCCGCGCCGTCGGCCCGCGGCAAATCGCCCCGATGTTCCCCGCGTTCCTGGATTTTCATTGCGACGAGATGCACGTCGAGATGGCCAGCCGGGAATTCGCCGAACTCGAACTGATCACGCCGATCGCCCGGCGCCTCGACGTCGCCGTGGGCATCGTCGATGTGAAGAGCTACTACATCGAGACCCCCGAGGACGTGGCACGTCGCGTGAAGCGCTGCCTGGAATTCGCTCCGGCGGATCGGCTGGTCTTCGCCCCGGACTGCGGCCTGAGCCAGACCGCGCGATGGGCGGCCCGGCGCAAGCTCAACCACCTGGTCGCGGGCGTCCGACAGGTCCGCGCCGAGCTGGGTCTCTGACCGCCGATTCGGCGGACGAGCTGCCAAAAGCCGACAACGGCAGTTTCGACCACGGAAGGCTGGGAACGCACGGAAAAGGGAGGGATTTGGAGGAGGAAGCGGTGGGTATCCTCGCGAGAGTGACGGCAGGACTCCCCTCCGCAACCGCACCAGCATTCCCGTGCTTTCCGATTCCTCAGTGGTTGTTGCCGCCGTTGCAGGTTCACCGAATCCCAGGTCCTGGCGGGGCGCTTCCCGGATTGAGCCCGGCGGCGGGATCCGCCCCACACTTCCCCGGTGATCGCCCTGATCGACTATGGTTCCGGCAACCTCCGCAGCGTGCACAAAGCCTTGCTCCGGGTGGGAGCCATGGTCCGGATCGTGCGACAGGGGGACGAACTCGCCGGCGCCTCGGGGCTGGTGCTGCCGGGAGTGGGCGCCTTCGACGATTGCGTCCACGCGCTCCGACGACAGGAACTTCTGGAGGCCACGCGCGAATTCATCCATGGCGGACGCCCCTTCCTCGGAATCTGCGTGGGGGTACCAGGCGCTCTTCGAGCGGAGCGAGGAATTCCAGTCGTGCGCGCAGGGAATGGGGATCTTCGGGGGCCCGGTCGTGCGATTCACGCCGAAGCCCGACCTGAAGATCCCCCAAGATTGGTTGGAACCAGCTGCGGATCGCGCGGCCGGACTGCCCGTTGTACCGGGGCATACCCGACGGGAGCCACGTCTACTTCGTTCACAGCTATTATCCACAGCCCGCGGACCCGTCCTGCGTGGCTTCGTGGACGGACTACGGCGGGGAATTCGCGTCATCGGTCTGGAGGGACAACCTCTTCGCCACCCAGTTCCACCCGGAGAAGAGCCAGGCGGTGGGCTTGGCGCTCCTGCGCAATTTCGCGGGACTGGCGGCATGACGCGGTGGGACCCAGATCAAGGGACAGGGCTTTTTCCGCATCACCCCGGATCTAACGGGTGGGGGACAGGCACCACGGAGCACACCGAGCACGCACACGGAAAAACGAGATAGGAATCAGCTCCGTGGGTCGTGGCCCTTGAGGTCGGACAAGCCTGGGCCTCGGGTCGCCAATAGCCGAGCATCCCCTCCACCCGTCCTCATCGGCCGGTGTTCCATGGTTGTCGCGACAGGCGGCTTGCCAAGGCGCGCGCCCGGTCCTCACACTCCCCCACCGATCCACTATGGCGCCCAGGGAACACTCTCGATTTGTCCATTTTGTGCTCCCGTGGCTTATCGCCGCGGCAGGCGTGGCCGTCTACACCGTCACGCTGAACCGCTGGGTCGCCCTGGCCGGGCTTGACGTTGTCTCAAAGGTCGCGGGCTGGGACCGGAACACGATGCAGCTCGGGCTCGTGACGTTGCTGCTCACCTGGCCCATCCGCTGGCTTCCCGGAGCGAGCCAACCGGTCGCGTTGAATTTCCCCGCGCCCTCCTCGCGGGCGTCACCCTCGGGCTCCTCGCGAAATCGGTGGCCCTCCTGCCCCACGACCGAACGCGGGAACAGCGGCAGCGGGAACGAAACGCCTTCAGCTTCCTGACGATTCCACTGGCCTGATTCCGCCGGTGGGAGCGTCGTTGTTCCTCGCCCTCCAGCTCACGTTCTTTGGGGAAAGCGCCACCGCGATGACGGGCGACATGGTGAACCTCGCCTTGTTCGCGCTGTGCATCTTCTGCTTCCTCCGGGCGCGAATCCTCCAGGACGACCGCTTCCTCGCGCTCCTTTCCTTCGCGTTCGGAGCCGCCGCCCTGAATGATTGGGGCGTCATCGGCTTCTGTCCGCTTTTCTTCGCCGCCATCCTCTGGGCCAAGGGCATCAGCTTCTTCGAAGCCGGATTCCTGATCCGCACGACCCTCGCGGGCCTCGCCGGAACCCTCTTCTACCTCATTCCCCCGATCGCGCTCCAGGCGAGCGGCCAGGCGGACGGGTCGATTCTCGAACTGCTGCGAACGCAACTCGCGATCCAGCGGACCTACATCTTCGCCTTCCCGCGCGCGACTCTGGCGTTCTCCAGCCTCGCCTCGATCCTCCCCCTGGCTCGTGATGGCCATCCGCTGGCCGACCACGTTCGGCGACATGAGCGCGGCGGGCTCCGCCATCACGAATTTCATGTTCCGCCTTGGTTCATGTCGCGTTTTTCGCGGTCTGCGGCTGGGCCATGTTCGACCCGCCTTCTTTCAGCCCCAGGCAGCTCGGCTTCGGATATCCGTTCCTCCATTTCTATTTCCTCACGGCCCTCTCCCTCGGCTACTTCGCCGGCTACTTTCTGCTGGTCTTCAGCCAGGAACCCGAACGAAAGATGAAGCGCAGTTCCGACGGCATGCAGGCCCTCGGCCGATTGGCCGCCGGACTCGTCGTGATCGTCACGTTCGCGGCCGTCGCCGGCCTCGCCGTCCGGAATCTTCCCGCCATCCGGGCGGCCAGAACGGGCCCGTCCTTCGTGAAATCGCCGCCACGCTCGCCGACGTTCCGCCCGGAAACACGGTCCTCACCAGCGACGACAACGAAATCCTCATGCTCGCCGTGGGCGCGTTGAGGGACCGAAACGCCGACGAAGCCGTCATCCCCATCCACACTCTCTACACCCGCCGCCACGTCTACCAGCGGCACCACGAACTCCGATACGGCACCCGCTGGCCCGCGCTCGCCATCGAACGGCTGAGCGATCCGTTGGGCGACGATGTCGTCCTCCGGCAGATGGCCGCCCTGACCGTCTCGAACCGGCTTTTCTACCTCCACCCCAGCTTCGGGTACTATTTCGAAATCTTCCACCTCGTCCCCACCAACACGATCTACGCCTTCGACCGGCAGTCCACGAACAGCTTCCTCGCCCCAGCCCTGGCCGACGCCCAATTCGAGGCCGTCCACCAGCACTGGACCAAGGTCCGGGAGCAGTACGTCGACAATCCCGTCGACGCCCGCCTCCGTGAATTGCGGGTGAGCAACACCCCGTTCATCGGCGCCCACCTCGCTCGCGCCCTCAACACCTGGGGCGTGGCCCTCCAGCGCCGAAATCGCATCGATGACGCCGGCCGGTTCTTCGAAGCCGCCAAGGAGTTGAACCCGGAAAACATCTCCGCCGCCATCAACGTCCGGTTCAATGAAAACCTCCGCGCGGGACGTCGCGACCCGATCACGCTGAGCGAGGAGTTGTCGGATCAGATCGGGCGGTTCCGCGACCTCCCCACCTTCCTCGCCATCTGCGGTCCCGTCGACGAACCGTCGTTCTGTTTTCAACTCGGTCGCGTCTTCGCCGACGGCAACCTCCATCGCCAGGCCGCCGCCCAGTTCGCCCGCGCCATCGAGTTGCAGCCGGGCTCGCTGGAAACCCGGATGTGGCTCGCCAACGCGTCGCTGAACGCCAATTTCCCCGGGCACGTCCTTTCAGATCGTCGGCGAAACCCGAAACCTGGGTATGGAACTCACGCTATCCCAGTCCACCGACCTCTTCGGCCTCGAGGCGTGCTTCCACTTCCGGCGCGGCGACTTCGAGAAGGCCCAGGGCATCCTCCTCGACGCCGAGCGCCGATTTCCCGAGCGCCAGGAACTGATTCAGACGCTGACCGACATCTATATCGCCGCCAACCAGACGAATTTGGCGCTCGCTTCCACGGAAAGGCTCGCCGCCCGACTTCCGGGCGACCCCCGCCCTCTCATCACCAAAAGCGCCCTCCAAATGCAGATGGGCGCCGTCAACGAAGCGGTCAAAACACTCAACACCGTGCTCGCCGACAAACCCGACTTCATCCCCGCCCTCGTCAATCGGGCCATCGCCCTGACCCAGCTCAATCGCCTCGACGAGGCCGAGCGGGACTACCTGAAGCTCCTCGAAACCGCCCCGAAAATGGAGTCGGTTTACTACCACCTCGGCGAAATCGACTTCCAGCGCGGTCGCGCCGCCGAAGCCCGCCGCCACTACCGGCGCTTTCTCGAAACCGCAACCACCGGCAGCCCCGAGGCTCGGACCGCCCAACAGCGACTCGACGCCATCGCAGCGGGCAAGACTGGCGGCTGATCCCGCCGGTCCCGCGTCCTCCGCGGGCGCATCGCCCCATGCGGGTCACCCACGTCATCACCCGCCTTGTCGTGGGTGGCGCCCAGGAGAACACGGTCGCCTCCGTGCTCGGACTCCACCGCCTCCCGGGCGTGGAAGCATGACCACCAAAGGGCCCACCACGGGGCCCGAAGGTTCGCTCGAATCCCAATTCGCCGGCACCCCGGATCTCCTCACACTCGTTCCCTCCCTCGTCCGCCCCCTGGGTCCGCCCCGTGCTCGACTTCCGCGCCTGGGTCTCCCTCACCGCCCAACTGCGCCGACGTCAACCCGACATCGTCCATACCCACAGCGGAAAGGCCGGCATCGTGGGACGCCTCGCCGCCCGCGCCGCCCGCGTCCCCCTGGTCCTCCACACCATCCACGGCCCCTCGTTCGGCCCATTCCAGGGATCCGCCGCCAACACTTTTTTCCGGACCGCCGAACGCATCGCCGGACATCTCACCACCCACTTCGTCGTCGTCGCCAACGCCATGGCCCGCCAGTACCACGCGGCCGGCATCGGTCACCCCCACCAATTCACCCGCATCGTCAGCGGCTTCGACCTCGATCCCTTCCTCCGCGCCGGTGACAACCCCGGTCTCCGCGCGCGCCTCGGCTTGTCCCCCCAGGATTTCGTGGTGGGCAAGGTCGCCCGCCTCTTCGACAACAAGGGCCACGAGGACCTCATCGCCGTCGCTCCCGACCTCGTCCGCGACCTTCCACGGGTCCGGTTCCTCCTGGTCGTGGACGGCGAAAACCGCAAAGCCCTCGAGCACGAGATCCTGCGGCGCCACCTCTCCCGCTAGTTCATCTTCACCGGCTTGGTTCCCCCGGCCGAGGTCGCCCAGTACGTCGGGATCATGGACATGCTCGTCCACCTGTCCCGACGCGAAGGCCTGGCGCGGGCGCTTCCCGCAGGCCCTCGCGGCCGCCTGACCGGTCGTCGCCTACGACTGCGACGGCGCCAACGAAGTCTGCATCAACGGCCGGACCGGCTATCTGGTACCG
>CALNYA010000057.1:0-166205 GCA_942490575.1 uncultured Verrucomicrobiota bacterium
GCGCCCTGGCTGCGGTTCGCTCCAGCTACATGGGGGGCTGACGCTGAGAACTGAGACGCGGGCACCCTGTTGGCGGCAGGGACGGGGCCCGAGGAGGGCTTCTCCCCGCCGAAGCCCATAAAAAAAACGCCCGCATCGTTCGAGGATTTTAATATCCTGTTTGTGTGCGGCGAGTCCGGCACGGGATTGACGTCGTCGTGGAGGCGCAGAAACTGGGTTTGGGACCAGAGGGGGGGTGTCCTCCGACGCTCAGAGGGGGGGGGGGGGTGCCGCAGCTTTTCCCGGGGCTTGGAGGATTTTGTATAGGATGACGCTTCGGCATTCCCGCCTAAGGGGTGTCGCAAGGAGTTGCCAAAATATCGACGAAGATTTTCCAGGGTTGGGGCAGTCGCCGCCCTTGAGGACGAGGCGAACCTGGATTTTTTTTGACCGATGCTCGCGGGCGCGCAGCGTCGGCGCGCCGGACCGCAGTTGGTGCCGTCATTCTTGCCCGTGAGGGAGTCGACGGAGTTTTGCCGGAGATACCCTTTCTTGGTCGCCTCGCGGACCGCTTCTCGGGCGGTCTCGGCGAAGGCGATTTGGTCCAGACCGACCGGGGCGTCGACGTAGAAGAGGACGCTTCCGGTGTCCTGGCAAGAGGGGTTGGGACTTTCTGATGGCGAGGTCGATGTTGCGTTCGATGATCTTCATCGCCGACTCGCCGATGGTGCCCTTCTTCTCGTTTTCGAGGGAACCCAGGATGGCTCGATGGATTTCCTCTGGGACTTCGGCGGACGATCGGCGGGATCAGTTCGATCAGGGATTCCAGCAGCGAATGCATGGTGAAAACGCTACTGGGCGGGAGGGGAGTGTGTCAACTCGGGTGGTGCCTGGGCTGTGACGATGGCGTGGACAGGTCCGGGTCGGTCGGCCAAAGGTTTGGGCATGGGTCGCAAACAAGGTGGCGGGGGGCACGGACTCGACGTGGTGGTGCTGGGCGGCGGAAGCGCCGGGTACGCGGCGGCCCAAACCACGGCGCGGGCGGGCCTCACCCCGAGCGTCTTCGATCACGCGCGGTCTTGGGGCCCGCCCGCGCCGTGGTCCGGAGCCGCCGCGTACCCGGCGGCTTCCGCCGCCCAGCACCACCACGTCGAATTCGTGCTTCCCGCCACCTTGTTTGCGACCCATGCCCAAACCTTTGGCCGACCGACCCGGACCTGTCCACGCCATCGTCATAGCCCAGGCACCACCCGAGTTGACACACTCCCCCTCCGCCGTAGCGTTTTCACCATGCATTCGCTGCTGGAATCCCTGATCGAACTGATCCGCCGATCGTCCGCCGAAGTCCCCGAGGACGTCCATCGAGCCATCCTGGGTTCCCTCGAAAACGAGAAGAAGGGCACCATCGCCGAGTCGGCGATGAAGATCATCGAACGCAACATCGACCTCGCCCGCCGAAAGTCCCAACCCCTCTGCCAGGACACCGGAAGCGTCCTCTTCTACGTCGACGCCCCGGTCGGTCTGGACCAAATCGCCTTCGCCGAGACCGCCCGAGAAGCGGTCCGCGAGGCGACCAAGAAAGGGTATCTCCGGCAAAACTCCGTCGACTCCCTCACGGGCAAGAATGACGGCACCAACTGCGGTCCAGGCGCGCCGACCCTGCACTTCCACCAGCATCGATCCGAGGAAATCCAGGTTCGCCTCGTCCTCAAGGGCGGCGGCTGCGAAAACGTCGGCGCCCAATACTCGCTTCCGGAGGAAAGTCTGGGCGCCAATCGCGACCTGAACGGATGCCGAAGCGTCATCCTGGACGCCGTCCTCCAAGCCCAGGGCAAGGGTTGCGGCCCCGGCATCCTCGGGGTGTGCATCGGCGGGGATCGCGCCACCGGCTACGAATGGTCCAAAACCCAGTTCCTGCGCCGCCTCGACGACGTCAATCCCGTGCCGGAACTCGCCGCGCTCGAGCAGGAGATTGTGAAGACCTCGAACGATCTGGGCATCGGACCCATGGGCTTCGGCGGGAAGACCACCCTCCTCGGTTGCAAGATCGTCACCGCCAACCGGGTGCCCGCGTCGTATTTCGTCAGCGTCAGTTACATGTGCTGGGCGTACCGCCGCCAGGGCGCAACCCTCGACGCCTCCGGCGCCATCCAGGGATGGCTCTACTGATTCCAAATCGTTTCCCCTATCCATCCATGATCCCCCTCACCACCCCGCTCACCGTGGCCGCCGTGCGCGCCCTCAAGGTCGGCGATGAAGTCGGCATCTCCGGCATCGTCCACACCGGCCGCGACGCCGTTCACAAGTACCTCCACGAAGGCGGCGCCCTCCCCGAAGGCGTCCAACTCGGCGGCGGCATCATCTACCATTGCGGACCGGTCGTGATCCGCGACGCGGAAGGCGCCTGGAAAGTCGTCGCCGCGGGCCCGACCACCAGCACGCGCGAGGAGCCGTACCAATGGCGGATCATCCGCGACCACGGGATCCGAGGAGTCATCGGAAAAGGAGGCATGGGCCCCAAAACCCAGATGGCCTGCAAAGAACACGGCTGCGTCTACATCCACGCCGTCGGCGGCGCCGCCCAAGTGCTCGCCGAATGCGTGAAGAAGGTGCGGAACGTCTATTTCCTGGAGAAATTCGGCTCGCCCGAGGCCATCTGGGAACTCGAAGTCGAGAACTTCCCCGCGGTCGTCACTATCGACGCCCACGGCCGCTCGCTCCACGAGGAGGTCTTCAAAGCCAGTTCCGCCGCGCTTTCCGGCAAGACCACGCACACTGACGAATTGGAACAGGCCTTTTATGACCACCACGGAGCACACCGAGCACACGGAAAAGGGAAGGGAGATGTGTTCGGCCGGATGGGCCGCCAGTGGCGTCGGATGAAGCCAGAAGGCTCTCACGGAGGCTCGAAGACACAGAGACGAACGAGGGAATGCGATGGGTGGGCTACCGGCTGAATCTCGGCGAAGCGTGGATGCCCCAGGAGATCACTCGGATCAACAACGGGAACTGGAATCCTGATCCTCCGCGCCTCGGTGCGTCCGTCAGGGAGGGATTTGCCGAACCCGACGGTCCGCCGGCCCCCAAGGCCCGCAATCCTCGGGCCGTTTCCGGTTTCTCTTCCGTGTGTTCGGCGTGTTCCGTGGTTGTTCATCCGGACGGGCCGGTAACCTGGCTTTCCCTCCGCGCCCCCCGGTGCTACGGTCGGCCCGAACCCACCGCCCAACAGATCAGTTCCTGTTCGCCCCATCGCGTATTCCACCTCGGTTCTTATGAGCGACCTCAAATTCAAGTGCTCCACCTGCGGCCAACCCATCGTCGTGGACTCCAAGGATTCCGGACGCAAGCTGGCCTGCCCGAGCTGCCGGACCCAGCTCACCGTCCCCAAAACCAAACCTGAGGCGGCCAAACCGGAGCCCAAGCCCGAGGTCCCGGCGGGCAAAAAGACCAGCGGCGCGACAGCCGTCCCGGCGGAGAAGGAAACGGCGACCGCGAAAAAGAAGACCGCTCCCCCGCCCCTTCCGCCAGAACCTCCGAAGGCGCGGGCCAGCGAATCGATCCACGGCCACGCCGGCGCGGCCCAAAAACCCGCCGAAGCCGCTCCGAAGGCCCCCAAACCGCCAGCGGATCCACCCAAGACCCCACCGGTGAAGCTGGCCACAAAACCGACTCCCGCCGCTTCGGCCGCCCCGACGCCGGCCGCTCCAGCGGCTCCGGCGACTCCAGCGGCTCCCAAAGCCGCCCCAACCGCCCCCGCTGTTCCGGCGGTCCCAAAGATCCCGGCCATCCCATCGGCTCCGCCGGCTCCGACAGCCACCAAGGCTCCCAAGGTCGCGGCCGCCGTTCCGGCGGTTGCAATTCCCGCTTCGCCAGCGAAAGAGCCCGATCCTGACGACGCCGAACCCCAACCGGTCCAACTCGGCGTCCTGACCAGCGAACTGAAACTGGAAGCCGTCCGAGGTGCGCGGGCATGTTTGGCGGACTCCGGAAAATGGATGCCCGGCCGAAGCGAGGACGGTCGACTCGCCTACGCGGCCATCAAGAACGCGGAAGGCTTCAAGTCGGTGGAAGTCGGAAGCGAGGAAGCGGCCCAGGCGACCCACTTCAGCCTCATGGGCGCGATTCTCTCCGAGATTCACCGCCTCAAGGTGACCCCCACGGCCAAGGGCCGCGTCGATTTTCTGGACGGCGAAATCCCGGAAGCGCTCTGGTTGGCCGTCCAGGGAGGCTCCGGTGAGGCGTCCGAGAAGATCCCCGATTCGACCGACCCCAGGCTCATGAAGGCCACGCACGAGCAATGCCTGGCCGCTCTGGACCGACTGGAACAAAAACTCGCGGAGGAGGTCAGCTCCGGGAAGGGCTCGACCAGCGTGAAGGAAGTCCACGGGTCGACGATCGAGGACTTGATGCTCCGGGCCTCACGCGACGAGGTCGTGACCACCAACGAACTGCTTCGGTCCGTCCATCGCGAGGTGGTCGAGGTCCGGCGGCGGCTGGCGGATCTCGAAAAGGCGGCATCCGCGACCCCCGCTCCCTGAGCCACAGTCACTACTCACTCCTTCGGATTCCAGCCGAGCGCGTAATACACGTTCGACCTGAATTCAGAGGGGTTGGGCGGCGTGATGGTCATGTACCGGAAAAACCCGCGCTTTCGCCGGATGGTCATGAATCGCCCGCGAAAAAAGCCCGGATTCACCCAAAGCTCCGCGGGAAACCGGGCTCCCACCATCACGTCGTCGATGTTGCCCAGCATCACCTTGCGAATCACTTTGCCAAAAAGGAGCACCTCGACCTCGTGCCGTCCCAGCCGGTAGCGGGTGAAAGCCACCTGCACGACCAAGCCAAGCGCGAAGGCCAGAAGGGCGACCACCCTCCCGATCGCGCCCCAGTCCTCGCCTAGTGCTTCTGACCCAGCCACAGGAAAACGGCTGGGACGATAAAGCCCATGCCCAATGAAAGCCAGACCAACCCTCGTTTCTTCATCACCTGAAACGCGAGGACGACTCCCAGCAGCGTGGTCGCCGCCAGCGCCACCGACATCACCACCACCAGCGCCGTGAACCCACGGGTCGAGTAGCCCTCCGCCGACTTCGTCGGATAGTACTGCTCCACATGAACCCGGTTCAACCGGCTGAGCCAGTCGTCGGAATCCGCCACGCCTTTACGGCGGTCGGGAGTCACCGTCTGGTACCACCCCGTGAGAACAAAGAAGAGCAGCAGAGGGGCGAAGAACACCCCCAGATGCAGATGAACACGTCGCAGCCAGCGAACCATAAGCCGGGTCAGCGCACCGGAATCACCGGAAGGAGGATCTTGGTCCCCGCCCGGATCCGCCGGTCGTCCTTGATGTTGTTGAATTTCAGGACCTCGGAAACCGAGAGGGTCTGGTATCCCTGCTTCTTCGCTTCCTCGTTGAAACTCACGACCACGTCGTAGACCAATTGCCCCTTCTCCAGGACGTATTCCAAGGCCTTGTCCGGCCCTTTCTCCGCGGTCCTGTCCTCGCCGCCTTCGGCGACCCGAGTGCCCGCGCCGCGCCCCCCGCCCCCACGGGAATCGCCGCCGGCCGCCGCCTTCGAGGTCTTTGGGATCTCGGTCGAGGCCGACACCGCCCGCTTCAGTTCGTTCAACACCTTCACCACCTGTTCCCCGTCCGCCGCCCGTTTGCGGTCCACCTCGCTGATCGCGTCCGCCAAACGCTTCATGTCGTCGCCCCAGGGCCGCTGGCTGCTGCTCTGTCGCAACAGGTCGCCCTGCCGGGACATGTCGTCGCGCAGGCGGTACAATTCGTTGCCCAGCGCGTCGATCTGACGTTTCTGGCTCGCCATGGAAAGTTCCAGCGACTCCACCGCGGCCGTGAGCCTGAGGATTCGCTCACCCACCACGGCGGGGTCGAGGGTTTGAGCATCCAACCGGGCCGCCATCGAGGCCGCCAGACAGCCGGCCACAAGGAACCCGCTCCAGGCGGGGCGAAATCGCATGCAGGCAGGTTAGGTTTGCCGCCGGGGGCCAGCAAGTGATAGTTGCCCCGCGTGCTTCTTCTCGAGGTGATCCAACGCGGCACCACCTTCCTGGAATCCCGCGGCGTCGAATCCCCACGACTCCAGGTCGAACTCATCCTCGCCCACGCCCTTCGCATTCCGCGCCTTCAGTTGTACCTCCGGTTCGATCGGACCCTCGCGCCCGAGGTGCTCGATTCCGCCCGCGAAGCCATTCAGCGCCGCGGCCGGCGCGTCCCCCTCCAACACATCCTCGGATCCACGTCGTTCTGCGGCCTCGAACTCGAGGTCTCAGGGGATGTCCTCGTCCCCCGCCCGGAAACCGAGTGGCTCGCCGAACACGCCTGGACCTGGCTGGCCCGTCGTTCCCCCTCCCCGCCGGAAAGCCACCCCCTCGTCCTCGATTGGGGAACCGGTTCCGGCTGCCTCGCCATCGCCATCGCCCATCACCATCCCAGCGCCCGCGTCACGGCCCTCGACGTCTCCCCCGCCAGCCTCGACGTCGCCCGCCGAAATGCCGCCCGTCATGGAGTCGCCGACCGGATCGAGTTCATCCAGTCCGACGGCGCGGAAGGATTCCCAGCGGACCGCCGGTTCCACCTGGTGGTCGGCAATCCCCCCTACATCCCGACCGCCGAAATCGCCACGCTCCAACCCGAAGTCCGCGACCACGATCCCAAACTCGCGCTCGATGGAGGGAACGACGGACTCGAGTTCTACCGCAGGCTCGCCATCAGCCTGCGCGGCCGGTTGCGCGCCGGGGGCGCCCTCATGCTCGAGTTCGGTGACGACCAGGCTCCCGAAATCATCCCACTGCTGACCGCCGCCGGCTGGCAGACTCCGGAGATCCACCGGGACCCTTCCGGGCGCGATCGGTTCCTGGTCGCAGAATCGCCCGCTCCCGCCGTTTCATCCGAGAATTCATGAGCGATTTCGGCTGCGGGCGCCCGCGCACCCGAGCACCCTAGCGCCCGGCAACATGGATGCATTCCTCATCAAGGGCGGACGTCCGCTTCACGGCGAAGTCACCATCAGCGGCAGCAAGAACGCCACGCTGCCCCTCATGGCCGCCGCCCTGCTGACCAACGAACCCTGCACCCTTCGCGGGATCCCGAACCTCAGCGACGTCCGGTTCATGGGCGACATCCTCCGTTCGCTGGGAGCCGAGGTCACTTTCGCCGACGATTCCGTCACCATCCACGCCCGCAAGATCCAGGAGGTCGGCAAATACGACCTCATCCGGAAAATGAGGGCTTCCATCTGCATCCTCGGTCCGCTCATGGGCCGGCTCGGCAAGGCCCGCGTCTCGCTCCCCGGCGGATGCATCATCGGGGCGCGCCCGATCGACCTGCACCTCAAGGGTCTCCGAGCGCTCGGCGCCAGATTCACCATCCGCGGCGGCTATGTCCTCGGCGAAGCCAAACGCCTCCAGGGCACCGAGGTCTTCCTCGGCGGACGCGTCGGTCCCACCGTCCTCGGCACCGCGAACATCATGATGGCCGCCGCCCTCGCCGAAGGCACCACCCTCATCGAGAGCGCCGCGTGCGAGCCCGAGGTCATCGACGTCGCGAACTTCCTCACCGCCATGGGCGCCAAGATCCAGGGAGTCGGCGGCCCCACCATCACCGTCACCGGCGTCAAAAAACTCCACGGAGCCGTTCATGAGGTCATCCCCGACCGCATCGAAGCCGCCACCTTCGCCGTCGCGGCCGCCGTGACCCGGGGCGAAATCACCCTCCGGAACGCGCGCCCCGACCACCTCGGAGCCGTCCTCGACAAACTTCGCGAAGCCGGGGTCCAAGCCGAGCGTCAGGGACCGAACCTGGTGGTTTCCCGCGGACGCTCCCGCCTCCGGCCCGTCGACATCACCACCCAGCCGTACTCGGGGTTTCCCACGGATGTTCAGGCCCAGATGATGGTCCTCATGCTCCTCGTCCCCGGGATTTCCGTCATCACGGAGCGCATCTTCGAGGCGCGTTTCATGCACGTTCCCGAACTCTGCCGCCTCGGGGCCGACATCAGCATCGAAGGTCCCAGCGCCATCGTGAAGGGCGGGCGCCCCCTCAGCGGAGCCCAGATCATGGCCAGCGATCTCAGGGCCTCCGCGGCTCTCGTCCTCGCCGGCCTCGCCGCCGAAGGCGCCACCACCGTAAAACGGGTCTACCATCTCGACCGCGGTTATGATCGCATGGACGAGAAATTGCGCCGGCTGGGCGCCCGCATCGAACGTATTCCCGATCGACCCGAATCCGACTGAATGAAGGCCCTCATCGCCATATTCATCGCCCTCGTTGGCGTCTACCTCTTCATGGAGCTCGTCGGCTTCTACAAGCGGACGTCGCGGTCCGGTTCCGATCAGGAGTACGTCGTGCCGACGGAAGTTGTCAGCACTTTCTCCGCCGAAAGCCTCCCCGGTCTGCCGCCTTTCCTCGAATCCTCGCTCACCCAGTCCCAGTCCCAGGGCGCCGAGGAACTCGGCAAGTGGCTCAAGACCTGGGGCAAGCAGGTCCAGGATCCCCGCCTCGGCTGGATCGAGCTCGACTACATCGTGCTCCTCAACCTCAAGGATCACGCCGCCGCTCGTGAACGCTTCCAGCAGGTCAAGGCCCGCACCCCCCCCGGCTCCCCCGTGTTCGATCGTATCCAGAAGCTCGATGCCGCGTATGAACAGTGATCGCCCGTCCCCCGCCCTGAATGGCCGAGGCCCGACCCCGGCCGCCAACATCCGGTCCGTCGGCGCCCTCGTCCCCGTTCTCCTGGCCTGTTGCGCCGCCCCAGCCCTCCAGGCCGCCGACCTGGCATCCTCCCTGGCGGCCCTCCGGAATGTCGCCCCCGAAGGTCGCGGCAACGTCACGGCCACCGCCGCCTGGGCGGAACTCAGCCGCTCCGACGCCTCCCACCTTCCCGCGCTCCTCTCGGCCATGAACGGCGCCAACGATCTCGCCCGCAATTGGCTCTTCGCCGCCGCCGACACCATCACCGATCGCACGCTGAAATCCGGGGCGCCCCTTCCCCTTCCGGACCTCGCGGAATTCCTCCTCAACACCTCCCACGATCCCCGCGCCCGCCGCCTCGCCTTCGATCTCATCGCCCGCGGCGACGCCACCACCGCCGAAGCCCTGCTCCCCGGCCTCGTCGACGATCCGTCCACCGAACTTCGTCGGGAAGCCGTCCAACGCCTCATCGATCGCGCCGCCACGACCCAGGCCGCCGGCCGCGAGGACGCCGCTTCGGTCCTTTTCCAGCAGGCCCTCGTCTTCGCCCGCGATGCCGACCAGATCGAGGCTCTCACCCAACCCCTGAAAGACCTCGGGCGCCCCGTCGATCTCGTTCATCAACTCGGGTTTCTCGTGAACTGGAAGGTCATCGCGCCCTTCGACAACACAGGCGGCGCCGGGTTCGAGAAGGCCTTCGCCCCCGAATCCGAGCTGAAGTTCGACGCCGAATACGACGGCAAGGAAGGGAAGGTCCGCTGGAAGGATTTCGAATCGGCCCACGAGATGGGCATGGTCGACTTCAACAAGGCCTTCGCTCCCCTCAAGGAAGTCGCCGGCTATGCCTTCACCGAATTCCACAGCGACGCCCCCCGCGCCGCCGAAATCCGCCTCGGCAGCAAGAACGGCTGGAAGGTCTGGTACAACGGTGACTTTCTCTTCGGCCGCGACGAGTACCACCGCGGCGCCGAGCTCGATCAGTACCGCCTCCCCATCCAGCTCCGCCCCGGCCGCAACACGCTCCTCGTCAAGCTCACCCAGAACGAACAGAAGGAGGACTGGACCATCGAATGGGAGTTCCAGATCCGCATCACCGATCCCTCCGGCCGCGTCATCCGCTCCACCCCCGCCGGAATCAACGTCGACGGCCTCCTCTAGACTTCGCCCCGCATGAAACGCTCCTCCCTTTCCCTGGCGGCTCGACTCGCTCTTTTCGCCGTCGCCGTCTCGGCCGTTTCCACGTCCGCGTCCGCCGACTGGACCCAGTTCCGCGGTCCCGACGGTTCGGGCTCCGTTCCGGATGCCGTCCTGCCCACGGCCCTCGAACCACGCAAGCACATCACCTGGGAACTCCCGCTGCCAGGACGCGGCCTGTCGTCGCCCATCATCGTGGGCGACCGGGTCTTCGTCACCTGCGCCAGCGGCCCCAAGCAGGCCCGCCTTCACGTGTTCTGCTTCCGCGCCACCGACGGCGTGAAGCTCTGGGAACGCCAGTTCTCCGCCACCGGCCGCACGATGTGCCATGAGAAGACCAACGTGGCCGCCAACAGCCCCGCCACCGACGGCCACCGGGTTTTCGCCCTGTTTTCGTCCAGCGACCTCATCGCCCTGGATCTCGAAGGCAACCTTCTCTGGCTCCGCGGCCTCGGACTCGACTATCCGAACGCCAGCAACTCCCTCGGCATGTCGTCGTCCCTCGTCGTCGCCGACGGCACCGTGGTCGCCCAACTCGAAAACGACAGCCAATCGCTCGCTCTCGGCATCGACGCCGGCACCGGGATCAACCGCTGGAAGCTCGATCGCCCCAAACGCGCCAACTGGACTTCGCCGATCGTCCATACGGACCCCTCCACCGGCCGGCCGGCCGTCCTCCTCCAATCCACCCAGGGTCTGCTCGCCGTGGATCCTCGATCAGGCAAGGAACTCTGGAATTACCCGGAGGGCGCATCCTCCACTCCTTCCTCCGCCGCCGGCGGCGGCGTGATCTTCGTCCCGTCGTTCGGCATCACCGCCCTGAAGCCAGGCGCGCCCGGCGAAGCCCCCACCCAACTCTGGCGCGCCGGCAATCTCCGCCCCGGGACCTCCAGCCCGACGGTCATCGGCGACCGCCTCTACACCCTCAACGACGCCGGCGTCCTCACGGCCGGCGATGTTCGCGACGGCAAACGTCTTTGGCAGCTGCGGCTCAAAGGTCCCTTCTCCAGTTCCCCGGTGGCGGCCGGCCCCTTCATCTACGCCACGAACGAAAAGGGAATGCTCCAGGTCGTCGACACCCGCGCGCCCGAGGGCGAACTCATCAGCGAGATGGAACTGGGCGAAACGATCCTCGGCACCCCCGCCATCTCCGGAAACGCCCTCTTCATCCGCAGCGACGGCAAGCTCTGGAAGATCAGCGGGAGCTAGGCGGCCGCCGAGTCAGGGCGGCACGCCGAGTCAGTTCGGCGATCTCTTGGCCTGGCCCCGTCGAAAGAGGAACGGCGTCCGACCCCGACTATTGACGCAACTCTGGTTCAGGATCCCCGATGAACTCCAAGAGCCTGGCTCGGGCGAATGGATGATCGTCTATCATCGCTGGGAGAACCAGACCGGCGATGGCCCCTATCGGGGTTCGCGACGGGTCGCCATCGACCGGATCAACTACGACCCGGACGGCTTGCTTCGTCCGGTTCTGATGACCGGGGGAGCCGCGGGTTCGACTGCCGGAGCTACCGCGATTCCGATCGCCGTCGAACCCGTCCCGTAGACGACAGCCTGCTTGCCCGCGGGATCCGCTGGAAGGCGCGGCGCGCGCACCACCAATCACGGGTCCGATTCCGGGGCCTGGGCGGTCTTGACCATCGGCACGAACCGAACGGGAAGCACCGCCTCCCGTTCGACCCTGCCCCCCTTCTTGGTGAGCAGGTACAGGTCCTGGCCGAAGGCGCCATCGCCGACCGGGATGATCAGCCGGCCCCCCTCCCGAAGTTGGTCGACGAGGGGCTGGGGGATCGAGGTCGGCGCGCAGGTGACGATGATCGCGTCGAACGGCGCTTTCTCAGGCCAGCCCAAGTGGCCGTCGCCGGCGCGGACCGTCACGTTCGTGTGACCGAGTCGCCGAAGATCCGCCGCGGCCCGGCGGGCGAGTTTTTCGACGATTTCAATGGTGTAAACCTCCTTCACCAACCGCCCCAGGACCGCCGCCTGGTAGCCCGACCCGGTGCCGATTTCGAGCACGCGATCCGTGGGCAGCGGATCCAGCGCCTGGGTCATGAACGCGACGATATAGGGCTGCGAGATCGTCTGCCCGTGCCCGATCGGCAGGGGATGATCCTCATAGGCCTGGGAACGCCATTTGGCGGGAACCAATTCGTGCCGGGGCACCTCCGCGATGGCGCGCAGCACATTCGCGTTGGTGATGCCTCGCCCGGGACCGTCCAGTTGCTCCCGGATCATGGTCTCCCTGGCTTGCCGATAATCCGGTGCCTCCGGAGCGGCGCGGCGCCCGGGATCCTCGCAACCGGAAACCCAAAGGGCCGCGAAAACCGAAGTCCACTTCCCCTGGCTCATGCCCCACACTTAGCCCCGCCCGGGAAGTCCAGCAAGCCGCGTGGGACGACCCCATTCCCGTGAAATCCCGGTCGCCCACCTCGCCGACCGTCACGGCCTGAGGCCCTTCATCCTCGCCACGTTCGTGTTCTTCACCGTCTTTCCGCTAACTCTCCTCTGGGCGGACAGTTTCGGATGGCTGGCCCTGGCGTTTGTCGTTCGCGGATTGAAAGAGTTCGGCGAACCCGCGCGGAAATCTCTGATCATCACCCTGGCGCCGTCGGAATTCCGGGCCCGGACGTATGGGGCCTACTACCTGATCCGCGACTGCGCCGTGACCTCCGGCTCGCTCCTGGGCGCCTGGCTCTGGAGCATCGGTCCGCAGGTCAATTTCCTGGCGGCGGCTATCCGCGGGGCGGCCGGCACGGTTTGGTTCTGGCGGTCCAAGCGATGATGCCGACTGGAAAGTCGGCGGTACTGGGAGGAGCGGGTCGCGCGGATCCCGAACAAACCCGCCGGGTCTTGAGCGTCACCCCGACGGCGTTCCTCCATGAGGACCACTTGTATTCGCCGAGGTTGAATGGGGAGTTGTTCTGCCTGGCTGGAAGCCTTCACAGACCGACATGTCTGATGACCCACACGGTCACGGATCCGGCGATCGGTGCTTCCGGGTGTCCGTTAAACAGGGAGAGGCGTCTTGCACGGGTGGCGGGAATCCATTGCTTCCCGCCGACACCGCCAAGACGCCCCTTCGTTTGCCGACCCTTATCCGCTCGATCAATCCTCCGAACTCACTTCGCCGCGAGGTCGAACCGATCCAGGTTCATCACCTTGGTCCAGGCGGCCGCGAAGTCCTGGACGAACTTCTTCGACGCGTCGGCGCTGGCGTAGGCTTCCGCGATGGCTCGAAGTTGCGAATTCGAACCGATCACGAGATCGACGGAGGTGGCCGTCCACTTGACATCGCCCGACTTGCGGTTGCGACCCTCGAAGCAGTGCTCGCAGGTGGCTGACTTCTTCCATTCCGTGCCCATGTCCAGAAGGTTCACGAAGTAGTCGTTGCTCAAGGTCCCGGGTCGCCGGGTGAGGACACCCCATTCGGGGGACCCGACGTTCGTCTTCAGGACGCGCAAGCCGCCGACGAGAACCGTCATCTCAGGGGCCGTGAGCGTGAGGAGTTGGGCTCGGTCGACCCATGTTTCGGGCGCCGGCCGGTCGAGTTCGCGACCCAGGTAGTTGCGGAAGCCATCCGTCGTCGGTTCGAGGACCGCGAAGGACTCCACGTCGGTCATTTCCTGCGTCGCATCGGTGCGTCCCGGCGAGAACGGAATCACGACGTCGTGCCCGGCCTTTTTCGCCGCGTCCTCAATGGCGGCGCATCCGCCCAGCACGATCAGATCGGCCAGCGAGACCTTCTTGCCGCCGGCCTGCGAGCCATTGAAGTCCTTTTGGATCTTCTCCAGCGCCTGCAAGACCTTGGCGAGTTCCGCCGGTTTGTTGACTTCCCAATCCTTCTGCGGCGCGAGACGGATGCGGGCGCCGTTGGCGCCACCCCGATTGTCGCTCCCGCGGAACGTGGACGCCGAAGCCCAGGCGGTCGAAACCAGTTCCGATACCGACAATTGGGAGGCCAGGATCTTGGCCTTGAGGGACGCGATGTCGGCCGCCCCGATCAACGGATGATCCACCGCCGGGCACGGGGTCTTGCCACAGTTGCGCCTCGGGAACCAGCGGGCCGAGGCACCGCGAGACAGGCCCCAGGTCACGGTGCGTCAGCTTGTACCACGCCTTCGCGAAGGCCACTTGGAACTCCTTCGGGTTTTCGAAGAATCGCTTCGCGATCTTTCCGTAGGCCGGATCCATCTTCAGCGCGAGGTCGGTCGTGAACATGATCGGAGCATGGCTCTTCGCACGGTCGTGGGCATCGGGCACCGTCCCCTGACCCGCTCCGTCCTTGGGGATCCATTGCGAGGCGCCGGCCGGGCTCTTCACCAGTTCCCAGTCGTAGGCGAACAGGTTGGAGAGATACATGTGCGACCACCTCGCGGGCGCGCTGGTCCAGGCCCCTTCGAGCCCACTGGTGATGGTGTCGCCCGCGTTGCCCTTTCCATGGGTGTTCTTCCAGCCGAGGCCTTGTTCCTCGAGGCTGGCCCCCTCGGGCTCGGGACCGACCCGTCCTTCCGGACTCGCGGCGCCATGCGCTTTTCCGAAGGTGTGGCCGCCGGCGATCAGCGCCACGGTCTCCTCGTCGTTCATCGCCATGCGTCCAAACGTCGCCCGGATGTCCTTCGCCGCGGCGAGCGGGTCCGGCTTGCCGTTCGGCCCCTCGGGGTTCACGTAGATCAAGCCCATCTGGACGGCGGCGAGGGGATTCTCAAGCTTCCTGTCGCCGGTGTACCGCATGTCGCCAAGCCATTTGCTCTCCGGCCCCCAGTAGATGTCCTCCTGGGGCTCCCAAACATCCTCACGACCTCCCGCGAAACCGAAGGTCTTGAACCCCATCGACTCGAGCGCGACATTCCCGGTCAAAACCATCAAGTCGGCCCAGGAGATCTTCTGACCGTACTTCTGCTTGATCGGCCAGAGGAGCCGTCGCGCCTTGTCGAGGTTGGCGTTGTCGGGCCAACTGTTGAGCGGCGCGAAGCGCTGGGTGCCGTCCGAGGCGCCGCCACGCCCGTCCGCGACCCGGTACGTCCCCGCGCTGTGCCAGGCCATCCGGATGAAAAGCGGTCCATAGTGCCCGTAGTCGGCCGGCCACCAGTCCTGGGACGTCGTCATCAACGCGGCGAGGTCCTTCTTCAAGGCTTCCAAGTCGAGTTTCTTGAATTCCTTGGCGTAATCGAACTCTTCACCCAACGGATTCCCCTTGGCCGAATTCTGATGGAGGATCCGAAGGTTCAGCTGATTCGGCCACCAGTCCTGAGTGGACATCGCACCGGCGGCCGTGTGTCGGTTGGGCCCGGCCAAATCGCCCATCACCGGGCATTTGGCAAGTGAGTCCGCCTTGGGATCCGAAGGCGACTGAGCCAGCACCGAGCCACCACCAAGCCCCACCCAGCCGTTGAGGGCCAAAGTGACAAGCCAGGTGGAAGTCGTTCCTTTCACGAATCGCATTGTGTGTCTTCGAGCCGCCCCGTGAGTCGCGGGGGAGTTTCGTGGGGTCATGGTATCGAACATGGGATTCCTCATTGTGTTTTGGTGAGTGTCTGGAATTCGACTGCGTTTCAACCCTTCGTTACGTGCTGGCAAGACATTTGGGACATGTCCCCCAGTAGATCACCTCCGCCTCGTCGATCACGTAGCCCGCGGCGTCGGCGGCTGTCAGGCAAGGTGTCTTGCCGACGGCGCAATCGACATCGGCCGCTTTGCCGCAGATGCGACAAATCACATGGTGGTGGTTGTCACCCACCCGCACCTCGTACAGGGCCGGCGAACCAGCGGGCTGAATCCGCCGAACGAGCCCCTGCTTGGTCAACATCCCAAGGGCGTCGTAAACCGCCTGCCGCGAGATGGCGCCGATCTGGGCGCGGACATCCCCCGCGATGGCCTCGGCCGTGCCATGGGGCCGCCCCGATACGGCCCGCATCACGGCCAACCGCTGGGCCGTGATGGGAACGCGGAGTTTGCGGAGAAGTTCAATCGGGTCGGACAACGCCTCAGACATAGACATCTTTTGGACACAGTCAAGAAGTCGTTTCAGTCCAGGATGAGGCAGGCAGGCCCGCCCGCCTCCACCACCCATGTCGCCGCCATTGCCGCGTAGCCAACCCCTTGCGTTTCCGATACTTTGACCGCGATGCCGCGCCCCGCGAAACACGCTGATTTGAGGCTGCACGTGCCGCTGCAAGCCCAACCCACGGACAGTTCGTGCGGGCCGACCTGCCTTCAGGCGGTTTATGCGTTTCATGGAGACCCACTGTCCGTTGAGCAACTCATTGAAGAGGTGCCCACCGTGGAGGGTGGCGGCACGCTCGGAATGCAGCTGGGCGTTCATGCTTTGCAACGGGGGTATCAGGCCACCATCTACACGTTCAACCTGCGGATTTTCGATCCCACCTGGTTTCATCCGCATCCCGCCGACCTTCCCGAAAAGCTCCGCGCGCAACTGCGGCATCGGAGCGGCAAACGCCGGCAGGCGACCCAGGCCTGCCTCGACTTCGTCGAACTGGGTGGAGAGGTCCGCTTCGAGGATTTGACCAGCGCCTTGATCCGTCGCTACCTGACCCAGCATCTCCCGATCCTCACGGGCCTGAGCGCGACGTTTCTTTACCGGGCGGCGCGGGAATCCGGGGAAAACGACGATCCGGATGACGTGGGCGGCGAGCCCCAGGGGCACTTCGTCGTGCTGAAGGGCTACCACAAACGGAAACAGACGGTGCTGATCGCCGATCCCTACGCGAAGAACCCCGTGTCGCCAGGCCGGGTCTACGAGGTGCCGATGTCGCGGTTGATCAACGCCATCCTGCTGGGCGTATTGACCTACGACGCCAATCTCCTCATCGTCCACCCCCGCTGAGGCTGTGCATGCCGCAGATCCTTTTCGTCGTTCAAAATCCCGACAACTGGCCCATCACTCTTCCGGGAGTGGAGGTGGTTTCGGCGCGCACGTACCTGACCGAGCCCGGCTATTCCAGCCTCCGGAACTGCAAGGTCTACAACATCCACAGATCCTACGCCTACCAGAGCCTCGGTTACTATGTCTCTCTCCTGGCCGAGGCGCGCGGACACAAACCGATGCCGCGCATCTCCACGATCCAGGACATCCGGTTTCAGTCGTTGATTCGAACCGTTTCCGGGGACTTGGAGGAGTTGATCCAAAAGACGCTGCACCACATCGCGCAGGATGATTTCACCCTTTCCGTGTATTTTTCCCGGAATGTCGCGAAGCGTTATGATTTGTTGGCCCGGCAGATCTTCAATCTCTTCCCCGTGCCGCTGCTCCGGGCCCACTTCAAACGCGGGCCCGAAGGCTGGCTGCTGGAAGGTCTGAACTCGATTTCGTCCAAGGACATCCCGGATGCCCACCGACCCCATGTGATGGAGCTCGCCGGGGATTACATCTCCAAGGCGCGACCCCATCCGGCGCGCAAGACGCCGGATCGCTATTCGCTCGCCATCCTGGTGGACCCGGACGAACCCACGCCTCCGTCCAACGCCAAGGCGCTGGAAAAGTTCGCGGAAGCGGCCGAGGAACGGTCCTTCTCCGTGGAATTCATCGACAAGGAGGACTACGGAAGGGTGCCAGAATTCGACGCGTTGTTCATCCGAACGACCACGGCGGTGAACAACTACACGTACCGGTTCGCGCGGCGCGCCGAGGCGGAAGGTCTGGTGGTCATCGACGATCCGGAATCGATCGTCAAATGCACCAACAAGGTGTTTCTAGCGGAATTGCTGGCCCGCCATCGCCTGCCCACCCCGCGCACGGAGATCATTCATCGGGACAATGTGGACGAAGTGCCGCTACGGCTGGGCTATCCCCTGATCCTGAAGCAACCCGACTCGGCGTTTTCGCTGGGCGTCGTCAAGGTGGGCGACGCCGCCAGCTATCTGAATACCGTTGAGAAACTGCTCGAGGAATCCGACCTGCTGATCGCTCAGGAGTTCGTGCCCACCGAGTTTGATTGGCGAATCGGCATCATCGATCAGCGGCCGCTGTACGCCTGCCAATACTTCATGGCCCGAGGTCACTGGCAGATCTACAACAATGAGGAAAACGGCGACGAGCATACCGGCGACTTCAAGACCATTCCCGTGGAGATGGCGCCGCAACGCATCGTGAAAACCGCGTTGCGCGCGGCCAATCTCATCGGCAACGGCCTCTATGGGGTCGATATCAAGGAAATCACCGGGCGATGCAGCCTCATCGAGATCAACGACAACCCCAGCATCGATTGCGGCGTCGAGGACAAGATGATGCGGGAGTTTCTCTACGACCGGATCATGCAGGTCTTCGAGACGCGTCTCGAAGCCAAACGGGAGGGGCGCTCCATCAAATAGATGAGAACCGCCTTTGGATTGTTCGAACGATTCGGCGTCGAGTTGGAATACATGATCGTCGACGCCGAAACCCTGGCCGTCAGGCCCGAGGCGGATCGCCTGATCGAGGCGGCCACAGGCGGCATCCGCGAAGATGTCCCCCGCGGGTCGATGGAATGGTCCAACGAGCTTTCCCTGCATCTGATCGAACTCAAGACAGGTCGACCCGCCGCCCGCCTCGCCGGACTTGCTCGGTCGTTCCAGGGTGAAGTCGATCATATCAACGGACTGTTGGCGGCATCCAGTGCCCGCCTGCTCCCCACGGCGATGCATCCGTGGATGAATCCCGCCCGGGAAGGCAAGCTCTGGCCTCACGGCAACCGGGAGATTTACCGGGCGTTCGACCGCATCTTCAACTGCGCGGGCCACGGATGGACGAATCTTCAGTCCACCCATCTGAATCTCCCCTTTCGCACGGCGGGGGAATTCAGGCGCCTGCACACGGCGATACGTCTGTTGTTGCCCATCATGCCGGCGCTGGCCGCGAGTTCGCCGTTCGTGGAGGGCGATCCCGCTCCCGCTTTGGACATGCGTTTGGAGACCTACCGGCACAATTGCCGACGCATCCCGTCCATGACCGGCCGGGTGATTCCGGATGTCATCCGCACCCCCGCCGAGTACCGCCGCAGGATTCTCGACCCGATCTACAGGGATGTCGCCCCGCACGACCCTGAAAAGATCCTGCGGGAGGAATGGGCCAACGCGCGCGGCGCCATCGCCCGCTTCGCGCGGAACACGATCGAGATCCGAGTGCTCGACATCCAAGAATGTCCCCGCGCCGACCTGGCGATCATCGAACTGATTGTCGCCGTCCTGGGAGGCTTGGTGGCGAACCAACTCTCGCCGCTCATTTCCCAGGAAAAGCCCGCCACCAGCGCGCTTGAGAAAGTGATGCTCCAATGCGTCGCTCGCGCGGGGCGGGCCAAGATCGCGAATCGAAACCTGCTGGCCGGCTTGGGAGTTGAGACGCGCGTCAGCCTCACGGCCAAGGAGCTTTGGCGCCACCTCCTGGAATCTTGCGCGCCCAAAACCCTGCCGGGTCGCGGCGATATCGAAGTGATGCTCGAGGAAGGTTGCCTGGGCGAACGCATCCTGAAAGCAACGGGTCCAAAACCCAGCCGGGCGCGCTTGAAGGGCGTCTACCGCCGCCTCGCCGACTGCCTCGCGCACGGGGACCTGTTCCACGCGTAGCGCCCAAGGACCAGGCGTAGCAGGGGGATTCGATGGTTCCTCGATGTTTTGGGTGGAATGGAAACGGAGCCGATTCACCTGATTCACCTCGACGAGTGTTCCGAGGAAAGTCTCGTGCATCAGTTTGGTGGAGCATCCCGCAGGGTTGCGGAGGGAGTCCTGGTCACCCTCCGGAGAATACCCACCGCCTCTCCCAATCCCTTCCCTTCCGTGTGTTCCGTGCCTTCCGTGGTTGAAACCGCCGCTTCCAGGATCATGGCTCCGCCGCCGGCTATTCCCCGAAACGCGCCGCCCACTTCTCCGGAGTCAGACCGCCTTCGTTGAGCAAGGTGACTTTGGTCCACGGTTTGCCCGGCACGCCGTTCGCCACCGCCATCCATTCGGCGGCGATTTCCACGCGGGATTCGCTCAACGGCCATGTCGCGCCGGTGTCGCCACATTCCTTCCGCAGCTTGTCCCAGCGGGAGAGCCAGACGTACCGCGCGGGCAGATGGGCAAGACGGACACGACTGGCCAACTCATCGTCGCCCGCCACGGCACGTTGAGCCTCCTGCCAGAGCTTCTCGGCCTCCGCCAGCGGCTTGAAGCGCAGGAACGGAGCGTCGGTGCCGGAATAGCAGGTCAGATTGTGATCCTTCGACGCATCGTGCATCAACTGGAGGTATCGCGCGATGGCCGGGGCGGCAGCTCCGTAGTAGCCGTCCAGGAACTCACGGACCAGCGCCCGGTCGTCCCGTCCAGGGTTCCAGAGCAACTGCGCCAGCACCCAGGCTCGCAGTTCGGCCATCTCAGACCCGTGCGATTGATACGCGCCCTGCTCAAAAACACCGCGCACGTGGTACTGATGGAAGAAGCGAAGATTGGCCCCGAGCGTGAACCAGTTCGGATGTGGCTGAACGTAGTGCGCGAAGTCGGTCGTGTAGTCCCAGATGTAAAGACGCTGGCAGATCCTCGACCAACCGCGAATGTCCGCCGCGAAGGCCGCGTTCGAGGGATGGTCGAGCGGCTCGCGGAAGTTGCACTCGATGCTGCACAGTCGAACGATCACGTTCGGTCGTGGCCTGAGCGTCTTCGGCGGTTTGCGCGTGTATTGGTAGGCGAGAGTATCCACGGCGACATGGGGAAACTCCGGCTCAATCCTCTCCGCGATGTGATTGACGAACGCCAGCATGGTGGCCGCGTGGGTGCCTTCGGCGTCATCGAGCGCCTTGCAATCGCCGCACTCGCACGCGCCATACCAGTCGTTCTGCGAGACGCTGATGATGCCGGCGTCCGGTGATTCCCGCAGCCACTGCTTCACCCGCTCCACCATGAAGGCGCGCAGATGCGGGTTGGTGAGGCAAAGCTGGGCGCGGTCGGTGGTGCGCTTCCCCTTCAGGAGACTGAACCATTCCGGATGTTCGGCGAAGTGCTTCTCCGGCTCCACAAGCGGATAAAAAGTGTGAACAAACCCCTTGTAGCTGATGCGCCCGCCTTTCTCCGCGGTCAGCTTCGAAGACTGGCCGTTGCAGAAATTCCGCCACGACCAGTCGGCGTCGAAGGCGGGATACCAGAATGATTCGCGATACTCGAAGGCCGGTTTGGAGCGCACGTCGAGGTCGTCCACGCGCAACGTCGACTGCTTGGGAATCTTGTTGGCCCACGGCGTCCACCAGCGCACGCCACATTGGTCCTGCAAGAATCGGCTCACCGCATAAAGCGTCCCCCGCGGGTGCCCACCGGCCAGAAGCAGTCGATTCCCCTGGGTTTGGACCACGAGTTCCTCGGCGTCGAGCGCATCGAACGGAACGTCCGCGAACGCACGCCGGCCCGCGGCGCCAGCACCGACAAGAATGGCCCGTTCCGGCGCGACCGTGTTCGTGATCAGGATGAAGGTCGCCCCCGTGATCTGTCGCAAGGTCGCGGCCAGTTCGCCTGCCGCGGTTCGTTCCGGCTCGGTAGCGGCGGGGTCGATGACGATCGAGACCTTGGCGTTGCCGTCCTCCGAAAGGAGCAGTTCGGAACGGACGGTCAACACGACGAAAAGCAGGACGAATGCGAGGCTTGTTTTCACGGCATTGGATCTGGCGCTGAAGTTTGACCTGGGAAACGACGCCGTGGAAAGCCTCCCAAACCGAACTCCGGCCGAACTTGACCCAGGTCAAATCATGTCCCCGCGCTATGGAGTCTGATCCGGCAGCCTGGCGACACATCGATGCACCGACTGTGAATCATTGGCGATGTGTCCCGACTGCAATCGATGCCCACAGACCATCGACCGTCCCTGGTGTCGGACCATTGGATGCCAACGATGGCCCGACTGGTTGTCCTGATCCTCGGCCTGTCCTCGGCGAACGCCGCGACACTTCCGCCATGGGAATGGGCCAATTGGATCTGGTCGGACGCATCGGACTCGGTCTGCGAGTTGCGCAAGGTCTTCACCCTCGCCTCCACTCCCACCAACGCCACCGTGCTCATCACGGCCGACAATGGATACGACCTCTTCCTGAACGGCTCGCTGGTCGGCGGCGACACGGGCGCGGCAACCGAGGTCTGGCAATCGGTCGAGCGCTACGACGTCACGTCGCGCCTGGCGAAGGGACGCAACATCATCGGCGTCCGGGGCACCGATCTCGGGGGCGTGCGCGGCGTCATCGCGGCGGTGCGCGTGGAGTTGAAAGGCCAACCAGCGCTTGAACTTGTGACGGATGGCACGTGGCGGGCCGCGAAGGAAGGCTCGGGCCCGGAGTATTCCCACCCGGAATTTGTGGAGAGCGCCGATTGGAAGGAGGCACGCGTGTTGGGACTGCAAGGCATGGCACCTTGGGGCCGGTTCGCGTGGTCGCAGTCCTCCGAGAACGCTCGCGCCAAAGCGGTTGGGGCCCGCCTCGAACTGGCCAAACCCACCGCCGATTTCGTCTGGCCCGAGCAAGTCGCCTTCATCGGCGACGATTGCAGCGTGTATGTGCCGCTTCGGGGCGACGCCTGGGGCGTGGCCTTCCGCGTTGGCGACTGGTCCCGAGCCTACACGGAGTTTGATCTGCCCTGCCCCTCCAAGATCGGGCGAACACTCCACGCCCTCAAACCTGGGACTGGCGCGAAACCGCGCATGCTACTCGATGCCGGCGCCGGTGCGATCGGCTCGCCATCAGTCACTTTTGATGGCCAGGCGCTCCTCATTTCGGCGGCGCTGCGCGGGGAGAAATTCTTCCACATCCACCGAATCGCGGTCGACGGTGGACCGCCGCAACGCCTGACTGAGGGCCCTTTCCACGATCTCGACCCGGTGGAACTACCGGACGGCAGGATCGCCTTCGCCTCCACGCGAATCGGGACGTTCGAGGAGTATCATCAACCACCGGCGCGCGCTCTTTTTCGTATGAACGCCGACGGCGGCGACATTCATCCCATCACCTTCACGCTCATCTTTGACAATGAGCCGAAAGTCATGGCGGACGGACGGATCGCATTCATTCGCACGGACAACTTCTTCGATCGTGGCAAGGTCGAGACGCATCTCCATGTGATTCGCCCCGACGGCACCGATGGGTTGGCGGAAATCGCCGCGAATGTCGGCGCCGACTATGGCGTCCGACTGCGGGCGTTCGGGTACGGAAGCCCCGCGCCGGTGCCAGATGGGCGACTCGCCTTCATCTCCAGCCGGGGCAATTTCATCGGCGACCCCGGCGGACCCGAACAAAACTTCCACCGGCTTCCCGACTCGCTGGGCGACCTCGCGGCGCTGCCCGACGGACGCCTGCTCTGCACCGTGCTGCGGCAGGAGGGAAGGCGAATGACCTCCGACGTGCTGGGACTCATCGACCCGCGCGACGATCGCGTGGTCAGCCTCTATGAGTCGCCTTCGGGCGCGATTCACTCGCCCGTCTTCGTTGGGTCACGGCCTCGGCCACCTGTCATTCCCGATTACGTGGACCGGTCCGTTGCGGACAAGCCGGGAGCGACGGGCTTTCTCTTCTGCCAGGATGCGCGCGTCACCACGAAGGCCAAAGCCGACTGGGATCGTATCCGGGCGATTCGTGTGCTCGGCGCGATTCCGTTGACCACGCGCTCCTCGCATTCGCACATCGTTCACGTCGGACATGAGACGGTCGAACTCGGCACCGTTCCACTCGCGCGGGATGGATCGTTCTTTGTCGAAGTGCCCGCCGACATGCCCATCGCGCTTCAGGCGGTGGATGCCGAGGGGCGATCCGAGCTGAACGAGATGTCGTGGCTCTATGTCCGGCCCGGCGAACGCCGCTCCTGCATCGGATGCCACCAACCCCGCGAAGCCGCACCTTCCGTGGAAGCACGCTCCGCCGACGCGCTCCGCTCGCCGCCCCTGAAATTGGTCGGCCAAGGTGAGCCCCATCGGTTCCGGGGCAACAACCCCGGAGTCACGGGGATGATGGACCTCCAGTTCGAGCGGTTCCGTGAATGCGCGTCCCTCAACCGCAGCGCGCTCCGCGACCGCCCGGAGGCGGCAGGCCGGGATGAAGTGGCGGCGCTCATCGAACTGCTCCGCGGCGACGACGTCGCGCTCGCGATCTCCTCGGCCCAACGTCTTGCCTTGCTGCGCGAACGCGGGGCCGCCACGGCGTTGGCGGAACGTCTGTCCGTCAGGAACCGCGAAGCTCGTGTCGCCGTGGCGCTCGCGCTGGGGGCCTGCGGCACGCGAGAGTCCGTGGACCCCCTCATCGCCGCGCTCAGCGACAAGGACACGCTCGTCGCACAAGCGGCCCACGTGGCGCTGGAGAACCTGACGGCGCAAAAGGTCACCCAAGAGGATTGGCCCAATTGGTTCTCCTCGAATTCGTGGGATTCGATTGAGGCGGCCCTGGTGGATTCCCTTCACGGCGGAGGCGATGGAGAAACCCACCCTGTCGGGGATGCGACCGGCCAGAGCCTTCCCAAGCCGGCCGCCACACGACGGGCCGCCATCGTCGCACTCGGCCACGTCGGCGGTGACGCGGCGCGGTCGACACTTCGGGAATGGGTCTCAACCGAGGCTCGCCGGAATCCGTATCCCACCTTCGAGAACGACAATCGCACGGACACCTTCACGTTTGCCGCCGACTCGCCGCTCAACCCCCGCACCCTCCAGGAAGCCGTCCGCTCGCTCGGCCACCTCCGCGACACCCATGCGCTCCCACTACTTCGCGACCTGCTGACGAAGAACATCGCGCCGCGCTCAGGCAATCTGTTTCTGGCGGAGGCGGTCATCGAAGCGCTCGGACGCATCGGCACGGTCGAAGCGGAGTCGGCTCTGATCGACACGTTCGCGGCTCTCAAGGACTACTGGCACTACGTTGGGTGGTATTCGGACCACCCGGCGCTCTACGCCTGCCACTCATCGCCAATTCACGCGCGCATCATCGAGGCGTTGGACCGCATCGGCTCGAACCGTGGCGCCACCATCGTTCCGCAACTCATTCGTTCCGTACCGACCGACCCCGACCGCGGGCTGTTCCTTCAAAACGACGACTACGAAGTGCTGGTCGGCCGCCTCATCCGCCGCGGCGGACGCGGGGATGAAGTGATGGAAACGTGCCTCGCCCTGCTGGGGGATCCGTCGGCCAAGCCGTCTCCGGAACTGACGATGGCCCTATCGATCACCCATCCCGCCTGGGGCGGTCATCCCGGTCCCGCCAATCGAGCCGCGCAGATTCTCTCCCTGGTTTGTCGCGACAGCAGCGCGGAGCCGCGGGTGCGCGCCGCCTTCGAACGCTTCCGCGCGTTGCCCGAGGAACCCATCCAACGCGAACTCGGCAATCCCACCTCGACGCCCATCCGCCACTGGACCCTCTTCTATCTCGCCCGGGCGCTGGGCAATCTCGGTGATCCCGCCTCGGTCAACACCCTTGCCGCCGTCCTCGCCGACGACTTGAACGAGGCGCGCCACGGACGGCCGGATCCGTCGGAGCCCGAGATTCACTTGCTTCACCTTGAGTACACGCCGTGCTGGCGCGCGGCGGCCGCGTGGGCTCTGGGTCAAATCGGGGACCCCCGCGCGGCGCCGGCATTGCTGGACGCGGTGGCCAATCTCGACAACGCCACCGATGTGCGCCACGCCGCCGCGGTTGCGCTGGGCCGGATGACCTACCCAGCGGGGCTCGCGCAGGTGACGCGGTTGGCGGCGGACTATCCCGAGATGAGCACGCGCCGCGCGTTGGCCAACATCGTGGCGCGAATCAAGGAGCAAGCCGCGCGTGCCGAGTCGAATTCCAATCGGTCGCAACTGTCGTCGTCGCCATGAATACTGGAAACGTCCTTTTACGCTTGTCGGTCGTGTTGGCGATGGTGTCGCCCGCCCTGGCGGAGCCCGCGCCGTCGGCCTATCCGTCACCCACGGCCCTCGCCGCCTCGCCGGATGGGCGGACGCTCTACGTCGCCTGCGCCACGGCGAATGAGGTGGCGGTCTATGACACCGCGATGCAAGAGGTCTTGCGCACCATCGCCGTGCCGGCGGCGCCGCTCGGACTGGCGCTGAAGAAGGATGGGCGCACCCTCTACGTCACCTGCGCCGCTCCCGAGAGCACGATCTGCGTTGTGGACACGGAGACGTCGCAAGTGACGGACCGCATTCCCTCCGGACACACCACGATGGCGCCGGTTCTAAGTCCCGACGGCAAGACGCTCTTCGTCTGCAACCGGTTCAACAACGAGGTCGCGTTCATCGATCTTGCGACGCGCGAGACCCTGACCCGCGTGCGCGTGCCGCGCGAACCCTTCGCCGCGGACATCACACCGGACGGGACGCTTCTGTTCGTATCCAACCACCTCCACGCGGGCCGGGCGGACGCGGATGTCGTCGCGGCCTCGGTCAGTGTCATTGACATCGCCGGAGGCAAAGTATGTCGGGAGATCATCCTACCCAACGGTTCGGCGCTGGTGCGGGATGTGCGCGTGTCTCCCGATGGCAGGCACGCGATCGTGGCGCATCAACTCTCGCGCTTTCACCTTCCGACCACGCAACTCGAACGAGGCTGGGTCAACACAAGCGCGGCAAGCCTCATCGACGTGGCGGAGTTGAAGCTCATCAACACCGTGCTGCTCGACAATATCGACTCCGGCGCGGCGAATCCGTGGGCCGTCGCGTGGAGCGCGGATGGGGAGTCCATTGCCATCACGCACGCCGGCACGCACGAATTGAGTGTGGTGGATTTCCCAAACTTGCTCTCGAAACTTCGGAAGCTCGCGTCCACCGACTCGGCACGGAATGTGGACTACACCGCCGCATCCCGCACCGCCGCGGATGTGCCGAATGACCTTTCGTTCCTTGTCGGCTTGCGCCAGCGCATCCGGCTGAGCGAAGCCGACCGTGGCCCACGCGCCGTGGTGTTGGTCGGTTCGCGGGCCTGGCTGGCCAACTACTTCACCGACACGCTCACCGTCATCGATCTCAACGCCCCCCGCCCGACTCCCGAGACTCGCCCAATCGCCTCTCCCAAGGAGCTGACCAGCGTGCGACGGGGCGAACTCCTCTTCAACGACGCCAGCATCTGCTTCCAGGGTTGGCAGAGCTGTTCGAGCTGCCACTCGTCGGACGCGCGAGTGGATGGTCTGAACTGGGACAACCTGAACGACGGCATTGGCAATCCAAAAAGCGCCAAGAGCCTTCTGTTCGCGCATCAAACCCCGCCCTCGATGTGGCTGGGGGTCCGCTCGAACGCCCATCAGGCGACTCGCGCGGGCATTCGCAACTCGATGTTCACCGTGCAACCGCCGGAAGTCGCCGACGCCATTGACGACTACTTCAAATCACTCCGGCCCATTCCAAGCCCGTATCTGGTGAATGGTGAACTCAGCGCCGCCGCGCGGTCCGGAAAGGAGCTCTTCTTCAGCGACGCCCTGGGCTGCGCCGATTGCCACAACGGCGCCTTCTACACCGACCAGAAGCTCCACAATGTGGGCACGATCGGGCGTTTCGATCAGGCGACCGACCGCTTCGACACACCGTCCCTGATCGAGGTCTGGCGCTCCGGGCCGTATCTCCATGATGGAAGGGCCATCACCATCCGCGACGCCTTGACGACGTTCAACAAGGACGACCAGCACGGCTACACGTCGAAGTTGAAGCCGGAAGAAATCGATCAACTGGTGGAATTCGTCTTGTCACTATGAAGACGCGTCCTCTCGGGAAATCCCGCCACACACGATGGAGCGTTCGATTCCTGTTGCTGGGCGCTGGTTTCCTGTTGCTCGCGCAGCACGCAGACAGCGCCAACCCGCGGAGCGTTCGTTCGGAGCCAAAGATCAATCCCATGGCGTTGCAGCTCGCCATCGAGGATCTCATCGCTACCTACGGGAAGAAGTACCCGAAAGGGGCCGAGTATCTCCGAGAGCTGGCGGACTTGGAAAAGACTCTGGCGACCGATCCGGCGAACGGGACGGCGCGCTCGCGGTTCCGCGAACTCGCTCGCGAAGCGATGCTGGCCAATCCGTTGCTCGACTTCGACAAGGTCCTGGTCCTCAAGCGCACGACGTCCGCGCCCGCGCGCGAGGCGATGGGCGGCGCGCTCGGCGTTGGCGACCTCAACGCCCACACCAGCGACACCATTCCGCGTCACGGACAGTTTCGCGATGAACTCGCCGTGCTGTCGGACCTGCGCGGCGAACCAGTCTTCAAAACGGTCTACGCCCCGACGAACCATGAAACCCTCATCGATCCGACCCTTCATTTCGACGCGGACCGACTCCTGTTCGCGCGGAACGGTGCGGCCGAAAAGAACTGGCGCCTTTGGGAGATGAGGCTCGATGGCACGGAACGGCAACAGCGCTCTCCCGACGACGGCGAGGACATCGGGCACTTCGATCCATGCTATCTGCCGGATGGGCGGATCATCTTCGCCTCGACCGCTTCGTATCAGGGATTGCCCTGCGAATTCGGCAGCAAGGCCATGACGTGCCTGTATCTGCTGGATCCGCGGACACGGCAGGCGCGGCAATTGACCTTCGAGCAGGACAGCGACTGGTGTCCGACCCTGCTGCCGAACGGGCGCGTGCTCTACCTGCGCTGGGAATACACCGACCAATCCCACGCGAATTCGCGGATTCTCTTCCACATGAATCCCGATGGGACCGACCAACGGGAGTTTCGAGGCAGCGGTTCGTGGTTCCCAGGGTCGTTCTTCCACGCCAAGGCGATTCCCGGGGAAACGCATCAAGTAATCGGGATCGCCAGCGGGCATCACGGCACTCCGCGCTCGGGACGGTTGTTGATCCTGGACCCGAGCCGCGGCCGACGTGAGGCCGAAGGGATTGTTCAGGAGATTCCCGGACGGGGAAGGCGCGTCGAACCGATTGTCCGCGATAGGCTGGTGGACGGGGTGTGGCCGCAGTTCCTCATGCCCGCGCCCTTGAACGCGAAGTATCACCTGGTTTCGGCGAAGCTCGCGCCGGACTCCCTCTGGGGCATCTATCTCGTCGACGTCTTCGACAACATCACCCTGGTGAAGGAAGTCGAAGGCGCGGCGCTGCTTTGGCCGGCGCCCGTTCAAAAGCGCGATCGGCCGCCCTCGATCCAGGATCGCGTGAAGCCGGATACGAACGAATGCACGGTGTTCGTAACCGACGTCCACGAAGGTCCCGGGCTTCAGGGCATTCCGCGTGGCGCGGTCAAGAAACTGCGGGTCATCGAGTATTACTTCTCGAAGCGCGGGATGGGTGGCCTCTACGGCACGCTGGGCGCGGACGGGCCCTGGGACATCAAACGCATTCTCGGCACGGTGCCGGTCGAGGCCGACGGTTCGGTCCATTTCAACATGCCGGCGAACACCCCGGTGTCGGTCCAACCGCTGGATGAACAGGGGCAAGCCTTGCAGCTGGAGCGAAGCTGGTTCGTCGGGATGCCGGGCGAGCGCGTCTCGTGCATCGGTTGCCACGAAAGCCAGGACGCCGCCGCGGTCGGCAAAGTCACGACGGCCATGCGTCGCGCACCTTCGGACATCGAGGAATGGTTCGGCGCCGCGCGCGGCTTCAGCTTCGTGCGGGAGGTCCAACCGGTCCTGGATCGACACTGCGCGAGTTGCCACGACGGTTCGACGACGGGCGCCGCGCCGAGCTTGAAGGGCGGGGAGATGCTGGAGGATTGGAAGACCCAGCTTTCCGGTCATTGGGCCGGCGGCGGGAAATTCACAACCGCCTACTGGGAACTTCAACGCTTCGTCCGCCGCCCAGGCATCGAGGGGGACCGCCGGATGTTCACGCCCATGGACTATCACTTCGGCGCGACCGAGCTGGGACAACTGCTGCGCAAGGGACACCACGGCGTGGTGCTCGACGCGGAATCCCACGAGCGCCTGACGGCGTGGGTCGATTTGAACGCGCCCTTCCACGGCACGTGGGGCGAGATCCCGCAGCTCGCCGGCGGCTATGGCAGCCTCCATTGCGCGCAACTCAGCAACGCCACCGCGCGCGCCACGGAACTGCGGAAGCGCTATGTGCCCATGGGACCCTTCCCCGACTACGAGGCCATCCCGGCCCCGACGAAATACGACACGAGCCCCGTGAAGCCCGAAACGATCGCGAACACTGAGTCCCCAATGCCGAGATGCGATGGGTGGCCGCTGAAACCCGCGCAGGCGGCGAGGTTGCAGCAAAGCGCGGCGGCGAGTGGAACCGCGCGCCGCGTGAACCTGGGGGACGGAGTGACCATGGAACTCGTGCTCGTTCCGGGCGGGCGTTTTGTGATGGGAGCCACGAATGGCCATCGGGATGAAATGCCTTGGAGCGCGGTCGAGGTGAAGCCCTTCTGGATGGCCCGCTTCGAGACGAGCAATCGGCAGTTCCAACAATTCAACTCCGGACACGAGAGCCGGACCGAGGATCGGAACGGTTATCAGTTCGGTGCGGTGGGCTACGACCAAGACCAACCGGAGCAACCCGCCGTGCGTGTGTCGTGGGAAGAGGCGATGGCCTACTGCCGCTGGCTTTCCCGGGAGACCCGATCGCACTTCACGCTTCCGACCGAGGCGCAGTGGGAATGGGCCTGCCGCGCGGGCAGCGCCTCGGAATTCTCCTTCGGAAACCTCGCCGCCGACTACTCGCTCCATGCGAATCTGGGCGACCAGCGTCTCCGCGACTTCGCCGCCGACACCTCACTCGACCACTATTCGGCCCAGCGCCCGATGGTGAATCCAAACCGCTTCGACGATTGGCTCCCTCGCGATGATCGTTTCGACGATGGCGGTTTCGTCACCGAGCCCGTCGGTCGATACAAGCCGAACGCCTGGGGGTTGCACGACCTTCACGGCAACGCCGCCGAGTGGACGCTCTCGGCCTATCGTCCCTATCCGTATCGAGCCGATGACGGACGAAACGCCGTCGAGAAAGCGCCGCCCGACACGGAACGAGTGGTGCGCGGCGGTTCATGGCGGGACCGCCCGTCCCGCGCCACGGCCAGCTATCGACTCCCGTATCGCCAGTTTCAGCGCGTCCACAACGTCGGCTTCCGCGTCGTGTGCGAGGGCGAGGCGCCCACGCCAGCGACGGTAACCGCGAGCGCGAAGCTACCCTCCCCAGGCTCTGAACAAGGTCATCCATGAAAACATTGCCGCCGAAATGGAACGCGCCGTTGGCCGCCGCGCTGGTGTTGAGGGTGTGTGTCGCAGCGGCGGCACCGGTCGAATCCGCGTCGTTGGAACAAATGCTGGAGCGCGATTGGCTGCTCCAGGCGCAACTGGATTCCGAAGGCGCGCGTGCGGCGAATCCCACGACGCGCGATGATGCGGCGGGTGGCTGCGACGGTGTCACGAATGGCAAGTGGGGCTTTCACACCGGCGAGCAGGAGAACCCCTGGTGGCAGGTGGACCTGGGAGAGGTCATGCCACTCGCGCAGGTGCGCCTGTGGAACCGCGCCGACGACGACGCGATGGCGAAACGCGCGGCACGGTTTGAGATCCTGTTGTCCGACGATGGCGGGAACTGGCGCCAGGCGTACCAGCACGACGGCTCGGTGTTCTTCGGGTATCACATGCCGGATCGTTCGCCGCTGTCGATCAAGCTCACGAATTCCGCCGCGCGTTTCGTTCGCATCCAGCTTCCGGGGACGACCTCCCTGCATCTCGACGAGGTGGAAGTCATCGGGGTCGGCGGTTCCGGGAACGTTGCGGTCAACAAGCCCGCCAACCAAAGCAGCGTCAGCCGGTGGTCGGTGGCCCATCGCGTGGCGGTGGAATTGGACTGGCGTCTGGCGACGGAGAAGGTGCTGGAGCGGAATCACGACGTCGCCGAATTCTCCGCGCTGAAGTCCGAACTGGCCGCCTTGCCCGCCGCCGCCTCCGCTCAACCGCTCTACCTCCGCGCCCGCGGACTCGGGCGCCAGCTCGCCTTGAGGGACCCGCTCCTCGATTTCGACGCCATTCTGTTCACCAAGCGCGTGCCCGGCTCCTTCAACCACATGAGCGATCAGTATTATGGCTGGTGGTCGCGACCCGGCGGCGGAATCTATCTCCTCCGTGATTTCAGATCGGATGCTCCGGCGACCGAATGCCTGACCGACGCCCACTTCAAGGAGCAGGGAAGCTTCCTGCGCCCGGCGCTGTCGTATGACGCGAAAAAGATCCTGTTCGCCTGGTGCAGGTACTATCCGGAACTGGCGAAGGAGAAGGACAAGCTGAACAAGGCGAACGTGCCGGAGGATGCCTTCTACCACGTTTTCGAAATGAATCTGGACGGCTCGGGCGCGCGGCGACTCACGGGAGGCAAATACGACGACTTCGACGCGCGCTATCTGCCGGACGGCCGGATTGTCTTTCTGTCAACACGGCGCGGCCAGGCCGTTCAAGTCGGCAAGCGCAGCGCGGCCGCGACGCTCACCCAAGCGGACCTGCCCGACTGCTATGTGCGTTGCGGCGGCGACGCCAGCCGGCCCGTGGCGGTGTACACGCTGCACACGATGGACGCCGACGGTGGCGATCTGACGCCGATTTCGCCCTTCGAGATGTTCGAATGGGAGCCAAGCGTGGCGCCTGACGGGACCATCCTCTACTCGCGCTGGGACTACGTCGATCGCGACAACATGCCTTACATGAGCTTGTGGTCGATCCATCCGGACGGCACCAACGCGCGCCTGGTCTACGGCAACTACACCCATGCGCCGCACTGCACGTTCGAACCGCGCGCCATTCCGGGCTCACGCAAGATCCTCTTCACGGCGAGCGGTCATCACTCGCAGACGATGGGCAGCCTGGTCTTGCTCGACCCGGCGGCCGGCACCGAAGGCGAGGCTCCGATCACGCGGCTCACACCGGAGACACCGTTTCCGGAAGTCGAAAGCTGGCCGCGCGCGTTCTACGCCAACCCCTGGCCGCTCTCCGAGCGGACACACCTCGTCGCGTGGGGCGTGGAGGACAATATCCGCGAAGGCCGCACCCGCCCACCCAACGGCATGGGCCTGTATCTCTTCCATGCCGGTGGCGACCTCGAACTGCTTTACCGCGACCCGGAAATCTCCGCGATGTATCCCATCCCCGTGAAATCCCAGGCCCGGCCCCCCGCCCTGGCCAGCACGGTGGACTGGGATGGCCCGCAGGAAGGCAAGTTTCTGGTCGGCGACGTCACACGCGGTCTCTCCACCGTCAAGCCGGGCGACATCAAGGCGTTGCGGATCGTCGCCTTGCCCGCCAAAACCCAACCCTGGATGAACCAACCCGAGCTCGGTCTCACGCGCGATGACCCGGGCAAAGCCGTGCTCGGGACCGTGCCCGTGGAAGCGGACGGTTCCGCCTACTTCCGCGCGCCGTCGGGCGTGGCGTTGTTCTTTCAGGCGCTTGATGCGGAAGGCGGCGCCGTGCAGACGATGCGCAGCGCCACGCACGTCCAACCCGGCCAAACCTTGAGCTGCACCGGCTGCCACGATTCACCCAAGGACACACCACCGCCCGCCCGTGCGCCGCTGGCAGCGTTGCGCATGGCCTCGAAAATCACGCCCGGCCCGGAAGGATCGTGGCCGCTGCGTTTCGACAAGCTCATCCAACCCGTTCTCGATGCCCAGTGCGTGCGTTGCCACAGCGCGACCAGCGAAGACGCCCAGGCCGCGAAGTTGGATCTCTCGCCAGCGAAAGCCTACGACAGTCTTGCGGACCACGGAGATCCCAGCCTGCGCGATGCCGTGATCGCGGCGTATCGCGAAGGCGTCTCGACGGAAGGCGGGAACCCCGCGCTGCGCAGTTCGCTCCTCGCCCTGCTCGCCGCGCCCGAGGGACATTGCGGCGTGAAGCTCACCCCCGCCGACCTCGACCGTTTCACCACGTGGCTCGACACGTACGGTCAACTCGCCGGCGCGTTCAGTCCGGAGCAGGAGCAGGATTTGGTACGGCTTCGACTCGAGTGGCGGGAGTTGCTGACGGCTTCGACAAAGGACCGGCCATGAACTTGGAACGATCGAATCGGGCGCCTTCGGATGCGGACGATGTTGTGCATCCGGCACCACGGCGCCCCCTTCGCGGCCGCGGCCGGATGATTCCTTTCATCGCCTCCCTGGGTCTTCTTCTCCTTGCCGTCGCCCTGTCGTCCCGGGCGGTCGCCGCCGATCCCCAGCAAGTCGGCGGCGTGGATGTCTCCCGGTGGCGCGGGTTCAACCTGCTGGAGAAGTTCACCCTGCACGGCAACGCGCCTTTCCGGGAAGAGGACTTCCAGTGGATCGCCGAACTTGGGTTCAACTTCGCGCGCCTGCCCATGGACTACCGGTGCTACACCGAGACCAACGATTGGCTCGAGTTCCGCGAACCGGTGCTGCGCGAGATTGATCAGGCCGTCGAGTTCGGCGCGAAGCACGGCATCCATGTCTGCCTCAATCTCCATCGCGCCCCCGGCTACTGCATCAATCCCCCCGCCGAACCGGCGAATCTGTGGACCGACGAGGCCGCGCAAGCCGCGTTCACCGCCCACTGGGTCATGTTCGCCCGCCGCTACCTTCATGTTCCGCCGGACCGGTTGAGTTTCAATCTGCTCAATGAACCCAACCGCGCCACCCGCGAGCAGTACCTGAGCGTCAACCACCGCGTCATCCGCGCCATCCGCGCCGTGGACCCCGCGCGTCTGATCCTCGTGGACGGCAACAATGTCGGCAGCGACGCCATCCCGGAATTCCTCGAGTACCCGACCGTCGTGCAAGGCACCCGCGGCTATCATCCGGCGACCATCTCCCACTACCGAGCGAACTGGGTGGGAGGTTCGGACAAGTGGCCGGAACCCTCTTGGCCGCCGCCGGGAATCGCCGGATACCTCTACGGCCCGTCGAAGAAGGAGTTCCAGTCGCCGCTGATTCTGCGCGGCGAATTCCCGGCGGGCACGGAACTCGGGCTGAAGCTCGACCGAGTCTCCGGCGTCGTGAAACTGCAAGCCCGCGCCGACGGTCGGGACGTGGGCGAGTTGCTCTGCGATCCCACGACCAGCCCGGGCTCCTGGAAACGGGTCCAGTCGGACTCGCCCTGGCCGTTTCACGAACCGGCGGGCGAACTCTATTTCACCTTGAAGCTGGCGCGCGCGGTGAAGGAGGTTTCCTTCGCGAACGTGGCGGGTGACTGGATCATCTTCACCCAGCTCAGGGTGCGCCTGCCGGGCGGAGCCGGCCAGACCCACGGCACCGATCCCACCTGGGGCGTGAAGCAGGCGGCGCATGAGATGCGCGGCGATGGCAGTCTCCAAACCCCGCCAGGCGTGAATCCAGCCCAGTCACTGGTGGACTATCTCAAGCCCTGGCGGGATCTGTCCGCGCGCGGTGGATCCGTATTCGTCGGCGAATGGGGTTGCTTCAACCGGACGCCGCATCCCGTGGCGCTGGCCTGGATGCGCGCCTGGCTGGAAGAGTGGAAACAGGCGAGGTACGGCTGGGCGCTGTGGAACTTTCGCGGCAGCTTCGGCATCCTCGACAGCGGCCGCTCCGACGTGATCTACGAGGCCTTTCACGGCCACAAACTCGACCGCCGGATGCTCGAATTGCTCAGGGAATACCGAGAGTATTGAGCCAATCGATCGAAGCTTTCCAACCCCTCCATCGAACTGGAGAGCATCCCCACCCGCCTCAGATTCCGCCCCTCTCGCTCGGCCGCGGTCGCGTCCGGGCGGTCCTTTCCGTACGCACCACCCTTGAAGGGCGAGAACGACACCGCTTCGATCTCCATCAGCAAGTCGGGCCGACAGACATCCGCGTGCAGGTAGATCGCCGGGATGCGCGGCAACCGGCGCTCGCACACTTCACGGCACTTCTCGTAGTCCGCCACGTGCTTCACATAGACCCGGAGCTTGGCGATGTCCCGCAAGGTCGCCCCAGCGCCCGGCAAACCGTGGCGCGCGAAGTTTTCCGGGGCGATGAGCCCCTCGATGTTGTCGATGGTCTGCTCGGTCTGCCGCGCGATGTCGCCCGGATGCACCGTCTTCGCATCCACGATACTCGCGGTTCCGGAGACGAGCGTGGTCACGAAATGGCCCTGCACCACCGCCATCGCCCGGGAAAACTTCGGGCTCATCGGCGAATACCGCGCCTGATACGAGCAGGCTGGCGTCTGTCGCGGGTTCTCCAGCGGCAGGATGAAGACGTCCGGCCGGCGGGTCTCAAGCGCCATGCACGCCATGGTGATATTTCTCCCACTCGTGCCGATGCCGGTGCTGGCCGGGAAGGTCGTCTCCGGCGCGCCGGGCGCCCGACCGGCCGCTCCGAAGCGGATATCGCGGTAGAAGTCGGTGCGCGCCCGGTTCAACTCCTGGTACCGCTGTCGGCCCTCCTCACCGGCCGTGATCTGATTCACATAAATCCACGTGCGCACAACCTGCGAGAAGGCCACGCCCGCCGCCGTCAGCTTCCGTTGCATGAACTGGAACGTCGCCGCCGACTCGTCATAAGCATCCATCGCCCCGCCTTCCTCACCCCGGATGCCCCCACAATGAACCCATCGGATTCCGTCGGATTCGATGACGACGAGATTCGGGTCAAGGCGCTCCACCTTCACCCCGGGTCCGCTGAGCGCCCACAATTCGACCGCCAGGGCGGCGCCGGAGCATGGCGGTTGCACGACGATCGTGGTCACGGGCATTGCCTCCCCAAACCAGGACCGCAGCACGGCGAGGCACTCCTTCTCGTCGCCGCCGTCGCGGAGAAAGACGATCATCGTGGTGGCCGACAGCGTCATCCGATGGCGGCGGATGATGCACATCATCTGCGCCACCAGTTCCTCCGCCTGCCGGCGAAAGCTTCCACGCAGCCCGGGTTCAATTAGCAGCGCCAGGCGGGCCATGCCGCCCAGTTCGAGAACGGCATGGCGTTCAGGTCCAATCAGGATTTCACACGGCAGTCCGCATGGGGCCGGGATCGTGCAAGGAGTCGGCTGGGTCAACCGGCACTGATGTTCCTCCTGCCGCCTCCACTCGCCGTAGCATGGCGACGCGGCCGGCGTCGTCTTGGAGGTCTCCTCTCCCAGCTTGCTCAATCTTGTTTTGCTCATGGCAACTTTGGGCGACTGGACCCCCAAACATCGCGCCCCCGCATCGTTCCGGGAAAGGCAGACGTGACCAGGCCTTGGAGAACCTTGATCCAAGTCAAAAGTTTCCTCGGTCGCGAGGTGCGAGGATCATTCAGCAACCCCGCCCTAAAGGGGCGCCCCCCCGCCGGAGCCGCCCCGGCGTCCGGACTGCTGCCGGACTGCGGGGGCAGCGGGCGCTCGCACGTGACCGCGGTCCGCCGCGGGAGGCAGCGGATCCCTGCCCCAGTCCCCCGCGGATGAGCGAGTGGACGAGGTCGTCCGCCGCGCGCGCACCAGCCCGGACAGACCGGTACGCGACCGCACTACCGCTGACCGACCGCAGCACGCGAGGGACGACCATAGCCCTGACCCCGCACCCCGTGACCCCGCCGCCGATGCGCGCGCGCGAGCGACGGCGGTGAGTACGACGGGAGAGCCCCACACGGCCAGCGGCCGGACGAGCCGAGAGGCGACCCCGGCGGCCAAAAGGCAGCCGCGTCGTCCTCGGACCCCCCGGGGCCACGGCGAGCCCCCGGTCCCGACGACCGAGGGTCCACGCGGAGGCGCCGTGTCGTCCCGCCGCGCGCCGGGTCACGCGGCCACGCGGTGGCCGTGCGCCCAGCCGCGACGCGACGCCGACACGCGCGATCCCACACAACGAACACGACACCCCCGGCCGTTGCCTGATGGGCGCGGTCGAGGGAATGCGTGGACCGAAGCAAGGTCTCCTCACCCGGGCCGCGAACCCGACGGCACGTCGCAGAGACGGTCGGCAATCGCATCCCGGCTCCTGATGATCGACGCCAAGCCCTCGCGGGCACGACAAGAAGTCGCCCAGCGGGCAGCAGCGGAGCGACGCGTCATCCGGTCGGGACCAGGGGGCGCCCGACGCGAAGGAACGCGAAAAGCCAGCAAAGGACGCTCCGCGACCGTGGGCATCGTGAAGACGCCCCGCCGCTCGCCGGCCGTCGATGGACGGCCCGGTCGCGTCGAGGAACCGGTGAAGCGCCGCCCGAGACGGCCGCGAGCGGAGTGCACGAGCGCGCCGTCGTCCCGCCCGCGCGAACCCGTCATCCAACCACCGTCAAGCGGAGGAACCACCGGCCCGGCGGCCGACGTGAACACGGGCGCAACATGACCGGGTGAAGGACGGCGAAACAAGAAACTGCCGTCCGAAACCCTGCCCATGCCCGTCCACTACACCGGCGGCATGGAACCGACAACATGGCGGCACATCACGCGAACGCATCCGGCGCGGCCGGTGGAAAGCGACGGAAGCGCCTACCGAGGTGCCCGCGATGCGCGGCGTGCAGATCGCGCCGACCACGACGACCGGCCGTGCGAAACGGATGCAGAGCACCAGCGCCAACCGGCGAGACGTGAGCGCGTCGGTGCCACAGGCCCCACCGTCGCAAGACGCCCCGCCGGACTACCGCGGGGCGTTGGCCCCCGCAAACCGCCGCGAAGACGAGCCGATCGCGACGTGCCGGACGGACGATTCCCGCGCGACGGCAACCCGTGCCAACGCGCGCACCGACGCCACGGCACGAGAAGACCGGAAGCCGGAGGCCCCGCGCCGGACGACCCCCACCGGGACGCGGCCCGATGTACGACCACAGCTACTATATGCTGACCATCGCGCGCCTCTTCGCGGACGGACGCAACCAGCCGAAGAGCAACTACGACCCGCGCGCCCTCGGCAGCAGCGCGAGCAAACTTCTCACGATGCTCGACGGCTCCCACTACGGCGTGAAAGCCACCACCGGGCAGAAGCGGCTCCTCCGCCTATGGATCGAAACCGCCGCCGCGTATCCGGGCACCTACGCGGCTTTAGGCAGCGGCATGATCGGGAACTACGCCGAGAACAACCAGGTGAACACAGGCGCCGAATGGCCGGCCACGAAGGCGGCGGCGAAGGTCATTCAGGAGCGGTGCGTCGGTTGCCACCACAACCCCGCCCGTCTCCTGCCCCAAAGCCTCGCCGACGAGCGCGGCGTCAGCTTTTGGCAACCGAGCATGGACGACCCACGCCTGCTCACCAGCCGCCACATCGTCTTCAACCTGTCGCGCCCGGAACAGTCCCTGATGCTCCTCGCACCCCTGGCGTCGGAAGCCGGCGGATGGGCCCTGTGCAAGGAACCCGTGTTCGCGGACCAATCCGATCCGGGCTACCAGGCGATCCTCGCCCTTGTCACCGCCGGCCGGGACTTTCTCGACCAAGACAAGCGCTTCGACATGCCCGGCTTCGTGCCGCGCAACGACTGGTTCCGCGAAATGAAGCGTTACGGCATGGTGCCACAATGCGTGATGCCCGCCGAGGTCACCGACGTGTACGCCGTCGAGCGGGACTACTGGAAATCGCTGTGGCATCAGCCCGGAGACCTCTCGGCCGCCTCCGACACCCTTGGAAATTGAACCCGCACCGCGCCAGCGGGCGCAGCCCATCATGAAAAGACCTTCCATCCACGTCATCATGCCCCTGCTCGTCGCGGCGGTTCTCCTATCACCCAGCCTGGCCTCTGGCGAAGCCAGGGAACTCACTCAGCAAGAGACCGGGCCGTTGGCCAGGCGGATTCTCGCGGATCCCGACCTGGCGCCCGTCCTCGACAAAGCCCGCGCCTTGCTCAAGACCGGACTCACCGCTGGCAGCGGCTACGGCGAGGTCTGGATCCGTGATCTCAACACGTTCATCGAGCTGTCCCTCGACGTGAACCCTCGGAGTGACATTCGCGCCGCGCTCCTGACCTTCTTCAAGTTCCAGGAGGCGAACGGCGACGTTCCCGACGGGTACATCCCGAAGGAGCGCGGCTCGGTGGGCTACAAGTACCGGCGCTCCCAACTCGCTCCTGATCTCCTGGCGCATAAGAACACGGTCGAGACCGATCAGGAAACCTCCCTCGTCCAGGCCATGGCGAAGTTCGTGACGGTCACCGGCGACCGCTCGCTGTTGGCGGAACAGGTGGCTGGAACGAACGTGCTGGACCGTCTGGAGCTCGCCCTCGATTACGTGCTGGCGGAGCGGTTCGACAAGAAACTCGGCCTCGTCTGGGGCGCGACGACCGCGGACTGGGGCGACGTGCAGCCGGAACATTCGTGGGGCGTCGAGTTGGACTCCAGCTCCCACCGGGCCTGCGACATCTATGACAACGCCATGTTCGTTGTCGCGGTGGAGGACCTATTGCGACTGCTCGGATCCGACTCCACACGCGCGGTCCGCTGGCGCAAGACGCTCGGCGAATTGAAGGCGAACATCCGCCAACATCTTTGGGACGAGGCCCATCAGAAGTTCATTCCCCACCTTTACCTGGAAGGCTCGCCGTTCCCCAAGGAGTTCGACGAGTCGGCTATCTATTATCACGGAGGAACGGCGGTCGCCATCGAGGCCGGCCTGTTGACACGGGAAGAGATCCTCGGATCGCTGGCGACGATGCACGCCAATGCGCGGGCGGCGGGGGCCGCGTCGATCGGACTGACGCTCTATCCCGCCTACCCACAGGGTTCCTTCAAGAACACCTCGATGGGTCCCTATTCCTATCAGAACGGCGGCGACTGGTGTTGGTTCGGCGGGCGGATGATCCAGCAACTGATCCGCCACGGACTCGTGCGGGAAGCCTATGAGGCGCTCAAGCCGATGGTCGTCCGCGTGCGGCGTCATGGGGACTTCCATGAATGGTGGTCGCTCGACAACCAGCCCCGCGGCTCCAAGCAATACCGCGGTTCGGCGGGCGTGCTGGGCAAATCCATCGTGATGCTCCGCGCGTGGGCCGAGGCGAACCCGGGGAAAAGGGTCTCGATCACCCCGCCAACACGTCCACCTTCGGTGGGTCCTTTCGGCCCAGGGGATTCGCGGTATACCCCCCGTCCGCCAGCGCCTTCCGCCAGTCCTTGATCAAGGCCAGGACCCGCCCGAGGTCGAGCCGTTCATGGAACTCCCCGTATTCCCGAAGGTTCGCGTCCGCCAGCTTGAACAACGCTTCCGAGGGCCGCAGCCGCCCTTTCTGAAGGTGCACGAAGGCGCCAGCCAACTGGATCAGGGCCTTGTAGAAGTGATCGTTGGGCCGGCCCCGCTCGGGAAGCCAGAGCTGCTCCAGCACGTCGTGCGCCTCGTAATACTCGCCTCGGTTGAAACAGGCGAACCACCCCGCGTAATGCGGATCCAATCCGTCCGCGCCTTCCACCCGCAGGTGCTCGACCCGTTCAGCCTTCGACATCGGAAGACCCTGCGCCAATTCCGCGCCCCCGCCAATACCGCCGTCCTGGCCACCCCCAAACCCTCGCCTTTTTCCGCTGGTGCGGCCCGCATTCCTTCCGCGCGGGAACAAACCCCCTCGCCACGCCCTCGCGGCGGGATTACCGTGCGGCCTCGTTCCGGGGCGGATGAACCAAGCTTCTCGATTCCCAAACCTGCCGTCCATTGCCTGCCTGGCCTGGATGGCGCTCGCCCAGTTGTGCAGCCCATCCCTGGCCGCGCCCCCGTCCCCGATCGGAGTATCGCTGCTGAACATCACCCTGAGCGAAGGCACGGGTGGATCCGTGACCGCCTACTTCCCGCTCACGCTCTCGGCCCCGGCCAGCCAGGATCTCCAGATCGCCTACCAGACGCGCGACGGATCCGCCCTGGCCGGCGTCGATTATGTCGAACGCCAGGGTGTCCACACGATTCCGGCCGGGACGACCACCAGCGCCATCCCGGTCGTGATCCTCTCCGACGACCTCGCCGAGAGCGTCGAAACGTTCGATCTCCGCCTGCTGCCTTCCCCCGGCGTGGAGCTGACCGGACCCAACGCCCTGGGCACGATCATCGACGACGACCTCCCTCGGATCTCACTTCGAAACGTCACCGTGCCCGAAGGCTCGGGGTTCGAAACCCCCGTCAGGGTTCCCGTCACGCTGTCGAACCCGAGCTCATTTCCCGTCAGCGTCCAAGTCACCGCCTCGGCGGGATCCGCCGAAGCCCCCGCCGACTTCACCCCCACCCAGCGTGTCGTGACCTTCCTTCCTGGAAGCCTCTGGGAGTACTTCGAGTTCCCGTTGAACGCCGACAACGTCGCCGAGTTCGATGAAACGATCCGGGTCGAGCTGTCCAAACCCGTCAACGCCTCCCTCGACGTCGCCTCATCCGAGGTGCTCGTGATCGACGACGACACGATCCCGATCATCTCGGTCGCGAGCGCGTCCACCAGGGAGGGGACCGGCGTCGAGACCTCCCTCGACTTCCGGGTGGCTCTTTCAGGCCCAGCCCTCCAACCCGTCCGTGTCAGCTACTTCACGCGCGGCGACACGGCCGACCCCGCCATCGATTACATCCAGCGCATCGGCACCCTGGTGATCCCTCCCGGGGAAACCGAAGCCATCCTGGAGGTCCGCGTCATCGGGGACGCCATCGCGGAACCCGACGAGCAGCTCTTCATGATCCTGCGCAACCCCGTCAACGCGACGTTGGGTACGGAAACCGCGCCGGGTGTGATTCAGGATGACGACCGACAGCTGACAATTTCGGTCTCCGACACGTCCAGCCCCGAGGGTTCCCCGGGGAGCCCGCGCCAACTCACGTTCGATGTCGTCCTCAGCGAACCGCCCCTCCAGCCGGTCGTCGTGAACTACGCCACCCGGGGCCTCACCGCGACGCCCGGCTCCGACTACCTCACCACCAGCGGCCTGCTCACTTTCGTCACGATCGGTCCCGGAAGCACCCGGCACCAGGTCCGCGTTCCCATCGTCGGCGATACCGAGTTGGAACCGAACGAGACCGTCCAACTCGTCCTCAGTGATCCCCGAAACGCCGTCCTCGGGAATTCCGAGGCCACGGGAACCATCCTCAACGACGATGGATCCACCCTGGTCATCGATGACTTGTCGGTCACGGAAGGCGACGACACGGAGGTCACGGCCCCCTTCACGGTCCGCCGACTCGGCCCAACCGACGAAGCCGTCCTCGCGACGTTCAGCACCTTCCCCCTCACCGCGAGCGACGAAACCGACTTCGTCCCCAGCTCGGGGGTTGTCACCATTCCCGCCGGCGAAGTCCGCGCCATTCTACCGATCCTGATCCGCCCGGACCGCGTCAGTGAGACCACCGAAACGTTCGAGGTTCGACTCTCCGATTCCCTCGGGGCTTCCCTTCTGCGGGCGACGGCCATCGGCACGATCCTCGACAACGACCTCCCCTCGTTCACGGTGGACCCGGTGGGCGTCGTCGAAGGCAACTTCGGTCCTTCGTACGTCAGCTTCACCGTCCGTCTTGATTTCGCTCCCGCCGGCGAGGTTTCCGTTCAGTACCACGTGGAACCCGTGACCGCTGTCGAAGGCGAGGATTATCTCCCGGTCTCCGGCACGCTGATTTTCCCCTCCGGGATCCTGGAACGTCCGGTCGCCGTCCCCGTTCTGGGAGACACGCTGGACGAGGACGACGAAAGCTTCGCGTTGGTGCTTTCGCAGCCCCGGTTCGCCCGCGTCGCGACGCCCGTGACCCACGCGACCCTGATCGACGATGATCCCATGCCTCTCGTCTCGATCGAGGACGCCGAGGCTCGCGAATGTTCCTCTGGCGACCCCGGCGCCACGGTCGATTTCCGCGTCCATCTCAGCGCCCCGAGCGGGCGTCCCGTCGAAGTCCCCTTTCAGACCCGGCCCGTGACCGCGTTCTCCGATAGCGACTTCACTCCGATCACCAACACGGTCGTCTTTCCTCCGGGAACCACGCTCGAGCTCATTCGGATTCCCATCACCTGCGATGACGTCCAGGAGCCCGACGAGATCTTCGAGATCATCCTGGGCGCCCCCAAGTCGGCGATTCTCAGCCGGGCCCGGGCCCGGGCGCGCCTGCTCGACGACGATGTGCCGCCCCCGCCCAACCTTCCGCCCACCGTCTCACTTTCCGTACCTGCGGAGGCGGATCTAGCCACCGCCGGCGCGCCCATCACTCTGACCGCTCTTGCCTCCGATCCCGAGGGTGCCCTCGCTTCGGTCAGCTTCCACGCCGACGACCAACTCCTCGGACAGGTCGACGTCCCTCCCTTCACCCTGGTGTGGTCCAACCCGCCTCCCGGCGAACACACCCTCATCGCACGGGCCGTTGACCAAGCCGGACTGGCGGCATCGTCCGCGCCACAGAAGATTCGGATCCTTCCCCCCGCCCAACTCCTGGCCTCCTCCGTCAACGCCATCGAAAGCGACCGAGCCGCGCGAGTTCCCCTCACCCTCTCCCGAGCCGCGCGCGAAACCGTCCGAGCCACGCTCACCACCCGCGACCTCTCCGCCGTCCAGGGTCTCGACTATTCCCCGCTCACCACCGACGTCATTTTCCTTCCGGGCCTGACGAATCTGATCGTCGCCATCCCGCTGATCGACGACGCGGTCCACGAGCCCGTCGAATCGTTCCTCGTCGATCTCGAATTCCCGGAGAACGTCGACCTCGGCTCTCCCCGGCTCACCCTCACCGTCACGATCGAGGACGACGATCCGCCCCCGCCCCCGCCCAATCTTCCGCCCACCGTCTCACTTTCCGTACCCGCGGAGGCGGATCTGGCCACGGCTGGCGCGCCCATCACTCTGACCGCTCTCGCCTCCGATCCCGAGGGCGCCCTCACTTCGGTTAGCTTCCACGCCAACGACCAACTCCTCGGAGAGGGCAACTTCCCTCCCTTCACCCTGGTGTGGTCCAACCCGCCTCCCGGCGAACACACCCTCATCGCACGGGCCGTCGACCAGGCGGGACTGGCGGCCTCCTCCGCGCCGCGCACGGTTCGAATCCTTCCGCCCGCCCAACTCCTGGCCTCTTCCGTCAACGCCATCGAAAGCGATCGAGCCGCGCGAGTTCCCCTCACCCTCTCCCGAGCCGCGCGCGAAACAGTCCGGGTCACGCTCACCACCCGCGACCTCTCCGCCGTCCAGGGTCTCGATTATTCCCCGCTCACCACCGACGTCGTCTTCCCTCCGGGCCTGACGAATCTGATCGTCACCATCCCGCTGATCGATGACGCGCTCCACGAACCCGTCGAGTCGTTCCTCGTCGATCTCGAATTCCCGGAGAATGTCGACCTCGGCGTTCCCCGACTCACCCTCACCGTCACGATCGAGGACGACGATCCCGTCCCGCCCACGAACGCTCCGCCCACCGTGGTGCTCTCCAGCCCCGGAAACTTCGACATTCTGGCCCCGGACGAGCCTTTGGTCATGGAAGCGAGCGCCTCCGACCCCGAAGGTCCCGTCGCGCGAGTCGAGTTCTTCGTCGATGACGTCCGCGTGGGCGTCGATGAAACGCCGCCATTCCGGTGGATCTTCAGCCCAATAGCCCCGGGCGATCATCTCCTTGCCGCCCGCGCCATCGACGCGAGCGGCGCCATCGCGGAGTCCGCCCCCGTTCAGATTGCGATCGCGCTGCCGTGCGGAAACGTCGCCGTGGTTGCCGACGAATCCACTGGCGAGGTCGATCGTTTGCGGGAGTTCCTTTTCGAACTGGGGCAGCCGTCGGTCGTCGTGGAGCGGGCTTCCGCGACGGCAGGTTTCCTGGCGACCTTCGACCTCGTGATCTGGCATGACACCGGCCCGCGCGGATTGCGCGTGGAGGACGTCCACCTCGTGGAGTCCCTGGCGAACGCCGGCGTCGCCCTCTACTTCATCGGCGATCGCCTGATGGAATCCGCGGCTGAACTCGATCCGGGCGCGCGTGCCCTTTGGATCGAACTCACCCGTCTTCGCCCCGGCCCGTCGGCGACGCCCGTTCCCCGCGTCACGCTGACGTCGGACGAACTCCCGTCGTCCATTGAAACCATCATTCGCCGCGGAAAGGCGGGGGACGTCGCCGACTTCGACTATCCCTTCTCGGAGCCCACCGGCACGCGGTCGGAACTGGCCCAGGAATGGGTTCTTGCCCGAGCCGGCGCCCGGGAGATCCTGATCGCCGTTCCTGACGATCCCGAGGAAGGGACGGGCCGCCGGCTGAGCCAATCCTTCCAAGTGACAGCCGGAGGAGACACCCCGTCCCGGACCGAGCGGAAGAGACTTTTCCAAAATGCGGTCTGGTGGCTCCTGGACTGCTCGCTGTGCTCCAACCTCAACCTCACGCCGGTGGTGTCGGTGGAGCCCGCCCCCGCCCCGGATGAGGGCGACTTCGCGGTGACGATCCGGGTCCATCCCAGCGGCGCCTGCGAAGCCCTCGCGGTGCGGGTCACCTGCCAATTGTCCCCGAACCTGGGATTCGTGCGCGCGGAGTCGGAGCGCGGTTCCTGGAGCGTCCTATCGGATCTTGGAATCGTGACGTTCGTCCTCGGCCGCCTCCCCAACGGAATCGACGAAACGATCCAAGTCGTGGCCCGCCCCTTGCGGTCGGGTGCCGCCACGGTCCGCGTCGCGATCCAAAGCCTCAACGAAACCGCCGGGGCCTTGGCCGACAACGAGGCCACGGTTTCCCTCGATGTCCAAGGACCGCCCGGCCTCGGAATACGCCGGCGCCTCCCAGGGATCCTCGAACTCGAAGTCGGCGGCAATCCCGGCGTCTCCTACCGGATCGAAGCCGCTTTGTCCCCAACCGGACCCTGGGTCGAAGTCCTGCCGGTGATCCCGACTCCGGAGGAACCCGTTGTCCGGATCCCCGTCGAAACGACCGCGACACCCCGGTTTTTCAGGGTTCGCGCCCCCTGATGGACCAAGCGCCCGGTATTCACAGAACCCAAGAGGCCCGATCTTTCATGAACCCGATCCCCATCGTCGATTCCCACGTCCATTTCTGGAACCCGCGACGCCTGCGCTATCCATGGCTCGCCTCCGTCAAAGCCCTGGATCGCGCGTTCGAACCCCCGGACCTCCTCACGCAGGCTGTTCCCGAGGACATCGCGGGAATCGTCTTCGTCGAGGCGGGCCGCGCGCCCACCCAGAACGTGCTCGAAGTCGAGTGGGTCGAGGACCTCGCGGCTCGCGAACCCAGGATCCGGGGCGTCGTCGCCCACGCGACCCTCGAACGGGGAGTCGCCGCGCGACCCGAACTCGAAGCCCTGTCGCGCCATCGCCTGGTGAAGGGGGTGCGCCGACTTCTCCAGGAGGAAACCGATCCCGGCTTCTGCCTCGAATCGGTCTTCATCCAGGGCGTCAAGAGCCTCGCGAAACACGGATTCTCCTTCGACGTCTGCATCCACCATCACCAACTCGGCGACGTCCTCGAACTCGTCCGCCGTTGTCCTGAGATCACCTTCGTCCTGGATCACATCGGCAAACCAGAAATCCGGGATCGCCTCCTGGAACCTTGGAAAACCCAGATCCGGAAACTCGCGGCCTTCCCCAATGTCTGGTGCAAGCTCTCCGGCCTTGTGACCGAGGCCGACCACCAGCGTTGGACCGCCGAGGACCTCCGTCCCTACATCCAGCATGTCCTCGATTGTTTCGGGTGCCCGCGCGTCCTGTTCGGCAGTGATTGGCCTGTGTCGACCCTCGCCGTCCCGTACCCGCGCTGGGTCGAGATCGTCCGAAACGCCCTGTCGGGCGCCTCCGAGTCGGATCAGCGCGCCGTCTTCCACACCAACGCGACGAAGTGCTACCGGCTTTGAGCGGATCGCGGGAGTCCCGGGGCCTTGTGCCGAACGCCGATCCAAGGCAGTTTGCCCGCATCGTCGGTTCAAGGATCGCATCCCGGGTTTTCATGGATGCGCGCCGCCCAAGCCCATCGGACCTCATGACGCCGAACATCCCTCCCGACCCGCCGCCGCCGGCTCCCGAAGCTCCCGGCGAATCCGGACTCAACTCTCCGCCGATCGAGCCGATCTCTTCGGGGAAACCCGGGCTCACCCCCGAGGAACAAATGGCCCAATTCGAGGATGACCTTAAGGAGAACGATTGGGGCCATCAGCCTTGTTAAGGCTTCGCACCCGGCGCGAATTCCATCAGCACCCGAGCGTATCAAATCCACCCCAGCGCATCCCCTGCGATCCGGTTCCCGCACGGACTCAGCCCGGCCCCCAACGCCGGTCGCGATCTCCGTGGGAGCGGGCCCGTTCCACGTCGTCCCCACCCTCCCTCCTTCATCGCACCCCGCATGAGTCTTCCATTCGAGGCCGAACTCGATCCCGTCGCATCCGCCGCCGGCCCGGAACCCGGCGCCCCGCATCCGATGCGAAGCCCCTCTCCATCGGCGAAAAGCCGACTGCACTCTCCTCCAGCTCCGCCCGTCTCCGAGCCCGGCCTGCCGCCGTTGGGGGTCATCGCCCTGACCCGCGCCGGATTTGGATTGCGCCCCGGTGCCCTCGCGGCGTTTGAAGCATTGGGCGCGACCGACGAAGCCCGCTTGGAGGCCTACGTCGAACAACAGCTCCACCCGGAGACCCTCGACGATTCGGATGTTGAATCCCGCCTGGTCGCCGCCGGCCTGAACACCCTCTCCAAGACGCGGGAACAACTCTGGCAGGACCACCACCTCGACGCCGGCAACGACTACGATCTTCGGTATCAGCCAATCTATCAGACCCAGCGCGCCGCCTTCATCCGCGCGGTCTACAGCCGCCGCCAACTCAACGAAGTCCTCGCCGATTTCTGGCACAACCATTTCAACATCTACGCCCCCAACTACTGGATCGGCCCACTCTGGGTGCACTACGACCGGGACATCATCCGTCCCCATCTCCTCGGGAACTTTCGGACCCTCCTCGAAGCGGTCGCCAAAAGTTTCCCCATGCTCCATTACCTCGACCTGTTCGTGAACACGGTGGTGGGGCCCAACGAAAATTTCGCCCGCGAACTGTTCGAACTGCACACCCTCGGGGCGGAGAATTACCTCGGCGTCCGCGATCCGGAGGAGGTCCCCCTCGATGGCGAGGGACGTCCGATCGCGTACGTCGACAGCGACGTCTACGAGGCGACCCGCGCCCTCACCGGCTGGACCGTCGACTTCGATCTCGCCGAATTCAAATACTCCGCGCCCGATCACGATCGGTTCCGAAAGTACGTCCTCGGCAAGGCGCTGAAACAGGACCAAGCCTCGCTCAAGGATGGTCACGACGTCCTCGACCTCGTCGCCGCCCATCCGGGAACGGCCCGGCACATCGCCCGGAAACTGGCGCGCCGCCTGATCGCCGACAACCCGCCGGCGCGCGTCGTCGAGGAGGCCGCCGCCGTCTTTCTCGAGAACGCCTCCGAACCCGACCAACTCCTCCGGGTCACCCGCGCCATCCTCCTCTCACCCGAGTTCCGGACCACGTGGGGACAGAAGGTGAAACGGCCGTTCCAGTTCGCCGTCGGCATCCTCCGCGGTCTCGACGCCGAACTCAGCTTCGCCCCGGGCGACGAACCCAGCGATTACTTCACCTGGCTCGCCAATCAGTCCGGACACCCCCCTTTCCACTGGCTCACCCCGGACGGCTTCCCCGACACCGCCGAAAAATGGCTCGGGACCAACGCCATGGTCGGCGGTTGGCGGACCGTGAACTGGCTCGTCAATCTCAGGAACTGGTGGGCGGGCCGATACATCCTCTTCGACCCGATCCCCGTGATGCCACCCGAAGTGCGGTCACCGGTGGAAATCGTCGATTTCTGGATCCGGCGCCTGCTCGGCCGTCCCCTTCCCGAAGCCGCCCGCCTCGAGGCCATCGACTTCATGGCGCGCGGTCGTGATCCCGAAATGAAACTGCCGGGATTCACCGACGACATCGTTCGCGAGCGGATCCACGGCCTCCTGGGTCTCATCCTGATGGCACCCGAGAACCTGATGCGCTGAACCCGGGCGAACCCATGATGATCTCCAACAGACGCCAATTCCTCGTCGGCTGTTCCACGGGCCTCGCCGCTTTCGCGGCCTCCCGGATTTCCTCGGTTGGGCTCGCCCAACCCGGCGCCGTGTCCTCCAACCGCGACGTGATCGTCGTGGTGTTCCTCCGCGGCGGCATGGACGGCCTCAGCCTCATTCCGCCCATCGACGGCGAGGATCGCGGACACTACGAGGAGGCGCGGCCCCGACTCCAGATTCCGGTCGCCGGCGCCGGCGGCGCCCTTCGTCTCAACGACCAGTTCGGGCTCCATCCCGCCGCCGCCGCTCTGCATCCCCTGTTTCAGGCTGGCAAACTCGCGGTCGTCCACGCCGTCGGCAGCGCCGGAAGCCGGAGTCACTTCGACGCGATGCGGTACCTCGAGGTGGGCACGCCCGGGAACAAGATCACGTCCACCGGATGGCTCGCCCGCCACCTTCGGAGCGCCCCGTCGCTTCCCGCCCAAATCCTGATCCCGTCCGTCAGCGCGGGCCAGCTTCCGGCGGCATCGCTCCTCAGCAGCAACGAAACCATCACGCTCGAGGACGTCAGCACGTTCAGCCTCAGCCAATACGGCGATCCGTCGTGGTCGCGCGGAGATCAGCTTCGTTCCCTCCGACGCTTCTTCGCCAACGGCGATTCCGCCATCCATCGCGCCGGCATCCAGGCCCTCAATTCCGCGGGCCTCATCGAAAGCTACGCCGGAGCCACCTACCAGCCCGCCCCCGGGGTGACCTACCCCGCCCAACCCTTCGGCAAACACCTCGAACTGGTCGCGCGTCTCATCAAACTCGACGTCGGACTCCGCGTCGCGACCGTCGACGTCTTCGGCTGGGATACCCACGAACATCAGGGCGCCACTCAATCCACCGGCGCCTTCTGGCAACTCGTCCAACTCCTCTCCGACGGTCTCGGCGCCTTTTACAAAGATCTCGACTCGAGCGACGCCGAGGCCCCCATCCGCCGCGTCACCATCGTCGTCCAAAGCGAGTTCGGCCGGCGACTCAAGGAAAACGCCAACCAAGGCACCGACCACGGCACCGGCAATCCCCTCCTCATCCTCGGCGGCAACGTCAACGGCGGCCTCTACGGCACCTGGCCCGGTCTCGCCAACGAACTCCTCTTCGATGGCGCCGACCTCGCCGCGACCACGGACTATCGCCGGATTTTCAGCGAGATCCTCATCCGGCGGCTCGGCAATCCCAAACTCGGCGAGGTGTTCCCCAAATACTCCGCCTACGAGCCCCTCGGGATCATCCAAGGCACCGATCTCACCCCGGATTACACCGCCGCCGTCCCCTCCGCTCCCGGCGACTTCCGCGTCGAACGCTCCTCGCCCACCAGCATCCACCTCTCGTGGACCCGCGCCGAACGCGCCGACGCCTATCTCCTGGACCGCCGCCCGAGCGCCGAAAGCGATTGGACCACCATCGCCACCCTCAACGCCGAAACGCTCGCCTTCGACGACTTTCCGCCCGCCGAGTTCTCCCAGCCCTCCTACCTTCTGCGCGCCCAGAATTCCGAAGGCCAGGGTCCCTCCGTCACCGCCACCGTCGCGGCCGGGCTCTCGCCGCTCCAGGAATGGCGACTCGCTCATTTCGGTACTTCCGAAAACTCGGGTCCCGCCGCGAACGACCACATCTTCACCTCCGACGGTCTCTCGAATTTCACGAAGTACGCCCTGGGACTCGCCCCCAAGGTGCCGGCCGAAGAAGTGGGCGAAGGCTACGTTCCCGGAAAGCCGAGGCTCGCCCTGGGCCCGGTCACAGCGTCCCTCGTCTACGTCCGTCCAAGCGACCGCCCGGATGTGATCTTTCAGGCCCACACGTCGACCGATCTGATCGAATGGGTGCCCGTCCCTTCGCTGCCTTCCGGCACATCGAACGGCTGGATCCGCATGGTCGCCACAGTCGCCACGCCCCATCCGATCGCCCAGTTCATTCGCCTGACCGTCCGGCCCGCCTGACGCCCGCGTTGGCATTCAGGAACCGCGTTCAGCCCGGTCAGGGGCCTGGAGATCGGTCATTTCCCCCAGCCTTTGACCGACCCCCGGGACCTGTGCTACGGCCTTGGGTGGTCCCGGTCGCCGGACAATCGCCATGAACAAATCCCATCGCTCAGCCTTCCCGAAAACCCTGGCCTTCCTCGGGATTCTTTTCGCCCACGCTCTTCTTCCGGCCCGCGCGGACAGCCTTGTTCCCCTCTGGTCCGTGGCGCCCGAGGAACGCTTCTACGTCGGCACCGCCAACCAGGAACGCGGCATCGCCTTCAATCCAGTCTCCAAGAACGTCCTCCTCCTCAGCCGCGCCGGAGGACCCAATGTCCATGTGCTGCGAGGCGCCGACGGCTCCGATGGATCCGAGGAAACAGGCGAACCCCGCGTCCTGAGCACCCTCGACGAAACGGGCGAAGGCCCGATCAGTGGCGGCACATTCACCCTGAATCTCGTCGGCGCCGCCGAGGATGGCGCCGTCTACGCCTGCAATCTGGCCACAACCATCGGGACGGTGCGCATCTACCGGTGGGCGAATGACGCTCCGGAAACGCCCGTCTCCGTCGCCTACGCCGGCGATCCGCTCGAGGGCGTCGCGGAACCCGGCTCCGGCCAGGACATCCGTTTCGGCGACAACTTCGCCGTCCGCGGCGCCGGAAACGGCACTCAACTCGTCCAAACGTCGCGCAACGGGAAGTACGTCATTCTCTACACCACCACCGACGGAGTCACTTTCACGGCCACCACGCTCGCCAGTCCGGGCGACGTCGCGGGAAAGATCGGCCTCGGCGTCGCGTTTGGCGCGGGCGACACCCTCTGGGCCACCACCAGCGGAAGCGCCCTCCAGCGGCTGCAACTGAACCCCGCCGGCGCCCCCTCCTCCGTCCAACTCCTCGGATCCGTTCCCACCACCGTCGTCAGCCTCAATTCCACCGGGCTCGCCTTCGATCCCGTGACTCAGCGACTCGCCGCGGTCGACTACACCGCCCACACGCTCTCCGTCTTTGACGCCTCCGATCCGACCGGCCTGATCGCCGTCGGGGACCCCGTCTCGTTCCCCGCGGCCAACGCCAACGTCAATGGCACCGCCGCCGCCGGCGTCGGAGGCGACACGGTGGTCGGTGTTGATTCCAACAACGGAATCCTCGCGCTTCGGGTCGAGGAATCCGTCGTGATCGACCCGCCCTTCATCACGGCGCAACCCGTCGGCGGCACGGTGTACGAGGGCGGGAATTTCACGTTCGGCGTCGCCGCCCAGGGAACGCCCCCGTTCGGGTACCAATGGACTTTCAACGATTCCGTCGCCCTTCCCGGCGCCACCGGCGCGCAGCTCATCCTGACCAACATCACCGAGGCCCAGGCCGGCGCGTACTCCGTCACGATCACCAACGCGGCCCAGGTGCCCGCCACCAGCGCCAGCGCCACCCTCGTCGTCCGAAAGCCGCTCAACGCTGGCATCCTCGAACCCGCGTGGACCGTCCTCCCCGGGGAACGTCCCTACCTGACCTCCGACAACACCCAGCGCGGCGTCGCCTTCAACCCGGCCACCGGCAATCTCCTGGTCGCCTCGCGATCCCCGGTCAACACCATCGCCGTCCTGGACGCCGCCTCCGGAAGCCACCGACACACGCTGCGCACCACCACCGCCGAGGAAACGCCCGTCTTCGTCGGAGGAACCCTCACGCTGAACATGATCGGCATCGCCGACGATGGCGTCGTTTACGCCGCCAATCTGGTCACCGACGCCTCCTCGGCCGCGCTCCAAATTTACCGCTGGGACAACGACGCCGCCGAGACCGTGCCCGTCGTCACCAGCCTCCCGGCCGAACTGGCGATCGCCGAACGATGGGGCGACACCTTGGACGTCCGCGGAAGCGGCGCCACCACCCAGATCCTGCTCGGCACCCGGGGCGTCGCCCCGCAGGAAGGTCGGAAGTTCGCCGTCCTCACCACCTCCGATGGCTTTGATTTCGCCGGCCAGGTCTTCACCGTGCCCGACGCCCCGACCACCGCCTTCGGGCTCGGTATCGCCTTCGGCTCCGGCAATCGCGTCTTCGGAACCGCCAACGGCCTACCCCTCGTCCTCGCGGCCTTCAACCCCGCCGACGGCACCGCCACCCTCGAACGCAGCTACTCCGCCCCGGAGATCCCCGCCGCCGTCAGCTTCATCGGGTACCATTCCTCCAGCAACTGGCTCGCCGGCGTGGCCCTCGAGAATCCCGACAACGTCCTTCTCCACCGATTCAGCGAGACCGGCGATCCCGTCCTCGTCGACCAGCGCCTCATCCTTCCCAAGGTCCCCAACGCGAACGGAACCGGGTCGCTCGATTTCGGCGGGAACCGGCTCTTCGTCCTCGACACCAACCACGGCCTTCGCGCCTTCGACTTGGTTCAGGGATCCAGCCCGGCGGAACCGGCCAGCCTCAGCCAGCCCCGGGTCGCCGGCGGAATCTTCACGTTCTCCCTCGGAGGTTCGACCGGCCGCGACTATCTCGTGCAGAAATCAGGCGACATGGACGCCTGGACCGATCTCGGGACTTTCCGCGCGCCCGCCACGGTCACGGATCCCACGGGACCGAGTCCCACCTTCTACCGCGCTATCGCCAAGTGACGACGGCCCGCGGATGAACAACCACGGAGCACGCTGAACACACGGAAAAGCGATAGGAAGCGGCTCCGTAGGTCGCGGGCCTGGATGTCCGGCCATCCAGTGGCTCAAGTCGCCATCTCTCCCCCACCTCCCCTCACCTCCGTGTGCTCGGTGTGCTCCGTGGTTGTCCATGCTCCGTGGTTGTCCCGTCCCTTGATACGCCGCTCGGTTGACTCGTCCGCTCCGAAACCTATCGTCCCAGGCACATGTCGAAGGCACCGGGGCGCGACCCCATCCGAATCCGCGGCGCCCGCCACAACAATCTCAAGGGATTCGACCTCGACCTCCCCACGCATCGGCTCGTGGTGGTCACCGGCTTGAGCGGGTCCGGCAAGTCGTCGCTCGCGTTCGACACGCTCTACGCGGAGGGGCAACGACGGTACATCGAGACCTTCTCCCCCTACGCCAGGCAGTTCTTCGACCGCATGGACAAGCCGCGGGTGGACTCGATCGAAGGCATTCCGCCCGCCATCGCCCTCGAACAACGCAACAGCGTTCGCACCACCCGCTCGACCATCGGCACCATGACCGAGGTCTGCGACCACATGAAGGTGCTCTGGCCGCATCTCGCGCGCCTTCACTGTCGCAAGTGCGAAAAACCCGTCATCCGCGAGTCGCCGGGGGACGTCTGGGAACGCCTCCTTGCCCTCCCCAGGAACGAGCTCCCCACTCCGATCGAGGTGCTCGTCACGTTCTCGGTCGCGCTCTCCTCCAAGCTCAGCGTTCCCGAGCAGATCGCCCTCGTCGCGCGCCAGGGCTTTCAGCGCATCTGGCTCGACGGCGAAGTCGTGCGACTCGACGACGCCGAGGCTCGGCTGGTTCAACGCCAACCGCCCGCCCTCCACGTGGTCCAGGACCGTCTCAAGCTCCATCGCGCCCAGCGATCCCGGTTCGTCGAGGCGTGCGAACAGGCCTACCACTTCGGCCACGGCAAACTGACCGTCCTTCTTCCGGGCGCTTCCGACGCGGAGGGAGGGCCCCGCTGGAACGAACCTCTCAACTTCTCAAGGCACCTCCACTGCGCCTCCTGCGACATCGAGTACGCGGCCCCCACCCCGGCCCTCTTCAGTTTCAATCATCCCCTCGGCGCGTGTCCCGCCTGCAAGGGCTTCGGACGCGTCATCGGCATCGACTACAACCTCGCCATCCCCGACCGCTCCAAAACGCTCGCCGACGGCGCCGTCCGGCCGTGGCAGACCGGAACGGGCGCCGAAAGCCAGGCCGACATGGTCAAGAGCGCGCGCAAGAACCGCGTTCCCCTCGATGTCCCGTTCCGCGACCTTTCCGCCGAACACCAGCGCTGGGTCATCGAAGGCGATCCCGACTACGGCAAGGGTCGCGAGTGGCCGCGCGCGTGGTACGGCATCCGGGGTTACTTCCGTTACCTCGAGTCCAAGGCCTACAAGATGCACGTCCGCGTGCTCCTCTCCCGGTACCGGGCGTACACCACCTGCCCCTCCTGTTCCGGCCAACGCCTCCAACCCGACGCCCTCCTCTGGCGGATCGAGGATCCTCGGTCCACCTCGTCCACCCCCTCGCCAACCCGCAGCCTCGCGGACTTCTACGCTTCCACCGCCCGCGACGCCCTCGCCCTCGTCGAATCCCTCGCGCCGAAGGGCGCCCGCGCCGCCAACGATCCGTTCGCTCTCGCCCTCGACGAAGTCAGGACCCGGCTTCAGTTCCTCGATGCCGTGGGCGTCGGCTACCTCACGCTCGACCGCCCGACCCGCACGCTCTCCGGGGGCGAAACCCAACGCGTCAACCTGACCACCTGCCTCGGCACGCGCCTCGTCAACACGCTCTTCGTCCTGGACGAACCCAGCGTCGGACTCCACCCGCGGGACACCGATCGCCTCATCCAGATTCTCCTCCGACTCCGCGACCTCGGAAACACGGTCGTCGTCGTCGAACACGAGGCGGCCGTCATGCAGGCCGCGGACGAAGTCATCGACCTCGGACCCGGGCACGGCGAGGCCGGCGGACATTTGGTCGGCCGCGGTCCGCTCGCCACGATGCTCGAACACCCCACATCCCTGACCGCGGCCTACCTTTCAGGGCGCCGCCGGATCGAGATCCCGGAGCGGCGTCCGGTCTGGCCTCCCCCGCCGACGGTCCCCCTCCGATCCCTCGCCATCGGCGCGACCAGGGGGCGCCCCGTCGGCGACCCGTCCAGGAGCGAAGTGGCGCACCTCGCCCTTTCGGACCTCGCCGCGCCCTACCGGACCGGCGGGGACAACCTGCGTCCTTCGTCCATCGCCACTCCACACCTCGTCCTGCGGGATATCACCCGCAACAACTTGGATGGCCTCGACGTCAGTTTTCCCCTCGGCCGCCTGATTTGCCTGACCGGCGTGAGCGGTTCCGGCAAAACCACCCTGGTGACCGAACTCCTTCGCCTTCTTGAAGGGCGCGTCGCCAAGGCGTCCTCGCAGGCCCACCTCGAAATCCGGGAGACCGAGCGCGATTCCCCGGAAGGCGAGGACACCCCCGGGGTCGCCGACGACGCCGGACCGCGAGGCCGCCTGGACGGCGCGGAACTCCTCGCGGCCGTGCTTCTCGTCGATCAATCGCCCATCGGCCGCACACCACGTTCCAACCCCGCCGTCTACACCGGCGCCTTCGAGGGCATCCGGGATCTCTTCGCCCAATCGGAAGCCGCCCGCCAGCGCGGCCTGAATTCCAGCGCCTTCAGCTTCAATTCCCCCCAAGGCCAGTGCGAGCAGTGCCGAGGCGCCGGCTTCGAGAAGGTCGAGATGCAGTTCCTCAGCGACGTCTACATTCGCTGCCCCGGGTGCGAAGGCCGCCGCTATCGGCCTCACATCCTTGAGATCAAACTCTCGCCCCCTTCCCCCTCTGACACCGCCGCCGCGGCCCTATCCCCGGCCGCCACGCCCACCGGCCTTTCCATCGCCGAAGTCCTGGAACTGACCATCGACGACGCGCTCGAGTTCCTCGGCCCCTTCCCGGCGCGGGCCGCGTCGAGCGCCCGCCATCGCCTCGAAGTCCTCCAGGAAGTCGGCCTCGGCTATCTCCGGCTCGGCCAGCCGATCAACACCCTTTCCGGCGGCGAAAGTCAGCGCCTCAAACTGGCCGGCCACCTCGCCCAGGCCCGCGTCCAAAACGCGAAGGCTCCCGCGGAACCGCCCGGAATCGTCCCGTCCTCCACGCTCTTCGTCTTCGACGAACCCACCACCGGCCTCCACTTCGAGGATGTGCGCGTCCTCCTCCGGGTCTTCCAACGCCTCGTCGATGCCGGCCACTCGGTCCTCATCGTCGAACACAACATCGACGTCGTGAAATGCGCCGACTGGCTGATCGACCTCGGACCCGAAGCGGGCGCCGAAGGAGGGAGCCTTGTCGTCGCCGGCACCCCGGAGGCCGTCGCCGACTGCGCCGCAAGCCATACCGGCGCCGCGCTCCGCCGGGTCCTGGACCGACAGAGCACGGGCTGAGCCGATCCGGCAATCCGCCTCCGACTCCGCATCCGCCTCCGCATCGCAACCAACACTCGTGCGCATCGCCTTCCTGACCCACGAACCGTTCCATCCGCCTTCCGGTGGCGGATCCGCGGAGGCGGTGTACCTCGTTTCCGAATTCGTCCGGCGCGGCCACGCGGTCGATGTCTTCGGTCCCGAACTGCCGGACGCGGCCAAGGTCGAGCGCGACTTCGGGATCCGGCTTCGTCCCTTTCATTTGTGGAAAATGGGGCGCTACGCGTCCCTGCGCACACCCAAGTACCTCGCCTATCCGCTCGCCCTCGAGCGCCTCGTGCTCGCCGCGGCCCGCTCCACGACTTTCGATCTTCTGTTCTCCCAGCACGCGATTTCCGCCGTCGCCGCCGGCCGGCTTCGCCGTCGCCTCGGGATTCCCGTGGTGATGAACTTCCTCGATTGCCTCACCGGATTCATGGAGACGTGGCCTCCCTGGCTCATGCCCCGACCGGTGGCGCGCGCCCTCGTCCGCTTCGAACTCGGGATTCCGCGCCGCTTCAACGCCGACGCCGTGCTCACGGTCTCCGACGCGCTTCGCGACCGGTTCGTCGGAGCCGGCGTGCCCGCCGCGAGCATCCACCCGATCCACTACGGCTACGACGCCGCGCGTTTCCGGCGTCTCCCGGACGATCCGACTCCGGCCCCGGATCGCCCGGTCATCGTGATGCACGGGTCCTTCGACCATCACCACCTCGGTCCCATCGCTCGCGAAGCCGTCGCGACGATCGCCCGCCAGCGGCCCTCGACGCGCTTCCGGTTTCTCGGACGGACGACCCCCGCCCTCACCGCCTTTCTCGACGCGGTGCGGCGCGACGCCCCCAATCTCCTCGTCGAAACGCCCGGTTTCATTCCCTACGACGAGGTTCCCCGGCAACTCGCCGGCGCCACCCTGGGCATCACCCCGTACGAACCCTCGACCGGAACCCACTGCGCTTTCGTGGCCAAGACCGTCGAGTATCTGGCCCTGGGCCTCCCCGTGGTCTCAACCCCGCTGGAAAGCGGGCTCCGCTACTTCGCCGGACTCGAGGGCGTCGCGTTCTCCGGCGCCGACGGCGCGAGTTTCGCAACGGCCGCCCTCCGATGGCTGGACATGAGCCCCGCCGACAGATCCGCCGCCGTCGAACCGGCGCGTCGCAAAGTCGCCGCCGAGCTCGACTGGGGGATCCTCTGTTCGCGCGCCGCCGAAATCACCGAAGGCGCCGTCCGCCGAACTCCCACCCCAGACCAAGGTCCGTAGGACCCTGGAGATTGGCCATTTTTTGGAACAAGAAACCTGAAGCCCTTGGGTTCGACGTCACCTAGGGGTGAAAAACGCCCTTCCATTGGCCAATCCGCTTCCCCGAACCAAGGTCCGTAGGACCGGCCTGTCTATAGACGGTGTCCGGTATTGAATCCCAAGCCCCAGAGGGGCGGCCCAATGGACGACCCTACCGACCTCAATCCCGGGCGATGGAAGCCGGTGACCGCCTTTCCGAGGGCCGCTCCTACGGAGCTTGGATTCATTTGCGACCGATCGTTGCTAGAGACCGGCCGCCCCTGACGGGGCTGAACGCGGACTTTTCAACCTGGAAACGGCCGTTTCAGCCGCGGACGTCAGTCCGCGGCATCTCCGGGCTGGAGGTCGGCGCCGACTGACGTCGGCGGCTACGGACACGGGGTCGCCATGGCTCGCGACGCGGCGGTCTCCCCCCCTCCCCTGAATTGACGTCTTGCCTCGGTCAGGAAAGCCTCCCGCCATGGCTGACACGATTTTTCCACGTAGCCCGCGCGAGACCATGTGCGGCTGGATGCATCTGCCGCGGTTGATCGATAAGATCCGACTCCATCTCGCCGGCAAGCTGCATGCCGAGTATCAGCCGAACCTCGGCAAGGGTTTCGACGGTCAATGGCTCGACGCCGCCGGGGTGAAATTCGAACCGTTCGTCGAGGTGGTGAAGGATTCCCTCACCGACGGCGAAGTCGCCGACTGGGTCCGGGAACATGTCCGGAAGCCGGAGACCGAAAAGCGGGCGCACGCGGAACGGATGCTCAACTACCCCGCGGACGACGTCGCCGGCCAGGCCCGGCTCCGACTCCGGAAGGACCAGCGGGGCTTCGCCGATCGCGACGAGATCCAGACCTTCATCGACTTCATCGACGCGGACGAGGAGCGGCTCTGACCGCCTAGCCTCACTCGTATCGCAGCGACTCGATCGGATCGAGGTTGGCCGCCTTCCACGCGGGGTACGTTCCGAACACCAGTCCCACCGCCGAACAGACAATCATCCCGATCAGGGCCCAATCCCACGGGATCACCGGCGAGAATCCGAGAGCCACGGTCGCCACGTTGCCCAGAACGATTCCGAGGACCACACCCGCCGCCCCCCCGAACTGGCAGAGGACGATCGCCTCGACGATGAACTGCGTCATCACCTGGCGTTTCTTCGCGCCGATGGCGCGACGGATGCCGATTTCACGGGTCCGCTCCGTCACGCTGACCAGCATGATGTTCATGATCCCGATCCCGGCGGCCAGGAGCGCGATCGAACTGATGACCGCCGCCGCCATCCGGACCGCGAGGGTCAGCGCCTGGAACTGCCGGACGATCGAGTCGTTCGACATGATCTCGAAGTCGTCCTCGTCCCCGGGCGCTACCCGTCGCGCCGTCCGCAGCACTCCCCGGACCTGCTCGACGGTCTCGTCGTAGAGCTCACGGGACCACGCCTCGACCTGGATCGTGAGCGGCCTCTCCCGGCCGAAACGGTTCAATGCGGTGGTGACCGGCACCAGCACGTAGGCGTCCTGATCCTGCCCGAACAACTGCCCCTTCTCCCCGGTGATCCCGACCACCCGGTAGCTGACCCCGCCCACCCGGACGGATTCACCCACCCCGCCGCCCCGGGGGAACACCTTCTTCGCCACGCTGGGCCCGATCACACAGACGTCCCGCGCATTGTCCGTGTCGCTTTCCGTCAGGGCCCGCCCCTCGGCGACCGTCCAGTTCAGCGTCTGAAAGCTCCCGAGGGTCGCCCCGACCAGCGGGATGTCGGGATTCGTCCGGCCCCACCGGGTCACAACCTCCCCGGAGGCGACGTTGCAGGTGATTCCGACGCTCTTCGCCAGCGTCGCCCGGTCCTCCACCGCCCGCGCCACCCGGTACACGAATTCCTTCCGCCGGGCGTACCGCGCCGACGCGCCCTTACCCCCGTCGACCTGAATCGCCGGCAAGCGCTGGATCGAGAAGCTGTTCGCGCCGAGGAGGTTCAGGTTCGATTCGATGTTGCTCTGGAGAACTCGGAGGACCGTCATCACCAAAACGATCGAGAACACACCCACCAGGACGCCCAGCAGCGTGAGCCCCGACCGGAGCTTGTGGGCCGCGATCGCGCCCAACGCCATCGAAATGCTTTCGCGAACCTCCGCCAGCATCCGGTGCCGGCGCGGGGATCGATGGAAACCGGCGTTGGATGGGATTCCGTGTTCCATACCGTGGCTTGCCCCTACTCGCTGCGCAGCGCGTCCACGGGATTCATACGCGCCGCCCGCCACGCCGGGAGGAATCCCGACACGATCCCGGTCGTCGCCGCCACGACCAGCGCGGCCACGGCCGTCGGAATCGACATCCGCGCGGCCAGGAAATAGTCGATCACCCAAGTCATCGGCCACGCCACGGCCAACCCCACGAGGCCGGCGCCGACCGAGATGAACACGGCCTCCACGAGGAACTGCGTGAGGATGTTCCGGCGCTTCGCCCCGATCGCCTTGCGGACGCCGATCTCCCGGGTCCGCTCCGCGACCGACACGTACATGATGTTCATCACCCCGATCCCGCCCACGAACAGGGACAGGCCCGTGATGAACAACCCCACCAACGCCAGCGAACCGCCGATCTGATTGAAGTTCCGAACGAGCGTGTCCTGCTGGTTGATCGCGAAATCGTCCGGCATCCCCGGCGGCACCCGCCTCAACCGGCGCAGGATCCCCGTCAACTCGTCCTTCGCGTCCTGCATCCGGTCGGGATCCAGGACCTTGACGGCGATCGTGACATCGGGCCATCGGACCAGGTCCGACGTGAATCGCGTGATCGGGATGACGACCTGGTTGTCGAGATTGGCGCCCGTGAAGAACTGCCCCTGCTTCTCGAGGACGCCGACGATCTCGCACAGGGAGCGTCCCACGCGGATCCGTCGGCCCAGCGGGCTTTCGAGGGGGAAGAACCGGACCGCGAGATCATGCCCGATCACGCACACGGGCCGCGCCCCCTGCACCTCCGCCGCGGAAAGCCAGCGCCCCTCCACCAGCGAAACCCCGCGCACCAGCGCGCTGTCCTCCGAGTTGCCCACCACCCACACGCCCCGGGCGCCGCGGTTCCCGTACCGCACGTCCGCGGAGCCGTGCGCCTCCACTCCGACCGCCCGGGCCAGGGTCGCCGACCGCGCCACTTCCCGCGCCTGCGCGGTCGTCAGCTCCTTGCGGTTCCGCGTCTTCGCCCATTCCTCCCGCCCCATCGCCCAGGAGAACCGTTGGATGAACAGAACGTCCGCGCCGATCATCGAAATGCTCCGCTGAAACGCGCGGTTCAACCCGTCGATCGCCGTCGCCATCAGCGTGACCGTCACGATCCCGATCACGATCCCCAGCGTGGTCAGTCCGGCGCGAAGCTTGTTCGCCATCAGCGCGCCGACGGCGATGACGACCGCCTCCCGGATTTCGTCGAGTCCTCTCATGCCGAGGGTGCCGCGTCGGCCTTCGGCGCCAACACCGGCGGCAACCTCGGCGGCGCCTCCGAACGGGGTGGCCGGGAAGTCACCTCATCGGCCGCGAGCAGGCCGTCTCGGATCCTGAGAATGCGCCGCGCGTGCTGGGCGACCTCCTCCTCATGGGTGACGACGATGATCGTGTTCCCGCCGCGCGACAATTCGTCGAACAACGCCAGGATCTCGGTGCCCGTCCGCGAATCGAGATTCCCGGTCGGTTCGTCCGCCAGGATGATCGACGGCCGGTTCACCAGCGCCCGGGCGACCGCCACCCGCTGCCGCTGACCGCCCGAGAGTTCGTTCGGCCGATGGTGGACCCGGTCGGACAGCGCCACCTGCCGGAGCGTCTCGAGGGCCCGTTCCCGGCGCTCCGCGGGCGGCACACCCGCGTAGACCAGCGGCAGTTCCACGTTGTGGAGCGCGTCCGACCGCGCCATCAGGTTGAAGCTCTGGAAAACGAACCCGATCTCCCGATTCCGGATCTCCGCGAGCTGGTTGTCGTCCATGTCGGCCACGTTCAACCCGTTCAGCTCGTAAACCCCCTGGCTCGGCGTGTCGAGGCACCCCAGCAGATTCATCAGGGTCGACTTGCCCGAACCCGACGGGCCCATGATGGCGAGGTACTCCCCGCGCTCGATGGTCGTCGAGACTCCTCGGAGGGCATGGATCACCTCGCTGCCCATGACGTAGTGCCGGCTCAGCCCCGTGATCCGGATCAGGCTCACGACTTCTTCTCCTCGTCCCGGCGAACGAACGGAAGGACCTCGTTGTCCACCTTCACCGCCTTCCCGTCTTCGAGCTCCTTGTTGATCGCCTTGTACCCGCCCGACACCACTTCCTCCCCCTCCGTCAGCCCATCCGTGATCTCCGTGTGGGTCTCGTCGCTGATGCCCCGCGTCACCGGCAGCATCACCGCCTTCCCCGACCGCACCGCGAACACGACTTCGATCGCCTTCGGCGCCTGGCCGGCTCGTCGCTTGCCAGGATTCCCGGATGCGGCCTCCACGGCGTCCGGCCCCGCCTCGGCCGCCACCTTCCTCAGCCGGGCCGCCTCCTCCTTGGCCTCCTTGGGCAACCGGGTCGTGACGCACTGAATCGGCACCGCCAACACGTTCGTCCGATAGCGCGTCTCCACTTCCGCCGTCACCGACATCCCCGGTCGGAAGGACTCCGCTTCCTCCACGCGGATCCGAACTTCGAACTTGGTCGCCTCCTGCTGGGTGTTCATCCCCTGCGTCCGCGCCGCGTTCGCGATCTCCGTGACCCGCCCCGTGAACTTCCGGTCCCGGAAGGCGTCCACTTCCAGGCGCGCCCGCTGCCCCACCTTCACCAGAACCACGTCGATCTCGCCCACGTCGATCCGCGCCTCCATCTCGCCGAGGTCCGCCACGGTCATGATTTCCGTGCCCGCCATCATCGCCGTCCCCACGACCCGCTCGCCCCTCTCGGATCGCAGGTTGGTCACCGTCCCGTCGATGGGCGCCACGATCGTGGTCCTCGTCAGATCCTCCTCCGACCGCGCCAGGGAGGCCTTGGTCTGATCCGCCTGGTGGCGCGACGTCTCGAACCGCGCCTGCGCGACATCCATCGAGGTCTTGGCCGAAAGGAATTCCGAATCCGAAATCAATCCGGCCTGCGCCAACTGGGAGAACCGCTCGAACTCGATCTTCGACTTCTCCAACTCCGCCCGAGCCAGTTCGATGTTCGCAAGCGACGAGCGATAGGCGGCCTCGGCCGAGTTCCGGCTCGCCGCGTATGGATCCGGCCTGATGCGCACCAGGAGGTCCCCCTTGGACACCACCTGCCCCTCCCGGACCGGCAATTCCACAATCTCACCGCTGACCTCCGGATTGATCACCACCTTGGTCACCGGCTGAATCCGGCCGGTCGCCATCACCAACTCCGTCAGATTCCGGACCTGGGCCTTCTCGCTCTGGACCGTCGGAACCGCCTGGCGGTTCCGCAGATAGCCCCAGATACCCAGCCCGCCGAGGAGCAGGACCAGGAGGACCGCCACCACGATGATTGTTACCGCCTTACCGCGCTGGGATTTCGCCATGGGAGCAAAGGGGGACCGAGGCCTGGACCGGCGTTTGATGGGAAACCGGATCCAATGAGGCTACCGGATGGGTGGCCACCCTACGCCCGGCCGCCACCCAGACCAAGAAGGATTCCCGGATCCGATGCCGATGCCGATGCCGTGATGTCGTGTCTTCATCCTTAATGCCTTTGACTGACTCTCCCCGTGACGTATCCTGCCCGGCCCTGAGGCTCCTCGGGACCTATGGCAAAACTCTCCGTCAACGATCTCGACGTCCGCGGTCAGCGGGTGTTCGTCCGCGTCGATTTCAACGTGCCCCTCGACGACAAGGACGGGCGCATGGTCATTACGGATGACACGCGCATCAGCGCGACGCTCGCCACCCTCAAGCTCCTGATCTCCAAGGAAGCCAAGGTCATCCTCGCCTCCCACCTCGGACGACCGGACGGCCAGGTGGTCCCCGGCATGTCCCTCGCGCCCGTCGCCGCGCGACTCGGCGAACTCCTCGGCAAACCCGTCCGCTTCGTCGATCAATGCACCGGCCCCGCCGTCAAGGCCGCCGTCGACGCCATGAAGCCCGGTGACGTCATCCTTCTGGAAAACGTCCGGTTCCACGCGGGCGAGGAATCCAACGACCCCGCTTTCGCCTCGGAACTCGCCGCGGTCGCCGACATCTACGTCAACGACGCCTTCGGCACCGCCCACCGCGCGCACGCCTCCACCGAAGGAGTCGCCCGCGTCGTCGCCCAGCGCGGCGGCCGATGCGCCGCGGGCCTCCTCATCGACCTGGAACTTCAGTTCCTCGGAGATGAACTCGACCAACCCGCACGCCCCTTCGTCGTCATCCTCGGCGGCGCCAAAGTCTCCGACAAAATCCAGGTCATCGACCGCCTGATCGAGAAGGCCGACGTCATCCTCATCGGAGGCGCCATGGCCTACACGTTCAAGCTCGCCCAGGGCGCCAAGGTCGGCCTCTCGCTGGTTGAGAAGGACAAGACCGGGATCGCGCTCCAGGCCCTCGCCAAAGCCAAGGAACGCGGCATTCGCTTCGTCCTTCCCACGGACAATCTCGTCGCCACGCCGGTCGACTCCGGGAAGAAGGACAAGAAAGGCCGCCCGAAAATGGATCTCACCCAACCCCGGGTGAATACCGGCGACAACATCCCGGACACCGAGGAAGGCGTCGACATCGGCCCCGCCACGATCGCGAATTACTCCGAGATCCTCGCCTCCGCCAAAACCGTCCTCTGGAACGGTCCCATGGGGATCTTCGAGGACCCCCGATTCGCCGAAGGCACGTTCGCCGTCGCCAAGGCCGTCGCCGCCGCCACCGCGCAGGGCGCCAAATCCATCATCGGTGGAGGCGACAGCGTCAAGGCCATCAACAAGGCCAAACTCGGCGATCAGGTCACCTTCATGAGCACCGGAGGAGGCGCCAGCCTCGAATTCCTCGAAGGCCGGACCCTTCCAGGCGTCGCCGCCCTCCAGGACAAGTGAGTTCAGCAGGACAACTCCGCACCCGCACCCGCCCTCGCAGGTCCCATCAGCCCCCACTTTTCCCGACTGCCCCCTTCAATTCGCACCATGGATAAGGACCGAAAACTCATCATCGCCGGAAACTGGAAGATGAACAAAACGGCGGCCGAAGCCCTGGATCTCGTCAAGGAGATCAAGCGCGACGTCGCCAGCGTCAAGGAGATCGACATCGTCGTCTGCCCGCCGTTCACGGCCCTCCCCGCCGTTTCCGAGGCGCTCCTCAACTCCAACGTCCGCCTGGGCGCCCAGAACATGAGCGAACAGGGCCCGGGCGCCTACACCGGCGAAATCGCCGCCGCCATGCTGAAGGAGTTCTCCGTCCGTTACGTCGTCCTCGGTCACTCCGAACGCCGTCAGTACCAGAAGGAATCCGACGATCTCGTCGCCAGGAAAGCCGCCGCCGCCCACGCCTCCGCCCTCAAACCCATCGTCTGCGTCGGCGAATCCCTGGGCCAACGCGAAGCCGGCATCGCCGAAGAGATCATCGGCGCCCAGGTGCGTGGCAGCCTCGCCGGACTCTCCCGGGATCAGGCCGAGGAGACCATCGTCGCCTACGAACCGGTCTGGGCCATCGGCACCGGCAGGACCGCCACGTCCCAGCAGGCCCAGGAAATCCACGCCTTCATCCGCAAGGTCCTCGCCGAAATGTTCGACGACGCCACCGCCCGCCGCGTCCGCATCCAGTACGGCGGCAGCGTCAAAGCCGCGAACGCCCGCGAACTGATGGGCATGCCCGACGTCGACGGCGCCCTCGTCGGCGGCGCCTCGCTCGAAGCGCGCGGCTTCGCCGACATCATCCGCAATTCGATTTAACACTCCGCCCTTTCCAGCCATGTCCATCGCCATCGGATTCCTCACCTTCATCCTCATGCTGATCGCGCTGTTCGTGATCCTGCTCGTGCTCGTCCAGCTTCCCAAAAAGGAAGCCGGCGTGGGCATGGCCTTCGGCGCCGGCATGAGTGAAATGCTCCTCGGCGCCGGTTCCGGCAACGTCCTGACCCGGATCACCAAGTACTCGGTCGGCATCTTCCTCGGACTCGCCCTGATGCTCTCGATCCTGATCTCCAGCCACTACCGTTCGAGCGGACTCAGCGTCTCCCGCGCCCTCGAGGAAAAAGCCCGCTCCTCGCAGGCCCTTCCCCCGGCGACTCCCGAACCCGCGAATTCCGGCCTCCAACCGCTCGTCACGACCCCGAACGACGCCTCGATCACCCCGCTCGTCTCCACCACCACGGTCGTCAATCCAACGCCCGCGCCCGCGGCGACCCCCGCCACCCAGGAAGCCCCCGCCGCGACGGCCGTCGACACCAACAAGCCCGCCGGGAACTGACCGGCCGGATACGGATCGAGCGACCCTCCAACTCCTGTCCCCCTTCACCGCCGGAGAGGCCCCCGAGGTCTCTCCGGCTTCTCTTTCATCCGACTAAGCCTGAATCCACTACCGCAAAACGTTGCAGCGGCGATAGCACCCGAGCTATCAATCGGACCGTGCAGGTCGTGGTGGTCGACACGAGCGTTTTCGTCTCGGCGCTCAGAAGTGCGGATGGCGCCTCGCGGCAAATTCTGCGGTGGGCCCTCCAAGGCCGCATCGAGCCTGCGATGGGTCAGAAACTTTTTCTGGAATCCTCGACCTGTTCGAACGACCAGGCGCATTCGACAATTGCCCGGTGCGAGGCGAGGACCGGGTGAGGTTGTTTGAAGGCTTCTTGTCAACGTGTCGATGGTGCGAGGTATTCTTCCTGTGGCGACCCAACTTGCCGGACGAGGGGGACAACCACGTGATAGAACTCGCGGTCGCCGCGGGTGCGGAGGCGGTGATCACGCACAACGTGTCCGACTTCCGTGGGGAACTCCGATTCCCAGGCGTCGAAATCCTCCGCCCAAGGGACTTTCTCAAGAAGATGAGGTGAATTATGGCGACCATGACGATCCGATTGCCCGATGCAAAACACGAGCGACTCAAGCAATTGGCCGCTCGACGCGGGATCAGCCTGAACAAGCTGTTCGAGGAATGGTCCTCGATCGCCCTGACGGAGTTCGACGTTGAAGCCCGGTTTCGGCTTTTAGCATCGCGCGGCGATCGCAAGGGAGCACCGGCCGTCCTGGACCAACTTGATACAGCCCTCGGTACCAAGTCCCGGGGAACGCCGCCAAAGCAGCGGAGGTGAGTGCCACCTCAACGAACAGGATTCGCGCCAACCCGGAGAAGGGCCTCCGGCCTCTGGCGATCTTGATCCCCCTCGCCTTCCTCGTCACGGCCTGCAATCCGCTGCCCAAGGCCGATCTCACCATTCTCAACGGCAACGAACCCAGTTCCCTCGACCCCCTCCTGGTGACCGGCATCGAGGAACTGCGCGCCGTTCTCCCACTCTTCGAGGGGCTCACCCGACCGGACCCGAGAACCTCCCGTCCCCTACCGGGCATCGCTGAACGTTGGGAAATCTCCCCGGACGGTCGGATCTACGATTTCCACCTCCGCGCCAACGCCGCCTGGTCCACCGGCCACCCCATCCTCGCCGAGGACGTCGCCTACTCTTGGCGACGCGTCCTGGAACCGACCAACGGCTGCCAATACTCCAACCTCCTGTTCCCCGTCCGTGGCGCGGAGGACTACCTCATGGGCCGAACCCAGGATCCGGCCTCGGTCGGGATCCGCGTCCTGGGCCCGCGCCGGTTCCAGGTCGAACTCCACAGTCCGTGCGCGTACTTCCTCGAATTGTGCGCCTTCCAAACGCTGGCGGTGGTCCCGCGGGACTGGATCGAACGCCACGGCGACCGCTGGATCCTCGTCAACCCGGTTCCCTCCAGCGGTCCGTACCAGCTCGAATTCTGGCGCCTCAACGACCGCGTCCGACTCCGCCGGAATCCCAATTACTGGGATGCCGCCGGGACGGATCTCGAATGCGTCGACCTGATCTCCATCACCGCGCCCAGCACGGTCCTCAACCTCTACCACCGCGGCGACGCCGACGTCGTGTGGGACAAGCCGCTCATACCCACCGAACTGATCCCCACGCTCGCCAAGGGACCCGACTACCACTCGTTTCCGATCCTTGGCTCCTTCTTCCTTCGCATCAACGTGACCCGGAAGCCGTACGACGATCCCCGCGTCCGACGCGCCCTAGCGCTCTCCATCGACAAGCGGCGGATCACCCAGCGGATCACCGCATCAGGCGAGGAACCCGCGGATCACATCGTCCCCACCGTCACCGCCAACTACCGCCGGGGTGAGGGCCAACGGCACGATCCCGACCTTGCCCGGCGGCTCCTGGCCGAAGCGGGCTTCCCCGGAGGCGCGGGGTTCCCGGCGGTCGATCTGCTCCTGGACAGCGCGGCCGGCGGCTCCGCCCGGGTCAACGAACGGGCCGGCGTCGAGGTGAAGGAAATGTGGGAACGGGAACTCGGCATCCCGGTCAACCTGAGGCGCATGGAGAAAAAGGCGTACTTCGTCGCCCAACGCAGCCTCGCCTACGACGTCAGCCGTTCGAGCTGGATCGGGGACTACAACGATCCGAACACCTTCCTGGACCTCTTCCTGTCGGGAAACGGGAACAACCGGACCGGTTGGTCCAACGACCGGTACGACCAACTCCTCCGCGCCGCCGCCTCCGAGCCGGACCTCGAAAAACGGGCGGGAATTCTGAGCGAGGCCGAAACACTCCTCGTGCGGGACGAGGTCCCCGTGATTCCCCTTTGGTTCGAGGTCGGTTTCACCCTCTATCGGCCCGACGCCTTCGAAGGCATCCACCCGAATCCGGTCGACACCCACCCGATCAACGCCATCCGCCGAGTGAGGTGAGGAACGCAGGGACCGCCTTCTACTCGAGCCCCAGAATCCGGCGGCCCTCCGCGGAGATCATCGACTGGTGCCAGGGCGGATCCCAGACGATGTCGACGTCGGCCGTTTCGACCCCGTCCAGCATCAGCAGCTTCTCCTGCGCGTCGCGGGCGATCACGCCGCCCATGCCGCAACCGGGCGCTGTCAGGGTCATCTTCACTCCCACCCGGCTGTTCCCGGAAGGCACAGGCTCGATGACCATGTCGTACACCAACCCGAGATCGACGATGTTCACGGGGATCTCGGGGTCGTAGCAGGTCCTCAGCACCTCCCACACGCCCTTCTCGTCGACCGGTCCGGCGGTGGCGGGCGCCGCCGCCGCCGCAATGTCCTCGGGCTTCAGGCCGAGCGCGTCGATGTCTTTGGTCGCGATCCGGAACAACCCGCCCATGGCATGCACGGTGTACGTGCCTCCCAGGGTCTGGGTGATATCGACGGAAGTCCCCGCCGGGAGGGTCACGACGTTTCCGACCGGGATTTGGACCGCTTCGCAGTCTCGAGTGATTTCAACCGACATGGCGTTCAGCTGGGTTCAGAAGCATCCGGACATCCGGACTGCGCGCCAATCTAGCCACGAACCCCAACCGACCAAGTGAAATCACGAGATCACCACTCCGCCCGGGGCGCTCCCCTTCTTCCTGAACAACCCCTCCGTAGCCGCGGACGTCAGTCCGCGCCATCTCCGAGCCGGAAGTCAGCGCCGACTGACGTCGGCGGCTACGGTTCACGGCTCCAAAGCACACCGCCCGAATCGTTTCCCCTCTCTCCATGCAAGACCGGCCACCCCCGGGCCGGGTTCCGACCGTCAGCGGCCCAGCAGATGGCGCGCGAGGACCACGGTCTCCACCCGTTGCAGTTCGACGATCAATCCAGTCACGTCGGGATCCGCGCCCGGCCGGACGACGGCCGAGACCGCGTCGATGAAGGCCATGGGATCCCAGGTTCCATCCCGGATCAATCGGTAGGGCAACGCCGCGCGGGCTGCAAGAAGCGGCGCCGCCGTCTCCGCCAGCGGCTCGAAGGCTTCGTGGCGCCCCACCCGATGGAACCAGTACCGGGCGTTCGAATAGTCGGGTTCCCGCCGGTGCATGATGCCGTGCACCCAGGCCGCATCGGGTCCCGAAAGGTCTTGGACCACCCCATGCGCCTCATCCAGATGGTCGTGCCAGAGCAGCACCAAACCGTGCAGGCATGCCAAACGGCTCCCGACGAGACCCGTGGCCAAGCCGGCCTCCTCGAACACCGACTGGATTTCGCCGGCCGACCGGACCCCGGGCCGGACTTCGGGCCCCAGCCCGGCAGGTTCCGCGGTGGCCAACAGTTCCTCGATCAGATCCGCCTTCATGAGACAGGCGCCAGGTTCTCGGCGACGGGTGTTCGGTAGGCCTTCCACGCCGGAACCAACCCCGCCAGGGCCGCCAGGCCGATCATTCCGAGGGGCGCCCAGACCATCACCGCGTGGAGCTCGAAGGGGTTCAGAACCACGCCGGTTTCCGAACGCACCACCGCGGCCACGGCGGTCAGGATCGCCGCGTGCACACCGAAGGCGAACACCATGCCGATCGCGGCAATGGCCGCCGCCTCCAGGACGATGGCCGAAAAGATCGTCCTCCGACGCGCCCCCAGGGCCCGGAGAATCGCGATGTCCCGCCTCCGTTCCTTCATCGAATTGTAGATGCTCACCAGGACCGACCCGGTCGCCACCAGGGCCACCAGGTAAGCGACCAGCACCAGCACGCGGTCCATCCAGCCGATCTTCTGGAACAACTGCGCGACGATCTGCGCGATCGGCCAGGCGAAGGTCAGGCGGTTGCCCTGCTTGTTGTACATCAGGTCCAACTGCCGCGCCGTCAGCGGGCTCGTGTCCTTGAACTTCAACAACACTCCGCTCAGATCCGTCGACGTGTTGGGGTCGTGACCCGCCATGAGCTGGACGCCCCGCAACGGAATCCAGATGACGCGATCGACCGGCGTGTTGCTCGGCTTCATCACGCCGACCACCGTGTACCGCTCCTCGTGCTGGTCCTCCGGATTGAACCTCAACCCGTGATACGGCTGGAAAGTGTCGCCCGGCCGCCATCCCAGGCGGTCCGCGACGAAGCTCCCCACCACCGCCTCACGCAGGCCCGCGTCGAAGACCCGGCCCATCGCCATCTCAAAACGCCGGCCCGCCTCGTACTCCACTTCCCCGAAGAGGTTGGTCGTGGTTCCCACGATGCGGTAACCGTGGAAGTTGTCACCCAGCGCCACGGGGATGGCCACCTTCACCGCCGCGTGGGCCCGGATCGCCTCGTAATCCTCCGGCCGAATGTTCCCGGGCGATTCCTCGAGATGAAAGATCGTGTTCAGGACCAACTGGAGCTTCGATCCGCGCGCCCCGAGGACCGCGTCGAATCCGGCGTTCACTCCCGTGAACGCCCTCTGCGACTGTTCCTTCACGACCCAGACCGCCATGAGGAGCCCACCCGCCAGGGCGATCGAACACGCGGTGATGATCGTCGACAGCAGATGCTGGCGAAGGCTCTTCCGGACCATCCACGGCAGGGTCATGGGACGACTCCCTCCCCGCGCGACGCCCGGTTCAGGGTGAGCAGGTCCTCCCGATGCTCGAATTCCCCCAGGACCTCGCGGTCATGGCTGACCAGGAGCAGAGCCGCCTCGAACTCGGCGCACGCCTCGCGGATCAGCCGCAGGGCCTCGCGCGCCGAACGATGGTCGAGGTTGCCCGTGGGTTCGTCCGCCAGCACCAGCTTCGGTCGATTGGCCAAGGCGCGAGCCACGGCCACCCGCTGCTGCTGACCCGTTGAAAGCTGGCGCGGGTAATGCCGGAGCCGGTCCCCCAATCCCACCCGGCGAAGCAACGACTCCGCCCAACTCCGGTCCGGCCCCGGTCCGAACGACATCCCCAGGAGGACGTTCTCCATGCAGGTGTATCCCTGGAGCAGATTGAAGGTCTGGAAAATGTAGCCCACCTGGGTGGCCCTCACCCGATCCCGCGCCGCCTCCCCCAAGCCCGCCAATTCCACGCCGCCCAACCGAACCGAACCCGAGTCGGGCGCCAGAATTCCCGCGATGAGGTGGAGCAACGTCGTCTTTCCGGACCCGCTCTCTCCGCTCAAGGCCACCTGGCGCTTGGCGTCCATGTCGAACCGAGGCACGTCGACCACCACCAGCGTCCCGGCGTCCGGGGTCGTGTAGGTCTTTCGCAGGTCGCGAAGCTCGAGAAGTGCCATGGCGCGGCGTCCACCTAACTTTCGATCACGTTGATCTCAACCGGCTCCACTTTCACCCCCTGCTTCTCCAGCCACCGGATCGCCTCCTTGATATTCTCCCGCGACCCGTTCAGTTCCAGGCACAGGATTCCAAGCGCGTCGGTGACGCTCGCCTGGCGGACGTTGAACACCACGGGAAATTTCTGGCTGAGCTCCCAGATCACCGGGCGGGTGATTAGTTTTCCCGGGTAGGTCAGCCAGAACCGACGGCTTTCCTTCACCGGTTTTCGAGGTTTCACGGGCTTCGCAGGCCGGCTTCCGGATCCAACCGTCCGGCGTTTTCGGATCTCTTTCGACATGAGGGGTCGGGCGTCGCGGACGCGCCTCCCCCATGCCGGGCGATCCACGGCGCCTTGTCAATGGCCGAGGCGTGGGCAGTAATTCGAACAAGGCATGCATCCAGAATGAATCCGAGCGCGGATAACCGGTTCGAGGGCGCCGACGTGCCAGCACATCAGGACCACGCGACGCATCATCCGAAGGACGGGCCGTCGACCCAGGGGTGGGATCTGGACGGCGCGGCCGAGGATGCGCGACTCCTCGCGGCGATCAGCCAGGGGAATCCAGTCAGCCTGAACCGCCTGTATGAACGACGCGCCGGCGCCCTCTTTTCGATGCTGGTCCGCATGCTCCATCACGACGGGGAAGCCGAGGAATGCCTCCAGGACACTTTCGTCCGGGTCTGGCATCGCGCCGCCACCTTCGACCCCGCCCGCAGCGCCCCCTTCACCTGGATGGTCATGATCGCGCGCGGCCTCGCCCTGTCCCGCCTTCGTTCCCGCGGCGCCGCCGCCCAAAAACATTCCGCCTACCAGGCCGAGGTCGCATCCCTCGAGATCGAACAGATCGACGCCTCCTGGCATCCTCCGGACTCCGAACTCCACACCGCCTGCGCGCAGGCCCTCCACAGCCTGCCCGACGAACAGCGGCACGCCCTCGAACTCGCCTTCTTCCGGGGATGGACCCACGGCGAAATCGCCGCTTCGACCGGCCAACCCCTCGGCACGATCAAGGCCCGGATCCGTCGCGGCCTGCTCAGTCTTCGAAACCTCCTGAAGGACTTCCATGCCTGACCCGTCCCTCTCCGAAGATCAGGCGGCGCGCTATCTCCTCGGCGAACTCGAAGGCGCCGAGAAACTCGAATTCGAGGCCCAGTTGGCCGCCTCCCCTTCGCTCCGCGCGCAACTGCTCGATCTGGAATCCGCCTGCGCCGCCCTCGCCCTCGCCGCCCCAGCCCGACAACCGTCAGCCCGCGCCTGGAAAAAGATCGCCCGGGAAATCGCCGCCGCTCCCCAGCCGAGACCCGCCTCCCACACCCGCCCCTCGTGGATGCCTTCGTGGCTCCCTTCCTGGCGCGAACTGGTCTGGGGCACCGGTTGGGCCGCCGCCGCCGTCATCGCTCTCGTCTGGGTCGCCCGCCCCTCGTTCCCAACGCGATCCAACCCCGCCCAGGGTCCACTCCAACTCGCTGGCACCGGCCCGAATCCTTCCTCCCCGGGTCCCGCGCAGCCCTCCGCCGTTCGTTCGACGCCGTCGTCCTTCTCCAATTCGACCACATCCGACACGGCCGGCCTGACTACTCGCGGCCTCGCGAAGACGACACGCCCGGAAGCGCGGCTCGCGTCCAACGAATGGAATCTCCTCCGCCAACGCCTGCGCGACCTCGGGACGCTCAACCAGACCCTCGCCCAACAGATCGCCCTCCCGCCCGGTTCGGCCCGGTTCCAGGTCTTCCGCCTGTCCCCGACCAACTCTCCGGCCATCGCCACCAATCGGTCGGCGGCGAGCCTTCTCGCGGTCGCCGATCGACGGCCCGAGTCCAACACGACCCAGCCCGCGGATTCCGCCACGCTCCAAAGCCTCCTCACGCAGGCTCTAGCCCGCGAACTCGCGGTTGCCGTCGCAGTCCCCGTGCCGACGGGATCGGTTCCCTTCGTCGCCGACCTCACCTCGAAACCGACCTCGCCGACGCCGTCACAGGGCGCCGCGACTCCCACGCCGGAGACTCCCTCCACGCCCGCCCCATCCGCCGTATCCGGGACCTCCGATGCGTCCCCACCCACTCCACCCGCCACATCCTCCGGCGGCACCGAAATCGCCTCCAACGGCGGCGCCTTCGATTCGTCCGGCTTCGCCGTCGTCGATCTCCTTCCTCCTGGATTCACGGGCGACGACCTCGACCTCGCGCCGCCCACGACTTTCGCGAGCCGCAACAACGCGGCGGCACCCCCCATTCCGACCGAGCCGGCGGGTCCGTCGGACGCGGTGGACTCGGTCGCATCGGAAGCCCTGACTTCGGCGCTCGGGGTGTACTCGTCCGAGACGGGCGTCGGCAGCATCGCGCTCGTCACGTCGGAGGGTCCGCCCGCCGGATTCGCCTATCAGTTCTGGGTCGTCAACAACCAGGCCTTCACGACCTTCAGCCTCGGCACCACCACCCATCCGGGTGGCCGGATGGTCGTCAATTTCACCCTCGATCCGAACCTCGTCTTCAGTCCGGGCTTCCTGGTCACCCTCGAACCCGTCGGCGGTTCCGCGTTCCCGACCGGTCCGGTCGTCGTCGCGCCGCCCGTCTCGTTGCAGCCAAAACCCTCTCCAGCACCATGAATTACAACACAACCCGATCCCGAACCGCCCCGCGGTGGATCAGCTCGCTGGCCGCCCGCCTCTCCATCCTCGTCCCCGCCCTTGGCCTTGCCGTTGGCGTTGGCCTCGGCTCCGTCGCGGCGAATGCCCAGTCCGACAAAGGCCCGCGAATCACCGCCATCGGCGTCGCCGATTCCGATCTCGTCATCGAGGCTGAGTCACCTGGCGGAGTCACCCGCCTCGTGCTCGAAGGCACCGCGAAGGGCGAAATCCGAGCCTGGCGGCCGCGGGCGGTCCAGCGCGTCTCGGAGCCAGGAACCGTCACCTTCCGCCTTCCCTGGAAACTCGCGGCAACCCTGAACGTCGAGATGTTCCGGGTCCGCGCCGACACCAACGACCCGCTGCCGGCCGCCTTTTACACGGGCCGCACGGAGTTCGCCGGCGAACCCTCGCCCGGAGGAGGTCCGATGCTCTACCGGGGCGTCGATGGTTCCGAGTGGGTCGTGGACGCCGGCGCTCCCGGCGCCCCGGCTCCCGAAGGCGCCCCCCAGCGCAACGTCACCGAATCCGACATCTGGCGTCTCCAAGGCGATCGCCTCTACTTCTTCAATCACCAGCGCGGCCTCCAAATCGTCGACGTCGCCAACCCCGATGCCCCGGCCCTCCTCGCCACCTTCCCGCTACCGGCGTCCGGGGAGCAGATGTACGTGATGGGAGATCACCACGTGGTCCTGCTCGCCCGCTCCCAGCCGTGCGACTCGAGCTGGGGCCAGGAAACCAGCAGCGCCGCCATCGTCATCGACTTCGCCGGCGACGCCCCCCGCGAAACCGCCCGGGTCACGCTCCAGGGCCGAATCCTCGAAAGCCGACTGGTCGGAACCGCCCTCTACGTCGCCACGGACACGTGGCATCCGAAGTCCGATGAACCCGGGGACGAGGGGGTCTGGGTCAACGGCACCCGGCTTTCCGGCATCGACCTCGCCAATCCCGCCCAACCCGTCGCCCGCGATTCCGTCTGGCTCCCCGGCTCCGGCAATGTCGTCACCGCGACCGAACGTTTCCTTCTGGTCGGAATCCAGGACAACCAGACGAGGCGCTGGTGGGATTCGCGCCTTCACGTTCTCGATATCCAGGATCCAGCGGGCGAGATCGTTCCGTTCGCCGACATCGACCTCGGAGGACGACTCCAGGACAAGTTCAAGGTCAACGTCGCCGGGGAAATCCTCACCGTCATCACCGCCGGCCCCTCCAACGCCGACGGCTCCGGCGTGTGGCGCAGCGCCCTCACCACGTATCGCTTGGCCAATCCCGCCTCCGCGGGCGCCCTCGCGGTGACGCGCCTCGGCTCGGTCGAGGTCGGCCATGGCGAACAGTTGTATGCCACCCGTTTCGACGGTCAACGCGCCTACCTCGTCACCTTCCGCCAGATCGACCCGCTCTGGATCGTCGACCTCTCCCAACCCGAATCCCCCCGCGTCCTGGGCGAACTCGAAATCCCCGGCTGGTCCACCTACATCCATCCTCTCGGCGACCGTCTTCTCACGGTCGGCTTCGACACCACCGGAGGCGTCCGCGCCGCGATCCAATTGTTCGACGTCTCCGATCCCGCCAAGCCGACCCTCCTGTCCAAGGTTCCCCTCGGAAAGGAATGGTCCTGGAGCGAAGCCAACACCGACGAGAAGGCCCTCGGCGTTTTCCCCCAGGCCAATCTCGTCCTCGTCCCGTTCTCCTCCAGCAGCGCCGGTCAACAGGTCGTCGGAGTCCAAGTGATCGACCTGCATCGCGACACGCTGACGTCCCGGGGTCGGATCCTGAGCCAGAATGTGGTGCCTCGTCGGACCGCGCTCGCCGCGGACCGCGTCCTCGCGGTCTCGGCCCGCGATCTCGTCTCGGTCAGCCTCGCCGACCGGGACCAACCCGCGCTCCGCGGGCGCCTGGAACTGTCCTACCCGGTGGACCGCGTGATCCCGGTCGGCGACTGGCTCGTGGAATTCTCAGAAGGCCACCTGCGAACCCGGGCCGCGAACGGCCCCGCGGAGTCGCGGGCCCGCCTCGATCTCGAGGCCATGCCAGTGCTCGGCACGGCTTTTCGCGACGGCCGGATCTTCGTGCTTCAAGGCAGTCCGTCCGAAACGCTCTGGAAGAACGACCAGTTGATCACCAACACCCCGGCCCAGTTGAAACTCTCGATCCTCGACGCCTCGGCCCTTCCCAACCTCACGATCCTCGGATCCGCCACCCAGAAGGCCGACGAGTCGGTCTATGGCGATTTCGAAGCGCACTGGCCCCAATCGAATCTGGTGGTTTGGTCGCCCGTGGTGTCGTACCAGCCCTGGTTCTATCGCGGCGGACCGATTCCCATTGAAATCGATCCCGTCTTCGACCTCGCGTCAGGCGCCCCGACTTCGCTCTCCGCGGCGGCCGTCGACACCGCCACTCCGATCGCCACATTCGCCGCGCCCGAAGACCGGGCCGCGGTTCCCTTGGTCGCCGGCGACATGGCGATCATGCCCTTCTGGCGCTGGTGGAATCCCACCCCTCCCACGCTGATCGCGTTCGATGTCGCTTCGCCGGATCAACCCCGCTTCGCCTCCACCGTCCGCGGTGTGGTCGACGCCTTCGGCGCCAGCCGCGCCGCCACCGCCGAGGGGTTGGTCTACTTCGGGCACGACACCCAGGAGGTCCGGATCACCGGCACCAACACCTACGTCAACGTCATCTCCCAACCCGTCACCACCACCCGGGACGTCCTCGTCACCAACCTCGTCCGCGTTCCCTACGAGGCTATCGTCACCAATGTTTACACCAAGGAATTCACCGTCCCGGCCTCCCACCTGACCACTCCCCGCCTCGCACCCGTGGCGGCCGGCGCCATCCACGCCGTCGGCCTGGACTCCGGCGGCAAGGTTTTCGGTTGGGGCGACAATCGCGCCGGACAACTCGGGTCGACCGTCCTCCTGAACACCCAGTCCCCCGTGCAACTCCCGTTCCCCGGCCCCGTCACTTCGGTCGCCGGTTCGCTCTGGTTCACTCTCGCCCGCCTCACCGATGGCTCCGTCTGGGTCGCCGGCGATCCGGCCGGCCCGGAAGCCCCTCCCCATCCGGATGCCGAGGAGAATCCGCCCCGCCTCCAACTGATCCGCCCCGTCACCCACCTTCCCGCCGACGTCGCCGACGTCGCCACGGGATTCCATCAGGCCTTCGCCCGAACCGCGGGTGGACGCCTCTTCGCCTGGGGAACCAATGATCGCGGGCAGCTCGGGACCGGCGACCGACTCGACCGCGCCACGCCCGTCGAGGTCACCCTTCCGTCGCCCATTGCCCAAGTGGCCGGCGGTGGACTTCACACGCTCGCCGTGACTCCCGGAGGCGAAGTCCTCGCGTGGGGCGACAACCGCCAATACCAGGTTGGACTCGGCGCACCCGAAGAGACGCCCAACCCGCAACCCGTGGCCGGCCTGGCCGACATCCAAACCGTGGCGGCCGGGGACTTCCATTCCCTCGCGCTTGATAGGGCCATGAACGTCTGGGCCTGGGGCGCGACCCTCGACGGCGAATCGCCCCCCGACGCCATCCCCCGGCCCGTCCATGGCCTCCCTCCCATCACGGCGATCGCCGCCGGCCGGTACCATTCGGTCGCCGTCGATCATGAGGGACAGGTGTGGTCGTGGGGCCTCCATGCCTCCGAGCCCTACCGGATCCAGCGGCTCGAACCGATCCAGTCCGTCAGCGCCCGCGGTTCGTACGCCCTGGCCAGCGGCGTCAGCGGCCAAACCTACGTCTGGGAACTCGACAAGTACCCGACGCCGTTCGCGGGGACGAAGCTGGCTTTCCCCCTCATCAGCACGGCGCGCACCAACGTCGAACCGGGACTGCTCTACCGCGAGGAGATCCAGATCGTCACAAAGACCCTTCGCGAAACCCGCTGGGTCGAAACCACCGTCACCAATGAGTACCCGGTCTACGAGTACCTCACCCATCACCACCTGAACGTGGTGGACTACAACGCCGATGCCAGCCGACCCGTGGTCCGTCCCCCGGTCCCGATTCCAGGCGCATTCCAGGGTCTCTCCCACCAGGGCGCCCTCGTCTACACGGTCGCCACCCGCTCGGAAGGCGACGTCGCCAGGACCCTCCTTGAGGCATCCGCCTATGACGGCACCGCCGCGCACCTCGTCGCCGACCTGGCGATCGCCAATCTTTCCAAGGGCGATTCGGCCCTCGCGGAGGTCACGCCCGGAGGAACGGTGTGGCTCGCCCAGTCCACCGACGCCGGCAAGAGTCACCAGCTCACGCGGGTGGCGGTGAACGAATCCGGACGCTTCGAGAAACGGGCCGGCGCCAGTCTTTCCGGTCCCGTCCAAGACCTGGACCGTCTGGGCGAGATCCTCTCGGTTTCGTTCGGATCCACGATCCAACTTTTCGAGACGGTTTCCCCGACCGAAGTCGCGCCACGCGGACTCCCCTTCGATCTCGGATGCCTGCTTCCGGGCCTTCACCGGCTGGCGGGTGGGCCGGACTCGGGTTTCTGGGCGCCCTTGGGTGACTTCGGAAGCGCCCCTCTCCCTTAGGCTCCGTCGCGCCGACTTTCCAGTCGGCTCAGTGGCCGAACCCCGCGCCGCACCCCGAAGAGCCGGCTGAAAGCCGGCGCTACCCAGCGCCGGGCCGCCATCTCTGTCGCGCCGACTTTCCAGTCGGCTCAGGGGCCAGAACCCCGCGCCGAACCCCGAGGGCCGGCTGAAAGCCGGCGCTACCCAACGCCGGGCCGTCATCTCTGTCGCGCCGACTTTCCAGTCGGCTCAGTGGCCGAACCCCGCGACGCACCCCGATGCGCCGGCTGAAAGCCGGCGCTACCCAATGCCGGGCCGCCATCTCTGTCGCGCCGACTTTCCAGTCGGCTCAGTGGCCGAACCCCGCGCCGCACCCCGAGGTGCCGGCTGAAAGCCGGCGCTACCCGATGCCGGGCCGCCATCTCTGTCGCGCCGACTTTCCAGTCGGCTCAGGGCCAGACCCCGCGCCGCACCCCCGAAGAGCCGGCTGAAAGCCGGCGCATCACGGGACCGGGCCGCCATCTCTGTCGCGCCGACTTTCAGTCGGCTCGGGGCCGAACCCCGCGCCGCACCCCCGAGGTGCCGGCTGAGAAGCCGGCGCTACCCGATGCCGGGCCGCCATCTCTGTCGCGCCGACTTTCCAGTCGGCTCAGGCGCCGAACCCCGCGCCGCACCCCGAGGTGCCGGCTGAAAGCCGGCGCTACCCAACGCCGCGACGGCGCCGCACCTCTCCCATGTTTCACCGACTTTCCCTGTAAGATTCCTGGGGGCGATCCCGTTACCCACTCGGTGACCTCGCCACCGATGCATCGATCCCCGAATAGGCCGCGCCACGAGCCCCCGGAATCCTCCATTGCAGGCCCCGGCCGCGCGCCCGTTCAATCGGCGGATGTCGCGTTGGCGCTCGATAGGGAAACCCTGGATTCCAGTCCTGGCTTGGATGCTCCTGATCTTCCTAGCCTCCGCGGACGCGGATTCCGGCTTCCGGGGTTCGCGGATCCTGGCTCCGCTCGTTCGCTGGTTCGTTCCGGACATCACGCCGTTCGCCCTCGAAAAGACGGTGTTGCTGGCGCGCAAGGGGGTGCATTTCGTCGCGTTCGGCATCTTGGCGGCGCTGGTTTTTCGAGCGCTCTCGCCACAGTCGACCGGCGGCGCGCTGGCGGCGGCGACCGCCTGGAAGGCTTGGGGGATCACCACGGTGTACGCCGTCAGCGATGAGATCCACCAGACCTTCGTTCCTTCGCGCACGGGCTCTCCGTGGGACGTCGTCATCGACGCCATCGGGGCCGGGTTCGCGGTGGTGGCGTTACGGACGTGGTGCCGGTGGCGCGTCGGCAAGCGTCCACCGGTCCGCGACTGACCCGGCTCCGGGGGCGACCCGGTGGGAAGACCGGTCTGGCGGGCGGAATGAGGACTCCGCGTAGCCCCGAACCGCCGTGGCCGAATCCTCCACCCTCTCCGCGCTCAAGCAGCCCATGGCGGGCGTGGCCGTCCTGTTCGCGCTCGGAATCGTTGTGGGCCAACACGTCCCCGGATCGCCGCTGCCGATCGCGGTGGCGGCGCTCCTGGGCTGCGTCCGCGGCCTCATCTCGACCCGCCGTGCGTTGGGCTGGCTGGGTGCGAGCCTGGTTCTCGCTGGATGGGCCGATGTGGCCCGCCAGACGGCGGTGCTTTCCCCCTGGGATGTGCGGGAACGCACCGGTGAATCGGCCCAACTGGCGACGCTTCACGGAACTCTCCTCGAGACGCCGCGCATTCGGCTCCACGGCCTGGCTTCGCGGCGATACACCAACGCCTACGTGACGCTGGACGCCGAAGCGGCCTACACGCCGGAGGGCGGTTCCTCGCGGCTCCACGGCAAAGTCCAGATCTCGACCCCGGGACTCCCCGCCCCTGGGGTCCACGCCGGGAGGCGCGTCGCGGTGTCCGGCGTCCTTCGCCTTCCACCGCCGGCAGCGGCGCCCGGACTGTTCAACTCCCGGAAACACCTCGCCGCCCGCGGCATTCATCGCGAATTGAGGGCTTCATCCACCGACGATTGGAGCCTGCTCGACACCTCGAATCCGGCGCGAGTCCCGTGGGCGGATCGTTTCCAAGAATGGGCGAGAACAACTCTGGCCCGCGGCTCGCCGGGCGAGGACGACGCCCTGCGGCTTCTTTGGGCCATGACGCTCGGCTGGAAGACGGCGATGGTCGATGAAGTCGAGGAACCGTTCCTCCGCAGCGGCACGCTGCACGTCTTCGCCATCAGCGGCCTACACATCGCCCTCATCGCCAACGTTCTCATCCAGGTCCTTCGACTGTTCCTCCTGCCCCGCTTCCTGGCGGGTCTGATCGCCCTTCCGACCATCTGGCTCTACGTCGCCGCCACGGGTTGGCAATCCTCCGCGGTCCGCTCGGCCGTCATGTCCTCCATGGTCATCGGAAGCTGGATGTGTTCCCGCCCGGTGAATCTCCTCAACTCGCTCGCGACCGCCGCCTTCGCCGTGCTCGTCTGGGATCCGATCCAACTCCTTCAAGCGGGCTTCCAACTCTCGTTCGCGGTCGTCGCCTGCATCGGCTTGCTCGCGCCTCAATTCGAGGCCCGCCTTCAAGGGCTGGCGTCCACCGACCCCTTCCTCCCGGCGGACACGGTTCCCGCCTGGCGCCGTGTCCTGGAGCGTGTCGGCCACCGCATCGGAACCACCGTGGCCGTTTCAGCCGCCGCCTGGGTGGGTTCCGTTCCCCTCGGTGCCTGGCACTTCAACCTCGTCACGCCGGCGGGGCTCGTGGCGAATCTCGTCGTCGTCCCCCTGAGTTCGTGCGCGCTGGCGTCCAGTCTGGCGAGCCTGGCCTGCGGTCCGTGGCTTCCCGGGCTCGGCGAATGTTTTGGAAACGGCGCCTGGTTCTGGATGGCGGGTATGCTCGCCGTGAGCCGCCGATGCGCCGAACTGCCTTTCGGATGCTGGCAGGTGCGGGCGCCTCCGGTTCTGGTCCTGATCCTCGCCTACACCTTGATCCTTCTGGCCGCCGGCGGGGCGTGGAGGTCCGCGCTCGGCCGCCGCCGAGCCCTGGTCCTGGTGTCCCTCCTGGTCGCCGGGTCCCTCGTCCAGTGGCGACTCGACCGTGTCGACACGCGAATCGGCATCCTCGCGATCCGAGGTGGCCACAGCGTGTGCGTTCAGACGGCCCGCGGCACTTCGGTGGTGGACACCGGGGACGAACCCGGCGCCCGGACGGTGGTCCACCCCTATCTCAAGGCCCGCGGCGTGAATCGACTCCGGGAGATCTGGCTCAGTCACGGGGACGTTCGCCACGTGGGCGGCACCCACGACCTCCTCCAGCGCTACGCCCCCGGCAGCGTTCGCATCAGCCCGCTCCGTTTTCGCTCGGGCCCCTACCGGGCCCTGGTCGACTCCCTCAGCCCGCCGCCCTCCGGAATCCTGCGGACGGTCCGGATGGGGGATTCCATCGGACCCTGGCACGTCCTGCATCCGGCGGCCTCGGACAAATACGCCCAGGCTGATGACGGATCGCTGGTGCTCCGATTCGGCGAAGGTCCGGAGAGTGTTCTGATGGTCGGTGACCTGGGCAGGCCGGGGCAGGAGGCCCTGCTCCAGCGTCATCCGGAGCTGCGGGCGGGAATCGTCATCAGTGGCGTTCCCACACGCGGTGAACCGCTGGGGGAGGGACTCCTGGACCGGCTCCAGCCGAGGATGGTCATCGTCGTGGATGCAACCCAACCCTCGCCCGCAAAGGCCTCCGCCGCCTGCAAGGCCCGTCTTCGCGCTCGGCCCATGTCGGTCTGGTTCACCTCCGAGACCGGCAGCCTGGAACTGCGCGAGTCGCGTGGCCGCTGGGAGATTCGCGACGCCGAAGGACGATCCCTGGGTCGCCTGCCGGCGCGAACTTCGCGGGATCGATTCTCGACGCCGGCGTCCCATCGGAGCGGGGCCTCCAGCCGCGCCAACCAGAATCCCAGGGCATCGACGGAAAAGCGCCTGGACCGATCCGGCCTAGTTCTTGACGAAACCCGGGTCGTTTCCCGTCACGAGGTAAAGAACCGCCATCCGCACGGCGAGGCCGTTGGTGACCTGTTCAAGGATGACGGACTTCTCGCCGTCCGCCGTGTCGGAATCGATCTCCACGCCCCGGTTGATGGGGCCCGGATGCATGATCAGAATCTCCGGCTTCAAACCCGCCAGGCGGGCGCGATCGAGGCCGAATTCGGCGCAGTACTCGCCGACCCCGGGGAACATGGACTGCTGTTGGCGCTCATGCTGAATCCGGAGGAGGTTCACGACGTCGGCGTCCCGCAGACCTTCGTCCACGTTCCAGCACACGCGACAACCCATCTTCTCGAAGACCCGGGGCACCAGGGTGGGCGGACCGCAGAGGGTGACCTCCGCTCCCAGCTTGCGAAGCGCCCAGATGTTGGAGCGCGCGACACGGCTGAAGAGGATGTCCCCCATGATGGTCACCTTGAGGCCGTCGATGCGTCCCTTCCGTTCCCGGATGGTGAAGAGGTCGAGAAGCGCCTGCGTGGGATGTTCGTGGGCGCCGTCGCCGGCGTTCACGACGCTCGCCTGAAGAAATCGGGCCAGGAAATGGGCCGCGCCCGCCGCGCGATGACGGATCACGATGATGTCGGCGCTCATCGCCTCCAGGTTGCGAGCCGTGTCGCGCAGCGTTTCGCCCTTCTTGAGCGAGGAGGTGTCAGGGCTGAAATTGATGATGTCCGCCGTCAGGCGCTTGGCCGCGAGCTCGAAGCTGATCCGGGTGCGCGTGGACGGTTCGACGAAGAGGTTGACCACCGTCTTACCCCGGAGGGCGGGGACCGTCTTGATCGCCCGGGTTCCCACCGCCTTGAAGCCCCGCGCGGTATCGAGAACGGTCGTCAACTCCTCCGCCGAGAGGGATTCGATGTCGAGAAGGTGGCGTCGGGTCCAGGTCATGGCGTTTCGAGGTGCACGCGGTCGTCGCCTCCCGTTTCGGTCCACCGGACGTCCACCCTCTGCTCGGGTCGGGTCTCCAGGCGTCGCGCGAAATAGTCCGCCTGGATCGGAAGCTGCCGTCCCCCCAGCCGGTCGATTAAAACCGCCAATTGAACCCTCTCCGGCCGGCCGAAATCGTGCAGGGCATCCAGCGCCGCGCGGGCCGTTCGTCCGCTGTGCAGGACGTCATCGGCGAGGATGACCGTCGCCCCGTTCACGTCGCCCGGCAGGTTGGTGGGATGCACCGTCGGGACCGGCCGCTGGTGGAGATCATCCCGATGCATCGAGACGTCGATCTGACCGGCCGGCACTTCGCTCCCGAAGAGCCGGGTCAATTCCCCGGCGATCCGGCAAGCGAGCTGAACCCCGCCGGTCTGAACCCCGAGAATCACCAACCGCGAAGCCACGTCATGACGTTCCGCGATCTCGTGCGCCATGCGCCCGATCGCCAGGCGCACCGCCGCCCCGCTCATCAACGCCACTCGAGAACCCATTCCAGTCCATTCATTCAATCGATCAATCAATTCGACATCAGAATCCGCTGGCGATGCTTCCGCCACGCGGTCCGATGTTTCATGTTCCAATCGGTCAGCGCGTACTCGAACCCCACGTCGCGTCCGGCTTTCTCGGACTCGAGCCACTTATGCCGGAGGATCTCTTCGCGCTCCGCCTGGAACTCGCGGTAGAGGGTCGTGTTGGACAAGACGAATCGAGAGCTGGAACCACTCATAACTCATGCACCATCGGACCGGGTTACGTCATTCTGCTAGCCGCCGACGACCGAAGAGGCAGTGCGTAGCACTCCACCGCCACCGGTCGCAACTCGTTTCTCGATCCCGCCGACGCGCGATCCGTCGTCGGACCGACACTCCGGGCGGCCCGGGACACTCCTCCCCGTCAACCGTCTATTGACGGCATATCCCCGGGGAACTTGAATCGGTCCGTCCGAACCCAGCCCCATGAAACTCGCCCTGATTCTCGCATCCGCCATGCTCGCCTCGACCCTCGCGCCACTCAGCGCAACCGCCGCCGATTCCCCCAAGAAGGGTCGGGGAAAGCTGATCCACATGGTGGCCTTCAAGTTCAAGGATTCAGCCTCCAAGGAGGACATCCAGAAGGTGGAGGAAGCCTTCGCCGCGCTGCCCGGAAAGATCCCGCAGATCGCCAGTTTCGAGACCGGCACGAACGTCAGCCCGGAGAAACTGGACAAGGGCTTCACCCACGGGTTCCTGCTCACGTTCCACACCGCCACCGAACGGGATGAGTACCTCATCCACCCCGACCACAAGGAATTTGGGAAGATCATCGGCCCCGCCATCGCCGACGTTTTCGTCATCGATTTTTGGGGCGAAAAGCCCGCCAAAGCGGGGAAGGCCAAGAAAGAAAAACAGAACCCCTGAGCGGGATTCCACCGATGGGACCGATGGGACCGGGGGGACGTTGGTCCGTGCCCGGGGCCCACACGCGGCGGGTCAGTCGACTTCCTCGCCGAGTTCGACGTTCCAGTAGGCGAGGTCGATGAAATGCCGCCACTGGTCGTGCGTCGGCAGTCCCACCTGAACGTGCAGGAAAGGCCGCCACTTGGGGCGCCGTGGCTTTCGAACCAACCGGAGCCGGGCTTCCTGCGGGGTGCGGTTCCCCTTCCGCGTGTTACACGGAATGCAGGAACAGACGATGTTCTCCCAAGTGGTCGGTCCTCCCCGGTCCCGGGGCACCACGTGGTCGAGATTCAGATCCTTTCGTTCGAACACCTTCCCGCAATACTGGCAGGTGTTCTTGTCCCGCTCGAAGATGTTGTGCCGGGTGAACTTCACTTCCTTGGCGGGAAGCTGGTCGAAGACCATCAGCAGAATCACCCGCGGCACCCGGATCTTGAATGAAATCGCGTGGATGCTCTCGGGATCGGGCCGGTTCTCCGACAAGTCGCGCCACTCCCGGAAACTGTAGGTCTGGAAGCTTCCGTCCCCGTGGTTGAACACCACCTGGGCCTGACCCTGAAATAGAAGCGTGAGCGCCCGCCGAACCGAGCAGACATTGACTGCCTGCCACAGGCGGTTGAGCACCAACACCTGCTGGCCCAGGTAACTGCTCATACCAAAATCAGATATGGGAATCCTAGCGATCCCGATTTTAGGCTGTCAATCGGCGCCTTGACTCGCCCCCGAACCGATCCACGAATGCCGTCCCGCCATTGAACAAGGTCGCGTTCGATGCTAACCACCCCTTCCACCCTAGCCCGTCCATGAAGCTCCAGCCCCTGTTCATGCCCATGCCCACGCCCCCGTCCATGCCGTCCATGCCGTCCCCATAGCCACGCCGTCGCCGCCGCCGTCGCCGCCGCCGCCGCCGTCGCCGCCGTCGCCGCCGTCGCCCTTCTCGCCGCCGTCCTGAGCCCGGCCCGCGCGGACGAAGGCATGTGGCTCTTCAACGACCCGCCCCGCGAGATCCTCCGGCAACGCCACGGTTTCGAGGTCACTCCCCAATGGCTTGAGCACCTGCGGAAGTCATCCGTCCGCTTCATGTCCGGTGGGTCGGGATCCTTCGTTTCCGAGGACGGACTGGTCCTTTCCAACCACCATGTCGGCGCCGATGCGATCCAGAAGCTCAGCACCCAGGAACGCGATCTCCTGGAATCGGGCTTCCTCGCGCGCAACCGGGAGGACGAGCTCCCGTGCAAGGATCTCGAGTTGAACGTTCTCATGGCCATCGAGGACGTGACCGCGCGGGTCAATGCCGCCGTGCCCGCCACCCTGCCTCCGGAGCAGGCGGCCGCCGCGCGGCGGGCGATCCTCGCGGAGATCGAACAGGAATCCGCCCAGAAGACCGGTCTTCGGTGCGACGTCGCGACCCTCTTCCAGGGAGGCGCGTACCACTTGTACCAGTACAAGCGCTACACCGACGTCCGGCTCGTCTTCGCGCCGGAACAACAGGTCGCCTTCTTCGGCGGCGACCCGGACAACTTCGAGTACCCCCGTTTCTGCCTCGATGTCGCCTTCTTCCGGGCCTACGAAGACGGGAAACCCGCGAAGACGCCGCACTTTCTCCGTTGGAGCGCCGACGGCTCCCGGGAAGGCGACCTCGTGTTCGTCTCGGGCCACCCGGGACGAACCAGCCGCCTGCTGACCACCGCCGAAATCAAGTACCTCCGCGACCGGAGCTTCCCGGAGACCCTGGAACGTCTGAATCGGGAGGAAGTGAATCTCATGGCCTGGAGCGGGCGCAGCGCCGAAAACGCGCGACGCGCCAAGGACGAGCTCTTCGGCATTCAGAACTCCCGCAAGGCCCGTCTCGGAGGGCTCGCCGGCCTCCAGGACCCCGCGTTCCTCGGCAGGATCGCCGCCGCCGAAACGACCTTCCGGGCCCGACTCGCCGACTCAACCGCCCACGAAGCGGCGCTGGAGGCCTACGACCGAATCGCGCGGGCCCAGCAACTCATGGGGGAGCAGGCCGTTCGCTACCGGATGCTGGAGGGCGCCTGGGGATTCCGGAGCGAACTGTTCTCGATCGCCCGCACCCTGCTTCGCGCCGGCGACGAGTACCCCAAACCGAGTCGGGATCGGCTGCGCGAATTCCGGGATTCCAACCGCACGTCCCTTGAACTCGGCCTCTTCTCCACCCAGCCCATCCACGCCGATCTCGAAACCATCCGCCTCTCGGATTCCCTCGCATACCTCACCGCGAAGCTCGGCGCCACCGATCCCCTCGTCCTCGCGATCCTCGCCGGGAAATCCCCGCGCGCCCGGGCCGCGGAACTGGTCGGGTCGACCCGGGTGGGCGACGTCGACGCCCGGCGCCGCCTCTTCGACGGTGGGGCGGCCGCGATCACGGCGGCCGGCGATCCCATGATCGAACTCGCGCGCACCGTGGATGCCGAAGCCCGTCGCCTCCGGACGTTCATCGAGGAACAGGACGAGGTGAAACAACAGGCCCACGCCGCGATCGCCAAGGCCCGGTTCGCCCTCCAGGGCGCCGAGACGTACCCCGACGCGACGTTCACCCTTCGGATCACCCACGGCACCGTGAAGAGCTTCCAGGAGGATGGAAAAACCATTCCGGCCTTCACCGACATCCAGGGGCTCTACGCGCGGGCCGAGTCCCAAAAGTTCCAGCCGCCGTTCGATCTTCCCGAGCGCTGGATCAAGCGCCGAAACCGGCTCGACCTCAAGACGCCCCTCAACCTGGTCTCCACGGTCGACATCATCGGAGGCAACTCGGGGAGCCCCACCGTCAATCGCGCCGGGGAATTCGTCGGCATCATCTTCGACGGCAATCTCGCGTCGCTCGTCCTCGACTTCGCCTTCGACGACGTCCAGGCCCGCGCCCTCTCGGTGGATTCGCGCGGGATCATGGAGGCCTTGCGCCAGGTCTACGATGCCCGGGCGTTGGTCGATGAACTCGGTGGCCGGCGATGATGATACAACCCCCGCCGCCGAGCCCGCGTCAGGGGACGTCCGGACCGTCGTCCTGGAGTGGTCCAAGACTGAAGACTCCAACCCGATTCGCGCCCGCGTCGATCAAGGCGCGGGCCGCCGCCGCCGTGTAGATCCCACCCACCGCGGTCAGACCCAGCTCGGGCCCCGCCCATTCCCGCAGTTCCCGAACCTCCTCCGGCGTCGTGGGGCGGGCCGCGCACCCGGTGGCGGTCGCGAGAAACTGGATCTCGGCTTCGCGGACCAGTTCCGCGGCCCGGCGCACGCCGTCCGGTCCGACGATCCCGGATTCAACGATCACCGTGACTGGATGTTCCGCCGCCGCCTCCCGGACGTCCCGCAACTCGCGGAGCAGCGCCTTGTCCGATCCCTCCCGGAGCCAGCCCGGATTGATCACGCACTGGATCTCGTGGACTCCCCCATCGACGGCGACTTCCACCTCGTACCGCTTCACGTCCGAATCGCAGGAGCCGAAGGGGAATCCCACCAGCGCGGCCACCTTGACGGGAGACTCTTCGAGGCAGGTGACCGCCAGTTCCACGCGCGATCCGGTCACGCAGACCACCTGGCATCCGTACCGCCGGGCCTCCCTGAAGAGCACCTCCAACTCGGCACGGACCGCGTCCGGGCGCAGGGCGATGAGTTCGATGCGTCGATTCAATGGAATTTCGGTCACCGCGCCAGCGAATCGCGCCTCCCGGCCGCTGTCGAGCCGTCACTCCATCTCGAAGCGGACCTTCCATCTTTACTTCCCAGCGGCCTCCTCCGCACGCTGGCACCCATGCAAGGCATTCCATGCAGGGTCACGGTCCTGCTTGCCGCAATCGTCCTCGCGGCAGGCTGCACCTCCCGCATCAGCAACCTCACGCCAACCGCGTCCCCCCGGGAGACGTCGGGCCTGTACCATTTCGAATCCGAGTGGACGAGCACCCAGCGCACCCGGAATCTCCGCCAATCGGACATCCGGGCCTTCGTGGTCGTCGACCAGCAGATGCACCCGATGGAACCGATCCCGGGCGTCGCCAACCGTTGGGAGGCCGATGTGCCGCTGCCCGCCGGCAAGAACCCCGTCTTCTACCATTTCAAGTGGGATTACACCACGGCCGGGTTCCAGACCACCCACCCCAATAGCATCCGGTCCGAGGTCTATCGCATCGAAGTCGTCGACGCGCCCACGACATCGCCCTGACCCGCCCGGGCCGACTGGAAAGTCGGCGCTACGGGACCGCTCGAGTACCGACGTCGGTTGTCGCGCCGGCTTTCTAGCCGGCAATCGGCTCGGTTCGGCGCTCCTGCCGACTGGAAAGTCGGCGCTACGGGACTGCTCCCGATCAAAGCCTCGGTTCGAGTGCCGAAACTCGTTGTAGCGCCGGCTTTCTAGCCGGCAACCGGCTTGGTCCAAACCTTCTGCCGACTGGAAAGTCGGCGCTACGGGACCGCTCTCTTAATCGGCGTCGGTCAGGACCTCCCGCGAGGCTTGGGTCTTCGTTTCCCCGCCTGTCGGCGCTTGCCCGCCGGTCGCCCCTTCCCGGCGGCAACACCTCGACCCACCCGCGCCTTAGGTCCGGACTCAGCCCCAGCCCCAGCCCTGGTCGCGGTTGCGGTCCCAGCCCCAATCCCAGTTCCAACCCCTGTCCCAGCCCCGGTCGCGACTCCACGGACCGTCCGGCGGTTGGCCCCGGAACCCGCGCGCAAACCCGGCCCGGGTTTGCGGCCTCGTCCCCGACCCCGGCCGCGACGCGCGCTGTCGGCCTCCCGCGGCTTGCGCACCGATTCGATCGTCTTGGGGCGGGCGCGCGGGATCAGAACGATCGGGCATCCCTCGTATCCAAACGCCGTTCGGATGGAGACGGCGAGGTGCTTCTCATAGGCCCGGTTCAGGAGATCGGATCGGTTGAAGAAGAGGATGAACTTGGGCGGCGCGTGTCCGATCTGGGTGGCGTAGTAGAACTTCAGCAGTTCGCCGGTCTTGCTCACGGGCTGCCGGCGGGTCACGGCGTCGTGCAACGTCCGGTTCAGCACCGCCGTCGGGATATCCTGCTTCAACTGGGCCCCCACGTAGCGCACCGCCTCGAGCAACCGGTCCAGGTGGAAACCGGAGGCCGCCGAAGTGAAGATCACCGGCGCGTAGTCCAGGAAGAACAGCTTCTCCTGCACCCAGCGGCCAAATTCTCCGAGGGTGGTCATCTGGATCCGGTTGCCAGGATTGCGCGCGCCCCGGGTCCTTCGATCCATCTCGCTCTCGCGGGCCTCCTGCACGCTATCGCTGACCAAATCCCACTTGTTGACCACCACGATGCAGGCCCGCCGGGCCTCCGTGATCAGCGCCCCGATCTTCTTCTCCTGTTCGAGGATCCCGTCCGCCGCATCCAGGACGAGGATCGCGATGTCGCAGCGACCCACGGCTTCCTCGGTTCTCTTGACGCTGAAGAATTCCACCGAGGAATTGACGGACTTGCGTTTCCGAACCCCGGCCGTGTCCACCAGGACGTAGCGTTCCCGGCGGCCCTCGGTTTCCACCTCGAATGGCACATCCACCGCGTCCCGGGTCGTCCCGGGAATCGGGCTCACCACGACTCGCGTGGATTGCGTCAGCGCATTGATCAGGGATGATTTTCCGACGTTCGGCCGCCCCACGATCGCCAACCGGAGCGGATCCTTCGCGTAATCCCGAGTGTTCCGACTCTTCCGCGTTCCCAACGCCTCCGAATCCTTTCCGGCTTCGTCCCCCGCGCCTTCCGCCTCCGGCGCCCATTCGCCTTCGTCATCCGCCGGGGTCGTCGCCTCGGAATCCAACGGGGATTCCTCGGGGAGATACTCCACGGCGGATCGCATCAAGGCCTCCACGCCTCGCCCGTGGATGGCGCTCACCGGAAAGGACTTCTCAAAACCGAGACGCGCGAAATCCACGGCTTCGGCCGCCGAGAGATCGTTGTCCGATTTATTGACCACGAGGAGCACCGGCTTGCCCGCCTCCCGCAATCGGAGCGCCACCTCCTGATCGAGGGCCACCAACCCTTCCTGCACGTTGACCACGAAGAGGATCGCCGACGCGGACTGAATCGCGAGGTCGACCTGTTCCAGCGCGGCGCGGACGATGACATCCTCGATCTTCTCGCCCCGGCGCAGTCCGATGCCGCCGGTATCGAGGAGCGTGAACGGCCGCCCCTGCCATTCGACCTCCGCCGAGATACGATCGCGGGTCACCCCGGGCAGGTCGTGCACGATGGCGATGCGCCGCCCCGCGAGGCGGTTGAACAGTGCGGATTTTCCGACATTGGGGCGGCCGACGATGGCCAGGACGCCAGACATGCGCGGAGCATGCGCGAGGCCCGGTCCCGGTAGAAGGGCGAATCCGACGAAGCCGACGAAGCCGCGCTCCCGCTCAACCCCCGGCCCGGCGGGCGCGGGTGATAAACCGGTCCATGCGGGCCATCGCCTCCTCGATCTGCGGCAGGGACGTGGCGTAGCAGCACCGAAGAAATCCCTCCCCGGAGGCCCCGAAAGCGCTTCCCGGCACCGCGGCGACCTTCTCTTCCTGAAGGAGTTTCAGCGCGAACTCCTTCGAAGTCATCCCCGTCCCCGCGATCGAAGGAAACGCATAAAAGGCCCCGCGCGGCAGATGGCAGCTCAACCCCATCGATCGGAAGGCGTTCACAATGAAATTGCGCCGTCCCCTGTACTGCTCGCGCATCTCCACCGTGTCCGGTTCCCCACGCTGGATCGCCTCCAAAGCCGCCTCCTGGCTGATGATGCTCGCGCACAGCATCGAATACTGGTGGATGCGCATCATCGCCTCCGTCAGTTCAACCGGCGCGCAGGCGTACCCGATCCGGAAACCCGTCATCGCGTAAGCCTTCGAGAAACCGTGCAGAAAGATCGTCCGCTCGCGCATCCCGGGCAGGGACGCGATCGAGACGTGCTCACCCTCGAAGGTCAGTTCCGAGTAAATCTCGTCCGTCACCACGACGAGGTCGTGCCGTTGGGCCACCGACGCGATCCGTTCCAATTCACCCCGGGTCATCGTTCCCCCGGTCGGGTTGGTCGGAAAATTGAGCATCAGGACCTTCGACTTCGGGGTCACCGCCGCCTCGATCGCCTCGGCGCGCACGGAGAATTCATCCTCCGCCCGACACACGACCGGCACCGGCACACCGTGGGCCAGGGCGATGCTGGGCGAGTAACTGACGTAGCAGGGCTCGTGGTAGATCACCTCGTCCCCGGGATTGAGCAGCGCCCGGAGTGCCAGGTCCAAAGCCTCGCTCACGCCGACCGCGATCAGGATCTCCCGCCCCGGGTCGTACTCGACGCGGAATTTTTCCGCCAAATGCGCCGAAATTGCCGCCCTCAGCTGGGGTGTCCCCAGATTCGACGTGTAGCTGGTCCGGCCCTGTTCCAGGGCGTAAATCGCCGCCTCGCGGATGTGCCAGGGAGTGACGAAATCGGGCTCGCCGACTCCAAGCGAAATCACATCCTTCTGGCTCGCCACGATGTCGAAGAACTCGCGGATGCCCGAACGGGGGATCCCCCGCACGTGCGACGCCACGAACGATTCCATGCCGGCCGGATTCATCAAGGGGGGCGGACCCTAGCGGATCGTTCGGCAGTCTGGCAAGAAACCGAAACAACAAGGGCATTGAGTTCGCCGCGCCGTCCGCCACAATCCGCCCCCTTTGCATGATCCCGGGGATTCAGCTCGCAGCCGTCGTAACCGCCGCCGACCAGTTCTGGCCACACTTAACCGCCATCCTGCACTGGCACCGCCACGCAGGCCCGGTTCAGCGGCTCCATCTCGTTCACCCTGACAAGCCGGGGGCCGCGGGTGGCCCAGCCTCCGTCGCGACCGCCCTGGAGCGTGTCGTGCGGGCGGCATGCCCCGGCGTCCGGATCGAACGACGCGATACCGACGGCTCTCCAACCGGACTCCACCGCCACCTGGCCGCCTGTCGGAAAGACGCGCCGGATACCCCGTGGATCTTCCAATTCGCCGGGCCAGCCCCCTTCCCCACCTGGGGCCTTGACGATCTCCTTCGCCTACCGGACTGCCGGGTGGTCCAACGCGGCACCCAGGGCGATTGGATCGAACTCCGCCCAGGCGCCGCAGGCTCCGGACCCGAGGCCGTCCTCCTGCCCCCGTTTCGGCGGGAGGATTCCGACGAACTCGCCATCGCCGACCTCGTCCGCGCCCAATCCAGCGATTCCTCCAACCCGTCCCCACTGTCGGCGACGCCGGCCAAAGCCCTTCCGCTGGTTCCTTTGACCACGGCCGCCATCGCCGCCGCGTGGGATTGGAAACAGGCGTTCGCCACCACCGCGCCCGAATTCGCGGGCGAATCCGCCTCGATCTTGTTTCCCCGGTTCCTCGGGGCGCTGCTGCTCGACCTGGGACTCAAGAATGTGGTCCAGGGCTCACGCCGCCCCCGCAACCCGACGCCGGCTCCCGCCACCGCCGATCCCTTGGTCTGGATCAACCACGGAGGCCGGCTCCTCGTCGTCGACGCCCACCTCGGATCGCCGGATCCCTCCCCGGAAACCGAGGGGGCGACATCGTCCCCGATATCGCCCCTCGGCGCGGAGATCCTGCGAGCGGCCGAGAAGCGCCGGGACCTGGGTCCGCTGTCTCCCGACTGGCTTCTCATCCGACCCTGTCTCCCACTGCAACCCATCGAGCAGCATCTCGCCGATTCGCTCGGCATCCGCGTGATCGACGAGGCGGGTTGCCGCGAATTGCCCGCCCGCTTGGCCGCGTTTTTTGGACTTCCCCTCTCCCCGGACATCGTCGAAATCGAACGTCGACTGCGCACCCACCTCGCCGAGTCCGGCCGAACCCGCGCGTTCGCTCCCGAACCCGCGCTCCTACAACAGCAGCGCGGCGCCGGCACCGATCCCGTCGTTGTGCAGGCGGACGCTCTCCTCGATCAGGTTCAGCGCGCGCGCGGCCAGAACTGGTTGCTCTGGATCCACAACGAAAGGATTCACCTCCGCGTTCCCGCCGAGGGCCGATCCTCGGCGTCCGGGGACTGGCGGGCCATGCTCGCCGCGTTCGTGGGTCTCGACCCCTCCATCCTCCAAGCGCGCCAGACTCCGCGGATCGTCCTCGTCGACTTCCCGGACACGCCGGAATCCCGCCGCCGCGTCGCCGACTGGCTTCGTCCGTTCCTCAACGCGTCGTTGACCTTCGACACGGCGCGCGCCCGGTTCGCGGCCGAGGCCCGCGTCACCGCCGAGGCGGAGGCCGCGGCGCGCGCCAATGCCGGACCGGCCCAGACTCCGTCCTCCGCCGGTTCGACCCCATCGTCGGCTTCCCAGAATCGTGCCAATCGCCCACCGCCGGCCTCGCGCCCACCATCGGCGCGGCCAGCCCAGGCGCCCGCCAGTCCCGCCCCCCGCCGGATGCAGCGCGTGTCGCTGGAGGATCTCGACCGCGCCTTGGACAGCGCCTTCACTTCGCCGCCGGAATCGGACCCGGCTCGGGACGCGGGCGGTCCAGCGAAGAAATAGGATCCTGATCGGCCATCGCCTTCTGTAACGCCGACTTTCCAGTCGGCTGGAGGTCCGAACCAAGCCTGCTGCCGGCTGGAAAGCCGGCGGTACACGGGCACCATCGCCTTCTGTAACGCCGACTTTTCAGTCGGCTGGAGGTCCGGTCCGAACAAACTGCCGGCTGGAAAGCCGGCGGTACACCAACACCACCGCCTTCTGTAACGCCGACTTTCCAGTCGGCTGGAGGTCCGGACCGAGCCTGTTGCCGGCTGGAAAGCCGGCGGTACGGCCGTCCTCATCGGGAATCGCCCCCCGACCGGGATTTCACTCCCCGCCACCCCGTGCGGCTTCCCGCAGGTCGGCGAGGAACTCAGCGGGTTTCCAGGTGTTTCCGATGATGATCTTTTTCAGACGCCCCTCGGGGTCGATCACAAGCGTCCGGAGATTGTGGTCCGGCAGGGAGTTGGGGGTCTGCCTCCGAAACACAAGACCCACCTGTTCCGTGATCGCGTCGATGTCGATCAGCGCGCCCGTCAGGAAAGTCCAGCGCTTGGGGTCGTACTGATGACGTTCCGCGTAGGAGCGCAGCACGTCCACCGTGTCGAATCCGGGATCGATCGTCATCGTCACCAGGTGCCAGTTCGTCAGGCCGTCCGGCGCCGCCGCCAATTGGGAAGCCACCGACGTGAAATTCTTCAGCATGCGCGGACAGAAATCCGGCAGGGGGCAGCGGGTGAAGATGAAGGTCATTCCCACCACCTTGCCCCGGTAATCGCTCAGCCGGACCTGGGCCCCGAATTCATTGGTGAACGCGTAGTCGGGCATGACCTGGCCGATCTCGAGCGGTTCCACGTCCCGAACCACCCGCGACTGCTCGACCAGGAACGTCGGAGGCTCCTCCACCACGCCCACTCGTTTGACGGAGTCGATCCAGCTTTCGTCGTCGCCCACCAGAAGTCGGAAGGTCACCTGATCCCCGGGCCGCACCGAAGCCACCTCCCTGGGATCCCGGACCGTGAACGGCATCGTCATGGCGGCCATGTACCCGGGGATCGTTTCATGCCGGATCATCACATTCGACCCGCCGTCCCGGAGTTCCCTGACGACGCCGGTCACCGCGTACACCCCGGCGGGCGCCGCACCCGGTCGCGAGTTGGAAATGATTCCGATGCTCGGATCGCCCACCTCGCCAGCGGGATCGGACCGGACGCCCGGCGACCGGAACAGGTAAACGCCGAAAAAGGCCACGTTCAGCATCACCAGAATTCCCGTCGCCCAGATCACTTGGCTCTTCACCCACACAACATGGAAAAGGCCCCTGGGCCGGGCAAGCATCCGTTTCCCGGTCCGCCACGCCTTGAAGTGCCAGTCTTCCCCGTCCACACTCGCCGCTCCATGGAGTTCATCCGCGACATCCACGCCCGCCGCCTCGCCGCCGGCCGGCCGGCGCTTTCGTTCGAATTCTTCCCACCGAAGACCGATGAGGGTGAGCGCAACCTCCTGGAGAAGACCCTCCCCGCCCTCCTCCAGGTCCGGCCGGACTATTGCTCCGTGACCTACGGCGCCGGAGGGAGCACCCGCGAGAAGACCCTTGGGATCGTCGACCGCATCCAGCGGGAGCATCGGCTCACGGCGATGGCCCACCTGACGTGCGTGAACTCGACCCGGGACCAGCTGGCCGCCGTGCTCGCCGACGCCTCCCGGCGCGGCATCCGGAACATTCTCGCGCTTCGCGGCGACCCCCCCGCGGGCGCCGAGGAATGGACCAAAATCGAGGGTGGCTTCGAATTCTCCCATGAACTGGTCCGATTCATCCGGGAGACCGGTGGGTTCGACATCGGGGTCGCGGGCTTTCCCGAAGGCCACATCGCCTGCCGCGAAGGCAAGCTCGTCGACTGGCAACGCCTCCAGCACAAGGTCTCCCAGGGCGCGAGCTACGTGATCACGCAGCTGTTCTTCGACAACGCCGACTACTTCGAGTTCACCCGTCACCTCAAGGAGAACCTTGGGTGTCCCGTCACCGTCATCCCCGGCATCCTCCCGGTTCTGTCCGCGTCGCAGGTCAAGAAATTCACCGATCTCTGCGGGGCCCGGATTCCCGCGGCCATGCTCGCCCGTCTGGAGCAACTCGCGAGCGACGACCAAGCCGCCTCCGCCTACGGTATCGAGTACGCCGCCGCCCAATGCCGCGAACTCCTCGACCGGGGCGTCACCGGGCTCCACTTCTACACCCTGAACAAGGCGCGCTCGACGGTTGAAGTCATCCAACGCCTCGGCCTGGCCTGAGCATGAAGCCCTATCTGGACCTCGTTCGGCAGGTTCTCGACCACGGCCGCTTCAAGGCCGACCGCACCGGCACCGGCACGTACTCCCTCTTCGGCGCGCAGGCGAGGTTCCCGCTCTCCGCTGGCTTCCCGCTCGTCACCACCAAGAAGGTCCATCTCAAGTCCATCATCCACGAACTGCTCTGGTTCCTGCGGGGCGATACCAATGTGCGCTCGCTCCAGGAAAGGGGGGTCAGCATCTGGAACGAATGGGCCGATCCGCGAACCGGCGAACTGGGCCGGGTCTACGGCGCGCAATGGTGCGATTGGCGGACCCACGACGGACGCTCCATCCACCAGATCAACGACGTCATCGCCCAGATCCGGCGCAATCCCGACAGCCGCAGGCTCATCGTCACCGCGTGGAACCCGGGCGAAGTCGACGGGATGGCCCTGCCCCCCTGCCACACCCTCTTTCAATTCTACGTGGCCGACGGCGAACTGAGCTGCCAGTTGTACCAGCGCAGCGCCGACCTCTTCCTCGGAGTCCCCTTCAACATCGCCAGCTACGCCCTTCTCACGCTCATGGTCGCGCGGGTCTGCGGCCTGAAGCCGGGCGACTTCGTGCACACCTTCGGCGACATCCACCTCTACTCCAATCATCTCGAACAGGCCCGACTCCAGCTCTCCCGGGAGCCCCGGCCCCTGCCCCGGATGCTCCTCAACCCCGCCGTCACCGACATCCACGCCTTCCAGTTCGAGGACTTCACCCTCGAAGGCTACGATCCGCACCCCGCCATCCGGGCCCCCGTGGCCGTGTGACGCGATGGCCTCCGCCGCCCATCGCCCCTGTCCGCTGTGCGGTCACTCTCCGCCATCGCCGTCGCCGTCGCCTTGGCTGCGAAAACAGACCCTCCGACTTGCCCGCTGCCCCGCCTGCCGGCTCGTCTACGCCGATCCGCTCCCCGTCGAAAGCGCTCCCGAGCACTATGACCAACTCGGCCGCCCCTATGACCTGTCCGCCGACAAACTCGAGGGCGATTTCAGTTCGGTCCGGTTCGAACGCGAACTCCGACTTCTACGCCGCCACTGCCCGCGCGGCGCCGTCCTGGATGTCGGCTGCAGCACCGGCGCCTTCTTGTTCCAACTCCGTAAGCGCCATCCCGGTGCGTATCAGACGACAGGAATCGAAGTCTCCTCGGCCGCCCTCGACCACGCCCGCCGGAACGGCCTCGAAGTCATCGAAGACTCCCTGCTCACCCACGACTTCGGCCCTCGCCGGTTCGACGCCGTCACGTTCTGGGCCGTCCTGGAACATCTCCCCGAGCCCGGCGCCTTCGTCCGACGCGCCGCGGACCTGCTGAATCCTGGCGGCCTCGTGTTCGCGCTCGTCCCCAACCTCGAATCCCTCGCGGTTCGGATTCTCGGATCGAAGTACCGGTACATTCTCAACCAGCACGTCAATTACTTCGCGTCGGACACGTTGGCCGCCCTCCTTGTCCGCCAGGGCCTCGACGTCGTCCGGACAGGTGGTTCCCATTTCAATCCGGCCGTCCTCTGGCAGGACTGGCGGCGCGGCACCGACTCGCCCGTCGCCGACGCCGACCGGGCGGCCCTCCTGAAGCGGACGACCCGGCTCAAGGAATCGCCGTGGCTGCGTCCCGCCCGATCGGCTTTGGCCGGCGTGGAACGTCTGCTCGCCTGGGGCGGGCTCGCCGACAATATCTGGGTCGTCGGCCGGAAACCGCCACCGTGAACGCATCCCCAGTTCATCCCGAGTGGAAGGCGATCGCAGCCATCTCGGCCAACCGGGCCATCGGCTTCAAGAACCGCATCCCCTGGCACCTCCCGGAGGATTTCCGCTGGTTCAAGGAAACGACGCTGGGCAACACCCTGGTCATGGGGAGGAGGACGTTCGAATCGATCGGGCGTCCGTTGCCTGGTCGACGCTCGGTCGTGCTTTCCCGTTCCTCCTTCGAATCCGCCGGGGTCATCGCGGTTTCCAGCTTGGACGCGTTGGACGGCCTTCCACCGCACGGCACCCTCTTCATCTGCGGCGGCGCCGAGGTCTATCAGCAGGCCCTTCCCCGATGCTCGGAATTGCTCCTGACCCGGGTGAAGAGAACGGTCGAAGGCGACGCGTTCTTTCCAGTGTTTGAACACCTCTTCGACCTCGCTGAGGTCGTCCGCGACACCGCTGAGTTCACGATCGAACGCTGGCGCCGATCCGCGGCGCCCTACGCCTGACCGGGATCCCGAACCTGGTCGGCGAGGCTTACGCCGGCTTCACCTTCAGCCGCCGGCCCATGATCGGCGTGCGCTTCATCTTCGCGAGGACCAGCTCGGCGTTCGCCTTGGAGACTTCGACGATCGAATGCCGATCCCGCATGTCGATCTTCAGGATGTCGGCGCGCCTCAATCCCGTTTCCCCCATGATGGCGGACGCCAGGTCTTCTTGTTCCAGCCCCACGTGCTCGCCGACGCTCATCCAAAGCCGTGTGATCCCCACCGGACCTTCGGCAACCGGGGCCGGAACGACTTCGGCGGTGCCTGTGTCTGTGTCTGTGTCTGGCGGAGCCGGAGCGAAGGGCGCGGGCGCGGGCGGGGGCGCAACCGGCGTTGCGAGAGGCGCCTTGTCCTGGACGGGGGCTTGGATCGGGACGGCCCGGGTGACGGGCTTCGTGATGGGGGCGACTGCTCTCGACGGGACCGCGGAGGACCTCGCCGGAGCGGTGGCGGGACGAACGGCGGGACGGACATCAGGTCCCGGCCTCCCCATTCCCGAGACCCCCTCGGGCCGCGCTTCCCGCATGCGTTCCGCGGGGGATTTGCTGCTCGCGGAGGACGCCTCCTGGGCCAAGTGCAACAACGCCGAGGCGATGTCGGTCGAGGTGAATCCCTCCTCCAACAACCGTTCCACCAAGTGATCCTGGCGCTTGAAATCACCGCTCCTGAGCGTGCCGCGAAGCTTGTCGAGGAAGACCGAGACCCGCGCCTCCTCCACCTCGCCGGCGGAGGGCGCGCGGCCCCGCTGGATCCGGACCCGGGTGAAGCGCTCGATGTTCCGGATCTGAAACACCTCCCGTCCGGCGGCGAATGAAATCGCCATCCCGCTCCGGCCCGCGCGCCCCGTGCGCCCGATCCGGTGGACGTAGTCTTCCGCGTCGTACGGCAGGTCGAAATTGAACACGACCTGGACGTCGTCCACGTCGATCCCTCGCGCCGCCACGTCCGTGGCGACCAGGAATTCCAGACCGGACTTGCGGAACCGGTTCATCACCCGGTCGCGCATCGTCTGGTTCATGTCGCCGTGCAGTCGATCAGCCGAATACCCCTGGGCGTTCAGGTGCTCGACGAGGTCGTCGACCGCCCGCTTGGTGTTGCAAAAGATGATGCCGAGCTTGAGGTCGTGGATGTCGATCAGCCGGGTGAGAAGCTCCACCTTGAACCGGCGGTCGACCTCGTAATAGACCTGCTCGACGGTCGGAACGGTGAGGGCCTTCTGTTCGATCCGGACATTCTTCGGGTCCTTCGAGTACTTCTGGATCAGGTCCTGGATCGGGCGCGGCACCGTGGCCGAGAAGAACACGGTCTGCCGGCTCGCGGGGGTCGCCTGGAGAATGGTCTCGATGTCGTCCCGGAAACCCATGTTCAGCATCACGTCCACCTCGTCGAGGACGGCGAGCCGGAGCGAATCCAGCCGGAGCGTTCCGCGCCGCATGTGATCCATCACGCGCCCGGGCGTGCCGATCACGATCTGGGCGCCCTGGCGCAAGCCGTAAAGCTGCCGTTCGAACGACTGCCCGCCGTAAATCGGCAGCGCGTGAACGCCGCGCTTGAAGAGAGCGAGCTTGTGGACCTCCTCCGCGACCTGGACCGCCAGCTCGCGGGTCGGGCAGAGGACCAGCACCTGGACGGACCGCACGCCCGGATCGACTTTCTCGATCGCGGGGATGGCGAAGGCCGCGGTCTTGCCCGATCCCGTCTGGGACTGACCGACGATGTCGCTGCCCTGCAAAAGGATAGGGATGGATTCCGCCTGAATCGGGGAAGCCTGCTCGAAGCCCAGCTTGTCGATGGCCTTCTGAATTTCCGGGGACAACCCCAGCTCGGAGAATAATTTCGGTGTCATTCCAGCTTGAACGAACCCCCACTATCCCCACGAACCCGGCTCCCTGCGAGAGACATTTCTACTGGTTATTCAGGACCTCCGAAACCCCGAGGCCCCCGTCCATCAGGCCACGCCCCTGTCCCGAGCGTGGTCGGACCTCTTGCAAATACGCGGCCACCGCGACTTGCCCCTTCTCCCGCGCCATGTCGAGCGGCGTCTTCCCACCCGGCCCCGTCCGATTGACATCCGCGCCCCCGGCCGTGAGCGCCTTCACGATCGAGAGCTGCCCCTTCATCGCCGCGAAGTGCAGCGGCGCCCAACCGTGCTTGTCCTTCACGTTGAGGTCCGACCGCGCCGCGATGTGCTGTTCAACCGCCTTCAGGTCCGCCTTTTGCACCGCCTGGTGGAGCGGGATCGTGGGCTTTCCCGGCCCGCACCCGAGAAGGAGTGCCAGGAACGCCAGTCCGAGAATTGGAAGGAAGTGGAATGTCTTCATATCGCGGAGTTTTGGCACCGTCGTCCGAAGGCTCCTGGCGCCTTTTAGGATTCCGGACTGTACGCCGCCCTGGGCTCGCAAAGCAACCCGGCAGGGTTGCCTGGAAACTGGACATTTTCAGGGGAGCGAGGGAGGTCGGTGTGGCTCGGAGAGACTGCGGAGATTAGACCAGCCGCTGGGCACGGCCGCCGGTCGTCGAAAACGTTACCCTCGGTTCGGCCTCGAGAAATCCCCGCACAGCCCCGTCAGGGGCGGCCGGTCTATAGCAACGATCGGTTCCAAGAGAATCCAAGCTCCGTAGGAGCGGCCCTCGGAGAGGCGACGGCTTGGGATCAAGGGAAGATGGGTCGCGCCGAAGGGCCGCCCCCGACGGGGCTTGGGAAATAATCCCTGGCATGGGGCTATAAACAGGCCGGTCCTACGGACCTTGGTCCAGAGGGGCGGCATAGCCGCCGGAGGCGCCTCCCTCTTTCCCCCGGGAAACTAGCATCGCCGCCTCTGACGGGGCTGTACACGGTCTTTTCGGACTCGATTTGCCACCCAACCCGGCCTCGACGTCTTCCACCGAAAAGGGGCAGTGTCGTGTCACCCAAGCTCCATGATACGCACGATCGAGTCCCTAGTCTTAGCGGCCACTTTGACTTCTCCATCGGCCCTGGCCCAATCGCTCGACATCCGTCGCGCCGTGGAACTCGTGGTCCAGGCGCCACCCCAAACCGCCTACTCCCTCCAGGTCTCCGAGGACTTCAAGACTTGGCGGACCCTCCGCCCCCCCACGCTTGGCGATGGAACGTCCTCTCGCATCCTCGTCGCCGCCAACAACGACGCCGGCGCGGACGGCGCCTTCTTCCGCATCGACACCAACGCGGTCCGCGACCTGAACTCGCTCCTGGAACCCATTCGCGCCGCCAACAACCTCCCCGCCGTCGCCTGCGCCGTGGTCCTCTCCAACCGGATCGTCGCCGCCGGCGCCGTCGGGCTCCGCAAGTTCGGCGTGCCCGCCGCCCCCGTCACCCTCGCGGACAAATGGCACCACGGGTCCCTCACCAAATCCATGACGGCGACCCTCGCCGCCATCCTCGTCAACGAAGGCCGGATCCGCTGGGATTCCACGCTCGCGGAAGTTTTCCCCGAGTGGTCTTCGAAGATGCACGCCGACTGGAAGGCGGCCACCCTTGAGCAGTTGTCCTCGAACCGGGGTGGCGCGCCGGGCGACATCAGCGCCTCGGGGATCTGGACGCTCCTGTGGAATTTCGCGGGGACGCCTCTCGATTCGCGGCGACTCCTCCTCGAAAAACTCACGGTGCTTCCTCCCAGATCCAAGCCCGGGACCCAATATGAGTATTCCAACGCCGGTTTCTCGCTCGCCGGGCACATGCTCGAAACCGTCATGAACCAGCCGTGGGAGGACCTGATCAACGAGCGGCTGTTTCAACCGCTGGGCATGACCTCCGCCGGCTTTGGAGTTCCCGCCACGCCCCGTTACATCGACCATCCCTGGGGGCATCAGATGTCCGGCGGGAGACCCGTTCCGATCGAACCCGGGACCAGCGCCGACAATCCGCCGGGCATCGGACCCGCGGGAACCGTCCATTGCTCGGTCCTCGATCTCGCCAGGTACGCGGCATTCCACGCCGAAGGCCACCTGCTGGAACAACCTCTTCTGCCGACGGCCTCGGTCGTGAAGCTTCACACGGCGTACCCGAACAATTCGAACTACGCCCACGGTTGGATCGAGGTCTCGAGGCCGTGGGCCAATCCGGGCAAGGCCTACACCCACGCCGGTTCCAACACCCAGTGGTATTCGGTCATCTGGTTGGCCCCCGCCCGCCATTTCGCCGTCGTCGCCCTCTGCAATCTCGCCACCTCCTCCGGAGCCAATCCAGCGGCGATGGCCACCGACCAGATCGCAGGAAAGATGATCCAGGAATTCTTGCCATGAAGAGAAACGCCGCCCGGACCTCGGCCTTCACCCTCATCGAGTTGCTGGTCGTCATCGCGATCATCGCGATCCTGGCCAGCATGCTCCTCCCCGCCCTGTCCCAGGCCAAGGAACGCGCCAACCGGACTTCATGCCTCAACGCCATCAAGCAGCTGTCCTACGCGGTCATCCTCTATTCCGACGATCATGAGGGCCACTTCATGCGCGACGGGCACGGCGACCCGCACTGGGTCGGTCTCCCCTTCCGCAACATGGTCCATTCCAACTACAGCGTTCCCAGGTCGCAGTTCTACTGCCCCTCCAACCGACCGTGGAATCGCGATGATTTCTGGAAGTGGCCCAGCGAGGACAGCGCCGTCCTCGGCTACGTCTACTACGTCGGCGAACCGACTTGGAATGACACCCGCGGTTACCACCCCGTCGCCATCACCAACCAACCCATCTTCGCCCTCCGCAACACCGACACGCCCCACTACAACATCCTCTGGTCCGACATCAACCGGAAGCTCTCGGGGTCCTGGTACCGCCCCGGGGACAACAACCCGCTCGTCCGCGGCGTGAACCACATCAATCCCAGCGCGCGCGAACCCGCCGGCTCGAACGAAGGTTACCTCGACGGACACGCCGAATGGGTCAACGCCAAGCGGTTCGTCGCCCGTCCCAAACTCGACTTCGGCGGACTCCAGCTCTTTTTCCACGCCGGCGTGCCTTCCAGTCCCTGACCCGCGTAGCCCCGGACGTTGGACCGCGCCATTCCCGATCCGAGGATCAGCGCCGACTGACGTCGGCGGCTACGGCGTTCGATGCGCCCCTCACCTCCGCTGCCACGCCAACCACGCGCCAAACGCCTTCTTCACCCATGGCGTCAGCCGCGTTCGACCGTGCAGGTCGCCCGTGCGCCGGATCGACTCCGCCTGGGTCGGATACGGATGGATCGTCGCCCCGACCGTCTTGAGCCCAAGCCCGCCCTTCATGGCGAGTGTGATCTCGGAAATGAGATCGCCCGCGTGCGCGGCCACCACGGTCGCCCCGACAATCCGGTCGGTGCCTCGACGCGCATGGACCTTCACAAACCCCTCGGTCTCGCCGTCCAACAGGGCGCGGTCCACCCGCCCCAATTCCTGGGTGAAGGTGTCGATCTCGATTCCCATCTCCTCCGCCTCCTTCTCGTAGAGACCCACGTGCGCAATCTCGGGTGAGGTGTAGGTGCACCACGGAATCAGCAGCGAACTGGCCCGCGCCCGCCCATGGAACAGCGCGTTCTGGATCACGATCCGGGCCTGGAAATCCGCGGCGTGGGTGAACTGGTGCGGCGAACAGATGTCACCACACGCGAAGATCCGGGGATGAGTCGTCCTCAACCGGTCGTCCACCTGAACACCCTTCTTGTCGAACGCCACCCCCACGGTCTCGAGTCCGAGACCTTCCACGTTCGGAGCCCGCCCCACGGCGACCAGAAGGCGGTCGACGACGATGTCGTAGCCCCGGCCCCGCGACTCGACCTTCAGTCGAACACCACCCGCGTCCCGCGAAACCCGCAATTCCTTCCCACAGCAAAGGAGACGCACCCCATCCCGCTCCAGGGCCGATTGCACGATCCGGGCGGCGTCGCGATCTTCCCGGGGCAGGATACCCGGCGCCGTTTCCACCAGGTGAACCTCCGACCCGAACCGGGCGAAGCTCTGCGCCATTTCGCACCCGATCGGCCCCGCGCCGATGATCCCCAGGCGTCGGGGGAGTTCCGTCAGGGAGAAGAGACTCTCGTTGGTCAGGTACGGAACTCCATCGAGTCCCGGGATCGGCGGAGCCGCGGCGCGCGCACCCGTGGCGATCACGGCCTTCGCGAATCGAAGCTCGCGGCCGCCCACTTCGACCGTCCCCGGCCCCGTGAACCTCCCTCCACCCAGGAACACGTCGACGCCCAACTCCCGAAAACGCGCCGCCGAATCGTGCGGACTGATCCCCGCGCGAAGACGCCGCATCCGTTCCATCACCGCGCCGAAATCCACGCGCACCGACCCGTCCACGCGAACGCCGAACTCCGCCGAGTCCCGGACGGCCGCGACCGCGCGGGCCGCGCGGATGAGGGCCTTGGACGGAACACACCCCACGTTCAGGCAGTCGCCGCCGAGGAGGTGCTTTTCCACGAGCGCGACGCGCGCGCCCAGTCCGGCGGCCCCCGCCGCGGTGACGAGCCCGGCGGTGCCGCCCCCGAGGACCACCAGGTTGTACTTGGTCGCGGGCTCCGGGTTGACCCAGTCGGCCGGATGGGTGTGATCCCGGAGTTTCTGGTTGTGTTCATCCCAGGGTTGCAGCGGGGCGAACCGCAATGGATCAAAGTTCCCGGATTCGCCTTGGGCGGGCGGAGTTTTCATGGGTTCAGGAGGAAGGCTGAGTGCGTCGGGAGAGGGCGCGCCTGGCGATCCGGGTGATGATCACGGTGACTGCGAGGGTCGCCGCGAGCCCAACACCGTAGAGGATCCAGTGGGCCGGTGTTTGCTCCCGCCCCGCGGCGCCGGCCCGCGCGAGGGATCCCAGGTACACGTACATCACCGTCGCGGGCATCATCCCGATCCACGACGCGAGCACATAGCCCTTCAGGGACACCCGGGTGAGGCCGAACCCGTAGTTGAGCAGGGCGAAGGGAAACACCGGTGAGAGCCGCGTCAGCCCCACGATCTTCCAACCCTCCTCGGCCACGGCCCGATCAATGGCCGCGAAGCGTTCATGGCCCCGGATTTTTCCCGCCACCCAATCGCGCGCGAGATAGCGCCCCACAAGAAACGCGCAAGTCGCGCCCAGGGTGGACCCGATGGACACGTAGACCGAACCCCACGCGACCCCGAACAAAGCACCCGCTCCCAGCGTGAGCACGGATCCGGGAACGAAAAAAACCGTCGCCAGGACGTAAGCCCCGATGAACAGGACCGGTCCCCACGGACCCAACCGCTCGATGAACCCAAGCGCCCCGGCCAATAGAGCGCGCGCGTCGAACACCAGAAACAGCGCGATCAGCGCCGACGCGCCCAGCGCGATGGCGATCCATTTCCGCCCGCTCCGCCTTGGCGCGGTTCCTTGGGACGACTCCGACGAGGACCCCGCCGGGTCTTCGCCGCGGGCGTCAGTCGGCGTTGGCCTCCGGTCCGGAGATGGCGCGGACTGGCGTCCGCGGCTACGGGTGGGCCGGTTCATGGAAAGGGGGTTTTCCAAACCCGGGACACGTATTGCCGCCATGAACCGGCGCCGCCGACGTCAGTCGGCGCTGACTTCCAGCCAGGAGATGGCGCGGACTGACGTCCGCGGCTACGGGTGGGCCGGTTCATGGAAAGGGGTTTTCCAAACCCGGGACACGTATTGCCGCCATGAACGGCCAAGCCGAAGACCCTCACCCGGCGCCGCGCTCCGTCGCCACCCTCTCCCGTCCGACGGGAGAGGGGCTGGGGGTGAGGGCCAGTTCATGGAGCGGGTTCTTGCACGACGGCGTTGAAGCGTCGGTGCGCGGATGGCAGGCGTCAGAAGGAATCCAAGGCCGCGGCATTGCGAGCCTGTTTTTCCGAACGCCGACTACGGCGCCGCCTGATCGTTCAGGCTCCAATCGTAGTCCGAGTAGCGCACCGTGACGTCCGGCGGAGCTCGGAGCTGTCCGCGGGCCACCTCGGGCAGGAAGGGTTTCACGTACTCAACGACCGTCTTCCCGCCCGCCGTGAAGTCGCCTTCGAACCATTCGAAGATGGGCGAGAGCCAAAGGGTCCGCGTCGAAGGGTCCAGATGGTTTTTGGCGATCTCGCCGAGGAAACGCCTCGCCTGGTCGTCCAATTGTTCCTCGAGCCGGTTCGGAAGGTAGGGTTCGTCGCGAAGTCGAGGGCAGCCCTTGGCGGCGCAAACCAGCGCGAAGTGGATCCGCGGCTCCCGGTATTCCTTCCGAATGATGCCGTGTTCGAGGTCGTCGAGCGTCGTCACCCGCCCCCCGAATCGGACGATCTTCTTCCTCCACGCCGCGCCCGGAAGCAACCCGATGTTCCGGATGCTGGCGACAGGGTAGTTGTCGATGATCAGGCGAAGGGTTTGCGCATTGTAGAGATTGATCAGCAGGGCCAACCGTTCGTCGCGCGTCCATCGGGCGAATTCCTCGGATGGAACCAGGGACAACTCCTCCAGATAGGCATCCAGATCCTCCGGGCGGGCCTTGAGGGCCGCGTAATCGACGCGCGCGTCCCTGACATACTGGCGAAGGACCCGGCCAAAGGTCTGATGGTCGGGCACTCGCGTCGCCTCGGCGGCTTCCAGCAATCGACCCGGTCCCAGCATGGCCGTGGCCATGGCCAACAGAAGGATTCGGGTCAGGCGATTCATTGGCACACCTATCAGAACATCATTCGCGGCGGTCTATTCCCGCACCGCGATGTTGCCGCCGCAACCGCGCATTTCCGGTTTTCACGGAATCAGCCTTCAATATCCCGCAACGATCCACCGGCAGGCTTGCGTCGGGACCTCCAGACCGGTATCGGGTCGACCCATGCACCTTCCCAGGCGCCTTCACCTGCCACGAGCCGCCTTCCCTGGCAACCGGTTCGCATCCCTCGCCTTCGGATCCTTCCTGCTTTTCTTCCTGACGACGACCACCGCCTCAGCCGCGGTCGACGACCCTCTACGCGATGCGGTCCGGGCGAAGGTGTCGGCCGAATACCCGGCCCTTGAGACGCTCTACCGCGATCTCCATGCCAACCCAGAGCTTTCATTCATGGAGGTCCGGACGGCCGCTCTCGTCGCCACCGAACTTCGTTCCCTGGGATTTGAAGTCACCGAAAAGGTCGGCAACACGGGGGTCGTCGGCGTGATGAAGAACGGCGATGGCCCCACGGTGCTGGTCCGGGCCGATATGGACGCCCTCCCGATGAAGGAGGAGACGGGACTTCCCTACGCGAGCCGCCAACGCGTTCGGGACCTAGCCGGCAAGGAACAGGATGCGATGCACGCCTGCGCCCACGACGCCCATATCGCGGGTCTCATCGGGATGGCCCGGGTGCTCATGCACTTCCGCGAATCATGGTCGGGCACGCTGGTCTGCATCGCCCAACCCGCGGAGGAGATCAGCGGCGGCGCCCGCGCCATGCTCGCCGACGGTCTCTACACCCGGTTTCCGAAGCCGGACGTCGCCCTGGCGCTGCACGTGTGGGGGACGCTACCCGCGGGTGTCATCGGGACCGTCGAAGGCCCCAGCTACGCCAACGTCGATTCCCTGGACATCCTCGTCCGCGGCTACGGCGGACACGGCGCGCGCCCGCATCTGGCCAAGGATCCCATCCTGCTCGCCGCCGAGATCGTCACCGCCCTCCAGAGCATCGTCAGTCGTGAACTCGAACCTGGAACTTCCGCCGTGATCAGCGTCGGTTCCATCCACGGCGGCACCAAACACAACATCATCCCCGACGAGGTGAAGCTTCAACTGACCCTCCGTTCCTACGAGGACTCGGTCGCGGACCACCTGGTCCACTCGATCGGCCGGATCTCGACGAACCTGGCCCGCGCGGCGGGAATTCCGGAGAACCGGCTTCCGCTGGTCACTCACGCCGAGGAACGCCTTCCGGTGGTCATCAACGACCTCGAGCTCACCCGGCGTGTGACCGGGACGTTCAAGAACTGGTTCCGCGAGGGCCAGGTCGTCCCGGAAAAACCCACCACGGGGGGCGAGGATTTCGCGATGTACGGACGAACCTCCCCCAAGGTGCCGCTCTGCATGTGGTGGGTGGGCGGCCAGGATCCCGCCAACATCGAGGCCACGAAACGCACCGGAGCACCTCTCGCCGCCAATCACTCCGCCCTCTTCGCACCCGTTCCCGAACCCACCCTCAAGGCAGCCGTCACCTCGTTGACCGCGGCGGTTCTGGATCTTCTGCCGCGCTGACGGGAGCAGCGTCCACCGGAGCCGGCCAACTTTCGGCGGCAGGGAGGGCGTCCAGCATAGCGGACGTCACGACCACGCTCTTCGGCCACAATGACCACGGCCGGTCGAAGTGTTCCCGCCCGCCCCAAGGATACTGGGTGAGGCCCCACGCTCCCACCCCGGGAATCCCCAACCTTCCGTGCGTCGAGAGGAAGGTCAGCGCGCTGTTCGTCGCGCCCGCCTGTGGAGAAAACGTCGAGCTCCCGGAGCCCTTGCCCGCACTGACACAGAACAAATGGACCTGCCCGGTGGGATCCAACGGCCTGAACTGGGCCACCACCCCCCGACTTCCAAGCCGAAACTCCGCCGGCGTAGTCCCGCGAACGATCCGAATGGCACCGCGGACCCGGAACAGCGCCTCGAAATCCGTCGGCACTTCGTTCGTCAGCCTGAATGTCCAATGGGGACTTGCCGCCGCCAGGTCAATGGGACCCTCCGAGCCGCGACCCCACCGGACCGCCACCACCCAGACGGCCAGGATCAGCACCGCGCCGAGCCCGAGAATCCAAGGCCACCGATTCCGAGCCTTGCGCATCGCCTCGAAGTTCAGCGGCCGTTCGATAGCCGTTGATAAAACGGGATCTTCTTCGCCTCCGCCTCGCCCGGCGCCCAGATCCGGATGTTGTCCACCTTGCCAGTGTCGTCGAACGATCCGAACCCGACCCAACCCGCGCCGAACGTCTTGTCCTCCGCGATCATCACCGGCTTCGTCAGGTCGTCGAAGTAGACCCGGATCGTTCCGTCGGCGACACGCCTCTCCAACCGCACCGTGTGCCAGATCCCCAATCCCCAGTTCACCCCCGGGGTCGTTTCCTTCGCGATCTTCGTGCGCGGGACGCCGTTCACGATGAAGACATTGTGCGCGTGGTCGTCCGCCTTCGTGGCCATGTGCACATAGTAGAAATGGGTCGGATCCTGGATCCCGAAGAACAGGCACATGTCGCGGTGCCCGTATTCCTCGCCCGTCTGGATCAGGTCCACTTCGAGGATGAAGTCGCCGAAGATCCGGTCGGCGACCACCGCGATGTTCACCGGCGACCGCACCGGCGGCGCGTACTTGCTCTGAGTGGTCAGTTCCAGGGCGAAGCTGTGGCCGTCTCCGGACCACTTCCAGGCCGCGGGATCCGTGAAGGCGAACCGGTCCAACGCGCCGGCGTCGTCGAAGTGCTGCTCGAAGGCTAGGCGGTATCCCGCCGGGATGCCCTTGGTCGAATCCGCCCCGCGCGCGCCAGGGACCGCGATGGCGGAGACGAACGAGACGACCGCGATCCACAACGCCCACCCCGCCAAACGCCAGGCCCGGGTCCTATCGGAAATCTTGGGATTCACAGCCCTGCGTTACGCGACCCCGGACAGCGAGGCAAGAACTCAGTCCGCCGCGACGAAGGCCCTCAATTCCTCCAACTCCAGCTCGTATCCGCCGTTCAGGATCGGAAATCGGCACCAGGTCTTCGGATCCAGGTTCTCGTCGTCGAGATGGAAGCTCGGCGCGTACCGCTCCCGCTTCCATTGATTGCGGCACCAGAGCCGGAAGAACCGCTCCACCCAGACGCCCAGCTGCGACGCGTCGTACTCCGCGAATTCCAGGCGCATGCGCCGGTAGATCTCGACCGGGGATTGCTTGTCGCGGATCGCCGCGCGTTCGATCGCGTCGAGCAGCGGATACGGCATCAGATCCGCCTCGTCCGTCTGGGCCCGTTCCGACGGCCTCAGCTCCGCCGTCGGCGCCTGGGCATTGACCGCCGACAACGCCGGGATCGGCCCGACTCCCTGGGGGCCGTCCGTCTCCAGCCACTTCAGCCACTGACGCAGCCAGGCCTTGTCGATGCCGGCGATCGGCGCGAGTCCGCCGCTGGTGTCTCCGTCCATGGTGGCGTAGCCGACCGCCGCCTCCGACCGGTTGCTGGTGGAGAGCAGCAGCGCGCCCTTCACGTTGGTCAACATCCAGATACCCGGCGACCGCACGCGGGCCTGGATATTCTGAAGCGCGATATCGTCCCTTTCCCAGGTCAGAGCACGTCCGAAGGCCTTTTCCACCATGCTCGAATAACCCTCGTGCAGGGCCGAGATGTCGAACTCGTGGTGCTCCGACCCCACCGCTTCCGCGACCGCATTCGCCGCCGACCGTGTCACATCACCGCTGTGCGACGTCGCCTGGTAGGCGGTCGTCAGCAAGCACCGGGTCAGATCCCGGGTACTGGACGCCGCGCCGAGGGAAGGGATGTACCCCAGGCGCGCCTTGAATCCGGCCAACCCGAGTTCAGCGCAGCCATGCTTCACCATCAGGGCGACCAGACAGGTGATCGCCGCCGAATCCGCGCCGCCGCTCAGGGAGACCACGAGCCCCTGCGACCGGCTCTTCCGCAGGTAATCGAAGAGCGCCAGGGGCACGGCGCGGGCGAATTCCTCCTCCTTCAACCGATGGGACTTCTCCCACGCGGGCGGCGCCACCTCCCGCGCCTCGGGCATCGCCTTCGGCCAGGTGAACTCGACGTTCACGGAACCGGGGTCTCCCGCCAGGTTCGGCTGAAAACTCGCCAGCCGCGCCTGTTGAAGCCGGGTCATGTCCACGTCGACAACCCCGCACGTCACCTGCACTTCGGAATAGGAGAACCTCGGCCCGACCGCAATCAACCGCCCCGCGGTGGCGATCATCGCCTCGCCGTCGTAGATCGCCCTCCCGGCTTCGTTCCCAAGGAGATTGGCGTAGACATAGCTGCACCCGAACGCCCGGGAACCCTCCAGGACGAATCGCTGGCGAACCTCGATCTTGCCGAACGCGAAGTGGCTGGCGCTCGGGTTCAGAATCACGTCGATGCCGCGTCGGGCCAATTGGGCCCCCGGCCGAGCCGCCACCCAGGCGTCCTCACAAATCTCGAAACCCAGCCGGATCCCACCGACCACGAAGAGCAAATCCCCCACGGGAACAATGGCCCCCGCCAGCTCGACCTGGTCCCGGACACCCGCCGGCCATGGCTTGAACCAGCGCGGCTCGTAGTGGATCCCGTCACCCGCCAGGTGCTGCTTGGCCACCACACCGGCCAGGCGTCCGTCCACCACCAGGGCCGCCCCATTGAAAATGGCGTTGTTGACCATGCAGGGCAGGCCCACCGACACCACCAACCCTCGCGTCTCGGGGAGAATCAACCCAAGCGATTCACCCGACCGGCGCAGGGTGTCGGGCGCGAGAAAAGTGTCTTCGCACCCGTACCCGCTTAGACACAATTCGGGAAGGCAAACGACCGACGCCCCCGCCGCGCGCGCTTCCCCGATGGCATCGACCACGCGCCGCAAGTTCCCACGCCAATCCAGAGGCGTCTGATTGAGTGAAGCGGCGGCAACCTTGATGAGCTTCATGACGAGAGTCCCAACCCCGCGGCAGTGTTACCGAGCCCCTCGCGCGCGTCGAGAACCCGGACCGTCACCCGCTCCCACACGCCAGAGGCGAAAAAACAGACCCGCTCATGAATTGCCAATGCGCCGCGAGCGTCCGACTTCGGTAGCGCGCCGTTCGGTCCGGTCCCAACTCGGATTTCCCATGGCCGCGGTTTCCGACGGAAATTTAGAAAAATTTGGCGGAGAACAATCCGGGATTACGCTTGTACCAGCAAAGCGAACCAAGGCCCCCCCGATGTCTAACACAATCACGTACGCGAATCTTTCAATCGCTCCGGCGCCCGAGTCTTCCATCGCGATTCCGTTTTCGACCCCGGCACTCGTTGATTTCACGACCCGTCGGACGCGTCCGCATATGCCGCGCCCTCCCGTGCTGACAAGTGAAGGTGGCCCGTGGAGCGGATTCACCGTCGAGCAGTTCGCCGGCGGACCCGCGGACGCCACGGACGAGTCCCCGCTGCACCATCACGTTGTGGTCCAACTCGATCGACCCACGAGTTTCGAGCAGCGGGTGGAAGGCCAGACCCACACGTTTCATGTGCCACCCGGCGGAGTCAGCCTCTTCCCAGCCCTTCGTCCGGTCACCGTTCGCAACCGGGACACCCGGGACTTCCTCGTCATCGCGATCGATCCTCGCCTTTTGATCCGAGCCGCCCACGAAGTGGTTCAGCCCGAACATTTTGAGCTCCGCGCTCAGATCGCGGTCGAAGACCCCTTGATTCGCGGACTGGCCCTGGCCCTCCGCGCCGAAATCCAGGCCGGGTACGCGGGAGGTCGCTGTTACGGAGAGTCGCTCGCCCACACACTGGCCATCCATCTGGTCCGACACTACGCCACCCTTCAGCAGTCGGTCCGCGAGGATTCCGGAGGACTGGGCCGACGCCCTCTCCGGCTGGTTTTGGACTTCATCCAGGAGCATCTCGCCGAGGAGATCTCGCTTGAAACACTCGCCGGAGTCGCCGGGCTCAGTCCGTTCCACTTCGCCCGACTCTTCAAGCGCTCGGTGGGTACCGCGCCTCACCAGTACCTGATCCGACGCCGTGTGGAGCGCGCCAAGGAACTCCTCCTCACGACACCCATCGAAATAGCGGAAATAGCGGCTCAGGTCGGATTCTGCGACCAGAGCCATCTGACCAGTCACTTCAAGCGCATGTACGGAATCGCGCCCGGTGCTTTCCTTCGTTCGACGACGGCCCGGATCTCCGACGCTCGGCCCGCCCTGCGACCCACCCTGGCCGCCTGAGGGTCCGGTGGGATTTGGGAAGCCCCCGACCGCAATCCCTCGCGGTCGTGAAATAGGCCTTTACCGGCCAAGCGGAACCGGGCTTCGATCCTTCCCTGTCGAGCGGCCGTGCGGGCCATCGGTGACGTGGGATGGCTGTTGGCGCGGGCGGCCCGGCTGGGACCAGCATGCGCGCACCGATCTCCTCCCCGATCCGCGGTCGGGTGCCCACCCCGCCGAAACCGACAGGCGCCCCCGGGGGTCGCCTCTCGAGAACGCGAGCGTTCACCCTCGTCGAATTGCTGGTCGGCATCGCCATCATCGCGATTTTGGCGTCCCTTCTCCTCCCCGCCCTGGGGCGCGCCAAGGGGTCGGCATTCCGAATCAAGTGCCTCAACAATGAACGGCAACTCGCGGTGACGTGGAGCCTTTACAGTGGTGATTCCCAGGAACAATTGGTCCAAAACGGCAACCAGCAGCCCGGCAACTTGAACGCGACCCGGCTCTGGGTCATGGGCGACTACCACAACTACGCGCCCGCCTTCACCAATCCCGCGTTCCTCATCGATCCAAAATACGCGGCCTTCGCGCCCTACCTGGCGGTGAAGGAGACCTACAAATGCCCGTCCGACAAGACGAGCATCTTCAGCAGCCGCGGCCGCCCCATCCCCCAGATTCGAAGCTACGGGATGAACGTGTTTCTCAATCCGAATTCCTCCATGGACGGGCGGGCGGGCGGACGCTACCGGATCTTTCGGAAGGCGACCGATCTCGTGAATCCCTCCGGCACTTTCCTGTTCATGGATCTCAGCGCCCAGAGCCTTTGCACGCCCGCCTTCATCGTTCTGATGCCGGGGACCGGCGCCGACCAGTTCTTTCACCTCCCGGCCGCCTACCACAACAACGGCGGTGTCGTTTCCTTCACCGACGGGCACGTCGACGCCCATCGCTGGTTCGATCCCAAGGTTCTTCAGACCGCCACAGCCCGGGCGCGTATCCAGCACAACCTTGCGGCCCCTAGGAGCCGCGACCTGGCTTGGATCCGCGAACGCGCCACATCCCTCCCGTGAACCTCGGCGCTCAGGGTTCGGCGCGCACCAGCACTTCGCTGGATCCGGGCGGAACCGGCACATCGATCTCCCTTCCCCCGGGCCATCGGACACGAAGGAACACTGGAGGCGGTTCACCCCCAAGAACCATCACCGGGCCGTCCTGCGACCCGTAGCCGGAGCCGCCGCGGACCTCATCGGCGGGTCCAAGAACGCCGCCTCGCAACCTCCGAACCACAGTTCCAAATCCCAGCGTGTTGGAACGTGTACCCGCAATCCGCACCCGCAATCCCGGGGGCGCGGATAGGCCCCGTCCATCCTCCGATCGCGAGGCACACCGCCAGGCGGAAGTCCCCGCCCATCCGTCGCACTCGCTGCTTCCTCATCTCGGGAGCCAGTCTAGCCATCCCCGGGAAGCACCAAAACAAAGGAAAAGGGCCGCCCTCGCGGGCGGCCCTTTGTGAATCCGTTGAATCGAACGGGCTTAGTACACCGTGGTGGACTCGAGCTCGACGATCGGGTTGGTGCGTTGGCGGGTCGTCACATCGACCTGGAACCGGGCATCCGACGCTTTCACGCCCTTGCCCTTGACCGTGTAGGTGATGGACTGCTTGACCCCGAGGCTCGGAACCACCGGCCACGTGACCGTCTTGCCGGCCACGACACCGCCGTTGGAGGCGACACCAGGATCGATCTCGGCCGGGAACATGGCCTTGACGGCGACGCCTTCGAGCGGCAGACCGCCACCCTGGTTGGTGACGCGGATGGTGTACGTGGTCTCTTCGCCGACCTGGATCGGATCGGGATCGTCGACCACTTCGACGAGCACCGCGTTGACGCCCTGGATGAACACGCTGCAGCTCGTGCTGGCGGGTTCGGCGCAGACGCCCTTGGCGGACGCGCGGAAGGCGTAGTCACCACCGGAAGCGCCCGAGAAGGTCGCGCAGACCTTCTTGGAAGCGCCCGGAGCGAGCGAGCCCACATTCCACACCAGATTGCCACCCGTGGCCGTGCCACCGTCGGTCGCGGAACGGAACGTCAGGCCGGACGGCACCGGGAGTTCCACCACCGTGGACGCCGAAGCGGCGTCACCGGTGTTTCTCACTTCCCAGCAGACTTCGAACGGACGACCGATCATTTCGGTGAACTTGGTTCCCAGAGGACCGTCCTTGATCGCCGGGGTGAGGCACGCGATCTCGAGGGCCGGCTTCACGACTTTGACGGAGGCCTGCGCCATGGCTTCGACGCCCTGGATGCTGGTCGCCTTGGCGGGGTTCGTGAAGGAACCCGTGCGGGTGGCCTTCGCATTGAAGGTGAATTCCTTGCTCTGTCCCGGAGCCAGGGTTCCCGCGTCGAACGTGGTCGCCACGTCGCTGGTCAATCCGGACGGCAGCGTGTCGGTCACCTTGACGCCCGTGAGCGGGCTCGTTCCGGAGTTCTTCACGATCAGCTTGATCGGGATCGGATCACATTGGGTCACCTGCGCCGGCATGGTCTTCACCAGCTCGATCGCCGGCTTCACCACCTTGATCGGTTCGCAGAGGATCGGCAGGTAGGTCGCCCATCCGCACGTGGTCACGGTGCCTTCCTGGGAGGCGGAACCCGTCACGGTGATGGTCTTGGTTTCGCGCGGCGCCAAGTGATCGATCTTCCAAGTCGCGAGGCCGCCCGAAACGGAATCGGCACGGGGCGAGGCATCGCTCGGGGCGAAGTTGTCGGTGACCTTGTCGGTCACGACCACCTGCGACAGGTGATAGTCGGTGAGATTGATCACCCGGTACTCGTAGCTGAAGGGCTTGCCCACCATGACTTCGGCGGGAACGACCTTCTCGAGGAGCAGACCGCTGCTGTCTCGGAGGCCTGTCGGAAACGCCATCGATCCGCGCACCTTCTTCACGCCGCCCTCTTCAAAGGTCGTGTGGGAGGGACCGTAGCCCCCGGAGGACCGGGGAGCCGGCGCGGGCGCCGGGGCCGGGGTGGCACGCGCCACGGTCGGTGGGGGTGTCTCCTTCGCTGGTTTGGCGGCTTTGGTTGAAGTCCCAGAGCCGTAGCTCGAACGGGTTGAGGATTTCGCCGTTGTGGTGGAGCAGCAGCCTGTGATGAGCAGTGCCGCACTCAACGCCACCAACAGCGAGATCGCCTTGCTGTGAATTCGCATAGTGAGTTGTTTGCTTTCGGATGTCGTGCCGTACACCCCCTGCCCCGCGGCCCAGGCGTGTCGCGTGACCACTATGAAAGGGGGGAATCGTCTGTCAAGGGGAGCAATTCGTTCGTATTCCCCCCTCTCCCGACCCCATCCCGCCCCGCTGACCCTTCCAATTTAAATCAGTGCATTAGCAAATCTGCCTATGCTCCAAGGCATCCAACCCGTTCACCCGAACGGAATTCACGATCGCCCGCGTGATGTATTGCTTCCCACGCCGAACCGCCTCCCCGAGGCGGCAACCCAGCGCAAGGTAGCCCGCGATCGCCGCCGAATACGTGCATCCGGTCCCGTGGGTCGAAACTCCCCGCACCCTCGGAGCCGCCAGCAACAACTCCTCGCGACCATCCCAAAAAACATCCACCGCGTCGGGGCCTTCGATGTGCCCCCCCTTCACCAAAGCGGCGCAACCGTACCGATCGCGGAGACGTCGAGCCGCCGCGCGCAGGTCCTCGAAGCCACGTATTTCCAAGTCGGTCAGCACCGCCGCCTCATCCACATTGGGTGTCACCAGGGACGCCTTCGGTATAATCCGGCGCTTCAAGGCATCGATCGCCCCCGGCTTCAACAAACGGGCCCCGCTCGTTGCGACCATCACGGGATCCACGATCAGATTGGAAATGGGATACCCTTCGATCCAGGCGGCCACTTCATCAATCAATGCCTTGGAATACAGCATTCCGGTCTTCACGGCCGCGGGTTCGAAACCTTCCGACACGGCGCGCAGTTGGAGGGCCACCATGGCGGGTGTCATCGACTGCACTCCCAGCACGCCCAGGGGATTCTGGGCCGTGACGCAGGTGATAACGCTGGTTCCGTGGACGCCCACGGACGCCAGCGTCTTGAGATCCGCCTGAACACCCGCCCCGCCGCCGCTGTCGGATCCAGCGATGGTTAATGCACACATCCGCGATGCCCGCCATGCCATGCCGTGAGACTGGCAGGATTCCATCGCCCAATGAAATAGTGTTCGCCGGGCCCCGGATCCTACCGCACTTTGCGCCCACGATTCTGATACCTTCCGGATGCACAGCTTTCCCGCCTTCCTCGTCCGCCGCCTTGGATTCGTCCTGCCGCTGCTCGCCGCGCAATTCGTGTGGGCCGCCGATTGGCCGGGTTGGCGGGGGCCTCGGGCGAACGGCGTCTGCCCGGAGACCAACGCACCACTGCATTGGAGCCGAACACAAAACGTCCGGTGGATCCATCGGCTCCCGGAACCCGGCAATTCCACGCCGATCGTTTGGGGCGACACCATCTTCCTCACCCAGAGCCTCGGCACCCAACGGGCCCTGATCGCCATCAATCGCCGTTCCGGTCGCGCCCGCTGGACGGTGGGCGAGGAGAGCGGGACCGCCGAACGCACCGAGCGATCCAACCCGTATTGCTCCCCTTCCCCGGTCACGGACGGCGAGCGCGTTTTCTGCTGGTTCGGCTCTGTCGGCCTGGTCGCGTATGGCTTCGACGGCCGAAAGGCGTGGCATGCCGAACTCGGCCCCCAGAGGCATCAGTTCGGCCACGGCGCGTCGCCAATTCTTCACGAGAACCGCGTCATCCTGAGTTTCGGGCCGGGCGCCCGGGAATTCGTCGTTGCCCTCGATGCGCGCACCGGCGCGGAGCTCTGGCGGGTGGCGGGGCCCCAACCGGGAAACGATGACACGTACGGCACGTGGAGCACTCCGTTCGTGACCGAAGTCGGTCGGACGACCCAGGTCCTCGTTGCGCTGAGGGACTATTTCGCGGGACTTGACCCCGCCACGGGTTCCGAGATCTGGCACGCGCGCGGACTGGGGCTCCAAGCCAAGTCGTCACCCATCGCCGACGGCAGGACCGCCTTGATTTCGGGTGACCTTCGGGGCGCGGAGATCGCTGTACGTCTCGGCGGGCGGGGCGACGTGACCGAAACACACCGCCTCTGGAAGGAGAACCCTCCCCGGCGGCGGGTCGCCTCCGGCATCGTCGTGGATGGCCTGGTGTACGGGGCCCAAGCCAACGGCCTCATCGACTGCGTCGACCTGGAATCGGGGGACATCGTCTGGGCGGAGCGAATGTCGGGGGCAGGCGCCAACGGCGCCATCTGGGCCTCGCCGATTCTCGTGGGCGACCGGCTCTACGTTCACAACCAGGGCGGTGACACCGCCATCGTTGTCGCGTCGCCCAGGTTCAGACAATTGGCGGTCAATTCCATTGGCGAACCCGGCAACGCCTCGCCGGTCGTCGCGTACGGCGACCTTTTTCTGCGGACCCACCTGGCGCTTTGGTGTATTCGCGAGGCCGACGACAGCCCTCAGGCGAACCCTTGACGAGACCGACAGTATCCGAGCCGGCGCCAAACCAAACCCCGACCGCATGTCACGATTCTTCGGAATACTCCTGATGCTCACGACCGGTTCCGTCCTGGTGGAACTTGTCGCCACGCGCGCGCTCCAACCATCCGCCACGGGTTTGTTCCTGGGGATCGCCTTCGTGGTGATCGGCTTCCTCCTTGGCGTCCTGGCGACCGAACGCCAGTGGCTCTGGGCGCTCCTTGGTTGCGCGTCGGTCGTCTCAGCCCAGTTCCTTTTGGGCCGGCTGCCCCTGGCCCTCCCGCCGGTCGGCGAACTTCGGACCTGGATCCTCCTCGTCGTCCCACCCCTCGCGCTGGTGGTAGGCGCCTTCGTGGGTGCTCGCGCGCTGGTCTGGCGCTCGCAAGCCCGAATCAAGCCGGAGCACGACGAGTAGGGAGGTCTCGGTCGGGATCGATCCTCGGGACGAGCCAAAGTCCCGCGAACGTCAGAAGACCGTTGAGGATCAGCAATTCGTTCCCCATCCGGTAGCCGTCCCACCACAGGGGCGCGCCCGCCTCCAAGCCCGCGCAAACGAGCGGCGCCACCAACGCCACCACCGGAACCGCGCCGGACCGCACCCGCCGCCGGGTGAGTATCCCGAAGGCGAACAAGCCCAACAACGGGCCGTACGTGTAGCTGGCGATTTTCAGGACCAACGTGATGACAGCGCTGCTCGCCCGGGCCTCGAAAACCAGGATCGCCCCCAACAACAGCACCGCGAACACCAGGTGGAACATATGCCGCCACCGCGTCCGCGTCGCTTCCGTCATCCCTGGACGACGTTCCATCCCCAGGATGTCGATGCAGAACGAAGTGGTCAGGGTCGTCAGGACGGAGTCCGCGCTCGAAAATGTCGCCGCCGTCAACCCGAGCAAAAACACGACCGCGGCGAAGGTTCCGAGATGCTCGAGCGCGAGCGTTGGAAAGACCAGATCCGTCCGCTCGGGCAGCGCAATCCCGCGCGCCTCGGCGAACTGGTACAGGAGGGCGCCAAGGGCCAGAAAAAGCAGGTTCACGACGACCACGATCACCGAAAACCAATGGATGTTCCGCTGCGCCTCCGCCAGGGATCTGCAGCTCAGATTCTTCTGCATCATGTTCTGGTCGAGGCCCGTCATGCAGATCGCGATGAACGCCCCGCCCAGCACCTCCTTCCAAACATTATTGGCCGGTGCCCAGTCCCAGACGAAGACCCGGCTCATCTCGCTGGCGTGGATCACCTCCACCCACCGCCACGGACCCAGATCCAGGGCCGCCACGATCACCACCACCGACAATCCAAGTCCCAGCAGGAGAAAGGTCGACTGGAAGGTGTCGGTCCACACGAGGGTCCGAATCCCCCCACGGAAGGTGTAGAGGAGAATCAATCCGATGATCAGCGTGACGTTCAGCCAGAAGGGTATCCGCCAGTCGCCGATCAAGACACGATCCAGCACGAACCGCTGGATGATCCCGGCGGCGAGGTAAAGTCGCGCCGCGGCGCCGAGCAGTCGCGACACCAGAAAGAACGCGGACCCAGTCCGTTGGGCCGCCACGCCGAGCCGGTCTTCGAGGTACGAGTAGATCGAAGTCAACCCCCGCTGGTAGTAGAGGGGCAACAGGACCTGCGCGATCACCAGGTATCCGAGGGCGTACCCGAAGACCACCTGCAGGTAGGAGAAGCCGCCGGTCCTCACAAGACCCGGAACGGAAATGAACGTCACCCCGGAAAGCGAATCACCAATCAAACCGAAGGCGACGACGTACCAAGGCGACGCGCGGTTCCCGAGGAAATAAGCGTCATTGCCCGCGTTCCGCCCGGTGTACCAGGCGATCCCCAAGAGAAACGCGAAATACCCACCCACACAGGCCAGGATCAACGCGGGGGGCATTGGCATACGGTGGAGTCCGGATTGCTCCCCACGATCTGGCCTACGCCCCCGCCAGCAGCAAACCGCGCAACTGCTCGAGATACCTCGGGACAGCCAGGTAAGGGTCCTCGGCGGCCTCGTATTCGAGAGCCACCCAGCCCTGGTATCCGGACTCCCTCAGCAGGCGCGCCAGAAGCCCGAGATCCGAAGGTTCAGCACGGGCGTCCTTGCGCTTGATCTCCACCTTGATTTGGACATTGACGGCGTATGGCACGCACTTCTTCAGGTCCCCGTAGGGATCCGCCGTGTGGAAGTTGCCGGAGTCCAGATTGATCCCGACCCAGGGGGATTTGACGGCGCGGACAATGTCGATGAGCTCGTCGGCTTCGGCGACGATTCCACCGTGGTTCTCGATTCCAAGAAAGACACCCGCGCGGCCCGCGGCCTCGCCGCACTCCTCCAGGGCTTCGATGCAGTGCCTCTTGGCATCCGCCTGGGATTGCCCTTCCAGGTTGCCCGCGAAAACCCGGATATGAGGCGCGCCCAGCACCTGGGCGAAATCAATCCACTGCTTGACCGCCGCGATCTCCCGGTCCCGCCGCTCCCCCTTCGGCAAAGTGAAGGTATTGCCCACGGCCGTTCCGCTCACGCTCACTCCACGCAGGAACGCGTGCCGGCGCAGCTCCAAGAGGGACTCCCGGGTGACGGGAGTCGGAATAAAGTAGCTCGTCAACTCGGCGCCCTCGCATCCATGGCGCGCGCAATAATCAACGAATCCCGGCATGTCGATCTCCCGATTCGCGGGCGGGTTCCCCGTCTTGCCGCCGGGCTGCGCCCGAAAGAACTGACGGAACGAATAGGCCGCCAAACTCAGCCGGAGCCGGGCCGGCCCCTCCCGCCGAATCGCATCGATGGCGCGCACCAACGGGGAGGAGATCGCAAGGCCGGCCAAGCCAAGGAAGGTGCGACGGCCGAAGGACGAAATGTTCATGGTTCTTTGCGAATTCTGGCGCGGGGAAGGAGCGATGCCACGCGCAAAATCCCCTGTGAAAGCCCTTTCACTTCCGGAAACCCAAGACCGCCTTCCTCGTGGCAATCGGAAATTCCCGGCGTTTTAGGGAATAACCTATCCGAAAAGGCTCTTGCCATCGGGGTGCGAACGCCGCTAATTGAAGCCGTTCCACGGAGACCTTAAGCGCTGGCAGCTTCATGCCGTCACGCCGAGGACCCGCAGTGTCACCGCGGTGGCCACGCCGGATGGCGAGGAACATGTCAGTTTCCTTCCTCGGGGAAGGAAGGCGGGCTTTGGGTTGAATCCGTTCCGTGTGTAGCCCAAGGCCCGCCTCTTATCTTCTTTTCAAACCGTGTAGGTCGAGCTGGAGATCCGTCCGCCCGTTCCCGTCCAGTTGGTGTGGAAAAATTCTCCCCGCGGCTTGTCCAGCCTTTCGTACGTGTGCGCGCCGAAATAATCCCGCTGGGCCTGCAGGAGATTGGCCGGCAGCCGGGCGCTTCGGTAACCGTCAAAGAAAGCAAGCGCCGTGCCGAAGGCGGGAACCGGAATGCCCCTCTTGACCGCTTGGCTGACCACGTTCCGCCATCCTTTCTGACTGCGCTTGATCTCCGCTCGGAAATAGTCGTCCAAGAGAAGGTTCATGAGCTTCGGATTCGACTCGAAGGCCTCCTTGATCTTGCCGAGGAATCGGGAACGGATAATGCATCCGCCCCGCCACATGAGGGCGATCCCGCCGTAGTTCAGGTTCCAGCCGTACTCCTTCGCCGCCGCGCGCATCAGCATGTAGCCCTGGGCGTAGCTGACGATTTTGGACGCGTAGAGCGCATGCCGAATATCCTCGACCATCGCGGCCTTGGCCTCGGGCTTCTTCGCTTGAGGCATGGCGGCACGCGGACCCTTGAGCTTGCGCGCGGCCTTGACCCGCTCCTCCTTCAACGCGCTGACGCATCGTGAGTAAACGGCCTCGGCAATGAGCGTGATCGGCACTCCCAAATCCGCCGAGTTCTGAACGGTCCATTTCCCGGTGCCCTTTTGCCCGGCGGTGTCCACGATCTTCTCGACAAGAGGGGTGCCATCGTCATCCAGCTTCGCGAGGATATCCCGGGTGATTTCAATGAGGTAACTCTCCAGATCCCCTTCGTTCCACGTCTTGAAGACCTGGTGCATCTCGTCCGCCGACATCCCGAGACCGTCCTTCATGAGCTGATAGGCCTCGCAGATCAGTTGCATGTCCCCGTACTCGATTCCGTTGTGAACCATCTTCACGAAGTGGCCCGCCCCCGCCTCACCCACCCAGTCGCAACAGGGAATTCCGTCTCCCACCTTGGCCGAAATCGCCTGAAAAATCGGCTTCACGTGGGGCCACGCCTCCGCGCTACCGCCGGGCATGATGCTGGGCCCGTGTCGGGCACCCTCCTCGCCGCCGGAAACCCCGGTTCCAACATAAAGCAACCCCTTGGCCTCCAGTAGTTTCACTCGCCGATTGGTGTCTTCGAACAGCGAATTCCCTCCGTCAATCACGATGTCACCCGGCTCCAGAAGCGGAACAAGGAGGTCGATGAATTCGTCGACCGGTTTTCCCGCCTTCACCATCAGCATGACCCGCCTCGGTCTCTTGAGCAGGCGGATCATCTCCTCCAGCGAATGCGCACCTAGAATGCCCGTTCCCTTGGCCTCGTTCGCCAGGAACTCGTCCACCTTGGCGATGGTTCGATTGTACGCGACGACCGTGTATCCGCGGTCGTTCATGTTGAGAATAAGATTCTGGCCCATGACGGCCAGACCGATGACTGCGATGTCTCCTTGCATGTCGAAGCTCCCCATTTGGGGCACGGCACCCTACCCGGACCGCGGCTTTCGTCCGAGAATTTTCCGCGTACACGTGGCGCCACCGGTGTGGTCCGAATCGGGCGGGCGCGAAATCCGCCCAGAGCGGAAAGGCCTAGCGATCCACCTCTGCAGCAGGTCGTTGCAGTAGAATCCTGCCCTCGTTGGACCCCACCCAAAATCCAGCATCGACCTTCGCCGAATCCACCCGCCCGGTCATCGTGTATCCACCAAAACCCCAAAGATTCTTCTCCCCCAGAATCTCGAACTCGCCGGGTCGGATCGGTGTGACAACCAACGGGGTGTCATACGAGGACCTGAAAATTCCCCACCAGTGGCTGCGGGTGGCGGCCCGATAGAGCGTGTCGCCCGTTTGGGTCAGCACCATCTCCATTTTACCCCCGTGATCCGGGTCGCGAACACTCCACCACTTTCCCACCCACAACCCCTCGACGCTTCCCGCGGGAACTTCGCCACGCCGAGATGCCTTGGCATCGCTTCGAAAACTCGAACACCCAGAGCCAAGAACCAGCGAGACTACGACAAGTACCGCCCAAGGAACGAAGCTCACAGATTTCACGCGGGGACTCTAGCTGGATCCCCCGCGGGCTCAAGATGCGAGCGCAATCGTTTCGATCACCGAGACCCGAATCACGCCCCTCCAACCGCCCGGTACCGATCCGCACCCCGGGCGGTCTCAATCCCCTCAGGTCGACCCCCAGGACTTCAACCTCTCCGCCAAACGATCGATCCGAGATGCTTCCCTGCTGATCCCCGGGAAGTCTCGTATCAGATCCTCAATCTTGGGAACCAAACCCCATGCCGTCACCGCGAACACCTCAAACACACCCGGGACATCCCTTAAACCGAGGGAGGCCTTGCGCCGCCTAAGAACTTCCGTGAACTGAGGTCGCCAATCGTCCAAATCAGCGGGAATCGAGAGATTGTGCCGATCCACCCAGGGCAGCCATTCCCGCAACTGGGATTCATGGCACCAAGCCAGGCTCGCGACGAAATCGGCTACTCCCGTCACTTCGACGGCAAGATCGTGACCCTGCCCCCCAGCCATGTATCCATCGAAGACATTGAGGATGACCGGAGTCCGATGAAACCGCGCCTCCCCATCCTCCCGGGGGTATTCGGGCGAAAAGGCGTGAGGAACATTGATCAAGTAAGCCACCGACCGAACCGCCTCCGCGACATCAAGGTGATCGACATGCACTCCCGCCAGCGTGCTCTCGGGGATCGGCGGGCAGAAAAGGTAGTCCGGTTGGAACTCCCGGATCTCGCGCCATAGCGCGGGGAGGAAGGCGGAAGACGTGTTCAACCTAGCCTCCCTGAAGGGTGCGTCCGTCGCATCCTTCAGCAGCCTGAACTCGAAGCCGCCCAACAACGCGGCTTCCTCCTGTTCCCGAAGCCGACGGCGAACTGTTTCCTCTCGGTTCATCTGGTGATGCCCCGCGCCGCCATCGGTGCATACCAGAACCCGGCGCCGGATCCCTTCCCCGTGGTGGCGGCGAAACAATTCGAAAGTTCCGGCCGCGGTGAACTCGAAATCGTCGCAATGGGCGTGAACGAAGAGGAGTCTCATCGATTCGACGGGTTTCTAATGAAAACCCCGGTGGCACGGAAGCCACCGGGGAAATCAGCAGATCAGCGTGTTCCGAGGCGCTTCAACGAACCTGGACCACACGGTAAAATCGGGGTTCACCAGGGCTGTTCAATGCGTCGCAGGCCTTCACCAAACCAGGAATGGCCTCCTTGTGCTCGCACGTGGTCAGCAGGATCCACTCGGCGCCCTGAAGACGGCTCGAGTATTCCACCCGATAGCTGCCACCCGGAGTTCCACCCCAGGAGATCTCCACCTGATCGGGATCGCCGGCAAGCACCGCCACACGCACCCGCAACGCCGCCGCCTCGAAGGGGGACGGGTCCTCGGCGTTTGGAATTCCGTCCAAATCCGAATCCACGCTGAAGGAAGTCAGAAGTCCACGATTCACTCGGATCGATTCGCCACTGGCGAGGGTCAACGACGTCCCACTCAAAGCGCCAGCAACGTCCTGAACCCAGCGCACCCTGCCATCAAACAACCCGTCCAACAGAGTGGGATCCACATTCGAACCTGCAAAATACAGGGTGAAATTCGGATCGATATTCAGCGACCCCTCGATGTCGGCTGCCACCGCGTTGGTGAACTCGAGTGAGTCGACGTAAAGGGCCGCCGGGTTGGTGGACGGAGGCCGAAAGGAGTAAAGGCTGTAGAGCCTCCCGTCGAGCACCAGACGTCCCAAGGCCGCGTTGTCCTGGAATCCCGCGGCGGTGGCCCCCCGATCCTGCCCGGCCCAGACGTGGTTGACATCGGCAAACCGAGCCGCCTTGGAAACCAGGGTCGTGCCCAGCAGATCGCCCTCAGCCGGCTTCCGAACCATGTAAACGCCGTCGTAGACGGTCCAGACGTTGGACGCTGTGACACCGCCATCCGTCAGACGGCTCGCCACATCCAATGTGAGCGAACCTAGGTAATAGTTGGTGATCCCCGTGGTTCGATTCAGGGACTCGTAGCCAGCCGACAGGGTCGATTCCGTGGCCTTCACGTCATCGCCCCGGATGGAAAGGTTCGCGGAAGAACTGAGGCTGCCCGCTTCGATCTTGACGTTTTGCGCCCTGATCACGGAGTCACCCACGGAAGTCGAAACGGATCCGGAATTCACAAAATCGGTCGCGTTGATCTCGATCGCGGAGGCCGAGATGGATCCCTGATTCACCAGGTTGGGAATCGGACGGTTGGTGGATCCGAAGTTCCCACCCACGGATGTGAACAATCCGCCGCTGTTGGTCAGGTTGTTCGCCCTGGGAAACGTCGCCGCGGTAACGGGGACCTGTCCGAGATTGACGAAGGACTGAATATCCACATCCGGAACATCCACGACGAACGTTTCCTGGACCGTCGCATTGTCCTGGAGGATCAAATGATCGGCCTTCGCGGAGAATTGGTATGTTTCGACGGTCTGCCGGGTGATGAATTGGTGTTCCACAATCATCGTGTGGAAACGGACATCTATCGTGTTTGTGACCTGGAGCGCGGGATCATTCGGATCGGGCCCGACCATGGTTGTCTGATTAGTCCAAGCTGCGCTCCACACCGCGACAACGCCGTTGAATCGACGGACGATCGGCTGGATGAGATTGGAAACCGTCAAAGAACCCGATGGCAGGCCCACGTCGACGCTCACGGTGGCCGAGTCGAGCTTATAGGGCGCGTTCCCCACGAGTTCCTTCGCTGTAAGACTCAGCAGCCCATCCGTCTTGAATCGGCTTAGAGTCAAATCCAAACGGTCCGCGTTGATCTCAACCCGTCCCGGAAGATTGGTCGGATGGGACAACTCGGGGATCCCACCGAAAAAGCCTCCTCCGAATCCGCCACCCGAGGAACCCTGACCGACAATGCACTCATAAGCTCCGTACACATTGGTGACCGTCGCTGAGAGGTAGCCGGCGTTGTATAGCAGGTCAGGCGTGTAGGGGATCGTGTTCGTCGTTGCTGTTAGCCATTCCGGCGGAGTCACGCGAGTCACGATCAGGCTCGTGGGCTTTTGGTCAGTCTGAGTCGCGATGTTCGTCGCCAAGACGGCGTTGGTCATCGCCCCGAGACTGTCCAATACATACACGTAATTGGTGTACGGATCCGTCGTGATCGTATCCACGTCCTCAAACGTGAACTGGACGATAGGCATCAGGGCGCCTTGGATGTTGTTGATCCGGGGCGCGGAGCTCCATCGGACCGCCACCTTGAACTCCGGGTCCGGGGTGTTCGTGTTGACAAACACAGCCTGGACGATCCAGTTGGTGGGACTGACCGCGTTGGTCACCGCGAAGACATTGGTGGCGCTGAGCGTGACCCGATTGGTCTGACCGGATCCAATCAGAACTTCGTGGGAACCGGAGTTGGGAATCGGACCCGTAAGGACGGCGAGATCAAAGGGACCTGGCGCGGCCGGATCCAGCTGGTTGTTCATCCCAGCGCCCCCGTAGGAATCCGTGATTCCGGCATCGTTCTGGTAGTTCAACCCAAAGGCGTTTCCTTGTTGGATGGGCGCGAAGGGGTCCACCCCGGCTCGTATCCCGCTGCGGCTGAGAATGACATTGTTTCCTTCCAACCGAATCAACCCATCGGAACCCACGGCCAATCCACCCCGATTCACGATGTTGGAGGCACTAACGATAACCCATGAACTGTTGTTGTTGCCCGGGAAGAATCCAAATCCTCCCCCGCCGCCACCGCCTCCGAAACCGGAAAAGAGGTCACCCCCAAAATTGATTGTACCCTGATTGACGAAGCTGTTCGCCCAGGAACGGACTCCGAGATCGTCCACCAAATCAAATCGGAAGCCGCCACTCCCTTCGATGGTGGCACCCGCAAAATTGGTGTAGTGACGGGTGTTCTGAGTGTCGTAAGGCTGAAGCCCCGAGGACACACCAAATGTCCCGCGGTTCAGAAAAACAGTTGCATCGATGACCGGCATGGTCACGTCGCCGCGGTTTTCGTAAACCGATGCCGGAGCAGCGCTTCCGGACATGCCACCCAGCGACAAGGCAGCCAAGACGACCCACGAGAGCCTGAAATTCATGCCACGCACGATAATTGAAATTTGCAGTTTTGCCTAGCGACTGCCGAAGATCTGAAGTTCAACGTCGCGTATCGATGTCCCCGTCGGGTAGACGATGGGATCGTTGGTGCTTCCATCAAAGGAACCCCAGATGAAATCCTGGCTGAAGGCGGGTTGAGCGAGGAAGGTGGGAGCGGTGTTCAACAGAACCGCGCCTGTTTTGGCGAAGGTGATGTTCGCCGATCCAGAAAACTGCCCCGGCCCGTCCAAGGCCACAGAACCATTGATGGCGTCGTTGCTGGTCGCGACGGCGTTCCGGTCCAAGATGGCCACGACCGGATCGGGATCCTCGGTCAGGTCAGCCGCCGAAAATACGAAATCCGGCGCGACGACCAAGCGCGTCACCCTCTGGTCGATTGTCCGCTGGACACCGTTGGTGATGACGGCAAGGATCGTCTCGGTGAAGCGGTTTGTCACCAGATATGCCGTCGGTTGATAAACGACGGGGGTTCGCACGAAGGAGAGTTTATCAACTCCACCACGGATGGCTTGCGCATAAAATGGCGTGGTGGTGGTGCCGCCGCCCGTGTTGGTATTGGTCGACGGCGCCGCAATGGGTGTCCACGAACCAGAGTCACCCCCTCCACCGCCCCCGAAACCCGCCTGTCCCGTCGCGTCGGCCGGCAGGACGTCGACGTTCTGATTGTCGGGTCGGTAGATGTATCTGAGTCCACCCACGTCGTCTCGGGTAAGTCCCGTGAAATAGGAACCGAATCCGAATACCGAAAAACCCAAACCGGAGACAAGGGAAGCCACGGGTTCCGCCAAGATCAGAGGATCGACGGGCTCCGTGATCGTGGATGACTTCACCGATGGGGAGTCCTGGTTGTCAAAAATGTCGTTGTAGGTCCAAAGTTGACCGTTGATGTACGGGGTCGGAGCCCATGTCTCCGGGTCGAAATTCCTCTGAATGATTAGGTAGTTGGTGATCGGAGGGGTGGTCTCTGGAGCGCGGATCCGGCTTTGAAAGACGAAACGGGTCGGCGACCCCAACCCCAACTGTTCGAGGATCGCCTTCAGCGCGTAGGATTTGAGATCGAACATCAACAGATCACTGGCCCGCCGATTCACCCTTTGTGAAAAGAGTGGGTATTTCGACAGGTCGACCGTCGACATCGAGGGGAGATCGTTGATGATCTGAATGGCTTTCTCGATTTCATCCACGCCGTCCTGCCCGAAGTAGTTGATGAAGGATTCGTCGAAGGCATAGTTCAAGACCGGGACGTTCCATCGGTATTCTTCACCCAGATTGACGGGTCCGTAGATGTCACCTCCGGGGAATTGACCCGTCTGATCGGTGAACCATGTTGGAATGGAGCCAAGGAGGGAAAAGGCATGAGTGCGGGAGTGGGTTCCCACCAATCCCAGCGACAAAAATAGAACCAGAAAGAATCGCCTCATAACTTCTCTCACCGAGCCCGGATAATGCGGTAAAGGACCATCTGGCCTGGCGCCGAAATCGCGAGTTCATCGCTTTCACCGGAAGCGGTCCGTGTGCTTCCGATGTTTTTCCAGGTCTTCGCGTCCGTGGAAGACTGAAGCTGATAGACGCCACCTCCGACTGTAGGCCATTCAAGCAGTAGTCGTCCGGAACCCGCGGCTCGCGCCCTCAGAAGAAGAGGGGCGAGTCGCTGGGCAAACAACTCGTGACCCGATCGGGGCAGATTGCTGGAATAAGCGACCAGCATTCCCCTGTCGGGCATCGCGGCGACCGCCGGGAAGATCTGCCCCCCGCCCGCCTGCGTGTTGATCGCGATTTCGTCGCCGGACGGTAGTCCCGCGGAATCGATCCAACGGCCGAAGACTCCTTCCCAAGATCCGTCCTGTCCCATGCTTGACCAGACAGCAAGCACCCCGTGGGAGGTCACTGCGAGGCGGGGTCTATATTGATCGCCCACGGTCTCGACGTTGATAAGCGCCTCGGGACCCTGGGCGACTCCAAAGGGGTCGAGCACTCGGCCGTACACATCGAAGCGCGCCTGGCGATCGGTGGGGCTTCGGCGGGTCCATGCGACATACACTCTGCCATCAGCAAGGGAAGCTGCCGCCGGGTTGGCGGCCACGCCGCTCTCCGATACAAGCGATTCCCCACCGATTGGTTCAACTTGGGAATTGAAAACCCGGGAGGTCGCGTGGACCGCGAAAATTGGGGCACCATATCCCGCGAGAGGCCGCCCACGTTGATCCGTGTTGTTCCGAACGCCGACCTGTCGTTCCATCACCCACACCGCGAGAAAGCCCCCGGAAGGCAGGGCCGCGAGGGCGGGACTTCTACGACTCATACCTTGAGTCGCATTCAGCCGCGTCTCGGGGCCGAGCAATGTTCCATCAGCGGCGAGGTGACGGGCAAAGATGTCGTATGAGGCGCTCCCGTCCTGCCGGTAGGAGGACCATGCCACGATGATCGAGCCGTCCGCGAGCGCGACAGCGACCGGATCGATCTGGTGTTCGCCATCGCCGGTGGAGACGGGAATATCGGAAGTTACGGCGCCACCATTGGGGGCGAGGATTCGGGCGAAGACCGTCTGGAATCCGAACCGCCCGCCCTGCCAGACAACAACCGCCCGCCCATCCGATAGGAGGGCGATCGAGGGATTCTCCTGGTCATCAGCCCCGACTTCGTTCACCCGGCGGGGACTTCCGACGACGGTTCCGTCTTCGCCAATGCGCAGAGCGGAAACGCCCAAACCTTGTCCATCGATCGCGGCGTCCTGCCAAGCAACCCAGCCGCCTCCCGCTTGAATGGCAATCGCCGGATTGACTTGGTCGCCGGGCATGGAGCGAGTCAGCGGAAATTCCAGGCCCATGGGCTGGAGTCCTCCCCCGACCGCTTCCAGCGCAGTCCATCCGAGCGCGACGCCGGCGAAGAGCCCGGTGACTGAATGGGAACAAAATTTCATTCGGGGTAACTCAGGAATCCGGTGTGAGGATTGCACGTGTGATCAGATCCGGCAAGTGATGCCCTTCGCCTTATTGGACTGTTTTTTGCTGATCGGGTAGGACGCTGGGATCGAAAGGCAGGTTGTCCGGCGTGTGGATCGGGTTTCCGGCGGGATCAATGATCGTCGGCGTGATGAAAATCACGAGATTGCGTTTCGACGCCGAGGTGGACTCGGTTCGGAAGAATCGGCCAATCCACGGGATGTCACCGAGGAACGGGACTTTGTCCCGCTGCTTGCGGATGTCCTCCGAGATCAGACCGCCGAGCACAACCGTTTGGCCGTCCCAGACAATGGCCGAAGTGACCACCTGCCGGACTCGCAAACGCGGGAGCGGCAACTGGGCTGTGAGCGGAAGTCCGATGGCACTACCAGCCGCTCCTTGAGCCTGGGGAACGAATTGGCCGGGATCGTCGTAACCCAAAAACTCGCTGAAGGTCGGGATCAGAGTCAGTTCGATGGTGTATCCGTCGGCGGCGACATAAGGCACGACGTCCAGTACTGGACCGAACGGTGTGATCTGAGTGATGTAGTTCACCGTGCTGCCAATCGCACCAGCGCCCCCTTGGTTGACGACGGCGCCCTGATTGCCACCGCCGCCGGCGGAGGTTTGACCCAGGTCGACGCCGGTCACAATGGTTCGAAGGTCGTTGATCTGAACCTGAGCTTGCCGTCCCGAGAGCGTGGTGACCCGCGGTGCGGCCATCAGTTCCAAGGCGCCGCGTTGTTCGAGGGCGCGGACAACGACTCGGAATTGGGGGTCGGTCATGAGCCCCGTGATGGTTCCCAGTGCGGGAATGGTCGTACCCGAACTACCAACTGTCTGGCGAAGTCCGCTGGTGAGAATGCTGTCGGAAGCCTGTGAGGGTTGCGCCGCCGGGCTGGCGACTCCATTGGCATCGGTAGGGCCAGGAAAGATTCCGCTGGGATTGGCGGCCGAGGATCGCCCCTGGTAGGACGGCGCGGTTCCGGGCTGAACGCCGACGGCGCCGCCGTTTCCGATGAGCCAGTTGCCGATCATCCAATCGAAGCCAAGGGCCTTGAGATCATCTTGGCCGACTTCCGCGAACTTGGCCTCGATCTGAATCATGGGAGGCGCCGCGTTCAAGACCTCGATGGCTTGTTCGACGATTTCGATCTCCTCGATTGTGGCGCGGACCATGAGGAGTCCCAGCCTGTCGTTGAAGAAGACGGCGTTGGGCGGGAGGAGATTGACACCCGCGGCCGCGAAGAAGGTTCGGACGACTTCTTGAACCGACTGGGCCGGTGTCGGAATGGTGACACCTCGAAGGCCGTTGCTGCCCCCACCACCGCCACCGCCCCCGCCAAAGCCACCGCCACCACCACCACCACCGCCGCCACCTTGAGCAACGCCGCTGACAAAAACGCGCGGGATGATGGTCCCGATGGAACCGCCACCCTGTCCACCACCCTGTCCACCACCCTGTCCGCCACCGCCACCGCCACCGCCACCGGCGCCACCGCCCGCTGTTCCGGTCTGGAAGTCGCCGAAGGTGATACCAAGGACGCTCTCAAGACCTGATTCGAACGTGTTGGGGTTGACACGGAATACCCGGGTGACCAGTTGGGCCCGCTCCGGGGCTTTGTGGAGAAAGACCACGGCGTAGTCCTCAATCGTGGTCTTGATCGGGCTCGAAGCCGACTTGGAGACAGCGTCGATCACGTCGACCATTCGGACATTGTTGAGGGCAGGATCGATCCGGACGGTGACGTCATTGAGATTGATCTGTTCCGGCGCGGGAATCGCGATCTGGGCACCCGTGTTGGGATCGATGGCGAAGCCGCCGCCGGCCTGAACATTGTCGTGGTACGGGTTGATGAAAAAGTTGATGCCGATTTTGTCGGGGTCGCGCGCCTTGGCTTCGTCCTTCAGGTACCTGACGACTTCGCTCAGGGGGAGCTCTTCGAATTTCACCTCGTCCAACTTGATGCGCTCTAGCTTGGACTTGATGACTTGGCGACCCTTGCTCGTGTGGACGAGGTTGGTGGTCGCAAAGGGGTTGGCGGCGGGGAGGTTGTCCTTGGTTAGCGGCTTGTTCCAAACCTCATCGATCATCAGGAGGCCTTGGCGGCTGAGAATGCCACGTCGCTTATTCTCTAATCGCATCTTCGCGTCCAACAACTGCTTCATGTAGTAGTTGGCGGGTTCGTTGCCCGGGTCCGCGTCCAACGCTTCCCTGAGTTTCGCGTCCGCTTTGGCGAGTTCGCCCGCATCCAAGAAGACCCGGGCATCCTGCACCAAGGTGCTGACCTGAATCTTCTTCTCGTGAATTTCAGGCAATTGGCCGAGGGCATCGGCGCTGGGGGTGAGGCCACGCTTCTGGGCGATGGCCCGATCCAGTTCCTGTTTCATCTTCGCGGCCTCCTGGTGGAGGGGGTCAACGCGAAGAACCCGGTCAACATGGGCGACCGCTTCGTTGAGGTAGCCGCTCTTCTGCGCGTTGGCGGCCAACTGCATCCGCGTCGCGGAGACGCCGGCGGCCGCGCGAGCCCGCTCCGGTTCGGCTTTGACGCCGATCCGCACGGCCAAGGAATAGGCCTCTTCGTATCGCTTGGCGGCGTCGGAGATTCGGTTTTCAGCAACGTCCCGGTCAGCCTGTTGGAGCCTGTCGCCGAGGAGTTGATACGCCTCCTCTCGGCGCGCGCCTTCCTCGATCGTTCCCGAGGAGGGAGGCGCCTGCGCTGGTGCCTGGAGTGGAGTGCCCAGACACAAGATCAGGGCAAACAAGGAAAGTGCTGCTTGGCGGGTCATGGAGCCGGGTTCAATGCGGGACAGAGACATAAAAACGTACCTCTCAAGAAACGCCCTTACGGCGGATGGTCCAGCGCTTGGAGGTGCTGGACTGGACAGTAACTTCGTCCTTGTTGATGGCAACGATATAGTAAGTTTGGGAGCCCAAACGGATTCCGCCGGGCTGTTTGCTTCGAACGTTGTTGAATTTCGTCCCGAGCTTTTCGTGAACCATGTCCGCTTCGTGCCCGGCAACACGCCTGAAGGGCTGATCCTGGGTCACCGTCGCGGTCTCGGTTGAATCGGCGAAACGAAACTCCACGCCTGTCGGATCATCCGCCGGCCCAATCACGCGGGTGATGACGAAGGGGTCATTCTTCGATGACGACCCCAAGGAGAGGTACATCTGGCGGGCTCGGACATACCGGCCCCCCTTGGTCTCGTCGAGCACGCTGAACTTGTAGCGGATGCTCTCGCCACTTTCCTGGATGCCGTTGAATTCGATCACGAGTTCCAAGGGACGGATCTCGGTGGCCACCAGACCCCCGGGGCCATCCTCGTCGCCATGGACCACCTTGAACGGCGCACCGTCCCGGCCGCGCTTCCAAAGCACCGGATTAAAGAGATTGTGTTCGCCTGAAAGGCTCAGTCTCGGGGTGGTCCTGAGCCGTTTCAACATGAGCTCGTAGCCGGATGTATCGACGGGCTCACTCACCTTCTTGGGCGCGCGGTTTCCCAACTCCAGCGCCTGCCGGATCGTTTCGCGGTTCTGGGCGACACGAAATGGCAGGAACGCGGCGGCTCCCAGGAGAGCCAAAAGAATCACGCTCAGGATGATCTTCTCGTAGTGGGCGCCCAAAACGGCGCCGAGTTTCTTGAGCTGGTCCATGTCGGCTCAGGGCTGCTTGCTATTGGGACGAATCGGCCGCGCTGGCATCAGCCGGCGGGTCCGAGGGGGCCGGGCGTGTGGCGCGGCGGGAAGGTTCCGGTTCAGGCTTCGGTTTGATGAAGTCGAGCTGAATGATGATCCGGAGCGGCTTTTCGTCGAGAACGACCGAAGGCGTGGAGGACACGAGGGGAGCTGGGGCTCCTTGGTATACTGGCGACGAAAGTGACGGGGGCGGAGCGGCGATCCCACCGGCACCACCCATGCCATACCTCGATCGCATCGCCGCTTCCCCTCCTCCAGCCCCTCCAGGTCCGAGGCCGTAGCGGGACCTCATGGCGGCGTCCATGCCGCCGCCGCCGGTTTCGGCGTCGGAACGCGAGCCGCCGCCGAGCCCGTAGCGCGCGCGAAGGGCGGGATCCATGCCGCCGCCCGGGCCACCGGGCATGGGCATTGGCGACGGTGACGAATTCTGGCTTGGCATGTAGATGGGCGTCATCGGCGCACCCATGCCCCGCGGGAGGGTGGTGGATTGGATGTTGATCGTTTTGATGGCGACCACTTCATCCATGGCGGCGAATCCCTGGAGGGCCGCCGCGAGTTCGGTACTGAACGACCGGAAGCTGAGATCGAACGGCGACCGGACCACCCAGTTGTTGGTGATCGCTTTTTTAGTCAGATATTCGGTGCTGCCGACTTCCTCCCTGAGGACTCCTGGGCGGCGGAACTGGTCAAGGGAATGAACCTTGGCGTTGAACAATACCCGGCTGAGGGCCGAGATCTGCGCGACCTGTTCCGCGAGTTTCGGAATCCCGCTCGGTTCGAAATAGGGCATTTCGCGCAATTTTTGAAAAGTGAACGCGTACCGATCCGGCAGGTTCACACCGGACGCCTCCGCTTCCTGTTGTAGCTGTGAGATCGTCGTTTCGATGAGGAGTTTCAAGGAGAACGTGTCCGTCACGGGAGGAACCGACGGCGCATGGATGCTCTCGCGGAGGGACGTGGTGAGCGCCCCCACTTTCGTGGCTTCGGCACGGACGGCCTTGATATTCTTCTCTTCCGGATACGGATTCAGGCCATTCAGCCGGTTCCACTCCTCCCGTTTCTCCTCAAGCGACGCGTTGACCGTGGCTTCACGGTTGGACTGGTCATAGAGGAAGAAGACGCTTCCGCCCAGAAGCACCAAGCCCACCAACCCGCCGAGGACGAGCGTCAGGTTCTTTTTGATCCACGGCATACTAAAGCTGGATGGGGTTCTTCAGTCCGAGGGTGAGCTCGAACGTGAATGTGGTAGCTCCTTCTTCCGGCGTCGGCTGTTTTCCCAGGCGCGTGTTTTCCGGGTCGAAGAGCGGATTGGCTTTTATTTCCTGCTCCACGGATGCGGTGATGTGCAGATTGTTCGTGGGTGACAGGTTGGCCAGGTTGATGGCTCGAAAGACGAGACTGATCTCCGAAACTTCGTTCGTGGAACCGCTCTTCTTCTTTTTGGAGCTGGACGCCGCGGAGGCGGATCCGTCGCCCCCGGAACCGTCGCCGCTCTCGCCTTCCGGCGCGACAGGGGTCGTGGGGACCAGACCGTAGCGACGCATCAATTCGGGCGACATCGAAAACGAGGTTGGCGCCGCCTCCTCCTCCACGGGGGCGTCCTCGGCGGCGGCGAAATCCTTCACCACGTCTCCCATGCTGAGCGATTCAATCCAGATGCCGACGTCCACACCCGGAGGTCTTGACCGCTCCTCGGCCGCCATCAGCGCGGAACGCAATTCCCCGAACAGGTCCACCCATCGGTACTTGGCCTGGAGCCAGTTCCGGTAGTAGGTGGCGTCTTCTTCGGCTTTTTTGAGCGCCTGATTGGCCGAATTCAACTGCTGCTCCTTCGACTGAAGCGGTTCGACCTTCTCGGAAATCTGGCTGAGGGCGGCCTCTTTGTCGTCACCGACCAGGCGCGCGAAGAACCCGAGGGCGGCCACGACGCCCACGAGACTGAACAACGAAGCGAGGAGGTACGGCTTCTTCTGCTCGAACTGCTGCCGCTTGAGGGAACTTTTGGGGAGCAGGTTCAGTTCGATTGGGCACTGGGCGAGGTTGCGAAGCGCCAATCCGACCAGCTCTCCCATGGCGTGGGCGACGGCCGATAGTTCGTCGACGTTGACCGCCGGTCCGATCTGAACGTTGCGGAGCGGGTTGAAGTACTCCACCGGCACATTCAGCTTCTCGTTAAAGAACTGGGCCGTGTACGGCATGATCGAGGCGCCGCCGGAAAGCACCAGGCGCATGGGGGCGCCCCCGCCCTGTTGGCCTCGATAGAACTGGATGGTCTGGTTGACCTGGATATGGAGCCGGGTCATCACCTGCCGGGCCACTTTGGCGATGGCGGCCTGCTTCGGATCCTCGGGTTCCTCGTAAGCGCCACCCAGGCTGACCAATCCGTGCTGAAGCTTGAAGGCTTCGGCCTCGTTGAAGCGGACCTTGGATTCGGTCGCGAAATCCTGGCTGATGGAATTCGCCCCGATGCTGATGCTCCGCGCGTAGATCTTGCCCTTCTCGAAGAAGAGGACCGTGCTGGTCTTGGCCCCGACGTCGAGGAGCATCGTGCAGCCATCCTGATCGCTGTAGTTGAAGCGGAAGGCGTTCGCGAGAGCCGCGGGCGAGACATCGACGTGCTGCAGTCGGACACCCTTGGATTCGGCGACCCGGAAGAGGCCCTCGACGATGTCCGTCTTGATCGCGACCAGGAGAACTTCCATTTCCCCACCCGCGGCCGTGCCGAGGATCTGGTAATCCCAGACCACTTCGGCCAGCGGGAAGGGCACGTTTTGCTGAGCCTCGTACTGGATGATCTGCGAGATCTTCGCGGAATCGACCGGGGGCAGCTTGACGAATTTCGAGAAGACGTGGAAGCCGGGGGCGCAAACGCTGGCCGACCGGGCGCTGAACGCGCGTTCCGTGATGAGTTCTTGAAGTCCCTTGGTGACGACGCGTTCCCGGGCTGATTCCTGGGAACCCTCCAATCCCAGGGGACGGGTCCCGAACTGGCGCAGGACGAGATTGCCGGTATCGTTGATCTCGAACTCGGCCATTTTCAGCGTACCTGCGCCGAAATCGATGGCGAGAAATGGCTTGGCTTTAAGCATGGTGCCAGGAGCGTGGCGTCAGCACCCACGACGTGGGCGCACGACCGCGGGTCGTGCATCAACGCCGAACGGGAACGGGCGACGGGTGGTTAAAGGAAAGAGGTTCACAGGGCAAACTCAAAAATCCCGCGTGGCTGTGCGGCCTTCATACGTTCTGCCTCTTCGTTTGACCACAAAAATAATCTATAGTGCGCCGAAGTCCCTCCCCCAGCCCGACTTCAGGGCTCCAATCCAGGAGCTTTCGGGCGCGTGAAATGTCCGGACGGCGCTGCTTCGGATCGTCCTCCGGGGCCGGCTTCGATGTCACACGACTGCGCGACCCCGTCCGTTTCAGAATTTCATCGGCGAACTCCCGGATGGTCATTTCCCTCGGGTTTCCGATGTTGACAGGACTCCAGGCCTTCGGATCGTCGCACAGCATCAAGCGGAAGATGCCTTCCACAAGATCGGAGACGTAGCAGAAGCTCCGGGTTTGCTTTCCGTCGCCGTGAAGGGTGAGCGCCTTGCCCGCGAGGGCCGAACCGATGAACGCGGGCACCACCCGTCCGTCATGGAGGCGCATCCTGGGTCCATACGTGTTGAAGATCCGGACAATTCGGGTCTCCAGGCCGTGTTCGGTGCGGTAAGCCATGGTGAGGGCTTCCGCGAAGCGCTTCGCCTCGTCATAGCATCCCCGGGGGCCGATCGGATTCACGTTGCCCCAATAATCCTCCCGTTGCGGATGCACGAGAGGGTCGCCATAGACCTCCGAGGTCGAGGCCAGGAGAAATCGCGCTCCCTTGTTCAAGGCGAGTCCCAGCGCCTTGTGGGTTCCGAGCGAACCCACCTTGAGCGTCTGAATCGGCAATTCGAGGTAGTCGACCGGGCTCGCCGGCGACGCGAAGTGCCACACGAAATCAACCGGTCCTTCGAGGAACAGGAAATCCGTCACATCCTGCATCACAAATCGAAACCCCGGAGCTCCCGCGAGATGCTCGATGTTGGCGACCGACCCCGTCACGAGGTTGTCGAGGACGGTCACCCGATGGCCCCGCGCCAGAAGCAAATCGGTGAGGTGCGACCCAAGAAACCCCGCGCCACCCGTCACCACCGAGTGCGGTGTAACGGAACGCTTTTTCTTGCGGGCGGGTTTTGCCATGGGCCGTTTGCTGACGGGGCTGGAACTCTGCCCGAAGCCCGTGGCGCTTGGGAAGCCCCTTGATGCCTCCCCCGCGGATTCGGTCGAACGCAACTCAGACTTTCAGCAGCGCCACGGCCGCCACGGCCGCATCCCAGACCGTTCCCGGGAAGATCCCCAGATAGAAGACCCCCGCCGCTCCGACGAACAACGCCGCGCGGAGAGCGGGCGGCACGACCAAGGGAGTTGAGTCCGGGGTTTCCTCGCTCCAGTAGACCGCGCGGAGAACACCAAAATAATACCAGAACGAGATCACCACCCCGACGACCGCCACGCCGCCCAGCGCGTAGTAGGCGGGAAGAGAGGCGCCCTGTTCCACAAGGGCTTTCAACACCAGGAATTTCCCGAAGAAGCCCGCCAGGGGAGGCACCCCGGCCAAAGAGATCATCGACACGGCGAGGGCGGCGGCCAGCAGCGGCGATCGTCGATGCAACCCGGCCAGGGCCGACAGGTCGTCCGTCCCGAGACGCTCCACGACGATGGCCACCACCAGGAACGCCGTCAGCACCGTGAACAGATAGCCCGCGAGGTAGAACAGAACCGCGGCCGCGCCGGCCTTCGACATCGCGGCCAGGCCCAACAGAACGAACCCGCCGTTCGCGATGCTCGAATAGCCCATCAGCCGTTTGAGACTCCGCTGCGGGATGGCGCACAGGCTGCCGAAAAGGATCGAGATCGCCGCCACCGACATCAGGAGGGGCTCCCATTTCAATCCGAGTTCCGGGATCACGCCGCCCAGCAACCGCACCAGCAACACCACTCCGGCCGCCTTCGAACCGATCGCCAGGAAGGCCGCCGTCGGCGCGGGCGCGCCCTCGTAGACGTCGGGAGCCCAGATCTGAAACGGAAACACCGCCACCTTGAAAGCCAAGCCCCCCAGCACCAGCAGCATTCCCGCCTGGAAAAGGCGGCTCTCGGCGAGCGCGGCCGACCGCGCGGCAAGGTCGTCGAACTGCATGGTGCCGGACGCCCCGAAGCACAGCGCGATCCCGTACACCATGAACGCCGACGACAAAGCCCCCAAGAGGAGGTACTTCACGCCGGCCTCGAGGGAAGCGACCCGGGAGCGCTGGAAACCCGTCAGCACATAGAACGACACCGTGATGAGTTCCAAGGCGACGTACATGACCGCGAAGTTGTTCGCCGACGCCGCGAGGAGCATTCCCGCCAGCGCGAAGAGGGTCAGGACGAAGTACTCCGTCACGCCGGATCCCAACCGGTCGCCCATGTCCGCCGCCAGGAGGAGCACGAAAACTCCGGCGCACAGGAACAGGGCCTTGAAGAAGATCGCCAAGCCATCCAGGACGAACATCCGCCCGAACGCGTACCCCGGCTCGGCGAGCCCACCGTGACCGGACACCTCGAAAAGGAAGAGGACCATCACCAGGCCGGCGGAAGCGTGTCCCAGGAGGCGCCGGCGCGGACCGGGCACCACCCCGTCCAGCAACAACAGGGCGAGGCCGAGCACCACCAGCACCACTTCAGGTCCAAGAAGCCAGAGATTCATGGGATTGGGTTGCCGGAGGTCACGGCCAGTTGACGGGCGGGACGCGATGCCTCCACGGCGTCCACGATCGATTGCGCCCTGGGCGCGATATGGTCGGTCAGGATCCTCGGGGCGACGCCCAGGGCCATCAGACTCGCCAGGAGGACCACGTACGGCATTCGGCGCCACGCTCCAGCCGGGTCCCGGGATTCCTTCCAAAACTCGGCGGGCGGCCCGTGGAACATCGCCCGGACCGCGCGAAGCATGTAGACCGCCGCGATGATCAGAGCGCCCCAGGCGGCGGCGGCGACCAGCAGGCGAAACGAGATCCAGCCCCCGCAGATCGGCACGGCGCTCGTCCAACCGCCGAAGAGCACCAGGAACTCTCCCACGAAGTTGCCAAAGCCCGGAAGACCGCACCCGGCCATCATCGCCATCACCATGATCGTCCCGACGAAGGGCATCCGCCGAAGGAGTCCGCCCATCCGTCCCATGTCCAGGGATCGGGTCTGCCCGTACAGCCAGCCACTCAACCCGAAGCTCAACGCGGCGAGGAACCCGTGGGCCACCATCACCATCACCGCCCCGGTGACGCCGATCGTCGTGAGGCTCGCCACCCCGAGAAACACGAAGCCCACGTGGGCCACGCTCGAATTGCCGATCAACTGGTTCAGGTCCCGCTGGCGCATCGCGACCCAGCCGCAGTAGACGATGTTCCCGAGGCACAACCAAGCCAGGGTCGGCATCCACATCTTGGCCCCTTCCGGCAGGAGAGGCACCGCGACCTTCAGGAGGGCATACAGCCCAAACTTCTTCAGAACGCCGGCGTGCAACATCGCCGTCGCCGTGGGCGCCGCCCCGTAACCCAAGGGTGCCCACGTGTGGAAGGGCCAGAGCGACACCAGGATTCCCAGACCGAACATCAGCCACGGGAAGATGAAATGCTGTCGGGCGGCGGGAATCGGGTTGGATGCCAGGTGCTCGCCCAGCGTGACGAGGTCGAAGGTCCGGATCCCCGACTGCAGATAGAGCGCGATCAACCCGATCAGCGCCACCAACGCCCCGAGGGTGAGGTAGAGCGTGATCTGGAAGGCGGCGGATTGGCGCCCGTCACCACGGCCCCAGATCCCGATCATGAGGAACGTCGGCACCAGGGCGAGTTCGTGAAAGCAATAGAGGAAGAAGATGTCGAGTGAAGCGAAGGCGCCAAGGATCCCCCCGGTCATCAGCAACAGAAGGATGTGGAACTCCTTCACGCGGTCCTTGATCTCCCTGGAGACGCACGCCGCGGCGAACGCCACGATCGCCCCCATCACGATCAATCCGAGGTTGATTCCGTCGACGCCGACGAAAAACGAGATGCCCAGCGATTCCACCCACGGGATTTGGTGCACGAATCGATACCCGCCGCGCTCCACCGGCGCCGAACCGAAACCGACCAGGAGATCCAGGGCCATCCAGGCAACGATCCCGGTCACCGCCACGGCCACGGCCCGCGGAACGCCCACGGCGTTTCGCGGCACGAAACACAACCCGACGGCGGCCAGCAGGGGGAGCAGGGTAATCCAGGTGAGCAAGGACATGTCAGGCGATGCGAAGGTTGCGCGGGCTCATGGGAGCACCATCCAGAGGGCGATCACCAGGCCCGCCGCGCCCAGGAACGCGTAGGTCTGCAGGTTCCCGGTCAGCACGAGGCGCAGGGCGCGCCCCATCACGTCCGTCGTTCCGGCCAGGCCGCGAACGAACAGGCCCGACACGATCCAGCGGTCGAACCACTCCGCGAGGCCCGCCGCCGCGTCGTGGGTCGTTCGGATCACCCACGTGTACGCTTCGTCGAAATAGAACCGGTCGCGCATCCAGCGCGCCAAAGCCCCGATCCGCTCCGGCAACGGGTCGCGTTCCGGATGCGGCCCGTAGAGTTTCCAGGCCCCCGCGAACCCCATCGCGGTCGCGAACAACCCCAGAAATGCCGCGAGCGGCGCGTGCCCGAAGGGTTCGAAAACCGCCGCCAGGAATCCGGCATGGGAACCGTGCCCAGCCTCCGCGCCCTGCCCCAAGCCAGCCCGCAGCGCGGCGTCGATACCCCAGAATCCGGCAAGCACCGACGCCAGCGCGAGAAACCGGAGGGGCCACAGCATGACCGGCGGGGATTCGTGGGCGTGGGAGGCGGCATCCGTCCGGGCGACGCCGCGCCAGGCGACGAAAATGAGCCGGAACATGTAGAAGGCGGTCAGAGCCGCCACGAAAAGGGCCAACCCGAAGAGCAGCGGCCGGGTCTCCGCCGCGGCCAGAATGCCGTCCTTGGAATAGAACCCGCTGAAGGGCGGCAGACCGCACAAGGCCAGGGTGCCGACCATGAAGGTCCACGAGGTCACCGGCAGACGGTTCCGCAGGCCGCCCATCCTCCAGATGTTCTGCTCGTGATGCATCGCGTGGATCACGGAACCGGCGCCGAGGAACAGAAGCGCCTTGAAGAAGGCGTGGGTCACGAGATGGAACATGCCGGCCTCCGGCCTGGCGCAGCCGACGGCCAGGACCATGTAGCCGAGCTGCGACAACGTGGAGTAGGCCAGGATCCTCTTGATATCGTTCTGCTGGACCGCCATCAGCGCCGCCAGGAGGGCGGTCACGCCGCCCGTCCACGCGATCACGTCCAAGGCCGACACCCCCGACAGGACGCCGAGCCATTCCGGCCACGCGGGCGCCAGTCCGAAGAGGAAAAAGGACCGCGCCAGCATGAACACTCCGGCCGCCACCATCGTCGCCGCATGAATGAGGGCGCTGACGGGGGTCGGTCCCTCCATGGCATCCGGGAGCCAGACATGCAGCGGGAACTGGGCGCTCTTTCCCACGGCCCCCAGGAAAACCAGGACGCCGGCCAGGCTCGCGAAGCTCCCCAGGGCTCCGGGGTCCACAGCGAGGGTCCGCTCCAGATCAAGGAAATCGACGCTGCCGAGGCCGGCCCACACCATGATGATCCCCAGCAGGAAACCGAAATCGCCGAGGCGATTGGTGAGAAACGCCTTCTTCGCCGCGTCCGCCGCGGGCGCGCGCTCGTACCAGAACCCGATGAGGAGGTAGCTGGAGACTCCGACCAATTCCCAGAAGACGAACATCATCACGAAATTCGACGCCAGAACGATGCCGAGCATCGAAAACATGAAGAGGCTGAGGGAGGCGAAGAACCGCGCGTAGGACGGGTCGCCCGCCATGTACCCGCAGGAGTAGACATGGATCATCAGGCCCACTCCCGTCACGCCGAGGAGCATCACGAGGGACAGCGAATCCAGCCGGAGCCCCAGCTCCACCGACAACCCGCCCACCTCCAGCCACTGGACCGCGGCGATGAGGCAATCGCCGGCAGGGATCGCGAGTCGCCGGAAGGACAGCGCCAACACGACCGAAGCGGCGAACGCGGCGGCCACGGCGGCGATCGACACCGCGGCGCTGAGCCGCGGGTTTCGGCGGGTGAAGAGCGTGATCCCGGCCGCCGACAGAAGCGGCAGCGCCAAAATGATCCACGCGAGCGTCTCGGGTTGCATCGTTCGTAGTCGAATCGTCCGGTTCCTGTTCCCGTCCGAGTCAGAATTTGAGCGACGTCAGATCCTCCACGTGGGCGGATTGGCGCCGGCGGTAGAGCGCCACGATCAGGGCGAGGCCGACGGAGACCTCCGCGGCGGCCACGGTGATGATGAAGAACACCATGACCTGGCCATCGAGGTTCTTGTTGTACCGGGAAAATGCGACGAGGGCGAGGTTGGCGGCGTTCAGCATGAGCTCCAGGCCCATGTACATCACCAGCAGATTGCGACGCAGGATCACACCCAATAGCCCGAGACTGAACAGTCCGGCGCTGACCAGAAGATAATGTTCGAGACCGACCTTCACTTGAGATCCCTCCGGCTCAGCAGGATCACACCCAGCATCCCGACGAGCAGCAAGACCGACACGGCTTCAAAAGGCAGCAAATAGCGTTGGAACAGGGCCAGTCCCAGCGCATGGGTGGTCCCCTCGAGGTCGGGTTCCGCGCCGGCGGACGCGTGCGCGCGGACGAGCGTCGACGCGAGCACCGCGAAAAGGCCGCCGACGGTGATGAATCCCGCGCCAACCCCGAACCGATTCCAGTTCCGTCGCTCCTCCTCCTTGAGGTCGAGGAGCATGATCACAAAAAGGAACAGGACCATCACCGCCCCGGCGTAGACGAGGATCTGGACCGCCGCGATGAAGAAGGCGTGGAGGAGGATGAACAAGCCGGAGAGCCACACCATCGTGAGCACCAAAAAGAGGGCGCTCGCCACCGGGCTGCGTGAAAACGGGTTGGCGACGGTCAGGAATCCACACGCCAACGCGAGGCCGCCGAACACATAGAAGAGCACGTCGGTCATGGCGGCGGCATGGGGAGTGGGGTGCTCACGTCGGGCATCCTGGAGGATAGCGATTTCAATGGGCGGCGGGACGGTCCTCGACCGGAAAGGTCTCCTGGGCCCGTGCTTCCTCGAGTTTGTGCCGCCATTTTTGGGTTCCCGCGTGGGTACCCCCGAGGGAGAGCAGCTTCTCCTTGTCGTAGATCATCTCGGCTCGGGTCAGCCCGGTCAGCGAATAGTCCGCCTTCAGAAAGATCGCCTCTTCCGGGCACACCTCCTGGCAGAGGCCGCAGAAGATGCAGCGGAGCATGTTGATCTCGAATTCCTTGGGCATCTTCTCCGCGTTGCCGCGGTCCGCCGGAGGACCGTCGGGTCCCGGGGGCGTGATCCGGATCGCCTTCGGCGGGCAGACGAACTCGCACAGCTGGCAGCTCACGCACTTGGTGCCGCCCTCCTGGTCGCGCACGAGGTAGGGCGCGCCCCGGTACCCCGGTTCCACCTTCCAGGGCACTTCCGGATAATAGCCGCCGGCGGTCTCGTCCGCCGCGGTGCGCCCCTCGAAGACCGTCCGCTTGAAATGGCGCCAGGTGACCTTGAAACCATTGGCCACCGCCGGGAGGTACAACCGCTCGGCGAGGCTCAACTCTTTGCGTTCGACGATCATGGCATTTCAGGACTTGGCCAGCATGAGCACGGCCGCGGTGACCACGATGTTCGCCAGCGCCAAAGGAATGAATCGGCGCCAGCCCAGATCCATCAGCTGGTCGTAGCGGAAACGAGGCAACATCCAGCGCACCCAGATGATCAGCACCAGGAAGAACCCGAGTTTCGCCAGGAAGATCAGGATGTGGAGGAGACCGACGCCCAGCGACGCGGCTGGCTGGTCCAACCCGAAGAACGGCAGCGTCCAGCCCCCGAGGAACAGCGTCACCATCATCGCCGAAACCGAAATCATCGCGGCGTATTCACCCAGGAAAAACAGGGCGAACTTCATCGAGCTGTATTCGGTGTGGTACCCACCGACCAATTCCGTCTCCGCCTCGGGCAGATCGAACGGGAGGCGGTTCGTCTCCGCGAGCGCCGCGATCAGAAAGATCAGGAACGCGACCGGTTGCTGAAAGATATGCCACCGGAACAGGTTGCCGGATTGGTGCGCGATCACGTCGCCGAGGTTCAGGCTGCCGACCAAGAGCAAGATAGGGATCACGCTCAGGCCCATCGAAATCTCGTAGGAGATCATCTGAGCGCTCGCGCGGATGCCGCCGAGGAACGGGTACTTCGAATTCGCGGCGTACCCCGCCAGAACGATCCCGTACACGCTCAGCGAGACGATTCCGAAGGTGTACAGGATGCCGACGTCGAGATCGGCGATCACCATCTGCTGCTCCCCGAGCCGCGATCCGAACGGAATCACGGCCAACGTCAGCAGGGCCGGGACCATCGCGATGGCCGGGGCGAGCCAGAAGTAGACTTTCCGGACATGTCCCGGAGTAAAGTCCTCCTTCAGGATGGCCTTCAGGGCATCGGCGATGGGCTGAAACATCCCCCACCGGGTCAGGAGGGGACCCAGAACCGGCAGGAAACGGGCGAAGAACGGCGACGTCCTATTCGGACCCACCCGATCCTGGATAAAGGCGCTCACCTTGCGCTCCACCAGGACCGCGTAGGCCACCATGGTCATCACCACCGAGAAGACCACGAAGATCTTCACCACGCTGAAGAGGAGGAAGGTCGAGTCCATGAGTGCTTCGCTTTCTCACGGCCCTCAGGCCGTCGTGGGCGCTCCTCCCTCGCCCAGCTTCGCCCACTCGATTCCCGCCAGCGCCGGCACTTCCCGCGCCATCCGGTTGAACAAGGATTCCATTGAAAAAACCACGGCCGGCGCGGCGGTCGAACCCGCATCCGGGCCGCTCAAACGCGCCAGGAGTTCCTCCAGGAACTCCGCCTCCGGCCTGGCATCCCCCGGCGGCTCGACCGCCTTGAGGAACCGCTGAACCCGACCCTTCGCGTTGACGAAGGTGCCGCGTTTCTCGGCGTGGGCGCACCCCGGAAGCAGGACATGGGCCCGCTTCGTCGTTTCGTTCGGCAGGATGTCGCTCACCACCAGCATCTCCAGCTTCTCCAGAAGGTCGGGACCGATCCCGTGTCGCGTCACGTCCTCCCCAAAGACGATGAGCGTGGTGATCCGGCCCGACGCGATGCCTGCCGCGATTTCCTTCAGGCGGGAGCCCGGCGTCTCCCCGGCGATCCCCGTCATGCGGGCACCCGCCATGTTGGGATTTCGGTCGGCATTCAAAAGCAGACCGTCGGCGTCCCCGGGCCGGGGCACCGAATCCGTCGGGGCCTCCAGTCGCGCCGCGAGCCGGCTCAGCAGGAAAAGTTCCTCGGTGGTCTGACGCGCGGACGCCACCAGCGCCACCGAACCGGGCCGGGCGGCCGACAATGATTTCGCGATCGCCTGCGACGCCGCGCTCCAGGTTCGCGCCCCGCCCCGCCGACCGGCGATGTCCCGCAAGCGATCCGGGCTCCCGATCCAGCGGTAGTTCAACCGTCCCTGGTCGCACATCCAGGAGGCGTTGACGGCATCGTTGTCGCGGGGGGTGTACCGGTGGATGCGTCCTTCGCGCGACCACATCGTGATGTTGCACCCCGTGGCGCATCCGGTGCAGAGGCTTGAAGTTTCCTTGAGAAACCACACCCGCATCTGGAACCGGAAATCCTTCGAGGTGAGCGCCCCGACCGGACAGATGTCGACGGTGTTCAGCGTGTAGTTGTTCTCGAACCGATCCCCCGGGTAGGTGGCGATCGTGTTGTACGACCCGCGATTCACGATGCCCAGGCGGTCGTCGCCCACGATGTCCCGGGTGAACCGGATGCAGCGTGTGCACAGAATGCACCGCTCGTCGTCGAGCACGATGCGAGGCCCCAGGTCCACCGCCTTCGGCTTGTGGACTTTCGCCTCCACGAACTGGCTCTCCGCCTGGCCGTGTTCGACCGAATACTGCTGGAGCTTGCACTCGCCGGCCTGATCGCAGATGGGGCAGTCCAACGGATGGTTGACCAGCAGCGATTCGAGCACCCCTTCCCGCATCCGCCGGGTGGCGGGTGAGCTCGGGTAGATCTCCATGCCGGGCGAGATCGGGGTCGCGCAGGCGATCGCGCCGCGCGCGGTTCCGGGCTCATACGGCAGCACCGACCGCGCGATCTTCGGCGACCCGTCCGCCTCGAGGATCGGTTTACGGTCGGGGCCCAGCATCGGCGTCCCGAACTCGACCAGGCACATGCGGCAGTTCCCGGCCACGGGCAGCTTGGCGTGATAGCAGTAATGCGGCACCTCGACTCCGGCGGCCTGGCAGGCCTGCAGCATGGTCGTCGGCTGAAGGCGGCCCTGCCAGTCGGGCATCAGCTTCGGGACGTCGATGGCGCGACCATCGACCTTGATGCTCAACGTTTCCGCGGAGGGGGCGGCGGGAACCGGGGGAAAGGAGGGCGGAGGAGCCATGGCTTCTAGCTTCGCGGACTCGCCGCCAGTTTCCGTTCGGGGGTGGGACCCGCGCCGCCGGGAATCGCGGCACCCGGCGCGGGTTGTTGGGCGGCGGACCGTGCTTCGTCCTCCGCGCCGCGGGCTTCGAATTCGTCCCGGAATTTCTTCACAAAACTCAGCACCGGCCAAGCGGCCGCCTCGCCGAACGCGCAGATGGTCCGTCCCTGGATGTTCTGGGCGATGTGCAGCAGGTAGGCGGGATCCTGCTTCCTCGCGTGACCGTGGGTCATGCGGTGGAGCGCCTTGCTCAGCCACAGCGCGCCTTCCCGGCACGGGGTGCACTGCCCGCAGCTTTCGTGGGCGTAGAATTCGCTGATGTTGGCCAGGGCCGCGACGATGTCGGTCGAGTCATCCATCACGATGATGGCGCCGGAACCCGACATGCTCCCCGCCTGCTGGAGGGAATCGAAATCGTAGGGCAGATCGAGGAGATCCACGTCCACCGGGGTCACCTGCCCGTCCGCGCCGCGCCGGCGGAGCGTGAATTTTTCGCCGGCCCGGAAGACTTTGGCCGAGGACCCCCCGGGGATGACCGCCTTGAGCCGGCGCCCTTCGCGGAGGCCGCCGCCGAAATTCTCATGGTGGATCAGTTCGCCGTGCGTCGCCTTCCCGACCTCGATCTCGTAGTACCCGGGACGTTTGACGTGCCCGCTGACGCTGACGATGCGGGTGCCGGTGTTGTTGGGCGATCCCAGCTTCGCGTACTCCGCGGCGCCCATGGCCAGGATGTGACGCACCGCGGCGAGGGTCTCGACGTTGTTGACGATGGTCGGACACTGGTAGAGGCCGAGCACCGCGGGAAAATACGGCGGCTTGATCCGGGGATACGCCCGCTTGCCCTCCAGCGATTCGATCAGGCCCGTTTCCTCCCCGCAAATGTACGCGCCGGCGCCGCGATGGACATGGATCTCAAGGTCGTACCCGGAACCCAGAATGTCGCGTCCGAGGAATCCCTTCGCCCGCGCGTCCTTCAACGACTGATTCAGCAGGCGGGCGCCCTCCGGCATTTCGCCCCGGATGTAGATGTAGGCGAGCTTCACGTCGTTCGCGAAGCACGAGAGAATCATCCCCTCGATCAACTGGTGGGGATCCTTGTGGATGATCTGGCGGTCCTTGAACGTGCCGGGTTCCGATTCGTCGGCGTTGCAGATGAGGTAGATCGGCTTGCCCGATCGGCGGTCCACGAAGGACCACTTGAGTCCGGCCGAAAAGCCGGCTCCGCCCCGCCCGCGCAGCCCGGATTTGAGCACTTCATCGCGAATCTGCTCCTGGGGCGTCTGCTGTTTGCCGTCCGGAAGGACCCGGGAGGTCAAGGCCAGGGACCGACGGAGGGTCTCGTAACCCCCGTTCCTGAGGTAACACTCGATGTCCGGGGTGTAGCCCGGTTCATCCGCGTGTTTCAGAATGAGACGATATTCCTGCGGCATGGTGTCTTGACGCTCAGCCCCGAATGCCTAACCGTTGCCGCCGCACCGACTGCCCGATGGTGTAACGGTAGCACAGCAGACTCTGAATCTGCTTGTCATGGTTCAAATCCATGTCGGGCAGCCAATGCCTCCCGGGGACGGGGGGCTGGGAGGGGTGGGGCCGATGGGACGGGAGCCCTATGGGACTTATGGGACACATAGGACCTATGGGACGACTTCCGAAGAATCGACTCTCGCGGGATCGTCATCGGCAGCCTCCCACGATTTCATCGGCTTTCTCGGGGGTCACTCCCTGGTGGAACACTTCGTTCACCATCATCACGGGAGCGGTGCCGCAACTCGCGAGGCACTCCACGAATTCCACGGAGAACCGCCCGTCGGGCGTGGTCTGGATGCCGTGCTTGGCGGGCTCCAGCCCGAACTTCTCGCAGAGTTGCCGGTGAAGCGCATGCCCTCCGCCCAACGCGCAGCTGAGGGTCCGGCAGACCTTGAACTGAAAGCGCCCGGCCGCGGTCTGGCGGAACATCGGGTAGAAGGTGACCAACTCCTGGACGTGGATGGGCTGCAACTCGAGCTTTCGAGCCGTCCATTCGACAACCTCGGCCGGCAGCCAGCCGAAGTGCTCCTGCAACGCGTGCAGCAGCATCAACGACGCGCTCCGCTTCCGCGGATAGTGCGAGATCAGCTCGTCGATCTCCGCTTCGAGGTCCGGGGGAACGGTGAGCGTGTTCATCGGTCGCATTCGCCCATCACAAAATCGAACGACCCGAGGATCGCCGTGACGTCCGAGATCATGTGCCCCGGCAGGCAGTGGGACAGGATGCTGAGGTTGCAGAACGACGGGGCGCGGATCTTCAGGCGGTAGGGAGTTCCGCCCCCGCGGCTCTGGATGTAGAAACCCAGTTCGCCCTTCGGATTCTCCGCTCCGAAATAGACCTCGCCCGCCGGCGCGTTGACCCCCTGGGTCACGAGCATGAACTGGTGGATCAACTCCTCCATCCGGGTCAGCACTTTCTCCTTCTTCGGCAGGAGGACCTTTCCATCGTCCACGTTGATCGGTTCGCCGTGCGGATTCTCGCCGCCGCCGGGGATCCGGTCGGCGCACTGGCGGAGGATCCGGACGCTCTGCCGCATCTCCTCCATGCGCACCAGATAGCGGTCATAGCAATCGCCCACCGTTCCCGTGGGAACTTCGAAATCGAGCTGGTCGTAGATCAGGTAGGGGCTGGCCTTGCGCACGTCGTAGTTGATTCCGCTGGCCCGCAGATTCGGCCCCGTCAGACCAAAGTCCAGGGCGTCCGCCCCCGAAATCACCCCGACACCGCGAGTCCGATCCATCCAGATTTTGTTGCGCGTGAGAAGCTTGTCCGCCTCATCGATCGTCACCAGGACTTCGTCGCAGAACTTCAGGACCTGATCCAGCCAGCCCGTCGGCATGTCCCGGGTCTGCCCACCCACCCGTGTGTAGCTGGTGGTGAATCGCGCGCCGGTGAGTCGTTCCGCCAGGTTGTAGACCTTCTCGCGCTCCGTGAAGGTGTGCATGAACACCGTCAACGCGCCGACGTCCATGGCGAAGGCGCCCAGACCCAGGAGATGCGCCGACACCCGCGCGAGTTCGCAGCAAATCGTCCGGACGAACCGACCCCGCGGAGGCAGCTCCAATCCCATCAATTTCTCCACCGCCATGGCGTAGGCCACGTTGCTGGCCAACGGCGCCAGGTAGTCCAACCGATCCGTGTACGGCACGAACTGGTTGTAGGTCATGTTCTCGGCGATCTTCTCGTCGCCGCGATGCAGATAGCCGATGTCCGGATCCGCCTTCGTGATCGTTTCCCCGTCCAGTTCAAGGACCACCCGCAAAACCCCATGGGTCGACGGATGGGACGGCCCCATGTTGAGGACCATCTTTTCCCCGGCCACCGGGTCGGATGGCTCGATCCCAGCCGCGGGACCGAAGCCCGATTCCGTCAGCCCCCCGGACGCCGGGTCGGCGCGTGAAGCCGGGTCGCGAAACTGGATGTCCTTCACGGTCGCCATGGCGTCGCTCAATCCTGCCCTTCCGGTGTGCGCACCCGCGGCTCGCGCTCGATCGAATCCGCCCCTCCCGCGACCGTCACAAACGGCCCGCCCTCCAGCGGCGCGGCCTTGGTGAAGGCGACATCGGGAACCTCGCTCGGCTTGCCGGCCAGGGGAAAATCCTTCCGCAGCGGAAAATACGGGTAGCCGTCCCACATCAGGATCCGGCGGAGGTCCGGGTGACCCTGGAAACGAATGCCGAGCATGTCGTACGCCTCGCGCTCGTGCCAATCCGCGGTCCGCCACACCCCACTGACCGTCGGCAGCTCGGAGAGCGCCTCACTCACGGAAGTCCTCAGCCGCAGGTGGCGCCGATGCGCCAGACCGTAGAGTTCGTAGACCACCGTCCATCGAGGGTCGTCCCCGTAATTGTCGATCCCGGTGAGGTCCAGCAGCAGATCAAAGCCGTGCGCCGACTTGGCCTCCCGGCAAACGTCCGCGATCCGCGCGGGATCCGTCACGGTGACCGTCACCTCTCCCCGAAACTCCGTCGGCGGGGACACGACCTCCCCGAACTTTTCGCGGAGGCGATTCGCTGTTTCCAGGGCGGCGGGCATGGTTCGGGGCGAGACGGTCGGTTCAGGTCGGTTCAGGTCGAATCCACCCGGATCACTTCGAGCCCGGTCCGTGCGTCAGCGCGGATTCCCGACCCACCGCGGCCGCCGCACCGTTCCCCCGGGGCTCCTTCCGAAGCGCCTGGGTGATGGTGAGGTCCCGAAGCACCGGCTGCCGCGACACCTTTTTCTGAAGTTTCATCAGCCCGTCGAGCAACGCCTCCGGGCGAGGCGGGCATCCCGCGACATACACGTCGACCGGGATGATCGTATCGACTCCCTGAAGCACCGCGTAGCTCCGGTACATCCCGCCGGTCGAGGCGCAGGCGCCCATGGCGATCACCCATTTCGGCTCGGCCATCTGGTCGAAGATCCTCTTCACGGCGCCCGCCATCTTGTAGGTCACCGTTCCCGCCACGATCATCACGTCGGATTGGCGCGGCGAAAACCGCATCACCTCGGACCCGAAGCGCGCGATGTCGAACCGGCTCGCTCCGGACGCCATCAACTCGATGGCGCAACACGCCAGACCCATCGGCATCGGCCACAGTGAATTCTCCCGAAACCAAGCCAGGGCGGCATCCAACTGGGTGAAGACCACGTCGCCCTCGATCTTCGAATTGTAACCAAATTCGGTGGTTGTCATTCCTGGAAGGCGCCGGCGGGGAAATGCCGGCCGGCAAAAGCTAGCAATGACCAAAAGTGGGACAAGGTGAATTTGTGATTTTTTTCACAAGCCCGGTCGAAAACCCCTCAATCAGACCGTCCAAGATCCGTCCCAATCGCTTTGTTTCAAGGCAGTTGCAACACATCCTAATCACGGGCTTCAACCCGACCTTTCCAGCCGCCCCGACTCCCGTCTAGTCTCATCCCCGTTCCACCTATGAAATCGATTCTTCTCCTCGGGCTCCTCCTCGTTTCCGCCGTCCTTTCCCAGGGCGCCCAGGCCAGGTTGAAAGCCCTGATCATCGACGGTCAGAACAACCATCAGGTCTGGCCGAAGTCGACGATCATGATGAAGCAGTACCTCGAGGACTCCGGCCTGTTCTCGGTCGAAGTGCGCCGCACGCGATTCACCTGGCAGGGCAAGCGCCACGCCGAATTCCTGCCGTACGCCGGCGTCGGCGCCACCGAGGACCTCGCCAACCCCAAGCCCGACCCGGATTTCACGCCGAATTTCAAGGACTTCGACGTCGTCGTCAGCAATTTCGGATGGCAGGCCGCGGACTGGCCCGAGTCCACCCGCGCAGCCCTGGAGACCTACCTGGACCAGGGAGGCGGGTTTGTCTCGGTGCATGCGGCGGACAATTCCTTCCCAAAATGGCCCGCCTACAACCGGATGATCGGCGTGGGCGGCTGGGGCGACCGGGATGAAAAGGACGGCCCGTACGTCTACTACAACAGCGAAGGCCAACTCGTCCGCGACACCTCGCCCGGCAAGGCGGGCACCCACGGCAAGCAGCATGAAATCCCCATCACGATCCGGGTCGCCGACCATCCCATCACCCGCGGCCTGCCCGCCCACTGGCTCACCACAACCGACGAGTGCTACGCCAAACTCCGCGGTCCGGCCGAGAAGATGACGGTGCTCGCCACCGGCGAGGAACAGACCGTGCCGTCCTCCAAGGGTCGGCATGAGCCGATGCTGATGACCATCGAGTACGGCGAAGGCCGCGTTTTTCACACCACCCTGGGACACGACACCCCGGCCTTCGAAGGGGTGGGGTTCATCACCACCTTCCTCCGCGGCACCGAGTGGGCGGCCACCGGCAAAGTCACCGTGCCGGTTCCCAAGGACTTCCCCACGGCGGATCGGGCGACCAGCCGTCCGTTCGTGCCGCGCAAGTCCCCGTAGCCCCAGGGCGCTGGTCGGCCCGTCGATTTCCGCCGGCCGGCGCCGCACCGGGAGAAAATCAGCCTTCGCGGGAAGAATTCCCGAAGATGATGCGGGCTCCTCGCTTGTAGGCGAAGTAGGAGTACATCCACTGAAGCAGGACGGCGGCGCGATTCCGGAAGCCGACCAGGAAGATGAGGTGGACGCCAAGCCAGGCCAGCCACGCCGGGAATCCCGTCAACTCCAGGGCGCCCATATTGGCCACAGCCGCCGATCTTCCGATCGTGGCCATCGTTCCCTTGTCCCAGTACTTGAACGGCACGCGCGCCGGTCGGCCACCCTCCCAGGAATCCAGTTCCTCCCCAATCGCGCGCGCGGCGTGCCGGGCCATCTGCATCGCCGCCGGTGACACGCCCGGCACGGGACGACCATCCTCCCCGAGCACCGCCGCCATGTCCCCGATGGCGAACACCTCCGGGCGCCCGGGAAGGCCCAGGTCCGGGCCGACCTTCACACGCCCGGCCCGATCCAGATCCAGCCCCATTTGCCGGGCCAGCGGCGAACCGCCCACGCCGGCCGCCCAAAGAATGTTCGCCGCGCGCAGGATCCGGCCGTCTTCGAATTCCACCTCGCGATCGCGCAGATCGCGCACCCGAGTGTTGACCAGCACCTCCACGCCCAGCGCTTCCAATTGACGGCGGGCGCTCTCGCCGAGATCGGGCGGAAGATGTCCCAGGACCCGGGGCCCGGCTTCGATCAGAACCACGTGGGCGTGGGTCGGGTCCATCCTTCGGAAATCCCGGGCGAGCACCGTGCGGGAAAGCTCGGCGAAAGCCCCGGCGAGTTCCACTCCGGTCGGTCCTCCGCCCACGACGACCATCGAAGTCAGTTCCCGGCGGAGATCGGGATCGGTCGAATTCTCGGCCTGTTCGAATGCGAGCAAGACTTCCCGCCGAATCCGCACGGCGTCATCGAGCGACTTCAATCCGGGCGCATGCCGCTCCCACTCGGGATGTCCGAAGTAGCTCGTCACGCCACCCAACGCCATGACCAGGTAATCGTAGGGCAGCGTGGCTTGACCCAGTTTAACCGTCCGCCCTTCCAAATCGACCGACTCCACCTCGTCCATCAGGACGGTCACGTCGGGGCGATCCGAGAAGACGGAACGGATCGGAGCGGCGATCTCCGGCGCCGACAGCCCTGCCGTGGCCACTTGGTACAAGAGGGGCTGGAAAAGGTGATGGTTCGTTCGGTCCACCAACGTGATCGTCGCCGAGGGATGCCGAAACGCCTGGCAGAAGGTCAGCCCACCGAAGCCCGCTCCGAGCACCACCACCCGAACTCCTGGATCTCGTTTCACCCGCCTAGGATGGCGCAAAAGGCGGCCAAAGCCATCGGGAAGCGGCCTCGGGAAACAAGCTCTCCCGCCAAATCCTTGAGAAACCGGCCCAACGCCCCAGCTGGATCCCAGCCTCGCCCGCCGGCGGAGAACAGCCTACCCTCGCCTACCATGCGCGCTCTTTTCGCCCGCTGCTTGACTTGGATAGCGCTCGCCCTCTTGTCCATCGCACCGGTCACGGCCCAAACCTGGGACAGCCTCCTCGTCATGATCCGACGGAAATTCCCGGGAGTTCCACAACTCTCCCCCCGCGAACTCGCCGAGTGGCTCGCCGACACCAACCGCCCCGCCCCGGTCCTTATCGATGCACGCGACGCCCGGGAATTCGCCGTCAGCCAGCTTGCCGGCGCCCGCAACGCCACGAGCGTGGCCGCGGTTCAAGCCCTGAAACTCGCCAGCGACCAGCCGATCGTTGTCTATTGTTCCGTCGGATACCGCTCATCCGCCCTCGCCGAGAAACTCGCGAAATCGGGCTTCACCCGCGTCTCGAATCTCGAGGGATCCATCTTCGCCTGGGCCAATGAAGGCCGGCCAGTCCACCGCGGAACCGACCGTGTCCGGCAAGTCCACCCCTACGACACCAAATGGGGCGAACTCCTCGACCACCGCTGGCACCCTCCCCTGCCCCACCCGACGGTCCCCGCGACGGTCGTCCCCAAGGATCCCAACTGAACCCAAGGGCCGCGGACCCGGCGCCTGGTTCGCGGGTTTCGACCCCGCTCGGGTGGGGTTGCGGGAATCCGCCCCGCTCGTCACCGTAGCCCCAACGCGCCCGCCCGCTCTCCAGCAACCCCGACCGCACCCCCAACCGCCATGACACCGCCATCCGCCAATGCCCGCACCCGCCGCGAATTCCTGGGCTCTTCCACCGCCGCCGCCGGGTTGCTTCTCCTCCCCTCCCGTGTCCTGGGGCGCGCCGGTGAAACGCCACCCAGCGGAAAACTCAACATCGCCGTCATCGGCGCGGGCGGTCGCGGCGCCGAAGACATCAAGGGCGTCGAATCCCAGAACATCGTGGCGCTCTGCGACGTCGATGACGTCAACGCCGCCGACTCGTTCCGGAGATTTCCGAGAGCCGCCCGTTACCGTGATTTCCGGGTCATGCTCGACAAGGAGAAGGGCATCGACGCCGTCGTCGTGGCCACGCCCGATCACACCCATGCCGTGGCTTCCATGGCCGCCCTGAAGGCCGGAAAGCACGTCTACTGCGAAAAGCCGCTCACACGGACGGTCCACGAGGCGCGCGCCCTCGCCCGGGCGGCCCGCGAGGCGAAGGTCGCCACCCAGATGGGGAACCAGGGCATGGCTTTCGAAGGCAATCGCCAGATCAAGGAATGGCTGGCCGCCGACGTCATCGGCCCGGTCCGCGAGGTCCATGTCTGGTCGGACCGACCCACCCACCGGGGTCGGATGCCGCTCTGGTGGGCGCAGGGTGTCGAGCGTCCGACCGACACGCCTCCCGTCCCTTCCACCCTCGACTGGGATCTTTGGCTCGGTCCAGCTCCCCATCGTCCTTACCATCCCGCCTACGTGCCCTTCCGCTGGCGGGGTTGGTGGGATTTCGGCTCCGGCGGGCTCGGCGACATGGGCATTCACAATCTCGCCCCGGTCTTCGACGCGCTGAAGCTCGGCCCTCCGACCCGCGTCCACGCGTCGTCGACCCCGGTCTTCAAGGAGAGCGTTCCCGTCGCCGCCATGGTCCACTACGAATTCCCAGCCCACGGTGCGCGGCCCGCGGTGAAGGTTCATTGGTACGACGGTGGTCTCCTTCCAGTCCGCCCCGACGAACTCGAGGACGGCCGCCCTCTCGACGCCGAGGACGGCATCCTCTTCGTGGGCGACAAGGGCAAGATGCTCGTCAACGGGTGGGGCGGCGAAACTCCGCGGCTGATCCCGGAAGCGCGGCACCGCGAATTCCAACCTCCGCCCAAGACATTGCCGCGATCGATCGGGCACCACGCGGAGTGGATCGAGGCCTGCAAGAAGGGCTCCCCCACCGCGTCGGACTTTGATTTCGCTGGGCCGCTCACCGAAGCCGTCCTCCTTGGCGGCATCGCCATCCGCCTGCAAGGCGAGGAACTGCGCTGGGACAGCGCGGCGATGAAAATCCCCAACCTCCCGGACGCCGAAGCCCTGTTGCACTACGACTACCGTCCCGGCTGGTCCCTCTAGGCCTCCACGCTCCCATGCCTTCCACCCCCTCCTTCCATCTCGACCTGCACATCGGCGGAGACTCGCGCGCCGCGGTGGACGGTTCGCGCGCCGAGGTCCGCTCGCCCCACGACGGCGCCGTCGTCGGGTCGGTGCCGCGAGCCGGTTCCGCCGACCTCGACGCCGCGGTCGACGCCGCCGGGACCGCCTTTCAGACGTGGTCCAGACTCACCGCCTACGACCGCGAAAAGACGATTCGCAAGGCCACGGCCCACGTGCGGACCCAGGCCGATTCGCTCGGCCTCGCCATGGCCTTGGAACAGGGGAAGCCGCTCGCCCAATCCCGGTCGGAGATCATCGGGTCCTGCGACATGATCGACTACTACGCCGCCGAGGCCCCGCGCATCGAGGGCTGGACCAATCCCACAGAGGATCGCAATTACCGTTCGTGGGTCCAGTGGCAGCCCGTGGGCGTCTGCGGCCTCATCACGCCCTGGAATTACCCGGTGTCCCTGCTCAGCTGGAAGCTTGGCCCCGCCCTCGCGACCGGATGCACCGTCGTCGTCAAACCCACGACCGTCACCCCCCTCTCGCCCCTGGCCTTCTGCCAAGCTCTCACGCAGGGCGGACTTCCCCCCGGCGTCGTCAACGTCGTCACCGGCTCCGGATCGGTCCTCGGCGAAGCCCTGGTCCGGCACCCGCGCGTCGCCAAGATCGCCATGACCGGCTCGACCGCCACGGGGAAGCGCATCCTCGAACTCGCCGGACCGTTCCTCAAAAAAATCTCGCTCGAACTCGGCGGCCAGTGCCCCGCCATCGTCTGCGCCGACGCCGACGTCGCCCTCGCCGCCAAAACCATCGCCTACAAGGCGTGGCGCAATTGCGGCCAGTCGTGCAGTTCCGTCAACCGCGTCTACGCCCATTCCTCCGTCCACGACGCCCTCGCCGTGGAATTGAAGGCGCTCGCCGAAAAAATGAGCCTCGGCGACGGCATCTCCCAACCGACCGTCGACCTCGGACCCATGGCGACCGCGGACGGTCCGCTGACTTCGCAGGCCCACGTCGATGACGCCGTCGCCTTGGGTGCGCGGCTTGTGACCGGCGGACGGCGTCCCGAAGGCGAGGCTTTCGCGCGCGGGCACTACTACCTTCCGACCCTCCTGACCGGCTGCCCGGCGGAGGCCCGGGTCATGCGGGAGGAGACCTTCGGACCGGTGATCGGGATGGCCCCGTTTGAAACCCTCGATCAAGCGATCGCCCTGGCGAACGCCACGGACTACGGCCTGGTCGCCTACCTCTTCACCCGCGATTTCGCCACCACCGTCCGCGCGAGCGAGGCCCTCGAAGCGGGAACCGTCTGCGTCAATCACGGCGCCGTGAACACCGGGTACGGCCCCTACGCCGGCTGGAAGGACAGCGGGTACGGACTCGAGCTGTCGCGTCGGGCCGTCTTCGAATACCTCAAGCCCAAGCACGTCAAGGTGGCGCTGACCTGAACGCCTCCGCGCCCCAAAATGCTCCTCGATCCGATCCAAGCGAAAGATCTCCTCCGCGGGGCCCTCGAACGGCGCTTCGCCCTCCTGGCGATCAACGCCGATTCCCCGGCGGCGCTCACCGACGTGCTCGAAGCCGCCCGGCAATGCCGCGCGCCCGTGATCGTCGAGACCAGCCTCTGGCAGCTCACCGGTCACAGTTTCGGCGCCGGCGATCCCCATCTCGGCCTCGCGCGGTACCTCGTTCAACTCGCCGTCCTCGCGGCGTCCGACCGTTTCCGCGATGTCCCCGTCCTGTTCCACACCGACCACATCAAGGGCCCCGTCACCCTGCCCCTGCTGAAGGCCGCGCTCCGCGGAGTGCCGACGGGTGTTCCGGGAGCCACCCTCAGTCCGTCCACGCTCTCCCTCGATTCCTCCGCGCTCACCGAGGACGAGAACATCGCCTCCATCCTCGAACTCTGCGGAGAAGCCGCGGCCGCCCGGCGGCCCGTCACGCTCGAGATGGAAGCCGGCGTCGACGACGGCGTCACGCCGCTCGAAGTCGCACGTCGCCTCCTCGACGGTGTCGAATCGCGGCACCCCGGGCATCTCGCCCTCTGGGCGCCGGGCGTGGGCACGCGGCACGGTCTCGGAGTTCAGGATGCCTTTTCCCCGGACGCGGTCCGGCAACACCAGGAACTGGCGTCATCCATCGCGGGACGGCCCATCGGCATCGCGCTCCACGGTTCATCAGGCCTTTCCGAAGCCGCCTTGAAGGAAGCCGTCGCCGCCGGAGTCACCAAGGTGAACTGGTCCAGCGAATCCCTCCTCATCCGATCCAGGGCCGCCCAGGATTACTACGCCACCCACACGGCCCAACTCGACAAGAGTCACCCGGACTGGAAAGCCACCGCGATGGATCACGGCCTGCAAAGCCACGTGAGCGCGGTCTATCTCCCCCGGGTCATCGAACGCATCCGGATCCTCGGCGGGGCCGATCAGGCAACGGGATCGGCCGGCTGAAGCCGCCCGCCTCCCGTTCAGAATTGGAAGGTCGTCGTCAGTCCGAGCACGTGCGACTCCAAGTCGGTCGCGCTTCCCGAGTATTCCCCCGAGAGCAGCCCACTCGTCCCGACCGCGCGTTCCGAGCCGAAATCGTATTGGTACGCCAGGGCGATCTCCCACCGGTTCCGACAATCCCCATCACAGCGACCCACCAACTACTAATCTTTTAGTTGACTCGAAGACGGTCCCGCGCTTTCCTCTTCAAAACTAATTCCTTAATAACTCAGTCCAACCCGACTCCCACTCCCGACCCCGCCATGGCACGCAAGAAATCCCGCACCCTCACCGACGGCGAACATCGCATCATGGAGGTCCTCTGGGAGAAGGGCTCGGCCACCGTCGCCGAGGTCGCCGACGCGCTCCAGGGCAAGGACGGCTCCGCCTACACCACCGTCCTGACGATGCTCCGCATCCTGCACGTGAAAGGTTATCTCGCCTGCCGCAAGGACGGACGCGCCCACGTCTACACGCCCAAGGTCAAACGCGAGACCGCCGCCCGGAAGGCCGTCCGCCAACTGCTCCAGAAGTTCTTCGCGGGTTCCCCCGGCGAACTCGTCCTCGCCTTTCTGAGGGAGGAGGACCTGAGCCCCGCGGAACTCGATGCGCTGAAGGAACGGATCCGGGCCGAGGATCAGGATCCGAACGCCGCACCGTCCCAGGCGACTCCACCGGCAGCCGATCCGGCCCGTTGAAAACCGGCGCGACAGAGCCACCGTCCTCCCTTGTCACCCCTTCACGTCAATTCCGAGCCATGATCGCCGACTTCGAATCCATCGCTCTCCGAATTTGCAGCGCCCTCGGCAATGGCGTTGGCCAGGGACTCCTCGTCGCGGGAGCCGCCCTCCTCGGCTTGCGGTTGTTCCACCGCACGAGCGCGTCCACCCGCTACGCCGCGGCCTTCGCCACGCTTCTCACGGTGGCCGCGCTGCCAGTCGTCCATTTCATCCTCGCGCCGCGAGCGGACCAACCCGCCGGGTCCGCGAGCCTTCCCGTGCCGGATTCGTCTTTCGACTCAACCGCCGCGGAGGTTCCGCTCGACGCGGACGATTCAACCGCCGCCGCCGCCTCAGCGTGGTCGGAAAGGTACGCCGGCGAGTCGCCGCCGCGGTCCGCCTCGCGGGACGGCATCAACTCGGCCCCACCGGAGCTTGCCGCTCCTCGAAACCAACCCTCGTGGAACTTGACTGTCGTGGAGGATTGGAACGGCGCGGCCTTGGATTCCGGCGGGGAATCCGCCCAGCCCGCGCCGCGCCCGGAGATTTCGGAAGCCGCGGCGGACCCTACTCGATGGATCAGTGAACTCTGGCGCACCCTGTCGGTGGCGGTGGAACCATTCCGTCTGGCGCTCCACCCCGGTCTCGCTCTGGGCCTCGCAGGCGTCCGGCTGCTCCTGGCCGCCCTGCGGATGGGCGGACTGGCCTGGCAATGCGTCGTCCTGCAGCGCCTCAAGCACCACCGCCTTCCCGTGCCCGACGCGCTGCGCGAGCGGTTCGCCTCGATTCGCCGCGAAATGGGAATCCGCCGCCCGGTCGAACTGGGGGCCGTCGCGGATCTTCGATCCCCCATCGCCGTCGGCTTCCTGCGTCCCGCCATCCTGCTGCCCGAGACCCTGACAGCCTGCCCGCCCGAGGACTTGGACCCGGTGCTCCGTCACGAACTGGCCCACGCGCGGCGCCGGGACGACTGGACCAACCTGGTTCAGCAGGGAATCCGGGCGGTCTTCTTCTTCCATCCGGGCGTGCTGGCCCTGTCCCGTCGCCTGACCCTCGACCGCGAAATCGCGTGCGACGACCACGTGCTCGCGAGTTCCCGCGCGCCGCGCGACTACGCCCTTTTCCTCACCGACTTCGCCAGCCGGTCCAACGGTCGCCAATGGGCGGCCGCGCCGGCGGCGTGGAGCAACCCGAACCAACTCCGAGAAAGAATCCACATGATACTCGACTCAAAACGAAACACCTCTCCCCGCGTCGCGCCGGTGCGGATGGGAGTTCTCACCCTCGCGGCGCTTCTCATCGCAGCCACCGGAATCGCGGCGGCCCCGCGGTTGTCCCTGGAGGCGCCGGACGGCTCCGACGCACCGACGCCGCCAACGCCAACACCGGAACTGGCGGACATCAACCTGACCGTGGAGACGCAACCGGACCTGGAATTCGAGGTTCTGCTCGCCGAAGCCGAGCCATTCGCCAAGACGCTCGCGATCTCGACCGACGTGGACGTCTCGGAGGCTGATCGGCCCAAGCACAAGCCCAGCCGCACCCTGGAATCGAAGGATTCGGGGCACACCCACGGTTCGACCGTCACAATTGTGTCGTCGGTCGACGGAAAACCGGAAACCAGGAGGGAAATCCACCGGACGATGATCGTCCCGGACCCCTTCGCGTTGCCGCACCCGAGCCCAGCGCCCGCGGCGGTTCCCATGCCCCCCAGGTCTCCACGCCCTCCCAAGGTGGCCGCCGCCACGGTATCGATGTATTCCGCGGCCTCCGGGCATTCCGAAGCTCTCGAGGAACGGATGCGCCGACTGGAGAAGCTCGTCGATTCCCTGGTCCGAAAGCGATCGAACCCGAACCTCCCTGAACTGGCCCAACCGGAGGTGCATTACCGATTCGAGGGCATCGCCAAGGACATGGAGCTTGCCTCGAAAGACTTTGAAAGGGCGGCTCGCGAGGCTGGGGAACGATTTGAGAAATTCGAATGGAAACCCGCGCCGTCCGGAGCCGTCAGCAACTACGGCTCCCGCGCGCCCGAGGAAGCCGGGGATCGGGAGACGACGGCGGCTCATCGCAAGGCGGTGGAATCACAACGCCGGGCGCTCCGCCAGCAGATCGCGCAGATGCAAAGGCAGATGGAACAACTCGAGCGGCAGCTCGACCGCCTCGGGGACGACTTCGAGGAAAGGAGCGAGGCGGATTCCGAGGCCTGGTCCAACCTCCGCCGGGCCGAGAAAGAGGTTGAAAAGGTGAAGGAAAAGGCCAGGGAGAAATCGAAGGACAAATCCCCCGCCGCGAACGCCGAAAACAAGCCCGCCCCCCAAGGCTACTGAAAGTCGCCCCCTGAATCGCAGGTCCCCATTGGATCTGATCCACGCCGCCGGGCGCGATCCGCCCGGCCGGCGTCCGGACTTCCGCGCCCATCCCCCGCCCCGCCGCCATGAACGATCTCACTTCCGCCACAGGCCCCGCCCAGATCCCCTCCTCCATCCACCTCGAATTCATCCGCAGCGTCATTGATTCCGGTGAGGAAGGCGGGGCCGAAAACGTCGAAGACTTTCATCGCGCGCTCTTCCTCAACCAGCACGGATCCGATCTCGAACGCCTCCGTCTCGAACGTCAGACCGCCGAGGAACGTCTGGCCTCCCTGGAACCCCGCCTCCTTCAGGTCCGCCGGAATCTCGCCGCGCAGGACCGATGCGTGCCAGCCATCGAGGACGGCGTCCCCGA
>CALNYA010000058.1:0-5489 GCA_942490575.1 uncultured Verrucomicrobiota bacterium
CAGGTGTCGAACCTCGAAGGGCCGCTCGGACAAGGCCTTGGCTGTACTTCGCTTGCCCAACTTGGAGAAGCGGTTCGCCATCCCGAAGAAAGGAATCCACGAAAGCGTCCACTTCGCGAAAGGTCCAGATATGCCCATGCGGCAGGTCCACCACCACGGAGACATGGCGCCACCTGGCCGGCACCTGCCGGTACGATTTCTGGTAGCTGTCGAGCGGATACGCGAAGTCGGTGGTCCCATTGAGGAACAGAATCGGGCAGGTCACCTGTTTCAGGTAATTGCCCGGGTCGAATAGAGTCAGCCAACGCGCCCGCGCGCCCTCGGACATCGCGGCCAGCGACTTATCCTTCCAAACGCTGTTGTCTCCCAGGAATCCGCAGCCGTACACCGGGACCGCCACCTTGAAACGAGAATCCAGCCCGCTCGCCAGGCAGGTCAGGTAGCCTCCCCAGCTGATCCCGGTGATTCCCACCCGCTCCGGATCCACATCCGGAAGGGCCCTCACCAGGGAATGCCCACGAATCACCGCGGCGACGGCGTGGTAGGTCCACATCTCCCGCTCCTCGCCCACGGCGAATTCCTTGAATTTGACGGCGTCCGCCTGATCCGGGCCGCCATCGGGCAATCGACCACCGGGCCCGTTGCCCGCGAGGTCCATCGCCAGGGCCACGTAGCCCCGCTGAGCCCAGTGCTCCGCCCACTTCGCAAACGCCTTCCCGCCACCGCCGTGGACCAGGACCATCGCGGGCCGCCGTTCGGTCTTGGCTTCTGGATCGCCCGCGGCCGCCGGCCGCCCCAGGTAGGCGAACACGCGGGTCGGCCGGCCGCCGAGCGGTTCTCCCGCGTAGTGGACCTCCTGGACCAGTCCCGTGCGCGAGCCCCACTCGGCCGCCGGTGGACGTTCCAAAGCCGGCAAATCCCAGGGGCCCGTCCCGGCCCCCGCGATTAGCGCGGTCATCAGCAGCATCCCGCCCCACACCCGGCCCTGCTTTCTCATCTTCATGTCAACGCCTCCCACCATGCCGCCATGGCCACTTCGCGATGTTCAGGCCATGGCATCGGTTTGCCTCCCAGGAACTCCACCGCCGCTCCCGCCAAACGATGGTACCCCGCCTCGTTGGGCGCGGGTGGACGGTAAAGCCGGGCCGAATACCCGGCTCCGGTTCGATCGCGGACCGCGAAGTTCACGTCTCCGACAACTCCATCCAAAGCCAGGATCACCGAGCGCGCACCACCCACGTGGTCCGTCACCCACGCCCGCGGCCGCCGGGCCAAGTGCTGAACCAACCCCAAGCCCGCGAGGTCCTGGGTCCGGCCGTCGGTCACGGAATCACCTTGGGGATTGCTCGATCGCGACAGCGCCGCCGCGAGGAGGTCCCAGGACCATTCCCCCGTCGCCCCGGCACGCCAGACGGCATCGTTCTCGTACTTTCGCGCCGCGCCCACCTCCGGCAGCGGCGACGGATCCAGCTCCGGCTTGAGGCCAAAAATCCCGTCCGCCTTGGCGATCGCATCCTCGCCTTGGACGACGATGAGGGCTTCGCGACATCGCCCGCCGGATCGCCGCACCTCGGGCAGACGGAAAGTCACCGACAGCAGGCCCGCGGCGCCCAGACGGACACCACGGTCCCGGGCCAATTGTTGGAGTCGGATGGCGTCGGTTTCGCGGACGGCGGTCAGGCCCACGACGAAACAGGCGCTCCCATGCGCCATGGACACGAGCATCCGTTCGAAATCCTCAAAGCCGGGCGCCACCTGGCCCTCGGCGGGGATGATCACGACCCCGTCGGCTCCCGCCAACGCCTCGTCGACGGTCGCCGCTGTCACGAGGCCGAAGTCCTTCCGCCGACGGTCCCGGTCCTCCGGATTCGAACCCGGGCACCAGACGCCCACGTCGGGCGCCGCGCGACCGACCCAACGGCCATCGTCGGGGTAGCCCGCAAGGAACCGATCCAACAACGCCGGACCAGCTCCGCTCCGGTTCAACGTGGGACTCACGACCGCCAGCTTTTTCAAGGTGCTCATCGTCATGCCCTCCAAAAGGTGGACTCCGGCCGGACCGAGTACACGACCCCCATCTCGGGAGTTTCCACCGGCACCCGTCCCCGGTGCAGGGAGTCCACCGCGGCGAGAGTCATGCCCGATGTCAGCAGGGTTCGCTCGGCGGGATACACCGCCCGCCCCCGCGCCACCGTGGTCTCGATGTGACGCATCAGCGGATTGAAGAAGTCGGCCGTCGTCGCGATGTGGCCCGGCATCGGCAGGTGCATCTGGCAGGACACGACCTTCCCCCGCCTTCGTTCGCGGCCGGCGTAGGTGAAGTCCTGAACGGCGCCGTTCATCAGGAACATCGCGGTCTTCAACCCGTCGCGGTGCTCGATGAAATAGCCCACGGCATCCGGACTGGTCCGCTGCAGATGATCCAACGTCGGGGGCAGAAAACCGTAGCCCTCCGGAGGGCGCACCGTGTGGCTGCGAGTCAATGCCGCCAGGACCAGATCCCGGGTCGATTCGCGCCTCCTGAGTTCCTCCCACATCCCGGGCCCGCGCAGCGCCCAGACCGATCGGATCCCCGTCTCGCCACCCCTCCGGCGTTCCGACATGCATTGCGCGGTCTCGAGTCCGTGGAAGTCATACGAATCCACGCCGCCGTAACAGACGGCCACGCTCTCCTCCAGATCCGTGCCCCAGGGCAGATCCACCGAGGGGATCCGCCACGTCACCGGAAGCGACGATCCGGCGAGAAACGCGAAATCGAGGCGCTTGGCGTCCCGCACCATCTCGTCGCACTCCGTCCACGAGGTCGATAGATGCTTGTCATTGAACACGGGCACCGATCGCCCGGAGTCCTCGAAGACCCGGACGGTCTCCTTGAAGAACTTGAACCGCGGGTAGAGCGTCTGGCCCTTCTCGTTCTTCGGATAGGAACCGTGTTCGGCGATGATCAGGACGCCATCGACCGCAAGCTTCGCGCCTCCCAACGTGAGGGCCTCCGCAATGGTCGGGTAGATGGGAACCCCGTGCCGGCGGGATCGGTCCCGGGCGAGATCACCCTCCGGGAACTGGTCCACATACAGCGAGGCCAGGTCGATGCCCGGCCGGTAGTGGCCGCCTTCCCAGCCGTAGCCTTCGACCAGGCGATCGATGAAATGTTGGGCGTGGGAATGCTTGCGAACTTCGGTCGCCAGCAAGGCCACGCGCAACCGGCGACCGCTTCCCGATTTGGCGCGCGAACTTGGCGTGGCTGAACCGGCTCGGCGCCCGTGAACCACCGCGCCCGCCGCGGACCAACCGGCGATCCGGGTCAGAAACCCCCGCCGACTCGACGCCCACGACGCCTCCCCTGTCCGCGCCCGGGCCGCGTCTCGTTCGTTCTCCGCGTTCATGGTTTCGAATGGTTCCCGTGGCATGGGCATGAGTGTTCGCGGGTCGCCGAAGTCAGGCCGGCGCGGCGCCTCCGGGAGCCGTGGTGGACGGTCGATCCCACATCGCCCACAACACCAGGGACGCCACCAACGGCAGACAGCCCGCCAGGGCGATACCCAAGTCGAAGGAGCCGGTTTGGTCGATCATCCGCCCGAAGACGGCGTGGGCCGGGGACAGCGCGAAAGCGGCGACGCCCCCCGCGCCACTGACCTTGCCCTGGTGATCCGGGGAAAGGTCCTGGGTCAGCGCGTGGTAGATCGGGAACACGCCCAAGGCGCCGGCGCCGACGACAAGGAGGGTCGCCATGAGCGCCACGCCCTGGGGCAGGACCGCCGCCACAAGCGTCATCGCACTGAGGAGGGCGCACGCGAGGAACACGAGCGTCCGCGAACGATGGACGGTGAAACCACGCCGGCACAGCCACCACGCCAACACGCCCGCCCCAAGACACCCGACGTCGGTCGCGACGAAGAACGCGGAGTTGAAGTAGAGGGCGGTCGTCTCCGAATACCCCCGCCCTTCCTGCAGGAACTTGGGCAGCCACGCGCGCAGCAATTGCCACCCGGTGTTGATGCACGCGATGACGAGGAGCAAGGCGATCATCCTTCGGCTGGAAAGCACCGTCCAGATCGAGGCCCCGCCCGGTTTCGGGGGAATCGGTTTCAGATCACCGCTTCGCACCATCAAAAACCAGGCCACCACCCAGATCATCCCGGCGAGCCCCACCACCTGGAAAGCGAGACGCCAGGTTCCGATCTCCTCGGTCATGATCATCCGCATCACCAAGGGCGTGATGATCGCCCCAATCGAGGTCCCGCTCTGCAGCACGCTGTTCCCGAGCGATCGATCCTTCGGCTCGAGCAGCCGTTGGGTCGTCTTCACAGCGCAAGGCCAGTGGCCCGCCTCGAAGAACCCCAACAACACCCGGCAGACCGCCAGGCCCTCGTACGATTGAACCAGGCCCGTCGCGAAACCGGTCGCCGACCACATCGTCACCAAAGCCGGATACACCCAGCGAACCGACCAGCGATCCGCCACGATCCCGAACACGATCGAACCCGCCGCGAACGCCCAGCCGAACCCCAACTCGAGCCCCCCATACTGCGTCTGGGTCAGGTTCAACTGGGTCGAAATGCGCACCGCCGCGTTCGCCAGCGTCTGCCGATCCATGTAATTGATCGTCGACGCCAGCAGCAGGAGCCCGCAGACCCACCACTTCCACGCCCCCGATCGCCTGGTGGGTTCGATGTTCATCTCACCCCTTCCAACTTTTCCCGTCCCAGGCGATCACCCGTTCCAAAAGCCGGACGGCGCCTTCCGAGAAGGTTTTGAAGAGGACTTCGCCCTTCGCCGCCGTCGCCGAAGCGGGATCGCCCACATGGCCCTTCACCGTGATGTCCCGCGTGATCCAGGCCCGTGAAGCCGGCTCGAACGCGCCCCGATGCTCCACCCGTTCCAGTCCGTCGATGTTCCCCACCCAGGCGGGGTTCAGGCGAAGCATCATCGACGTCTCCCATTCGCAGGCGTGACCCATTTCGGATTGGCTGAAGCCCTGGGCGACCTCGGCCCCAAGCGCCGCCAGGTTCCAGTAGGTGGCGAAGAGGAGCAGGAGATCGGACCGCCCCCGATGGCGTTGCCGGGCCTCGAACACCGCCTGCCGGCCGGGAACATCATTCCCACCGTGGCCATTGAGAAAGACGATGCGCCGGAACCCGTGCATCAGGGCGTTCTCGACGAGGCCACCCAGGACATCCAGGTAACTCCTCGGCGCCGCGGAAAGGGTCCCTTGGAAATCCAGGTGATGATCGGAGTTCCCCAACCACTGGAGCGGCGCCACCACGAGTCGGGCGCCCAGCGCGGCCTCGACCCGCCGAACGACCTCACCCAGCAGGTAACTGTCGGTGTACAGCGGGAGGTGGTGCCCGTGCTGTTCGATCGCCGCGACGGGGAACACAAGCGGTGTGTCCTTCGACAGCGCTGCCACCTGGCACCAGTTCATCTCGGCGAGCTGCATGGCGGGGGACGGTCCGGGGAAGCTGGCAGGACGCCCGGCTCAGGGCAAG
>CALNYA010000059.1:0-8018 GCA_942490575.1 uncultured Verrucomicrobiota bacterium
GTCGAATCCCAGGCCGTCCAACTCCAACTTGTTCGACGCCGGATCGAAAAGTCGGATGACGATCTTCTCGCCGCGGACCGCCGGCATGACCGACACCCGGAAATCCACCCCGCCGCGCTCGGAAGAGGCCGGCACATGCCCCTCCTGGGGAAGGCCCGATTGATAGCTCTCGATGCCCGCCAGCACCTTGCATCGGGCGGACAACCTTTCCTGCAGGCGAAGCGGCAGATGGATCAGCTCGGACAACACGCCGTCCAAGCGGATTCGAACCACCAGGGTCTGCTCCCAAGGTTCGACGTGGATGTCCGAAGCCCCCGCCTGGACGGCGTCGAGCAGGACGCAATCGACGAGGACGGGGACGTCGATCTCGCGATCCTTGGGTAGCCGACGGAGGTATTCGATGGCCGAGTTCATAGCATAGGGGTCAGTTCTCATAATCGACAATCATTGTCGATTATGAGAACTGACCCCTATGGGATCCGGACTTGGTGAATGTGGCCGGGTTGGGACGAGGTCTCCACCTGGAACCGGTATTCCTTGTCGGGAACGAGGACCTGCGCCGTGGCGCCGGCCACGGGAACCCAGGTCCATTCGCCGGCCACCGCCCGCAGGAGTTCGAATCGGGGCTGGGCCGGCGCGCCCGTCACCGCGAAGTCGAGAGCCAACTGGTTTCCGGCGAGCCGGGTGACACCGGTCCACCGCAGCGAGGGAGGCGCCGTACCGGAGGCGTCCACGAGCAGCGCGGGCCCCCAATCCAGCCCATACCCGCCAAAGACCAGCGCCCGAGCCTGCAGCAGGTGGGAGCCCTCGGTCGGCGCCTCGAAGACGATGGCTCCTCCGGACGCCGCCGCTGGCGAACCCACGACGCCCAGGCGCTCGAGATTCCTGAACTCAATGTCGTCGAGGTACCAACCCACCCCGGACGTGGTCTGCGGATAGAAGCTCCCCGGGCCCCGGTAGTCGTAGACGAACCGGAAATGGACGGTCCTCCCGGCCAATGAAGCGAGGGCGACGGTTCTCGAGATGTAGGCTGATTCGCCTGCGTTTTCAGTTCCGTTCTGGCCGTAGAGCTCGGTCCACGACTTTCCCTCGTCGAGTGAGAGTTGCACCGAAGCCCTCTGGATGGAACTCGCCCAGCCGAGGCGGCTCTTGAAGCGGAGTTCCGAAGTCGCCCCGGCGAGGAATCCCTTCTCGTAGCGAAGCTCCTGGGCGGTGGCCGGGTTCGGATGGGCGAGGTGAAAGGCCTGGGCGCCCGATGCGACCGGGGAACGGACGACGACCTCGTAGTCTCCGGTGGCGCGGACCTGGAATCCGCTGGTACCGGACTCGGCGCCTTCCGTGACGGCGCCACTCTCCCGGGTGGCCTGTCGCCATTGGTAACCCTCCGCCCCTCCAACCGGCGAGAAAGTGTAGGAGGTGGGAACACCCACGGGAATCCGGGCGCTTCCCGCGATCACGGGAACCTCGTGGTCGAGACCGGGGACCGCGGGATCAAAAGCGCGGACCTGGTAGGAGAAGGTCTTGGTTTCGCCTCCAAGGCGGACTCCCCGGATCTCGACGGAGAAACCGATGTCCTGGCTTGGTTTCGGCATCCGGTTCGGTAAATCGAGATTCGCACCGAGGACATGCCAGACCAGCGTGGGCTCCCCGACGTTGGGGCTGACGGGTTCGAGGCGGACATTCAACGGGATGCTGTTGCTCGACAGCGTCACGGAAGCCGAACCGAAGTCCGCGCCCGGAAGGGCGAACGACCAGCGTGTGAAGACTTGAGTGTACGGAACGTATCCCGGAGGCGGCCAGGCGATGTAGTCCTCCCGGGTTTCCGGCCGGGACGACCCGAAGTAGCTGTCGAAGATCCAGGTCGCGTTCGCCGGCAGGAGCGTGCCGTCCCCTGGCACATCGCCGGTTCCCATCGTCCGGGTCTGCGGATAGAGAAGCCAGCGCCGGTGTCCGACCGCCGAGTTGCCAACGCCGTAATCCTCCATGTACCCGTCGATCGAATCCGGTCCCGAAGTGCCGAGCGCCAGGTTGGAACTTCCCGCCGCTTCATCGCCCTCGGCCGTGTAGCAGGGCCAATCCGAGGGTGGACCATGGCTCAAGGCTCCCGAGGCGCTCATGATCAGGGCCGCCTGCTGGGCTTTCGCGCCGAGAGGCTCGCTTCGTTCGACCGCGGCGGGAAGCCCCGCCATCGCCCGGAAGTAGTTGATCCGCCGAAACACGGCGTCCTGGTAGGCGGTCGCCGTCGTCCCAGGCGCGCATCCGTCATAGCTCCCGGTCCAGGCGGGATCGATGCCACCCGAGGACAGATAGACCGTGTTGAAGAAGTTCCGCACTTCCTCGCGCTTGCCCACGTCCACCCGGTAGCCCACCGGCGGCCCCGAGGCCGCCAATCTCCTGCCACCACGTTCGATGAGTTCCCGCGACGGACTGGGTGGATCGCCCAGGAAAGGGATCGGCGGAGGAGGGACCCTCACCCGGCCTTCAGCCACCCTCTCCCGTCCGACGGGAGAGGGCCGGGCTGGAGGGGCATCCACTTTCGCAATGTTGGATGCCCGGACCGCCGCCGACACACCCAGCGCGATCGGAACCATCAGCGCTATCCATCCTCGAATGATCACCTTCCCAACATCATCGGCCTCCCCATGTTCCGGCAAGATGGGAAATCCTCGTGGGGAAAACCCGGATCCAAGTCGGATCAAGCCAACGTCCACTGGAAACCCCTCGCCGCGAAGGGAGGCGCGGCATGCGGGATTCCCAATTCCAGTAGGTGGAATCTCGTAGCGGCATGCATCCGTTCGGCCATCGCCGGCGTTTCTTGGATGCAACGCCCGGAAGGAAACACCCCGAAGTCGCTCCGACCGTTCACCGGCCCAAGGAGACAGGGGAACCGAACTCTTCCTGGCCCGACCAAAACCAACATCCCAAGGCTCCCCATGTTGCCCTCGAAACGACCCCATCCCATCGGCCTCCCACGACTCTGGCGCGACGCCTCCCTCATCGCCGGCCTCGCGGCGCTCCTCGCTTCCCCGTCCAACGCCGACGTCATCGTCGACGCCTCGGTGACGCCCCAGGCGGGCTCGTTCCTCTACGACATCTCGATCACCAACACCGAGGCGGAGGACCTCGCGTTCGTCAGCTTTTTCGACGCGCCGGGCGGCGATCCGCTGATCGAGCCGTCTCTCATCGTGCCGCTCGGGTTCCTCGCCAGCTACGACGGCATTCTGGGATTCCTTGATTTCCTCGGGGACACCGCCGTTTTTCCCGCCGGCGGCACGGTGGGAGGATTCCGGTTTCAGAGTCTCTCCGGGCCGGACCAGTCGTTTCGCATGGTCGAAGCCTTTTCTGTGAACGGAACGCCATTCGCCGGCCTGGTCCAAACCACGGTCGTCCCGGAGGCGGGAACGCTGGGAGCCGCCGCGGCTCTCGGCGGAATCGTTGTCGCGTACGGAATCCGACGCCGAGCCCGTTCCACGGCGATCACGACGGTGTCCGTCTGACCGACGGAAATCCCACGACCCATCCCTCGTTGACTTCGACCGGCTCCAAGGAGACCGACCCTGCCTCAACGACCTCAATTCCGGTTGTCCCAAAGCAACTCCCGTCGAGTCACTTCAAACCCAGCCGTCCTGTTCCCGTCACCTCCAACCAACCCAACAAATCGAGATCCCGAATGAAACCGACACTTCAACCCCAACGCCTTCTTGGATTCTGCACCGCGACGCTTCTCGCGCCGTTGAGCGCCCTCGCGTCCAGTCACAGCGATGCCCCGCTGATCAAGCAGGATCCCCAAGCCAACCTCACCGACGTCTACGCCTTCGTCGGCACCAAGTCCAACGACCCCACCAAGAAAGTCCTCAATGTCCTAGTCTCGGTGCGACCGTTCAGCGACCCGGGGGATGGCGTCATCTACGAGCGGTTCGCCGACGACGCGCTCTACAGCATCCACATCACCCATCCCGCCACGGGCGCGCCGATCGATCGCTACGACTTCCAATTCTCCTCGGTCAACGCCGGCATCAAAAATCCGGACACGATCCTGTCCTACGGCCTGGGGACCGAGGTCGGCCCGATCGTGACCATCGGCGATGCGCGCCAGAATTTCACCCAGACTTACGACGTCTTCAAAAACGGCGCCCTCATCGGGGACGACATCCCGGTTCCACCCCCGAACGTCGGGGCGCGCACGACACCGGCCTACAACGATCCCACGACCGGCGGCGCGATTTCGGGCGCGACCAGTTTCGCCGAGCTTGATTCCTACACCCAACAGGCCATCCGGGAGCTTCCGGGAGGCCAGGTTGTGTTCGCGGGTTCGCGCGAGGACGGCTTCTACGCCGACACCCCGGCCATCTTCGACCTGCTCGACGGCCGGATCCTGGCCGACAAGGACGGGGATGGTGGCAATGGCCCGGGCCGCGATGGCGGCGGCGTCGACGGCTTCAAGGGCTTCAACGTCCTGAGTTACGCCATCCAGATCGATGCCGGGAGTCTCACGGCCAGCGGGTACACCGATCCTTTCTTTGGCGCCGCCCAGGGCGTCGGCGTCTACGCCTCCGTCAGTCGGAAGCGCACCCGACTGCTGAAAGCCGACGGCGATCCCGTCCACGCGGGTCCCTGGGTCCAGGTGAACCGTCTCGCCAACCCGCTCTTCAACGAGGTCCTCGTCGCGCTCAAGGACAAGGACAAGTACAACCGGACCTCGCCCGCCGCCGACGCCCAGTTCGCGACGTACGCCGAGAACCCCGAACTCGCGGCGCTCATCAACGTCGTCTTCGGAACCTCCTTCCCCACGACGGGCCGCGCGGAACTTCGCGCGATCTACATCCCGGATGTCATCCGGGTGAATCTGGGAACCGATCCCGTGAAGGTGCCGGGTCAGGTGGGATTCAGCCGGCTGAGCCTGCTGGGAAGCGACCTGGCCACGGGACCCGGAGGCGTGACGGCCTCGGGCGGTTGGCCCAATGGCCGCCGGGTCGGCGACGACACCGTCGACATCGCGCTCACGGCCGTTTCCGCCCTGACGCTCGACCTGGGCGACAACGTCAACGCCAACGACCAGCTCTATCACCAGGTATTTCCCTACCTCGGAACTCCGCACGCCGGGCCCTCGGTGTCCCAGCGCACCGCTCCGTGACCCGGGGCTTCCTTCGTCCCAACGAACACGATCGACAAGGATCTCGATCCCAATGATCCCAATGATCCCATTGATCGGATGACCCTCATCGTCCGCGGATCCCGCCGCCCGGGGTCCGCGGACTCGGCCTCCGAGGGGATCCCGTTCCCTTCCCCGTTCCGCTCTCGGTTCCACCCGCCACTCCCCGCTTCCTCGAACTCCATGAAAACCCTGACCGTCGTCGCCTTCACCCTTGGTTTCGCCGTCGCGTCCCCTTTCTCGGCTAAATCCCATGACTCGCATGACTCGCATGACTCCCACGACTCCGCCCCGGCTGTTCCGCGCGCTTCAACGGCTGTGTCGGCGGATTCCCCGTGGATTCAGCCGTCACGAAACGCCCCGTCATCGGCTTCGCCGAACCCCTCCTCGGCCACCACCACGGACTCCACCCTGGCGCGGGCCGAAGCGCGGACACGGCTCAAGCCGGACGCACCGGACACCTGGGTCACGCTGGGGAACACCTGGATGCAGAAGTCCAGGGACCTGGGCAACGGGATCGGCTACGCCCGCGCGGAAGCGGCCTATCGCAAGGCGCTGACCGCGGAGCCGGGGAACGTCCCGGCGATGCTGGGCTTGGCCTGGGTGGCCAATTCACGGCATGAATTCGACGAAGGCGATCGGTGGGCGAGGAAGGCGATCGACCTCGACCCCACCCAGCCCGACGCGTACGCGCTTCTGGGGGATGCCGCGGTGGAAATCGGGGATTACCCTGCGGCCTTCGAGCACTACCAGACCTGCCTCGATCTTCGACCCGACCTCTCGTCCTACAGTCGGTCGGCCCACCTGCTCTTCCTGACCGGCGACCCGCGACGGGCCCAGCAACTGATGCGCCAGGCCATCGCCGCCGGCGGGCCCTTCCCGGAAAACGTGGCCTGGTGCCGCGCCCAGCTCGCGCTGATGCAATTCCAGACGGGCGCGCTGGTCCTGGCCGAAAGCACCCTCCGGGAAGCGCGCCGCGAGGCACCCCGCAACCCCCACGTCCTCGCCGCATCCGGGAAACTCAAGCTGGCGCGGGGGAACTTCGCCGAAGCGGCGGAGGAATTGGAGGAGGCCACGTCGGTGGCGCCCCAGCACGCCGCGCTCGCGGATCTCGCCCTGGCCTACCGCCTTGCGGGTGATGCTTCACACGCCCAGGCGACGACTGATCGGATCCGGGACTTCCACCATTCGGACTCCGGAACGCACTCCCACGGATCGGAAGCGGAGGGTGAACCCCACCGGCACGGTCCCGGGGAGGGCAACTCCGATTGGGCGCTCCACCTGGCCGACCACGATGGCGATCTCGACGAGGCCCTGCGCGAGGCGGAAGCCGCCTACAAAACCTCGAAGAGCGTCCACACGGCCGACGCGCTGGCCTGGTGCCGCTATCGCAAGGGCCAGTATGAAGCGGCCCGAAAGGTCATCCTCAAAGCCCTCCAATGGAAAACGCCGGACGCCCTCCTCCTTTTCCATGCGGGAATGATCCACGCCAAACTGGGCGAGTTTCCCGCCGCGAGGAAGTACCTCTATCAGGCGCTCAGCCTGAACCCGCGATTCCATCCTTCGTTCACCGTCCAGGCGGCGGACACCATCCGCGAAATGGCAGGCAAGAGATCGACATCGACGAGCAATCCCCGCCAATCCGCGCGCCTCGCTCCTTGAGTCGATGACTCACTGGCTGGGAGCATCCGCTCCCAGCCGACTCCCGGGCCTGAGAGCGCCACCGGCGAGAAATTCGCGCGCGGACATTCGGCGACGCCCCTCGCGCTGCAGGGAGAGGATGCTCAGGTCCGCCTGGTCCTCATCGCCCGTCGCCACGACCAGCGTGTCGGCGCTTGCGGTCACGACCTCCCCGGGATGCGCCATCGGTCGTTCGCCTCCGCTCCGCTCGCAGGGTCGAGCCTCCCAAATCTTGAGCAACTCGGCCTTGGCATCACCCGCCGGCATCGTCGTGAACGCGCCCGGCCACGGATTGAGGGCGCGGATCTTCCGATCGATCACCGCAGCGGACTGGGTCCAGTCCAGACGGCCATCCTCGCGAGTCAGCTTGCGGGCGTACGTCACACCGTCCATCGGCTGCGGAACCGGTGTGATGCGACCCTCCATCCAGTCGGGAAGGACCCGGCGAATCAGGTCGGCCCCCATTCCAGCCAGCCGGTCGTGAAGGGTTTGCCCGGTGTCGTCGGGCAAGATGGGGGTTCGTTCCTCGGCGAGGACCGCGCCGGTGTCGAGTCCCGCGTCCATTCGCATGATCGTCACGCCGGTCTCCGCGTCGCCTTCCAGCAGGGCCCAGGCGATCGGGGCCGCCCCGCGCCAGCGCGGAAGGAGGGAGGTGTGGATGTTCAAGCAGCCGAAGCGTGGAATCTCGAGCAAGGCGGGTGGAAGGATCTGACCGTAGGCGGCGACCACCACCACATCCGGCGACGCGGCCGCCAGGGTAGCCAGGAACTCGGGATCCCGGGCCCGGGCGGGTTGGACGACGGGTATTCCCCGATCCAGGGCTTCGCGCTTCACCGGGGGCGCCGTGAGTTGAAGACCACGGCCCACGGGTTTGTCGGGTTGGACCACGACGAGGGGGATCTCCCATCGGTCATCCGCCGCCAGCCCGGCGAGGACCACGCGGGCCAGCTCGGGTGTGCCCATGAACACCAGGCGGGAACGGGGGACGGTCATGAACGCACGACCCAGGACGGGCCTTCAGTCGGGGCGGTTCGAGGGATGGGAACCGGCGAAGTGGCCGCTCTCCTCCAGGGAATCGGTGGCCCGGGTGAAAAAGGTCGTGGCGCCGTCGCTGACGGCGGGCTTCCGGAGGCGGGCGAGGATTTTCAGGATATCGAGCAGGACGGAAAGGCATCGAACTTATTTT
>CALNYA010000060.1:0-198829 GCA_942490575.1 uncultured Verrucomicrobiota bacterium
CAGCGTAGCCGTTCAGGTGCATGTTGCTGTGGCCATTGCCGCTGACGTTCTTATGGTTCCGGACGATGTTCTCGAGGCTTCGTTCGGCCTCGATCATGGAGCCGCCGGCGAAGCGGCTGTAGAACAAGGCGGGATCGTCGATGCGCCACCCGGTGAACACCATGATCAGCAGGTTGCGCGAGTCCCGAGTGAAGGTCTCCTCGAACTTGCCCTCGAACGGCTGGAGGCGGCGGTCCAGCTTGGTGACCTTCTGGACGGGCCACGGCCATTTCAGGTAGAGGCCCGGCTCGGTGATGGGCCGGGTGGCCTTGCCAAACGTGGTGACGACGGCCACTTCGGTCTGGCGGACCTGGAACAGGAACAGGAGCAGCAGGAACAATCCCAGCAGCAGGGTGCCGATGACGAGATTCAGTCGACTGGTCTTCATGTCGTTGCGGTGCGAATGGAGTCTGGAAAATGCAAAAACGGGAGCGCCTCAGCGTCGGGGTTCGACGACGGCATCGAGGAGGTCGGGTCGCAGCTTGTCTTCGAGGTTCAGCAGCAGGGTTTGTTGGGCGTTGGTGGAGGTGAGGACGATCTTCCGCGCCTGGCGCGCTCCGAGCGCGAGCGACGTCAGGTACGCCCGTTCGAAAAGACCCGTGGCGATTGCTGGTAAGCGAGGAATTGGTTGGTGAACTGGGCGGCGCGGGCGAACTGGTCCGCGATCACCCGGGTCCGGTAAGCCTCCGCGGCCCGCACCCGGTTCGTCGCCTCGGCCCGGGCGAGGATGACGTTGGTCAGCGCGTAGGTGCGTGAATTCTCGATGATGGCCTCCTTCTCCTGGATGGCGGCCACGACCGAATTGAAATCCTTGCCGACCTTCACGGGCGGGTGCACGTCCTGCAACCCGACGAAGAGGATGTCCGCGCCCAGGTTGCGGGCGTCGGCCTCCTTCTGGATCCGCTGCTTCAATTCAAGCGCCGCCCGTTCCCGCGCCACGGACATCATCTCGAAGAAATCACGACGCCCACGAGATAGAGAACGACCTCCCGGCTGGCGATCTTCTCGAGGAGATTGGTCGCGTTCGCGTGGCCGGTGGCCCAGGCCCGGAGGTCCTTGATCTGGTACTGCACCGGGATGCTCACGGTCAGCAGGTTCACCGGGGGCGCCTGCTCCTGTCCGTCCACCTTGGGGGCGCTCGCTTCCCGACTGGCGACGAGAAGATTGTATTCCTCCTCGGAGTGTTGGGCCGTCCAAAGAATCGTGCGTTCGTGCTCCTTCTCGGGATCGGGGACGATGCCGATGACAAAGCTGCGGAGCTCCAGCGTCCGCTCCCGGTGGATCGCGTCGATGGGCCACGGGGCCTTGAAATGGACGCCCGGACCGAGGACTTCGCGGCCGGCGACGGGTTTGCCGTTGCGCTCGAGCAGAGCCTCCTCGCCGGCGTCGATGAACACGAAACACGTCGAGAAAAGCAGCACCGCCAACTGCCCCAGCACCATGGCTCCGGCCGCGCGTTGGAGGAACTGGTAGAACCACGTGTCGGAGACCTTGAACCCGAACTGGTAATCGAGGGCCTGCGCCATCGTGCTGAACAGGCCCGCGGGTTGGCCGAGCAACCCCACCAACCGACTCTCGTAGATGACCCGGGTGTCGACTCTCCCCCGGACCCGGGGCCGGTAAACTTCCAGCACCAGCGTCCCCAGCGTCTCGACCGCGGCCACGCCGGCCAGGATCGCGAACGCCCGCGCCAGGTACAGGTCGACGCTTGGAAAGCCGGCCTCCACCGCGCCGATGCCCAACGCCACCAGGAACGACACCGCCGCCCCGAGGAGGACGTAGGCGGAACCGGGGCGCAGAAGTCGCTGGTTGTCCAACTGGGCCAGCTTGACCCCGTACTTGCCGATCAGCAGCAGCACCAGGGACAACATCCCGAAGAGCGCCATCAGGAGCATCGGCCGACCCAGCTTCGCCGGGAACTCCTTCTGCAGCCACATCCACAGACCGACGGAAGCGGTGATCTGGATGAGGAAGAGAATCACCGTCGCCACCGGAACGATGAACCGCTCGAACTGTTCCCGCGCCCGCTGGGCCGGGAAGATCTCCGCGTCCCCGGTGTCGAACAGGGTCGAACCTTTCGCGGACCGCGCCAGCTCTTCGAGTTCGAGCTTTTCAAGGCGCTCCCGCTCTTCGAGCCGCATCTGGAACCAGCTCAGGATGGCCACCAAGAGGCCGGTCGCCAGGAAGACCATCCCGGCCTGGCCGGCGAACGAGCCGCCCTGGCGCGCCAGATAAAGCCCGGACGCCCCGGCGACCAGGAGCATCACCAGATTCAACAACCCGATCCGTGTGAGATTCTGCCGCATAGATCAGCTCAATTCCCTGTTCTCGAACAACAGCAAGGCCAGCGCGAGGGCCGCCGCCAGGTAACACGCCATGTAGATGAACGCCCGCCAGACGTACGCCGTCGGGATCGAATTCGTCCCCTTCAACGCGTCCGCCATCCAAAAAAGCTGCCAATTCGGCACGACGGTGTACGCCACCCGCGCCCAAAGCGACCCCGTCAGCCCGGCGGCCTTCATCGACCGCAGATCGTCCGCCGTCAGCGACCCCGCTTCGGCCGGCTCCAGCCGTCCGGACTCGTTCGCGTCATGCCGTTTCACCACCGCCGTGAGCAGTTCACGCTGCGCGTCGGTCCATGGCGACGACTGCAAGTCCTCGGTCTTGGTCGAGTAGGTCCGCCAGGCCGGCTCCGCGTACCGGCCGAACAGGTAGTCGGACATCAGGCCGAGGAGGAAGATCGCCGAACAAACCGCCAGCGTCGGGATCAGGTCCAGGCGGGTGGCGCACGCGATCGCCAGGCCGGCCAGCATCCAGAGAGCGAACAGGATCAGGAGCACGGCGGGAATCAGCCGGGGATCCGCCCGGCTCTCGAACCCCTCGGCGAACATGAACCGCGTCTCCATGGCGTTGATCACGAAGAAGGCCACCGTCGTCGTGCCCGCCAGCGCCATCACGGCGTCCGACACGAACGGACGGTTCAGGAAGAAGTTGTTGAAGCCGCCGATCGCGAAGGCCAGCGCCATCGCGCCGTAGAAGATGGCCAGCGCCTGGAGGTTCGGTTCCCCGTACGACGTGAACGCCAGTTTGCTCGCCGTCAGCGCGGACACCAGGTTCACGTAGGTCAGCAACGTCAGGGCGGCCGCCACGCCCGCGAATTTCGCCAACAAGAACTTCGCGCGCCCCACCGGCTTCGAAAGAACGGCGAGCGCCGTGCCCGACCGGATTTCGTGGGCGACCGAAGCCGCCGCGCTCAGCACCGCGCCGAACAATCCCGCCAGGAAGATCACCGCCAGAATGCTGTCCTTCGTCATCTTCGGATCATCGCCGAGAGCGAAGTAGTAAACATTGGCGAGGAACACGATGAACGCCGACGACACGGCCATGAGCACCAGGAACACGGTCTGGCGCACCAGTTCCATGAACGCGTTCACCGCAATGGTCGTGAATTGCCGCATGCCTGCCTGATCGCCTTCCCGATCGCCGCCTATCCAATACCCCGCATCGGGCCCAAAAAATGTCGGTCACCCATCCGTTTCATAATGCGGGGTGCGGATGGTGCGGATCGATCGTCCGCAAGGAAACTGTGTTTTTTATAGCACATCAATCGTCGGGGCCCGCCCGACTCAGAAGAAAACGCCCGCCAGCAGGGCCGCCAGAAGCCCTAGCGCCACCCACCCCACCCAGGCGGGTACCCCCGATCGCTTCCGCCCCACCCCGCCGAATTCACGGCGAACGAACTCATCGTGGTCAAATCCTTCGGAACCAGGAAGATCCAAACGATCCACCGAGGCCTGATCCGACCAGCCGGTCCGGTCGTCCGCGCCACAATCCGGGCACGCCCTCGCGCCGCGCGGAATGTCCGCCCCGCAGTTGGGACAGGTCTCCGGCCCACTCGTCATCGTCCCCCCTTCAGAATCGCCTCCACCCGCGCAGCGTCCTCCGGTGTGTCCACCCCGATGCTTTCGTAACCGACCTGGACCACCTGGATCTCGATGCCGTTCTCCAGCGCCCGCAGTTGTTCGAGTCGTTCCGCGGCCTCCAGGGCCGACACGGGAAATCCCACCAACCGGAGGAGGGTGTCCTTCCGGAATCCATAAATCCCCAGGTGCTTCAGGAAGGGAAAACCTCCCAACCGCTCCGCCGCCGGGGCGTCGGCGAGATCGCGCAGGTACGGAATCGTCCGCCGCGAAAAATACAGGGCGCGCCCCGTCACGCCCACCACCACCTTCACCACGTTCGGGTTCTCGAAATCCTCGAGGCCCCGCAGCGCCGTGGCCGCCGTCGACATCGGCGCCTCCGCCAGGGCGGCCGACACCGCGTCGATCACCGCAGGATCCATCAGGGGTTCGTCCCCCTGGATGTTCACGACCGCATCGCATTCGAGCCTCGAAGAAGCCTCCGCGATCCGGTCCGTCCCGCTCGGATGCTCCGGTCGGGTCATCTCCACCCGCGCGAATCCCCGCGCCACCGACGCGATCCGATCGTCGTCCGTCGCCACGACGACTTCGGCCAGGGACCGCGCCATCCGGCACCGTTCCACGACGTGTTGGATCAGGGGTTTGCCGGCGATCAGGTGAAGTGGTTTCCCGGGAAACCGCGTGGACGCATAACGCGCCGGCACCAGGCCCACGATCCGGCGGGGCGCCACCCAGCCTTCTTCGGTGCGTTGTGACATGCGCGATTCCTAGGCTTCCTTGGGCTGGCCGGCAAGCGGATGCCCGCCCGCCACGGCGCGGATTCGGTCCGCCGCCGCCGCCAGATCCTCCACAACCCACGCCCTCGCCTCCAAACCCGGGTTCGCGGCTTCCGTCTCCCGTCCGTAACCGGTCCGAACCAGGACGCTCGCCCGGACCCCCGCATTCCATCCGCACTCGAGATCGGCGAGCTTGTCCCCGATCAAAAAGCTCCGGGAGAGGTCCACTCCGTAGGCGTCCCGGGCGTCGAAAAGAAACTGGGGCGAGGGTTTCCGTCCGCGACTCGGGGCTTCCGGCGCTTCCGGCGCGAAATAGATGTGCTCGAAACGAATCCCGTCGGAAAGCACCGACGCCTCCAGACGCCTGTTCACCGCGTGCATGTCCGCTTCGGTGTAGTAGCCGCGCCCGATGCCCGACTGGTTCGTCACCACGAACAACAGGAAACCCGCGTCCCGCAACCGCTTCAACGCCTCCGGAACACCCGGCAACAACGTCAGCCGCGCCGGATCGCTCAGGTAGTTCCGTTCGACGTTCAGCGTCCCGTCGCGGTCCAGGAAAACGGCCGGACGACGCTCCAGGACCACGTCCCGCCGCCGACCCGCATCGCCCGCTGTGATGGCTGTTCCCATGCCCGGATTACCCTGCCCGGTCTCCGCCCCGGCCTCAAGCGGCCTCGCCGAGGACCACCCCGGAACACCGAGCGCACGGAAGCGAGGGTGGATCGGGGGGACGAAGCGATCCGTGCCAACCGGCGGTTCCCCTCCCGTTCACCGCGACACTCCACTCCGCGCTCCACATCCGGCCGGGACTCGGGTAGGCTGCCGGCCGTGGATCCACTCCTGAAACTGATCCGGGAAAACGCCGCCCTGAAGCCCTCCCAACTGGCCGCCCTACTCGACAGCACCGAGTCCGAGATCACCGCCAGGATACAGGCCTTCGAGCGGGACCGCGTCATCCTGGGTTACCGGACCGTCCTGAATGAGGAAAAGCTCGGTCGCGACATCGTCCGGGCGGTGATCGAGGTCAAAACCACCCCGGAACGCGGCGGCGGCTTCGACCGGCTCGCGGATCGCATCTCGAAGTATTCCGAGGTCGAATCCTGCTACCTCATGTCCGGCGGCTACGACCTCCTCGTCATCGTGATCGGCAACAACCTTCGGGAAGTGGCCAACTTCGTCTCGGAAAAGCTCTCCACGATCCAGGGCGTGATTTCGACCTCCACGCATTTCCTCCTGAAGCCTTACAAGGAGCAGGGCGTGCTCACCTCCGGCCCGACCACGCTGGAACGACTGCCGGTGACGCCATGAGGGCGATATGCTCCGTTGACGCGCCCCAAGGCGGTTCCCTAGCGTGACCGCCATGCGCTTTCGCTCGTGGAGCGTCCTGACGTTGGTAGCCGCGCTGTGCCTTGTGCCACAGCGGGCTCCCGCTCCCCTCATCTACCGCCCAGGCGAAGGCTGGTCCTACGAACCCGAAGGCGGCGCCCGCTGGCAGCGCAACCGCGCCAAGGACCAACTCGAAGTCGCCCAGAAGGCGTTCGATGAAGGCAAGTTCCGCCTCGCATCCAAGGCCGCCCGCCGCGTCACCAAGGTCTGGCCCCTCTCCGATTTCACGTCCCAGGCGCAGTACCTCGTCGGCCGCTCCTACGAGGAACGCGGCCGCCCCGACCGCGGCTTCAAGGCCTACCAAACGCTCATCGAACGGTATCCGAAACTCGAAAATTACGGCGAAGTCCTCCAGCGCCAGTTCGACATCGCCACCCTCTATCTCAACGGAAAGTGGTTCTACCTCTGGGGCTTCATCCCCGCCGGACCCGACCGCGACAAGGTCGTCGAAATGTACGAGAAACTCATCCGGAACGGGCCCTACAGCGATGTCGCGCCCAAGGCCCAGATGAACATCGCCGCCGCCCGGGAGAGACAGAAGGAATGGGAACTGGCCGTCCGCGCCTACGAACGCGCCGCCGACCGCTACAACGACCAGCCGGAGATCGCTTCCGAGGCCTTCTTCCTCAGCGGCATGGCCCACCTCCAGCAGGCCAAAGAGGCCGAATACGACCAGAGCGCCGCCGGCAAGGCCATCAACTCGTTCACCGATTTCATGGCCCTGTTCCCCGACGACCCGCGCGTCGCCGAATGCAGGAGCCGGATCATCGAGTTGTACCGCGTCCAAGCCAGCGGCAGTTACAACATCGCCCGGTACTACGAGAAACGCCGCCGTTACGACGGCGCCCTCATTTACTACAACGAGGTCGTCGATCTCTACACCCGCCTCGTCAAGGAACCCAACGCCGAGGTCGCCGAGGAGGCCCGCGTGCGCATCGCCGACCTCAGCGCCCGACGCTCCCGGCTCAACGCCCCGGAACCCGCGCCGCCGGCCGCTTCCTCCACCAACGCCCCGACCTCCACGCCCCCATGATCCCGAGATCGGCGCACGGCCCCCTTCCCGTCCCACCGGCTCCCGCCCGGCCCCGGCCCCGGCCCCACCCCCCCCGCGCGCCGATTGCCCCCACCCTTGGAAGCGCCGTGACGCTCCTCCTCGTCTCGCTGCTCGCCTGCGCTTCCGGCTGCGCCTACAAGGTCGGTCCCTCGAGCGGTGTCGCTCCCGGCAGCCGTTCCATCACCATTCGCCCCTTCTCGAACGCCACGCTCGAACCGCGCGTCACGGAAACCGTCGCCAACGCCCTGCGATCCCAGCTTCAGCAGGAGGGCACGTTCGAACTCGCCACCCACGGCGACGGCGACGTCGTCGTCTCCGGCGTCATCCAGGACCTCATCCGCGAGGAGCAAAGCTTCCAGGCCCGCGACACCCGGACCCTTCGCGACTACTCCTTCGAAATGGTCGCCCACGTCACCGCCATCGAGCGCGGCTCCGGCCGCACGCTTCTTGACCGCGAGGTCCGCGGCCACACGATGCTCCGGGTCGTCAGCGATCTACCCAGCGCCGAACGACAAGCCATGCCTCTCGTCGCCGCCAATCTCGCCCGCAACATCACCTCCCTGCTCGTCGACGGAGACTGGTAACTCCACCACCACCACCATGGAGCACGAACCCGCCCGCCCGGTCCGCCTCGACGCCCCGGCGTCCGCGCGTTCCCTCGCAACCGCCGCCTGGCTCGCTTCCCTCACCCTGGTCTTATCCAGTCCCGTCGCCTCGGCCGGCGACTGGCCCCAGTGGCGCGGCCCGGCGCGCGACGGGCACGCCGCCTTGGACGAGTCCTTCCCCGCCTCCCTCCCCGGAGGTCTTGAGCCGCGTTGGCGCCGTCCCGTCGGCCCCGGTTTCGCCAGCCCAGTCGTCGTCGGCAATCGCGTGTTCCATCTCGACGAGGAGAACGGCCGGGAAGTGGCCCACGCGCTGGACGCCCGGACCGGCGAACCCGTCTGGAAGGCGCCTTTCGCGCCTTCGGACGGCGATGAATGGGGCACGGGGCCCCGCTGCACCCCGGTCGCCGACGACGGCCGACTCTACGTCCAGTCCCTCCAAGGCGAGTTCGCATGCCTCGATCAGAGTGACGGCCGGCGGCTTTGGGGCTTCAGTTTCGCCCGCGACTACGCCGTCACCTACCTCGGGGGCAAAGACCAGGCCGACGCCGCCGCCCGCCGCCGTGGCAACACGGGCGCTCCCGTCATCGTCGGCGATCGCGTCGCCGTCTCCGTCGGTTCCACCAACGGCGCGACGATCGTGTGCTTCGACAAGCGCTCGGGCAGCGAACTCTGGCGCTCCGGAAACGACGAGGCTGCGTATGCCGCTTTGATGGGAGGCCCGCTCGCCGGGCGATCCCAAGTCGTCGCCTACACCGCGTTTTCCCTGCTCGGATTGGATGCCGACCGGGGAACGGAACTCTGGCGGATTCCCCTGAAATCCCACGCCAACCGGCACGCGGTCACTCCCGTGTTCGACGGCGACACCATCGTGGTCTCCTCCCACACGATCGGCACCCGGGCCTTCCGTGTCGCGGGTCAATCCGGGCGCGGACAGACCGCGGTGGAGCACTGGGCGCGGCCCCAGCTCAAGACCAGCCTGGCCACCACCGTCCTCGTCGACGGCCACCTGTACGGACAGGGGCCCGACCGGGATTTCGTGTGCCTCGACGCGGCCACGGGAACGACACGGTGGTCGCGCCGGGGGTTCGGAGAAAAGCCGCTCACCGGTTATTCCGCGACGATCGCTTCCCAGGATCGGCTCCTCGTCCTGAGTGAGATCGGCCAGCTTGTCCTCATCCAGGCGGATCCGGCCGGCTACCGGGAACTCGGCCGCGACCAGGTTTGCGGCAAGACTTGGAGCCACCCCGCCTACGCCGGGGGCACCCTGTACCTTCGCGATCAGCGCCACCTCATCGCGCTGCCGCTCTCCGCGAACCGAGCTCCGTAATCCGACGCCCGGCGCATGCAACGCCGGCTTTCAGCCGGCTCTGGCGGCTAGTAAGCCGCCTCTCCACGTCATCCTCCGTGGTCCCCCTCGTTTCCTCGATCAATCCCCCAGGAGCGGCGGCTTACCAGCCGCCGAAAAATGGCCAAACTCCTGCGCCGGCTTTCAGCCGGCCGACCGCGATCCTTCCAACAGAGCCGACTGAAAGTCGGCGCTACAGGGCGAACCAATTCATCAGGCGCACCAGGACGTATCCCAAACCGGCGGTGACCGGGATGGTGAAGAACCAGGCCCAGAGCATCCTCTCGACCACGAACCATTTCACCGCCTTCACGCTCTTCGCGGCTCCCACTCCCATGATCGCCGACGAAATGACGTGGGTCGTGGAGAGGGGAATTCCCCAGTGACTGGCGACTCCGATGATCGTCGCGGCGGTGGTTTCCGCGGCGAATCCGTGGACGGGATGCAGCTTCACCATCTTGTGTCCAAGCGTCCGGATGATCCGCCAGCCTCCGGCGTAGGTGCCCGCCGCCATGGTCAGCGCGCAAACCACCTTGATCCACACGGCCACATGGAGGACCTGCCCTTCACCCGGGGCCGGGGTTTTCAGGAAGCTCAGCATCCCCGGCAAGTGATCGAAAGCCCCGCCCGTGGTGGCCGAGACCAGGGCCAGCGCGATGATGCCCATGGTCTTCTGGGCGTCATTCATCCCGTGACTGAAACCCATCCAGGCGCTGCTCAGAAGCTGCGCCTTGCCGAACACCGAATTGACCTTGCGCGGGCGCCAATTGCGCAGGCTGACGTAGAGCAGGCCCATCACCACGAGGCCGATCAGGAGGCCCAACAAAGGCGAGGTGAACATCGGAATGATCACCTTCGGGACCAGCCCACTCTGAACTTCCACGGTCCCCGCCACCGAAGCGCCCGTGGCGGGATCGATCGAGGTGATCTTCTTGGTGCTGGTTTCGAGGAATTTGATGACGCCCCAGTTGTTGCCCGCCGCCGCGAGCGTGGATCCCACCAGGGCGCCGATCAGCGCGTGGCTGGAACTCGACGGCAGTCCCTTCCACCAGGTCAGAAGGTTCCAGGCGATCGCGCCCGACAATCCGCAAAGGATGGTGGCCGAGGTCACGTACGTGATGTCCACCAACCCCTTTCCGATCGTGCTGGCGACGGCCGCCCCGCTCAGCGCCCCCGCGAGGTTCGTGACCGCCGCCAGGACCACCGCCTGGCGCGGCGTCAGCACTTTCGTCGCCACCACGGTCGCGATCGAATTCGCCGTGTCGTGGAAGCCGTTGATGTACTCGAACACCAGCGCCACCAGGATGACGCAGACTATGAGCGTCATGGCGGTCAGGAGTTCTTGAGCACGATATGGGTGACGATCGCTCCGACGTCCCGACAACGGTCGACGAGCTTCTCCAGGAGGTCGTACAGGTCCTTCCGCGCCAGGAACTGGCCGGGAGGCAGATTCGCGTGGTAGAGGTCGCGCACCAACCCGTCCACCACCTTGTCCGCGGCGTCTTCCGTCGCCTCCAACCGGTCATTCAACTCCTTCACCCGCTCCAGCGGCGGCAGCTTCCGAAGGTCACGGATCATCTCGCCCAAAATCGACACGGCCTGCTCGATCAACGCCGACTGCGGCTTGAAATTCACGCCCTGCACCAGGTCGCTCACCAGCCGGTATCGGTCGGCGAATTTTTCCGTCGTCTTCACCAGCTTGTAGAGCGCCCGTGACAAGGCCTCGATATCCTCCCGCTCCATGCCCGTGATGAAGGTCTGGACCAACTTCTCCTCGATCTCCTTCAGGAGCTTCCGTTCCCGCCGCTCGGAGCCGAGAAAGATGTCCAGGTTCGCCAACTGCGCATCCCCGTTGAGGATCGCCGTCAGGCTTTTCACGCTGGTCTTCGCCTCGTCGGCGCAGGCTTCCAGCAGGTCCAGGAAAACATCGTCTTTGGCGAGAAACCGTTGGAGGGAGAACATGGTGGAAAGATTCCGTCGCAGCGTGCCCGGACTTCCGAAATTCGGCAACCACGCGACCCGCGCAGACTATCCGGTCCGCCCCGAGGACGTCACGTGTCAGTCACGATACTTTCCCAAGTCATTACCAATCATGGATTTGAAGCGGACTCGAACCCTTCGCGCGCCGGGACTTCCCGTCCTTCGTCACCCAATCGACACATTCACGCCACTCGGACGCGACACGTCGGTCGCAAGGTCCGTTCCAGACGCGACCCTCCTCGGTCGAGCCACCCAACACTCTCCAACCCGTCGCCGCCCACCCACCCGATCGAAGCCATGAATTCCACCCGTCGCATCGCCGGCGCCTTCGCAGTGCTGCTCTTCTCCACCGCCGCCTTCGCCGGCAACGTGACCATCAAGGGCTCCGACACCATGGTCATCCTCGGCCAGAAATGGGCCGAGGTGTTCATGCGGAAGTATCCCGACACCAAGATCCAAGTCACCGGCGGCGGCTCGGGAACCGGCTTCGCCGCCCTTCAGAACCGTCAAACCGACATCGCCAGCGCGTCGCGCAAAATCCGCGCGAAGGAACGCGAACAATGCATCAAGGCGTTCGGCAGGAATCCGAAGGAGTACGCCGTCGCCCTCGACGGGTTGTCCATCTACGTGCATGCGGACAACCCGATCGAATCCATCTGCGTCGAGGATCTCCGGGAGATCTTCACGGGGCGGATCACACGCTGGAAAGAGGTCGGCGGACCGGACGCTCCCATCATCCTGTACAGCCGCGAAAACAGCTCCGGCACGTACGAGTTCTTCAAGGAGCATGTCCTCCTCGGCCGCGACTTCGCCGCCAAGGCTCAAACGCTCGCCGGCACCGCCCAGGTGCTCCAGCAAGTCGCCGAGGACCCGAACGGCATCGGCTATGGAGGCGCCGCCTACGGGTCCGGAGCCAAGACCCTCAAGATCGCCACAACCCGGGGAGGCGAAGCCATCGCTCCCACCGAGGAATCCGTCGTCAGCCAGCGATACCCGATCTGGCGCCACCTGTACGTCTACCTCAACCCCCAACTCGAGAAGGGCGAGATCCAACGGTTCCTGGAATGGATCCGCGGCGAGGAGGGCCAAGACGTCGTCAAGGACGTCGGCTATTACCCCCTGCCCCCGAGCCTTCGGCGTCCCTGATCGGATCCCCGCTTCCCCGATTGCCCATTGGCGCGCCACCCTCCCCCGCCTAGCCTTTGGCCCGTGCCGGATCCCGCCCCGAACCCTTTCCCCCGACCCGCGTCGGGCTGGCGGGCGATCCGGCGCGGCCAGCGCCGGCGCCCCCTCGAATTCCTCGCCGAGAAGCTCATCTTCGCGATTTCCCTCACCGCCATCGCGATGGTGTTCCTCATCTTCCTGTTCGTCGGTCGCGAGGCCTTTCCCATCCTCACCGGCCGGATCAGCAGCGCCGCCAACCAGGAGGGTCAACCCCTCCCCGTGGAAGCCATGGATCAACTCCCCCCGGAGCGACTCCGCGAATACCTCGATTTGACGCCGGCTGAATTCGCCGACATGGACCGCGAAACCCTCCAGGCCCTCATGGAGGTCCGGATCGATGCCGCCAAGGAGATCCCCACCGATCGCGACGCCGGCGTGAACACCGTCGCATGGCGCTACCTCCTGAAGCCGTATCAGTGGACCGACTACGATCGCCCGGCCTACGTCTGGCAGCCCGTCTCCAAGATCCACAAATACAACATCGTTCCCCTCGTGGTCGGCACCCTCAAGACCACGCTCGTCGCCATGCTCTTCGCCGTCCCCGTCTCCCTCGGCGCCGCCATCTACGTCTCCCAACTCGCCCGACCGTGGATGAAGGAGTGGATCAAGCCCGCCATCGAGATGCTGTCCGCGATCCCGTCCGTGGTGCTCGGCGCCTTCGCCGCCATCGTCCTCGCCTCCGCCCTGCAGTCCCTGCTCGGCCTCCAATTCCGGCTCAACGCCGGCCTCGCCGGCATCGCCCTCGCCCTCGCCGGCATCCCCCTCATCTTCTCCATCGCCGAGGATGCCCTGACGAGCGTGCCCCGTTCCTACTCCCAGGCCGCCCTCGCCCTCGGCGCGTCCCGATGGTCCGCCGCCTGGCGCATCGTCGTCCCCGCGGCCCTCCCCGGCCTCTTCGCCGCCGTCGTGCTCGGGTTCGGACGCTGCATCGGCGAAACCATGGTCGTCCTCATCGCCAGCGGCAACGCGGCGTCCCTCTCCGCCAACCTCTTCGAACCCACGCGCACCCTCACCGCCACCATCGCCGCCGAACTCGGCGAAACCGTCGTCGGAGGCCACCACTACCGCATGTTGTTCGTCCTGGGCGCCCTCCTCTTCATCGTCACGTTCGCCACCAACATCCTCGGCGAGGTCGTCATGCACCGCCTCCGGAAAAACCTCGAAGGCCGATCATGAAGCGCCGATTCGCCCGCGCCCGAACCGACGTCGCCGCCCTCGTCTTCACCGGCCTCACCGGGCTGAGCACCGCGCTCATCCTCGCCCTCCTCGCCGTCATCCTCGCGTACCTCGCCTGGCTCGGCGGCGGACAGATCTCCTGGCGCTTCCTCTTCGGCGGAACCGACGCCGACATGTTCGACACCACCAAGGCCGGCGTCTTCCCCATGCTGGTCGGCACCGCCGCCCGCGTCGTTCTCATGACGCTCTTCGTCATCCCGGTCGGCGTCGTCACCGCCCTCTACCTCACCGAATACGCCAACCCCGCGTCCCCGCTCACCCGCGTCATCCGCAGCGCCGTCGGCAATCTCGCGGGCGTCCCCAGCATCGTCTTCGGCCTCTTCGGCGTCGGGTTCTTCATCAGCTTCCTTGGCGGCGGCCTCGACACCCTCACCGGGGCGACCGCCCCGCGCTGGGGTCGACCCGCCCTCCTCTGGGCGTCCCTCACCCTCGCCGTCATGACGCTGCCCGTCGTCATCGTCGCCACCGAGGAGGCCCTCAAATCCATCGCCCCGGGCCTGCGCGAAGCCAGCCTGGCCCTCGGCGCCACCCGGCTCGAAACCATCGTCCGGATCGTCCTCCCCAACGCCCTGCCGGGCATCCTCACCGGCGGCATCCTCGCGGTCAGCCGCGCCGCCGGCGAAGTCGCCCCCATCCTCTTCACCGGCGCCGCGTATTACCTCAAGGACACCCCCCACTCGCTCACCGACCAGTTCATGGACCTCGCCTACCACGTCTACGTCCTGTCCACCCAGTCCCCCAACGTCGAGCAGACGCGCCCCATCCTCTTCGGCACCGTCGTCGTCCTGCTCATGCTCACGTTCCTCCTGAACATCGTCGCCGTCCTCATCCGCGCCCGCATCCGGCGGTCGATGCGCTCCGCCCACTAACGGACCGACCACCACCCCATGCCGCCCTCCCATCCCGCCCAGGCCAACCCCATTGCCGTCGCTCCCGACGCCACGGGTCCCGGCCCGTCCACCCCCGAAGCCGCCGCCCCGCCCCTCATCGTCACCCGCGACCTGGAGCTGTTCTACGGCAAGACCCAGGCCCTCAAAGGGATCTCCCTCGCCGTCCAGGAACGACTCGTCACCGCCTTCATCGGTCCGTCCGGCTGCGGTAAATCCACCCTGCTCCGCTGCTTCAATCGCATGAACGATCTCATCGACCACGTCCGGGTCACCGGCCGGTGCTCGATCGGCGGCGAAGACATTTACGGCCCCGACGTCGATGTCATCGAGCTCCGGAAACGCGTCGGCATGGTCTTTCAGAAGTCCAATCCGTTTCCCAAATCCATCTACGAGAACGTCGCCTACGGACTCCGCCTCCACGGCACCCGCGACCGACGCACCCTCGACGAGGTGGTGGAACGTTCCCTCCGCGGCGCCGCCCTCTGGGACGAGGTCAAGGACCGCCTCCACCAGAGCGCCCTCGGCCTCTCCGGCGGCCAGCAACAACGCCTTTGCATCGCGAGGGCCATCGCCATCCGCCCCGAGATCATCCTGATGGACGAACCCGCCTCCGCCCTCGACCCCCTCGCCACCACCAAGATCGAGGAACTCATCCTCGACCTCAAAAAGGAGTTCACCATCGTCATCGTCACCCACAACATGCAGCAGGCGACCCGGATCTCCGATCACACCGCGTTCTTCTACCTCGGCGAACTCATCGAGTACGACACCACCGTCAAGATCTTCTCCAACCCCGGAAGAAAACAGACCGAGGACTACGTCACCGGCCGTTTCGGCTGACCCTCCCCGCACCAGGACGGGACGCGCCCGCCATCCCATGACCCACTTCGAAGCCAGCATCGACGGCCTCCGGCAACAGCTCCTCACCATGGCCAGCTACGCCGCCGAGTCGATTCGCAACGCGGTCCGCGCGGTCGTCGAACGCGACGACGAACTCGGACGGCGAGTCGAGGAGGACGACTCGCTCCTCGACGACCTCGAGATCGCCATCGACGAACTCGCCATCCAACTCCTCCTGCGCGCGCCCCTCGCCCGCGACCTCCGCCTCATCATGGTCGCCACCAAGGTCAGCCACGACCTGGAACGTGTCGGCGACGAAGCCACCGCCATCGCCCGGCGCGCCCGGGATCTCAACCGCGAACCGCAACTCAAGGCGCCGATCGACCTTCCCCGCATGGCCGCGATGGTCTCCGAGATGCTGGCCGAATCCCTGGACGCCTTCGTCACCGGCGATTGCACCCGCGCCCGCGCCATCGTTCCGCGCGACAAACAAGTCGACGGCCTCAACAAACAACTCCAGAGCGAGCTCACCGCGCTGATCGTCGAATCCCCTGGAAACACGACGCGCTGCCTCAACCTCATGGCGATCAGCAAACGCCTCGAACGCATCGGCGACCACGCCAAGAACATCGCCGAGGAGGTCGTCTACCTGCACGAGGCCACCGACATCCGCCACACCCAGCGCGTGGCCCCGGACGGCCCATGCGCCTCCTAGTCGCGACCCGCCAGCTCGGTTTCGGAGGCGGCGTCGAAACCCATCTTCAGTCCGTCCTGCCGCTCCTTCACGCCGCCGGCCATTCCCTCGCCCTTCTTCACGAACAGTCCGCCCCCGAGGGCCTCGATCTCGTCCTCGAAAGCGCCCCGCCGATCCCGCGCATCGCCACGACGGGACGCCCGATCCGCGCCGTCCTCGCCGACGTTCAGGCCTTCGCCCCGGATTGGATCTACAACCATGGCCTCGACGACCCCAACCTCGAGGACCACCTGACCCGCCGGTTTCCGGCGCTCCTCTTCGCCCACAATTACTACGGGATCTGCGTCAGCGGCACCCGCTGCCACGCCGGCCGCGAAGTCATCCCGTGCCGGCGCGCGTTCGGCGCGGCGTGTCTCGCCGTCTACCTCCCCCTGCGCTGCGGGGGCCGAAACCCCTGGACCATGATCCAGCGCTACCGGATCGAGGCCCGCCGCCACGCCATCCTCCGGCGCTACGCGGCCATCCTCGTCGCCAGCCGGCATGTGGCGTCCCAGTTCGAACGGAACGGCATCGATCCCGCCCGGATCCATCGCGTGCCCCTCTTCCCACCCGGCGTCGTTCCCGCCCCCGCCCCGCCCGCGCCGAGACCGCCCACCGGCCGGGTTCTCTTCCTCGGCCGCGTCACTCCCCAGAAAGGCCTCGACCACCTCGTCCCCGCCCTCGTCCAGGCCCAGGCCAGCCTGGGTCGCCCGCTCCAACTCGTGGTCGCCGGCGACGGACCCGAACGGGACGGCCTTCTCGCCGTCGCGGAGCGGGATGGACTCGCCACCGAAGCGCTGGGGTGGATCACGCTCGCCCAGCGGAACCAGATCCTGGCCGGCATCGATCTCCTGGCGGTTCCCAGCACGTGGCCGGAGCCGTTCGGCCTTGTCGGGCTTGAAGCGGCCTGCCTCGGGGTTCCCTCCGCGGGCTACGCGTCCGGTGGAATCCCCGAGTGGCTACTACCCGGCGTGACCGGGGAATTGGCGACCGGGATTCCCCCAAAACCTGAATCGCTCGCCCGCGCCGTCGCGCGGGCCCTCGGGGACCCCGCGCATTGGCAGGCCCTGCGTCGAGGCGCCTGGGAACACGCCCGCGCCTGGACCCCCGAAGCCCACCTCGCCCGACTCCTCGGCGTGATCGCCTCCCTCACGGGTCGGGAGGAGGGGCGGCTTACCAGCCGCCCTCGGGCATCCGGCGGCTCGTAAGCCGCCGCTCCCGAGGCTGCGATTCGCACCAAACCCCCAACCGCCTCGGCCAACAAAAGACCTGTCCCTTGGTCGTGCCTCCCTTCGCGATGGCAAGTTCCAGATCATGGCCGGGTGCCTGGGGCGAGGCGGAGCGCCATTTCGTAACCCGCATCCGCCAGAAGCTTCGGGAACCGCCGGACATTGTCGCGGTCCCATTGTTTCACGTCGTCTCCCAGCCTGGGATCATCCCACCCGACAAGATACGGGCTGCGTCGCTGGGCGGAATCGCGCGCTTCGGCGTGGTGCCAGCCCGACTGCAACCGCTCCACGACCCAGCGGCCGTGCTCCATTTCCGCCATTCGTTCGATCACCTCGTCGGAAAAACTGGGACATCGGATCGGTCCCGAGGCGGGACGCACCTCGTATCCGACCGACCTGAGGATGCTTCGCATGGAGTCGATCTGGTCGAGATTGGACTGCCGGAGATCCGGGTCGAGGTGCTCCCAGATCCGCATCGCCCGGTCCTGGTTCTTGTGACGGTTCTCTTCCAGGAATCGGGCGTGAATGAATCGCGCGAGCCGCTCCCGATCCTCCGGCCCCAAGCCGGAGGCCGTCGCATCCGGCGCGCCGCCGTGGATGAACGCGCGGACCGACATGGCGTCGTCGGGAAGGACGATGACTCCCTGGAACTCGTGGGCCTGGATCTCCTGTTCCAGGACGTCCGCCTCGCGGCCACTGGCGCGGACGATGGCGACCCGGGCGCCCAGGGCCCAAGCAAAGCGGTATTCGAGCGCGGCGATCGAACCGCCGTTGATGCCCAGGACGCGCACATCCTCCGGCGCGATGCCGGAATCGAGAATGTCGAGCCAGTATTGGATCGGTTCCAACGCGGAAAACCGGTCCCGGTGCTTGCCGTTCCGGAGTTCGTGATACCGTTCGTCCCGGGTGGCTGTACCGTTCGCCGGCAACGATTTCGGCAGGTAACCGATCGTGTGGATCCGGTCGACGCGGGATTCCCCCAGTTCACCCACCAGTCCACAGACTCCTTCCCGCGTGCCGCCTGAAATGAGGGTCCCCTCGAAATCCGCGAACCCGCGTCGCAGCAGGTCGCGATACCCGTCGAGATCGCCTGTGCGCGCCGGGTCGCAGCCCCCCGCCACGATGACCACGGGTCCTTGGATCGGGGGCTTGTCGGCGGTCGCTCGCCGACGCACCTCCTCGAGGGACGCGGCGTCCGGGAAGCGCGCGGCCAGGGCCGCGACGAGAAACCGCTGGACGCATTGAACGTCGTGACGATGGGGATCCGCCGACCCCAGCAAGCTGGCGGTCTTGAGCGCCGAATCCAGAAAAGACCGGACTTGGGGCCGTTGAACCGCGCGGGCCAAGGCCGCCAGGCATTCCCATTCGTGCTCAGGGCCCAACAGCAACCGGAAAGCCGCGATCCGATAGATGGCCCACGGGATATTGACCCCGACCGCGATCTGGTCCTCGCAGGTCCGAATCGCCTCTTCGAGGCTCGGCTGAAGGAGCGGGACGAATCCGGTGTCCCGGTCGACCACGATCCGCTGGCGAACGTATCCGCCCAGAGCCGCCGGGTCGGACAGCTTTGTCCGAAACGCATCCTGGGAAAAGCGAGCATCGGGATTCATGATTTACCCGGAGCTTCCGCGACCGCTCGGCGGCGTCAATGGCGCAAGGCATGACCCGGCCGTCGTCCGAGGTCGACGCCGTTCAGCCCTCTTCGGCTCGGACGCGAGTCGCCGGAACAATCCGAAATCCGGCGGCATCCAGGTGGCGACCGATCGCGCGGACGGCTTCCCGGTCCTTCTCGCGGGCGGCTCCAAGCTCCTCCCACGGACGCAGGCAATCATGGATCCGCCGCCGGTCGTCGCGCTTCGGGCCGTACACCCAACCTTCGCGCCGCTTCTCGGCCATCCAGCGTTCGTGTTCCCGCCGCGCCAGAGGCTCCACCTGCCGGGCCGTCAACCGGATCGCGGCGCCCCTGGCGCCGATCCGCTCCTCGAACGTGAGTCCGATCGAGAGCAACTGCGCCGGAATCTGGTTCGCCTGACCTCGGTTCGACTCCTTCACGTCTTCCGGAAGCTTGTCCCACCGCTGGTGCGTCCGCTTCTTCGGATCATAGGTCCGGTCCCGCCGCCGCGCCTTGAGGTAGATCTCGTGGATCGCCCGGGCCACACGATCGACGTCGTTCCCGAACGGCGACGGATGCCGCGCGAGGCCGAGGAATTCCTGGGCCGGAGCGTGCATCGTGAGTTGGTCCGGCGCCGGCAGGCAGGACGCGTCCAGAGAGGGACGTCCGCTGAAGGAACTCATCTCCAGCAGCGCCACCAGCGAACGCACGCCATGCCGCGGATGAGACACCTGCAGGAACGCCCGCAACACTCCCGTGTCGATGGGCACCCGTCCCGCCGGGTCCATCATCGCGGCCGCCTTGGTCTTCAACTGAAATCGCAGCACGAGGGCCCGCCGCAACAAGACCGCCACCGATCCTGGCAACCGGTCGTGCGCGATGTCGGGAACATCGACGTGCCCCCGCAGCCGGCTGACAAAGTCCGGCCCCTTGCAGTCACGGAACGCATCCGCCTGGGCGTCCTCCCTCCGCGAGGCCTTGGGCGCCGGCGCCCCCGAATCCGGGGCCGATCCACGGTGCGCCGGGAGCGGGCGGATGAATTCCGCGTAGGTGCCCGCCGTTCCACCCGCGAAGATGAACACCGCCTTCCCGATGGGGTGGGCGGCGCCTCGATCGATGAATTCCCCGTCCTGCATCGGCGCCAGAAAATAGCGCAGCCATCCCAACTTCTGACCACGCAGCGCGGCATCGAATTCGTCGAAGAACACCAAGGGCACCACCCCGCGCAGTCCCTGGTCCCGAACCAGGTGGAGCGCCGCCGCCAACTCCTCCGGGTCACCGAACTGCGACACGTTGAAGGTGAGGGTCTCGATGACCGTCTTCCCTCGCACCGATTCGGCGACTTCCGAAACCGCGAAGGACTTGCCGGAGCCGGGCGGCCCGAAGACGGCGAGGCTCAGCGGGCGCTTCGCCGCGGGTCGTTCGAGGTATTCCCGCAGCAGGTGGCTGATCGCCCGGTAGGTTTCGATCTCCGCCCGATCGTAGGTGCGCAGGTCGTGGAAGACGCCCAAGGGCGCCGCGCCGAGCGCCGCCGCGCGACCGGTTCGAACCAGATCCATCGCCACCTCCAACGCCGAGGCTCCGGCGGGTAGGAGTGTGTCGAGGATGGCCCAAGGCACGCCCGCGTCACGGCCCCCGGTCACGGCGGGAATCCGGAGAAAGGGGAAATCCGCGCGGGTGGTCCCCGCGAAAAGATCACGTCCCGGGTACGCCGGAGCTCGAATACTCCCGAAGCCGAGCTCGAGCAACCGGCGCCCGGCTCCCAACCCGCACCGGATGCCGTCCACGATCGCCGACGGCGGCTCGGCGTCGTCCGAAGTCGCCCACCCACCGGCCTCACGCTCCGCCGCGGCCAGCCTTCCCGCCACCGCCGCCACGAACGCGGAACCGAACCCCACCATGCCCCCGCGCCGCCGGGCCAGGTGCCCGTGCAGGAACCCGCCTTCGATGCCCATGGGGTCGTAAACCAACCAGGCCTCGGGCAAGCGACGCGAACCCGAATTCATTCGATACACGGCCCCATCCAGACCGAAGCGGACGATCAGATGCCGGCACTCGTGAAGCGAGGCGAAGGTCGCGTTCCCCGCCAATTCGCGAACGAGATCCAGCGCGGTGCTTTCCCAGGAAAGCCCCCGGCTGACGATCGCCCCGGCGAAACGCAGATCGTCGGCATCGACGATCACGATCAAACGGTCGCCGTGGCGCCGGCAAACCTCGTTCCAAAGCGGGTTCGAATCGCGGAAGGTCGGGTCGGAAACATCCGAGACCGGCAACGGCCGGTGGAGCTTGTACACCACCCAAGGCTTCGCCCCCGGCGTTGTGAGGGCCTTCGGCCAAAGATCCCGCCGATGCCGAAAGCTGTTGCCCGTGTCGTCGAGCACCACGAGCCCGGCCTCGGGAACGTCTCCGGGAAGAGCGGGAGCGAGGCGGGGATCGCCAAGGTCCGGACCGGAATAGCCGTGCGCGCGCGCAAGGCGGGCGACGTCGCCGTCGGCCACGGCTTCCAGGATCGAATGCACCAGGTCCTGGCGCTTGAGGCCGGGCAGTTCCTCATCCGACAGCGGAAGGTCCGGCGCCCGAGTCCCGGACGGATCCACCGGCCGCGGGATGACAGGGCCGACAACGGATCGCCCTTCGCAGGCTTCGGCGACCCACCGCGACAGCAGCAGGGCGCCGCCCCGCAGGTGATGGGTCCGCGTTTCGCCGGTGAGACGCCAGTTGGGGATGACGGCGTCCGGGGATGACGGCCGCGGCATGGGCACGCCAACGACATCGAGACAGATGTCGCCGGCGACCACCACGGGAGAGGGGAGGGAAGGCGACGAGAGCGAGGACCGGCGGCTAGCAGGGTTGGGCATGGTCGAGGCGGACCATCGGTCCCTAGCAGATCCTGATCGGTGGCGGCAAGAATGAGCTCTTGGCTGCGAGAACCATCGACCCACGATTGGACAGGCATCGAGCCCATGTATCGGTTCGCGCGGATGGATGCGCCGCTCCATGAGGAAGGGTTCGCGAGCCCGGGGGATCACGAATCGTCCGCTGTCCTATCACGCCCAAGTCCCCCCGGGGAAGGAACGGCCTCGCGCCTCCAGCGAGGCCGCCTCCCCAAAATTTCGGGAATGGATCCCGGTCAGAGCGCTGAGGTCTGGGTGGGAAGCCCGGGCTTGAAAAGAAGGGGGCTCGCGCCCAACGTCCCGCGAGTGGATTCCCTACCCATCGCGGGCGTCTGGAATACTCCACCGCGACAGCTCGAACCGCATGTCCATGGCTGAGCGCCGGCGAATCCTGCTCGTCGACGATGACCCCGACATCCTGGAGTTGTACCGGGAACTCCTCGGCGGCCTGCCTGATGCTCCGGATGTCCAAACGGCGGAATCCGGAGAAAAGGCCCTGGAACTGATCTCTTGCGAGGAATTCACCGCGTTTATCGTCGACCTGAGCATGCCCAAGATGAATGGGCTACAGCTCGTCGCGAAAGTTCGTGAACTGCGGCCCAGGTTGCCGGTCGCCGTGCTCACCGCGCTGGCGGACCCAGAGTCCGAGCGTATCGCCACAGGACTAGGCGTTGATTGCTTTCTACAAAAGCCTTCCTCCTCCATTGATGTGGGACGGCTGCTGCGGTCCATCGAGTCACTCTTGACCCGACGTCCGCCCGGGCCAATCGAGCCGAAGTCCGAAGTCGCGCCGCGGCTGCCGAACTCGGCCCCGCCAGCCCACGAAGACCTTTATCCATTCCTCATGGGCGGCCTCCTGCACAACGCGCTGAACACCCAGATGAGCCTCAACGGTCAGCTTGAAGTCCTTCAACGTTCCAGTCCCGGCGCTCCGATCAACGCCACGGCCCGGGCGCGTCTCCAAGCGCAGGTCTCCCATCTGGGGGCCTATTTGCGGCTGATGCAGGAGATTTCACGCGACTTTTATGCGGCCGACGAGGGATCTGGTTCCACCGAACAACTCGATGTGCTTTGCGAGGAGATTTCCAACCAACTGCCTCATGTCACTTGGGCTTTTTCGATCGGATCGGTCGACGACCGCCCCCCTCTCCCCGCGGGATTGATGGCCTTTGTGGTCAGCGAACTGCTCCACAACGCGGGTCAGGCCTGCGGCCACCTGGGCGACCCGCGCGTGTCGCTGACCGTCGCGAACGACGGGCGGCAACGACTGACTCAAATCGAGTGCTCGGACAACGGCCCAGGCCTGCCAACCGGAATCCTGTCGGACATCCAACAACAGCGCCTGCGCGCGCCGAAAACTGCCGGGACCGGCGGATACGGCCTGTTCCTCGTGCAGGAATTGACGACTCGGCTGAACGGACGTTTTCATGCGTTCAATCCCGAGGACGGCGGGGCTTGCCTGCGGGTGCTGCTGCCCTGGGACGTGAAGTAGGAGCCATCATGGATCGGACTGAAAAGCTGACGTTGCTGGTCGTGGACGATCAGAGCGAGGTCTTGGACGTGTACCGCGACGTCCTGCAGGAAGGACTGAAGCACGAAGTGGAGTGCGTCTGCATGCCGGCGGAAGCGCTTCATCTGGCCCAGCACCGTCTCTTCGACATGGCGATAATCGACGCCAAGATCCCGTACCGGCAGGCCCCGCTCGGGGGACTCCTGCTGGCCGAGGACATCGGCCGGATCCTGGGTTCCCATTCGGTCCTCCTGATGTCCCAATATGACCTCCGCGGTCAGGTGTCCCAGTTCAACTCCAACTTCCGCTTCCTAGCCAAGCCTCGGCCGGAGCAGTCCATCGTTTTATGGGCGGAGAAGGTGCTGCTCGAAAAAGTGAAATCCATGGTGAGAAGCCAGTACGGCTTCGTAGTCATGCCTTACGGACGGACGGAGTGTGACCGATGGTACCAGGACACACTGTCGCCATGGATGCATGAGGCCGGATATGCTCTCAGACGAATGGATGAAATTGCGACCGTCAAAGCCATCAACGTCGAACTCCTCAACCGGATCCGCGACGCTCACTTCGTCGCGGTCTACATCCCGTTCGAGAATCCCAACGTGTACTTCGAAGCCGGTTTCGCGATGGCCTTGGAGAAGTTCCTACTGCTCTTCTCCCCCAATCGGGAAAGCCTCCCCTTCGACATCCGCGCGAATCGCGTCTTCCACACCTCCGACGGCGGAACCCAATCCGCGAGGGCGGAGCTGGTCAATTTCATGCGCGCCCTTCGGGGAATTCACTGATCGGGCGGCGGGAGCCCCCGGATCGAAACGCGCGAAGGGATTTCTTCCACAGTCGGTGACTCAAGGGACGAAGCGCGGAGTTCAATTCTTTGTGATACCCATCAGCTTCTCCCATTCCCCGCTAAAGAGCCTGATGTTGTCCGAGATCTTTGGAGGCTGCTCCAGCACCTTGCCCATCAGCCGATCCGCCATCTCGGGATTCATGCGGGTCAGTTCCGCCGCCGCGACCACGAGAGCCAGGCAATTGTTGATGTCGTGCCTCACCGTGGAGAGGTGGCGGTTGAGCATGTCGATCTGCTCAACGCTCAGGGTGACCGGACTGGTCGGCAGCTGCATGCCGGGACCATTCACTCCACGGCCGGCCCCCGCAAGGGGAGGGTAGCCCAGTTCAAGCCTGATCGAATGACCCCCGGGTGTCCCGCTGGACAAAAGCTGGAACGACGCCAAATCCGCCGAGAAGGTTGCTCGCTGACGGTGGTGAATTGGTCCGTGGGTGATTGCCGCGACGCCCCCTCGGCCACCTTGGCTTGTGCAAATCGACGACAAGCGGAGGCGATCTCTTCAAACACCTTGCCGTCGCAACACGAACTCGCGAACGGTGGGGGCGAGATCGAGCACTTCGAACTCCGCCCGCGCGACCCATCGGAACTCACTGTGCTCCGCGGAAAGCTGAAGCTCACCCGCGACTCGTTCGACGACGTGATGGAGGCTCACGATCTTCACCCGATCCAATTCGAGTTCCGTGGCACCCAATAGGGCGCCGACCACGACCTCGAAGCCGACCTCTTCCCGCACCTCGCGGCGCAGCGCGTCCTCGATCGTTTCGCCGGCGTTCAGTTTGCCCCCGGGCAGTTCCCATTGACCCCCGAATCGTTTCGAATCAATTGCCCGACGGAGGAACAGGACCTTTCCATCGCCGTCGCGAAGCACCGCGCGCACGGAGATTCCCCGAGCTTTGCCAGCGGGAATGCCCGACGGCGGCGACGGAGCGGCGAACATTTCCGAGGGTTTGACGCGCGGGTGGTTTTCGCAAGAGGTCTTGCCTTTGGCTCCGAGCGGACCGCCCTCCTGCTCGCAATTCCCGATCATGGCCGGGTGCCTGGCGCGAGGCGGAGCGCCGCTTCCGCGACGCGTTTGCCGACCTGCGCGGCCGTTCCCAAGCCGAGTTCGTCCCGCGCGATGCTGTCACCCGCCGAGAGTAGCGTGGCGCCCTGGAAGGCCGGGGCATGCCCCCCCACCGGGATCATCCCGAAGCAAAGGAGAATGGTCTGGATCTCCTGAATGGTCAGTTCCTGTCCGCCGTTGCGGAAGGCGCCCACCGTCACGACGCCAAACGGCTTGTCGGCGAGGACCATCACGGGTTCGCGCAGCGGCGCGAGCCGTTCCAGGAAACACTTGGCCAACCCGGACAAGGACCGGAAATAGCACGGGGACCCGATGACCAGGCCACCAAGCGCCGGGTCGCGGAACTTCGGCAGCAGGCCCGCCATGTCGTCCGCCGGCGGTTGCGGCGACCAAGGCGCGATCGAGAGTCCGCCGAGATCGATCAGCTCCGTCTGAAGACGCGGCGATACCGCCTTCGCGGCATCCAGGGCGGCTTGGACGGCTTGGGCCGTCGTCATGCCCTTGCGCGGGCTGCAGGAGACGCCGATCAGCTTCATGGGCGATCCGCCAGGGGCTTCCGCTCCAAGAACGGACGTCGCGGTTGTCGCCAGCGCGACGGCGCCGGCGGAGGTAAGGAACTCTCGACGCGGGACAGGATTGTTCATGGACTGAGTTCGGGTTGGTTGTTGGACCGAGTAGGGAATCAAGGAGAGGTGTGGATGAGCCAGACGCCGCCGAGGAGGACCAGGATGCCGCAGACGGTCTTGAGGACGGCCAGGCCCTTGGATTGATCATTCCAGTTGAGGAAACGCTGGACCCGCTCCGTGGACGCGCCCGCGGCGACGATCACGGCGCAATGGCCGACGCCATAGGCCACGAGCAACAGGACGCCGAAGATCAGGTCCGAGGCCGCGAGCCGGAAGGTGACCCCGAGCATGGGCGCCATGTACGCGAAGGTGCAGGGACCGAGGGCGACACCGAAGACCAGCCCCAGGATGAAGGCGGCGAGGAGTCCTTTGCGCTTCATGCCGACCTGGCCGGGACCAGTCCACGGCATCGGAATCACCCCCAGGAGGTGCAGACCCACGACGAAGAAGATGAGGGCGACGAGGTAGTTCCCGTAGCGTCCGAGGTCCCCCATCATCCGACCCGCGGCGGCCGTGACGACGCCGATGGCGGCGATGGTGATGAGGATGCCGACGGCGAACAGCGTGGCGGTCCAGAAGGCGCGGCGCGTGGTGACGCGCCCTTGGTCGCTGATGAAGCCGACGATCAGCGGGATGCTCGCCAGATGACAGGGGCTGAGCAGGATGCTCAGGACGCCCCAGACGAACGCGGCTCCGAGCGCCACCATGGGAGCCCCTTCGACGGCCCGGCTCAATTGGGTGAACAGTTGTTCCATACCAGCGCGAGCCACAGCGGCCATTTCCAGGAGCGACGGAGTGCCTTCATAGCGATGGGCCGAGTGGGTGGAGTCACTTGCATTCGCCCAGCTTGCACGCCTTCGCGATCTGCCCGGGGCTGAGCTTCATTTTGTCGCCGAGGGCCTGGGCGATGGTGATCTGCCGTCCGGTCATGGACGGACGTTGGTCCAGCCAGGCTTTGAGGTTCGTCTGGTTGACGACGAAGCCCTGCTGGAAGCAGCCCGCCGAGGGGCCGGGTGTCGGCCTGGACGGGTTCCTCACGGACGATTCCGGACCCGGCCGCGCCCGTGTCGACACCCAGCTCGTTCCACTTGGCCAGGATGTCCTCCTTCCCGAGGAAACCCGTGTGCCGGTACAGCTCCTTCCCGGCGGCATCGTAGAAGATTTGCGTGGGGATCATCTCGACGCCGTGCTCCTTGCCCACGTCGGGATTCTCCCAGACATCGATGAATTGGACTTCGAAATGGCTGGCGAAGTCCTTCTTCAGATCGTCGAGGATGGGCGCCATGAGTTTGCAAGGAATGCACTTGCCCGCGCCGAGGTCGACAAGGCGGGGCATCGGGGCCTTCGACGGAGGTTGCGCGGTGGCCGTTTCCGCCGGGAAACCGGGCGTCGGGACAGGTGGCGGGACAGCCGCGCGGTCGAAGCGTTTGAGGGCGAAGACGCCGGCGACCGCGGCGGCGAGGACGCCCACGATGAGGAAACGAGCCCAGGTGTTCATGGTGGGTCAGGCGGCGGAGGGTTGGGGACGCGCGGCGCCGAGGATTCGCTTCAGTTCCTCGACGGTAGGAACACGGCCGGTGACTTCGACCGCGTCGTCCACCACCAGAGCCGGCGTCATCATCACGCGATAGGCCAGGATCTGGTTGAGGTCCGTGACCTTGCTCAGTTGGTATTCCAGGCCCAGTTCGCGGGCCGCCTGATCCGCGGCTTCGGCCAGTTTCTTGCACTTCGCGCAGCCGGGACCGAGAACGAGCAATTGCATAGGGGTGTTCCTTTCTTGGTTTGGGTTTCAGACAAAGGCGCCAAAGGCCCAACCGGTGAGGGTGGCCATGACGACGACCAGGCCGGTGAAGGCGAGGGTCTTCCTCCAACCCATCACCGACTTGAGAACGAGAATGCTGGGGAGCGACAGCGCCGGGCCCGCCAGGAGGAGCGTCAACATGGGACCCTGATGCATCCCGAGCTTGCCCAGGGCCTCGCAGATGGGGACTTCCGTGAGGGTGGCGAAGTACCAGAACGAGCCGATGACGCTGGCCACGAGGTTGGCCGAAAACGAGTTGTCCCCGACCAGTCGAGCCACGGCGGCCTCCGGGATCAGGGCTCCGACAAATCCGACCACGAACACCCCGCCGAACAGAAGGGGCACGATCTGTTTGGAGAAATCCCAGGTGTTGCCCATCCAGTCGCCGACATCCCGACGGTCCAGCCAGCGCCAGGTCATCAGCAGCACGGCGAGGCCCACCGCGCCCGCGAACCACCACTTGCGGTGGTGAACCCAGATCACCCAGGTATCCGCCTCACGGATCGACGTGATCCCGGACTTCGCGAGGGTGACCTTGGCGCCGGCCGGCTGGTCCTTCCAAGGGGCCTCCAATTGATACAGGTATTCGTCGCGAGTCTCCTGGAGTGTCACCGCTTGGATGGAATCCCCGGAGGTCGTCGTCACGACCACGTTCCCCGGGTTGTACCAGTCGCTGAGGACTAGGAACGCGACCAGGCCGGCCAGGAAGATCGAAGTCTTCCAAAGCGGGCGACGCGGCGCCTCGGGTTCGGGCAGGTGCGCGGACTCCCGCACCCGAGCCTCTTCCTCCCGGCGGAAGAACCAGGCCATGAGGCAGCCGATGACCACCGAAAAGACGATGGCCCCCACGGCGCGGCCGAGGCCGATGGGAAGGCCCAGGACCCGAGCCGAGAGGAAGATCGCCAGGACGTTGATGGCCGGGCCGGAGTACAGAAACGCGGTGGCGGGTCCAAGACCCGCTCCAAGGCGATGAATACCCGCGAAGACGGGGAGGACGCTGCAGGAGCAGACGGCCAGGATGATGCCGGAAACCGAAGCGACGCCATACGCGAGCGGTTTCGGCGAGGTCGGTCCCAGGTACCGCAGCACCGCCTGCTGGGAGAGGAAGGTGGCGATGGCTCCGGCGATGAACATGGCGGGGACCACGCAGGCGAGCGTGTGGTTGCGGACGTACCACTGGAGAAGCTTGAAGCCCTCTTGAATGGCGGTCTGGACGGCGGTGTTGGAAAGGGGCAGGTGATAGGCCGCAAGGAAGACACCCGCCATCCAGCCGAGAATTCGGAGTTCCTTGCGCCAGGGCGCTGGGAGGGCGGAGGAGGTGGCGTTCACAATTAGAAGCAGAAAAGCTATTTAGCGCATGCGCGAAATTCTGGGCGAAAAAAGGGTCATCGGCCGCCCCCGTTGGATTTCACGTCGCAGACGCACTGGAAGAAGTTCATCACGCACGGGGTCATGAGACGGTAGAAAACCTGGGTGCCCCGCTTGTCGTCATCAACGATGCCGGCGTTCTTCAGGATGGAGAGGTGGCGCGACACGGTCGGCATCTCCGAGCCGACCATGTCGGCGAGGTCGCGGACGCACCGTTCGCCGCGGGAAAGTTCGTCGACGATCAGGAGGCGACCCGGATGACCGAGGGCCTTGAAGACCTGGGACTGGGACTTGAAGTCGGCGGGCTTGAGCGGGTGCTTGGGCATGGCGGCCTTACGTCGAAGCTTATTCGCTATTTAGCGAAGTCTGTCAACTGGTGGGTGGTCGAACTCAGCTTCTCGGAAAGTTCCCAGATCGGTCCCACATCGCGACAGCCCAAGTCCAGTCGGGTGTTCGCGGCCCGCCGGCCGGGTCTTGGGGCCGCGGCCCCCCACCGGACGCTGATCACACGCCGGGTCCCTCGGCGCACGCGGCGACCGAGCGGCAAAGCCAACGGACGGACCGCCACCGACATGGACGCGTTCGAGGCATTCAGGCGCGCACGGCTCGGTTGTACCACCGGCGCGAGGCGTTGCACACGCGGCACACCGACAACATGACGGGCACTTCCACCAACACGCCGACGACGGTCGCCAGGGCGGCCGGGGAACCGGGGCCGAAGAGCGTGATGGCCACGGCCACGGCGAGTTCGAAGAAATTGCTGGCCCCGATCAAGGCGCCGGGAGACGCCACGTTGTGCGGCACCCGGAACCATCGCATGAGCAGGTAGGTCAGCCCGGAATTGAAGTACACCTGAAGCAGGATCGGAACGGCGAGGAGGAGCACGGCGAACCATTGGGTGGTCAGGTTCTCCGCCTGGAAGGCGAAGATGAGCACCAGAGTGGCCAGAAGGGCGATGATGGTCACCGGCTGAAAGCGAGGAAGAAGGGTCCCCTCGAACCAATCCGACCCGCGCGACCTCAAAAGCGTGGCGCGGGTGATCCAGCCGGCCGCCAACGGGATGACGATGAAGACCATGACCGAGGTGATGAGCACCTTCGCCGGCACGACGACCTGGGCGACGCCGCAGAGGAACATCACGATCGGGGCGAAGGCCACGAGCATGACCAGGTCGTTCACAGCCACCTGGACCAACGTGTAGGCGGGGTCGCCATCCGTGAGGTAGCTCCACACGAAGACCATCGCCGTGCAGGGCGCCGCCGCGAGGATGATCAAGCCGGCGGTGTAGTTGCGCGCTGTCTCGGCGTCGATCCACCGGGAGAACAGGGTCTGGATGAACAGCCACGCCAAGACGGCCATGCTGAATGGCTTGATCAGCCAGTTCACGAACAGGGTGACCAGAAGCCCCTTCGGCCGTCGGGCGATGCCTCCGATGGAGCCGAAATCCACCTTGAGCATCATCGGGTAGATCATGAGCCAGATCAGGACGGCGATGGGGACGTTGACCTGCGAGCCCCGACCGAACTCCATGCCGCTGAGGCTGGTCGTCAATCCAGGGGCCAGCTTGCCGATCAGAACCCCGACGACCATGCAGAGGAACACCCACAAGGTCAGGTAGCGCTCGAAGAACGCGAGTCGTTTGCGGGGCGTCGTCGTCGTCCCGGCGGTGGGGGATGTCGTGGTGCTCATGGTGCCTTGTCGGAAATCCTCGAAGGAATCGTTTCGTGGACGTAGGTGGTCATGGATCGCGGGAGGTGGATGGGGCCTGGGAACCGAAGAACTGGCGAAGCCCCGCGGGTCCGACGGGTTCGTCGGCCACCCAGGGAACGACGGCGGTTCGGCTGGACCGGCGTTCGGAGACTTCGCGCAGGAATGGATTCTCCCCCGCCGCGCGCGCCGCCAGCACCGGGTCGCGCGTGCCGGAAGCGGCGAGGCTCTGGTTCACGACCCACGCGAAGGGTTCGATGCCGGCGCGGCGGAGATCCGCTTGAAGGTCGGCGGCTTCATGAACGGGCGTGGGCTCCGGGACCGTCACAATCAGCACCCGCGACCACTCCGGATCACGGAGCCGCGGCAGGAGTTCTCGAACCTCGTCCGGAAGGTCGCTCGCCTTGCGCGCGATCTCCCGATGATAGGCCTCCGTGGCATCCAGAAGCAGGAGCGTGTGGCCGGTCGGAGCGGTGTCCAGGACGACGAATCGATCGGCGCCCAGCGCGACCGTTCGGGCGAAGGCGCGAAACACCGCGATCTCCTCCGTGCACGGCGAGCGCAGGTCCTCCTCCAGCAGAGCCAGGGACTCCGGATCCAACCCCCGGCCATGGGTCGCGAGAACCTGATCGACATACGCCTGGGTCTCCGCCCGGGGATCGATTCGACTGACCGCCAAGCCCTCGATGTTCCCCGCGGCGTGCGCCACGTGCGCCGCGGGGTCCGTGGTGCTCAGGTGGACTTGGAACCCCAATTCGGCGAGGCGGGCCGCGATGGCGGCGGCGATCGTGGTTTTCCCAACGCCCCCTTTGCCCATCGTCAGAATCACCCCGCGGCCAGCCCGCGCGAGCAGGCCGACAAGGCATTCAAGGGACTCCGTCACGCCGGAGTCCGCGTGGGGAGTTGGGGGTATGCTCGGTGACACCGGCGGAGCGTCGCGCCTGAGCAAGGACCGGAGAGCCGTGATTCCGACCAGATTGTGGTGTCGCAGAGGAACCCGGATGACCTCCATGCCCTCAAGGAACTCGGCGTGCTGCCGGAGAGCGTTCTCGCCGCGGTGCTGGATCGCGAGAGCGATCGGGTCTCCGTTCCCGGCTTCGAAGACACCGTTGAGGATCAGTCGCTGACGCCGAACCTCCAGGGCCGCCAGTTCCCGACTCGCGCGGCTGGCCTCCAGGAGCGAAGCCGGCTGGGGGCGGCTCACGAGGATCACGGTGCTTCGCGAGCCTTCCCGCAGCGCCGCCAAAGCGCCCTCGTACACCGCCCGTTGCTTTTCCAACCCCGCCAGCGGCCCCAGACAGGAGGTTCCGGAGCGATTGTTCGCCAGGAACCCGGTCCACGCGCCGGGCAACGCCAGGAGCCGCAGCGTGTGTCCGGTGGGCGCGGTGTCGAAAACAACGTGGTCGAAATCCTCCGTGCTTCGCGGGTCCCCCAACCACCGAGTGAACTCGTCGAACGCCGCGATCTCGGTCGTGCACGCGCCCGAGAGTTGTTCCTCCATGGAGCGAAGCACGGCTTCGGGAAGTTGTCCCCGTAGCGGCCCGATCAACCGGTCGCGATAGGCGGCGGCGGCGGCCTGGGGATCGACGTTGAGAGCCTCGAGTCCGCTCACCCCGGGAATTTCCACGGGCGCCGGGCCAAGCGACGCTTCAAGGACCTCGTCCAAATTGGACGCGGGATCGGTGCTCACGAGCAGCACCCGTTTTCCGGATTCAGCGAGGGCCACCGCGCTCGCGCAAGCCAGGGAGGTCTTGCCCACGCCGCCCTTGCCCGTGAAGAACAGGAAGCGCGTCGCCTCGTTCAGGAACCTGTCGATCTCAATGGGGCGGCTGGTGGGCATGATCACGATCTCAGCAGGCCCCACCCCGACACCCGCAGCCCGCGGAGGGATCCTGCTTCGATCCCGCCGTTGGGGTCGCGCGCAACCAGCCCGTGAGTTCCTCGCGATCGGGATACCGTCCGCGAAACGCGATCCGGCCATCGACCAGCACCAGCGGCAGAACGGCTTCCCCGCCCCGCGTCAACTCGCCGCGCACGAGCTCGTTGGCGACGAAGGCGGCGGGGTTCTGGCCCAGATTGAACCGGCGGACCTGGCCGCCGCCTTCCTCGACCCATCTCAGGTCCGTCGCGAACCGGACAAGCACCGGATCCACCTGGGGGCCGCAGACCCCCGTTGAGCAGCAGAGAACAGGATCGTAGACGTCGATTTGCATGGTTTTTGATTGTACGGGTCCCAACCCCACCCACGGATTCGACGGCGAGGTGTTCACCAAAGTCTGGTTCATCATCCAAGTGGCGAGGCTCAGGTCATGATGGCGCATCGGGTAGTCCGGGCATTCATGGCACCTTCTGGATCAACTTGATTTCAGGGCTTCCGGAAGGGTTTCGACGAACCGGCGGATCTCATCCCGAACGCGCCGGTAGACGGCCAGCTTCTCCTCCCCGTCGGGGAGGAGCTTGGTCAGCTTCGGGGGGTCCTCGAAACCCACATGCACGACGCGCGTCCTGGCCGGGAACGTCGGGCAGTGTTCATCCGCGTGCCCACAGACCGTGACCACGTAGTCGAACTCGACGGGACCGATGTCGGCTGGCGTCTTGGAGAATTGCGCCGAGAGATCGACGCCCGCCTCCGCCATGACCTTGAGCGCATGGGGATTCATCCCGTGCTTCTCGATTCCGGCGGAGAACGACTCCAGGACGTCGCTCTTGAGGTGGCGGGCCCAGCCTTCAGCCATCTGGCTCCGGCAGGAATTTCCGGTGCAGAGGAAGAGCACCTTCATCGTTTGCATTGGCTTCGGCATAGTTCCACGGGATCAAGTTTCAGAATCCGTTTCAGTTTGCGCGCGTCCTCGGCGATGCGCGGAAGCTCCGCGGCGGACTGGAAAACCCACTTCAGCGCGGAACGAACCGCGGGAGGCGCGTCGCCTTCCGGCAGCGAGTAATACACCCACCGCCCTTCCTTCCGCATCGTCACCAGCCCAGCCTGGTAGAGAAGGGAGAGGTGCTTCGACACGGTCGAGCCGGCGAGCGCGAGGAACTCCACGATTTGGCAGGCGCAGAGTTCGCCGCCCCGAAGCGCGAACAGCGCCCGGATACGGCTCTCGTCGGCCAGCGCCTTGGTGATGTTCATGAACTCCCGCATGGGCGCTTATTTCGTCCGAACGCGAAACATAGAAACACCGGACGCCCAAGCCGTCAACGTTCCGGTGGGGAATGGACCGCGGGGGGGCTCCGTGGCGGGTTACCTATACGCGGCATTCCAGACGCTCGGGCGAGGTGCGACTGGCCTCAGCGACGCTCGCCCGGCTTCCCGCGGTCGGAAGGTCCCGGCCGCGGATGGGCCCGCCAGGCCGAACGTCTGGGTGATTCCGGGCCGCACAGCCATCCATGCGCCAAGGTCGACGCGAGAATGAAAACCGCGGCTGCCACAAAGGCTGGGGCCAGGTGCCAGGCGTCAATGTAGCCCACCGCGAAGTGGACGCCGATGGCGCCTAGGAAAGCCGGGATCCCGGACAATACAAGGGTCCACCATAGCCATCGGGCGCCGCTGACAAAACCCCACTGCGCGGCAAACCAGACCCCCAGTCCGTTGGCGACGAGCATGCCGCCCAAGCTTGCGCGATCGTGGGCAACCAGGGGAATCAGGCGAGGGTTCGCGGAGCGCAGGGATTCGATGCTGGTTCCCAGATACTCCAGGTCCTCGCTCACAAGGACTCCGCGAATCCCGATGGACGCAATGAATATGCCGGCGCCGGTCAGTCCGAGGCCAAGGAGCACAAAGAGAAGTTGGCCCCATTGGCCCCGTCGCCAAGCTCCGTTCTCGTCGAGGTCGGGGTAAGGCACGGCTTGGGCCGTCCCCAAAGGCGCGAAAAGCGCCATGACCAGGAATTGAAAAAGGATCGCGGTGACGAATGCGTGAAAGGGATCGAAGTACCCAAAACCCAGAAACAAAAAGAAGCTAAGGAAGCCAGCCGTCGCCGAAATGATGACCGTCCTCTGTGCCCAGTGCGCGCCCTGGCGCACGGCGCCGATCGCAAGTCCAAGGTACAATCCCCCGATGCTGATCATGGTCCCGGCCAGGGTGACACGGTCGTGGGCCAAAAATGGCAGCAATCGGGGGTTGATCGAGGCGAAGCCCGCGCGTGTGGTACCGCACCACACCTCGTCATACGGCAAGACCACCCGGGTCGAGGCGATCAAGAAAGCGAGGCCACCCCCCAGGAGCATGCTGACACCCAAAAGCGCACACCAGAACCAGGACCTGCGCGACCAAGGAAGCGGTGCTCCGCTTTCGGCGGGCGGTGTCGGGGCCGTGGACTGGAAGAGCAGCGCCGCATTCACCCGCTTGGGAAGTCCCGGACCCGACCGGACCAACCCGGCGTCCAGCGCCACGAGATCCACGCCGGCGCGCAGCAGCGACAGAACGCCGTCGGGTGTTTCGCCGCCGCCGGCGACAAGAATCGGGTGGGAGCCGAATCGCTCGCGCAGTCGCCGGACCGCTTCCAGTACTGATTCATATTTCTCGGTATCCGGGGAATCGAGCGAATCGGCCTCGCGGTTCCAACCGCTTTCCAACCGGATTCCGTCCGCACCCGCCGCGAACGCCCAGTTCACAAGGCTTTCGATCGCCTCCCAGGTTCCTTGGACGTCGACCGCCACGAGCAGGAGACATCTCGGCGACCTGTTCCGGAGGGACTCAGTGACGACCCTCATCTGCTCGGATCGGAGGGACTCAGGCAGAGAATCGGTTTGTTCGAGGACGAAACCGACGGCGTATTTCCGAAGGGTCGCGATCTGGGATCGGAGGGATTCGGGTGGGCCCGGCGCCAATCGCACCCACGTGGGCAGGGCATCGGGTGGCACGCCGGCTGAGGACCCAGTTTCGACGAATCCCACGCCGAACTTCACCCAGGCGCGCCGTGCGATCCCCCACGGATCCAACGCCGCGCCAATTCCGATGGGGGTGGACCAAGGGAGACCACCGATGTCGACCCGAAGCCGGGGATCAGGCTCCATGTGTCCAAAGAATTCAAGAACCCCGGGTCCGCCTGGCGTCTTGGCCAGGAGAGCGAGGGAACGAAGAACCGCTTCGTAGGCGCGTGCGCGCGGCAATCTCGTCAGAACCGGCTTGAGGAGGGTGCGGTAGGTCCAATCCGGCATCGTCAGGTTGGGTTAGACTGATTTCCGAGTTCGAACCGCCGGGCAAGCGGACTGTCATCGTCGCCATAAATCACCTCATTTTCTTCAAGAATTCTCGCGGCCGGAGAATCTCCACGCCGGGAAATCGAAGTTCGCCCTGAAACTCCCGCGGATTGTGCGTGATCACCGCCCTGGCGCCCGCGGCTGCGGCAAGCAAGTTCCAAACCGTGGTGATCGCCTTCGTCGGCGAGTGTCAGCGAGGCGATGGGCAGGCTCTCACGACTTGCCACGAACCGGCCGCGGACGATTGCGAAGCGAATCCACGCAACTGAGAAGGACTTGGAGGATGGTGCGCGCTCAAGGGTTCGAACCTTGGACCCCTTCCGTGGGAAGGAAAGTATAACGCTTTTACCATCCATCGGTTACGGAGTTTCAACCGCTTTGGTGCCCGTTTGGTACCCAGTTTTTCAGGCCTCCGGCCGCCGGCTGGCCTGAGGAAATGCAGTTCGCGCCGGTACCGGGCCAACCTCATCACCCCCCATCGCCTCTCGGCTCCAAAGCCGGTCATCAGGTGCGGGAGCAACCGCCAGAGGCGTCCTGCGGAAGATGGCGGCTACATGCCGCCGCCGGTCGCGATGGCGACGAATTGGGCCGGGGTGAGGATGGGTGTGCTTCCCGCGATGCGCTTGGGGAAGTGGCGCAGATTGCCGATCACCAACGGGACCTCCGAGGCTCGGGCACACTCCAGGAACGGAGCATCATCAGGGTCCGGTATTTCCTTCGCCACATGCCTTGGCAGGACGTCGACGCGCAAGGCGTGGCCGCTGATGGCTGAGAGGACCAACGCAACTTCCGTGGGAGGCAGCCGAAACGCAGGACGAAGCAGCACCTCCTCGTACTCGGCGACGATCCGGTCGTCGAGGATCCCCTGAACGGCGCCGGAACGGAGCCACTCGACGATGCGCCCCGGCGGGACATTGGGAGACAGGAAGCCCGAGACGATCACATTCGTGTCGAACACCGCGCGTCGCATCAGGGGAGCGCGCGCCGCGCCGTTCGGGTATCCGCGATTTCACGATGGATATCAGCCGAAGAGAGGAGGCGGGCGGCTCCACTGGTCCTGGCCGCTTCACGGACGCGGCTCAGCGCGAGTCGACTGCGCGAATCCCGGATGGCCGCGAGGACCGATTCCGGATCTTCCGTGGCATCGACGCTCACCAGGACGGCGACCGGCCGGCCGTCGCTGGTGAGGAGCAACTCCTTCTCCGTCAACAGGCGCTGTTTTAATTGCCGCGGCTGCTTCAGATCTTTGATGGCGATCTGTTTCATTTGGTGGATGTCCTTTTAAGGAGATTTTAAAGCGCTGGCAACAGAAGGCTTGGAATCCCGGATCGTCAACCAAGCGTTCGGATGAGCTGGAGCGGAGGAGGATGCGTCCTGATGCACTCTCCATGAGTACGCTCGCGGAGATCGAACGGGCCGCCGATGCCCTCCCGCCCGACGAGAAGCGGGAGTTGCTGGTTTTCCTGGCGGCGCGTCTTCGCGCCGAAGGTGCCCGACTTCCCGAACCGCGGAAATACTCGCGCGACCAAATCCAGGCGTGGATTGCGCAGGATGAAGCGGACATCCAGCGGTTCCAGCGCGCGAAATGAACCTGTTCCTCGACACCAGCGTCCCGCTGGCTGCCTGCGGATCGGAACATGGCGCGTCGAACTACCTCTTCCGAGTCGCCGCGGAACAAACCTGGGCGTTGATCGCCTTCCCGTACGCAAATAGAGGTCGCACAAATCCGTCACTTCCACGCGTCCGAACGCCGAGCCGAACTCGGCGGTGAAGGCCTCCAGTTCTCGCGACAGACAACGGAGGTCCCTTTCGTTCAGATCCCACTAGGGTGGCAGCTTGGGTTTCCACGATTCTTGAGTCTCTTGCATCCACTTCCTCCTGATAAGATGTGGGCTCATCTCACTTCGGGGCTGGGTCAGGAGAAACCGATGAGTCAGTAGGGGTTGATGAGGGTCCGCGTGCACCCACTGGCGCAATCGCGGCTCAAGCACATAGACGTAAACCTCCTTGCCTTGTCCGTGATACACGAAGCGGCCTCGGCTCTTGGCGAAACCCTCCGTCCAATCGATGGCCACCCAGTTGGCCGCCCGATAACTCGCGCCGCTGAATCGTTCCCGGTCGACGAAGGTCTCGGCCAGACACACCTCGACTTGATACTGCTCCCGCCAGTCGTGGCGCAGACGCACCAGGCTTTGCGCCAGGATCGTCGAGGCCAAGTGCGGCACCCGAACCCAGGGCGGAATCAGGAACCGCACGTAATTGACCACGCGGTCCAACCCCTTCCCGCGTTGCGCCGCCACCCAACCGATCAACCGATCCCGACACTTCAAGTGGCGCACCGCCGATTGCCATCCCATCACTCCGACCAGGTCTCCGCTGCAGCTCGGGACCAGGTACCGGAGACCGGCTCCTACCAGGCGGGGGGCTGCCAGATAGTGATACCGGTGCAAGAGCTCGCGCCATTGCCACCGCTCGCACAACGCCCGTGCCAACGCGGTACGATGCGCTCCACCACGCTCCGCGATGAGCTGTTGAACGACTCTCACGTCGTGGGCGGTGATGACTCGTCCACGGATCGTGCAGCTCTGTCCGCTCTCTGACCCAGCGGAGATCCTCGACGATTGGTCGGGCAATCTCGAGACGATCAGCAACCACGACGCGAGGTTGCTCGTCGGGATGGAAGGCTACGACCACTGCAACGCCGCGGAACTGCTCAAGCACACCTGGGACGGCCGGCCGGCGGAGCGCCAGGCGCGGTTTGCGAAAATGTTGCGGGAAATCTTCTACCCGATCATCAAGGATTTCCACCCGTCGGCGAACGGCAACTGGGACGCCGCGATGATTCAGACGATGATGGCGATGGGCGTCGATCTCGACGATCGAACCATGTTCGATCGCGCGAAGGATTATTACCTGAACGGCGAAGGCAACGGCGCGGTGCGCAACTACTTCAAGGCGTCCGGTCACTGTCAGGAGAGCGGTCGCGATCAGGCCCACACGCAAATGGGCCTGGATTTCCTCGCGTGCGCGGCCGAGATCGCCTGGAATCAGGGCGTCGATCTCTACGGGGCGTTCGACAACCGCTTGCTGAAGGGCTTTGAATAAACCCCGAATGATTCTCCGCCGCCCGGCGCCGTTGGGGCTGGCTGCGCGACATTCGCGCTTGGACCGGAATGAGGAACCAAAACAACTCGGAACTTGTCAAAAAGTGAAAGACGGGGCTCCACGCGGTGGCAAACTCAAAAGCGTTCCTCATTCGTTCCCTGAATCGCTTGCCCGCAATGAACACCCAGGAAGTGAAGCGCCTGAAAGAGAAAGTACAATGGCGCATACTCCCCTACGCATTTGCGCTCTACGTGATCGCCTATCTGGATCGCGCGAATGTGGCCTTTGTAAAAGGCGACATGTCGGCGGCGCTTGGCTTCACTGAACAGATCTTCGGATTCGGAGCGGGAATATTCTTTGTCGGCTACCTGATCCTGGAGATTCCGAGTTCGATCGCCGTCGAGAAGCGAGGCGCCCGGCGCTTGCTCGCGAGGATTCTGATCACATGGGGGTTGTGCACCGTGGTGACAGCCTTCGTGAAAACACCACAACAGTTTTACTGGGCGCGCTTTCTGCTCGGAGTGGCCGAGGGCGGATTCTTTCCCGGCATCATCGTTTATCTCGCTCAATGGTTCGCACCCGGGGATCGCTCCCGGGCGCTGGCCGGGTTCATCATTGCGATTCCAGTTGCGATGGGACTGGGCGGTGCGATTTCCGCCTGGATGCTGACTCTTGATTGGCTTGGTCTCGCGGGTTGGCAATGGGTTTTCATTCTGCAAGGCGTTCCGGCAGTCATCGCCGGCGTCATCACCTATTTCTACCTTACTGACCGCCCCGGGGAAGCTCGCTGGTTGAACGACTCGGAGAAGCAGTGGCTCACCACAGCCCTGGCCGCGGCAAACCGGCCTGCCGGCGTTCCGCACGGGCACGTTCCGATTTGGAAGGCGTTCAAACAACGCAACGTCCTGTTGCTCGCGGTCGCCTTGTTCTTCGCGAACCTCGCCAATTACACCTTCATTTTTTGGCTGCCCGCCAGCATCAGGCAGTTGGCGGGGACCAGCACGGCTTCCGCGGCCGCGTGGTCCGGAATCCCGTTTGCCTTCACCGTCGTGTGCATGCTCTGGTGGGCGCGTTCCTCCGATCGCACCGGACGACGGAAACTCCATGCCACGCTGCCCCTCGCGCTCGCCGGGCTCTTTCTCACCTTGAGCGCCATCCCAGGACAGCCCTTCGCGCTTGTGATGGTGTGGCTGAGTTTCACAGCCGCCTGCGCCTTTTCGTTCGCCACTTCGTTCTGGATCCTGCCGCACATGACCCTGACCGCCGCCGCCGCGGCGGCCGCGATCGGGCTGATCAACCTTGTCGGAAACCTCGGCGGATTCGTAGGTCCCTACGCCAACGGCTCGCTGATGACCAAGGGATATCCCGACGCGCTCCGGATCGGCCTCTTGTCTCTCTCCTACCTTGCCGCCGCCTGTCTCGTGTTCCTGGTAAAAGTTCGGTCCTCCGAAACTCCGCCCCGTTAGACTTCTTCCAGCATGCTCCTGGCGTCTCCGAACTGCGGGAGCCGCACCTGCATTTTCTCCATCAGCGACAGGTACAGGCGGCACATCTGGCGCTCGGACTTTTCCTGATAGTCAAGAACGCGGCCGCCCTGGATCCGTCCGCCCCCCCCACCCACCACCACGACCGGCAGTTGCCTGGCCTCGTGATTGCCGGTCAGCATGCTGGAGCAAAATAGTAGAATCGTGTTGTCGAGCGCGGTGCGGGGACCCTCCTGGATAAGATCGAGTTTGCCGGCGATATAGCTCATTTGCTGAACGAAAAACTGGTTCACCTTCAGCCAGTCCGCGGTGTCACTATGCGAGAGAAGGTGATGGATCATGTAATCGACTCCCAGATTGGGAAATCGGAGCGAGCTATGGTCGTTATTCAACTTGAGCGTGCAAATCCGCGTGGTATCCGTTTGAAAACCCAGCACCATGATGTCGCACATCAGTCGCATGTGTTCGCCCAGGTCCTGCGGTATGCCATCCGGAGGACGTGGAATATTCGGCGCGGTCAGGGTCGGTCGCCAGCCCTGCAATTCGCCCTTCTCGCCCGAAAGCTCAATGCGCTGTTCAACCTCGCGAATGGAATCGAGATACTCGTCCAGCTTGTGTTGATCGCGGAAACTGATGTGCCGCCGGAAATCCCTTGCGTCGGCAAGAATGGCGTCCAGAACGCTTTTGTCGGCGATGGTCGCCTCATCCTTGAACAGGCGATCGAATGCCAGGGACGGATACAGCTCCAGGGGGGTCGGGCTTGTTGGAGAGCTCCACGAAATATGCGAGCTGTATAGCATCGAATAATTCTTGTGCACGCCGGGGTTCGACTTTTCGCAACCTAGCACCAAACTGGGAACCTTGGTCGATTTCCCGTATCGCTGCGCTATGAGTTGATCGAAGCTTGTCCCGGAGCGAATCCCCCCCCCCGAGGCGAGGGGCGCCCCGGAAAGAAGGTTCCCGGTTTGTGAACTGTGAATGTTTCCCTTTAGTGCCTCCTCGTTGTACAGACCTCGAACGAAAAGCATCTTCTCACGAAAGTCGGCCAGCGGCTCAAGGACCTTCCCCAGTTCCATGTTCCCGCCTTCGCCTTTCGCCCACCACTCCTTGCTATGGAAGCCATTGCCACAGAAGAGCACCCCCAGGCGGACAGGCGCTTCGCTCGCAGGCCTTGTTGCGGCCGAAATATCCCCCCAAACCGGCACCGACTCCATCCAGGGCAAAGCCATGCTGACTCCCATACCGCGCAAAAACGTCCGTCGGGAAAATCTGTGCTTGTTCATAGACATTGATCGCTATTCTTGATGCGCAACCTTGATGCCGCGAATCTCACGAAATTGCCGGCTGCGGACAATGGTCTCCAGCGCGGCGTTGAACCGATGGCCTCTCGTTAGGAGTTGACGTTCCATTTCCTCGATAAGCGGCTTGTCTGACAGAAGGACGCCACGGCCTAGGGAATATCCCAGGAGCTTTCTGCAGAATTGGCGCAGTACCACATTCTGCTTCTTCGTCATAAGATATTCTGTCAGCCCTTGGAATCCCGTTACCGTGGTCCCATCAAAGAGCATCGCGTGCGCGTCCACCGGTCTGCCGCCGACATCCTGGGCGCGAGCGCGACCGATCGCGTCAAATTCCTCGAGCGCGAAGCCATACCCGTCGATCCTCTTGTGGCATCCGTAACACTTCGGATCGCTGGTGTGCTTCTCCACCAACTGCCGCACGGTCAGCGTTTCCTTCGTCTCGTCCTCGGGAAGCTGTGGAACATCCTTCGGCGGGCGGGGCAGCTTCTCGCCAAGCAGCGTTTCCGAAACCCAGATGCCGCGCAGGATTGGACTGGTCCGGGAAGCTCCGGATTGCTTTGCCAGTACAGCCGAATGACCAAGGATTCCGCCCCGCGAATGCTTCCTGATCCCATCGACTATCCGCCACTCGCCACCCACGATTCCAGGTATTCCATAGTGTTTGGCGAGGTTTTCGTTCAGGAAGGTGTAGTCCGCGTTGAATATCTCCAGGACCGAGGCGTCACGCTGGAAGATGTGCGTGAAGAAGAGAATGGTCTCCTCATACATCGCGCCGCGAAGACCTGTGAACGTGGGGAAGTGTCGCTCGCTCTTCTCGTCGAGGGACTCGAAATCGTGGACGTGAACCCAGGCGCACGCGAATTCGGTGGCGAGCCGACGAACCCGCGCATCCTTGAGCATGCGACCGGCCTGGCGAACGAGCTCGTCCTCATCGCGCAACGCTCCCGCGTCGGCCGCAGCCCGGAGTTCGTCATCCGGCATCGATGACCAGAGAAAATAGCTGAGGCGCGTCGCCAATTCGTGATCCGTGACCGGGGCCGCTTCAAGTCCCGGCGCCGATTTTTCCAGTCGATACAGGAATGCGGGCGCTACCAGAATCCGGGCCAGAACAACCCGGAATGCGTCGTCATGCGATAGCTCCTTGGCCAGCAGGTCGCGATACAGGCCACGCAGTTCGCTCCTTTCCGCTTGGACAAGGGGACGTCGATACGCGCGTTCGGCGAAGGCAATCAGGGCATCGACATGTTCCGGTTGCGTGTCGATCAGGCGTTGCCGGAAGGCGGCCGCGGCTTTCCTGATCGGCTCACGCAGCGGATCAAAAACCTTCGGATCCGCGTCCTGGGTGGCGTACTGCCATATCTGTTCGAACACATCGACCATTTTGGTCGCGTCATGGCTGATGTAGTGGAGCTCATCCCAGAGCCGGTCGAGCCGCGCCTTGTCGGCTTCGTCAAGCATCAGCCGTACGAGATGGTGGTCTTCGCGGTAATAGAGCGTCAGGGTCACCACTTCATCGACAGGAACTATCTTCGTATAACACAGTGCCGCGGGAAACCACCGCCTGAACTCATTCAGGTCGCGCTCGATCCGCTTCCGTGCCTCGCTCGATTGGTTGACGATGATTGGGACATCATAGGATATCTGCCGATTGTCCGAGGTCCACAGTCCAGCCTTGGAGGATACTTTGGTTTCGCTGGTGATAAGGCCTGACGCCGCGCCCGGTCTTTGTGTGGCGGCAAGGAGTTGAACGCTGCCTTCGGCCCCGACCCCGGCGGCCAGGGATCCTTCGACGACGAACTCGGCGCCTGCCACCAAGTCCGCGGGAAGTCGGATCTCCAGCACGGAAGGCGCTCGAACCACGAGGCTCGCATCGTCAGCCGAACCCTTTCCGAAGTCCTCGGGGTCCAGCGACCACACCGTCTCTTCCTCCGACGGCTGAGCCTTCTCCACCGATCCTAGGCGAATCTCCGCGAAGAGTGGCCCGCCAAGCGATCGCCATTCGCGGTACAACCTGGCGTCCGCGCTGCTCTGGTCCGCGGGAGGACTCGCCAACAGGAGGCTCTGTAGGTTGTCAGCTGCTCGCCTTTTCTCGACGCCAGGCGGAAGCGACTGCCACTTGGCCAGCAATGAACCCGCTGGAATAACTCGATCCGTCGAACCACCTGAAAGGGCTTCGGTATAAAAGTGCCATGTCGCCTCGTGCCCGAATTGATCGGGGCGGGGATTGCCCGCGAGCACGTCGGACGAGATGTCTCGCGTGAGATTCCATTCGCGCCCTCCCACCGGGTCCTTGATCACGAACTCTAATTCCGTCAAATCGCAAGCGTGATTCCCATCGCGCGGTCCGATCACTAGCGAGAGCAGATCCCCCTTGCGCAAGGAGAGCTCGGCGACAGGCCCAATTCTGGAGGCGCGTCCGCCCTGGGCTGTGCCTTGGGCTAGCCGCTGGCGAGTCTCGCCCCGGCGAAGATCAAGAAACCATTCCACCCCGTTCCCGCACCCGGGATGCGCATGAGTCACTTCCGCGTGAACCACTGCAACAACTGCCATCGGGCTGCGCCAACCAACCGCGATGCGGCGTGTCGGAGACGGATGAACCGCGACACCACGCCCTTTCAGATTTCCGGGAATGCGCACGGACTCATCCGACGAGTTGGCCAGCAGAAACGGGGTCGACCCCGTGCCCCAACCATTGACGAAATCGTATCCCGCGGTGCCATGGATCCGGTTCGTGAGATAATCGAGAGATCGGCTCGCTGACGCGCCGAGGCAATCCCGCCAGGTGGAAAGATCGTCCGCGCGAAGACCATGCCTCGCAGCCATGGCCGCGACCTCGGCATCGGAGGCGTCCTCCGGCAGTTCCTCGATGGCTGCCAGTGCTTTGGCCGTGCAGCCAATCAAACGGGAACGCCGCGCACTGGCTTCCGCTATAAAGTCACGGGAATCCCGCAACAAAAGGTCCGGGCGTCCGGGCAGGGCGATGCGCGGATGACGCCACAACACGTGGTCGCCCTCGTTGCCGTCCCCGGCATCCGCTGCAACCAGATAGACTGTCACTTCGCTCTCACCCTCGTGCGGTGCGAGTTTGAGCCTGATCATCTGATTCGTTCCGAGCGGATTGACCGGTTCCATCCATGCCGTGGGCCCACCCGCCTTTCCGATGTGGCCGACACTGGCAAACTTCCAGAGCGCCCTCTGCCACTCACCAATCTCCGCGGCGAGACGATGTTCGTCGGTTCCGGGATCACGCCAAAGCGCGCGGATGCCGCCCAGCAAGAGGGACGGCTCGGGGCTGTTGAGCACTTCCCAGAGGCTCCTCAGGTACTTGGCGCTCAAACCTTGTGCTTGTGCGACGCTGACAAATGCGCTTCCACCATGGGCCAACCTCTCCCGCTCGAGAAGAGTTGCGCGCAAATACCGTTCGATCGGAAGCCGCCCGCCTTCATTTGTTGAAAAAATGACTCCCTGCAGATTCACCTCATCCGCGCCGGTGTCGGCCGAATAGCCTTCATAGAATTGGCGAATCCGGGTCAACGCCTCCTCCGTCCAATCCGCCCGCGTTGCCTTGCTCGAAAAGCGAAAGCCGTCGGGAAGCGGAACCGCATGACTGGCAACCTGTTTGCCGGCGTCAAGGTACTTCCCGAGCATCGAAGGCGACATGACCAGGGAATTGCCGGTGTTCATGAATCCCTCGCCCGCCGCGCTGTCGGCGGGAAACTCCTTCGCCGGGTTCAAGGAACCCACGCCCGTCAAATCGCGAATCGTGTACGTATACTCGGCATTGTTCAAGCGTCGCAAGACAACAGGGCCGGGATCGCCGGCCCGCGCCCGCGCCGCCTCATTCATGGCGCCATCGACCCACTTCAAAAGTCCATCCCGATCGCGGGGTGAGGGCTGCTTCTTGTCGTTGGGCGGCATCTCCCCAAGCTCAACCTGTTCGACAACCTGCTGCCACACACTGGATTCACCCAGGACTATGCTGAGCGAGGTGAACCGTTCCAGATCCAGATCGCCCTTGGCCGACTTCGTCGAGTGGCAGTCCAAACAATAGTTTTGAAGGATCGGGCGAATCTCACGTTGAAACTCACTCTCCAATTCGGAGGCGCCGCACAGCGAAGCCGACAGAAGGGCCACAGAAAGGATTTCAACAATTCCAGGCTTTGAATTCAATCGGCTCATAATCATATCGGACTCCAGTGCCTCCAGCCGCCCGGCCCCGCCAGGAACCAGTCTAAGGATCGCCGGGCGCGCTTCATCCTAGCCGAACAGGGTCGAAAACTCTCTGCCGCTTTTCGATTAAACAGCATCGCTATTCGGCAGGTTCGAAGCCCGATCCTCAGTGCATCTCGCCAGACTCCGCCCCACCCGGCCGCGGACCGCGCTTCGCATCCCACTGGCGGCTCTGGTATTCGGACGGCGCAACACCCATGAATGAGCGAAAGGTTGAATTGAAGTGACTAATGCTGTCGAAGCCGACACTCAACGCCACCTCAGTAATGCTTGAGCAGGGAAGACAGAGGTGTGCGGCCGCGCGGTGAATACGATAGCCCTGCAGAAACTTGACCCACGACATACCCAGCGACTTGTGGAAAAGCACTTTCATGCTCGACTCGCTGAGTCCGGCGGCCTTCGCCAAATGACGCGCGTAGATCGGTTCGCTGAAGTGCTCGCGCAAATAGTGGAGGGCCTTGTTCACTGGGGCCCAGTCGAATTGCTCGTACTGTTCCCGCAATTCCCGGCCCGAACCCTCCTCCCATCGAATCAAATCCACCAGCACCCCAGTGAGCAGGATTCGCAGCCGAATCTCCCGGCCGAATTGGTCCTCCTCGAACTCCACGATCATTTCCTTGAGACGGCCGAGAATGCTGGCGCGCAGTTTCGGGGGAGGACGCAGCAGCCTCTTCGAGAGAGGCTGGCTCGCGGTCAACCGGGAAATGATTCGGGACCCGTCGTGCTCCGGACCCACTTCAATGAGCACACTCGGCAGAAAATAAACCGTCATGAATTCGAAAGGATACTCGATGATCTGTGCCCAGTGTGGCACGCCCGGACCAGCCCAAAACAGGTCCCCTGGCATCCTCCGAAATCGCTCCCGCTCCACGTAGCACTCCACCACGCCGCGCAAGGTGGTCCCCAACTCGCAAAACGGATGCTTCTCCGGATGGGCGACCGCCGGGCCCGAATGGATGGTGCCGTGGCGGACCCAAATCGGAAAAATCTCGTTGAGAGGCTGGAGCGACTCGGCCACCTCCGAAAGCCAGGACAACTCGGTAATTGTCGTCTTCTTCGGATGGATGTCGTTCGACGCAGGCGCCGGATTCGCGGCGCGGCGAGACCGGGAAGCCTTCGACGGAAACTTTCCCAAGGGGCTTTTCATGGCGGTGACTGAAAACCCACCATCAAACGCGGTGAAAGCCTTGTCAAATCGCTTTACATCTCCCGCGTATAGCCGGCAGTCCAACCGCCATCCACCGTGAGGACGTGTCCATTGATGTAGGAGCTTTCGGGAGCCGCAAGAAACAAAGCCGCATGGGCCACCTCCTCGGGCTGCCCGGGACGCCCTAGCGGAATATGCGCAAGCAGGTTCTTGACCCCGTCCTTGAACTTGGCGTGCTCGCCATAAAAGAGCGCGCGCGTCGATTCCGTCACGATCGATCCCGGAGCAATGGCGTTCACCAGAATGCCCTGTGGCCCCAATTCCAACGCCATCGACTTCGTAAGGTTTACAACGCCCGCCTTCGCGGCGACAAACGGACTCTGCAGCCGCATCGGAACCAACCCGACAACCGAGGAAATATTGATGATGCGCCCGGACTTCTGAAGAATCATCGGGCGCGCGGCAATATGGCTGACGAAATAGAGACCGGTCAGGTCAATGTTAATGATCCGGTGCCACTCGGCCGGGGGAAATCTGTCTATGTTCACCCGGTGGTCCAGCGTATTCACCCCGGCATTATTGACGAGGATGTCCAGACGCCCGAAACGTCGAAGTGTCTTTGAAACAACCTTCTCCACCTGCTCCAGGTTCGAGACGTCCAACTTCATGGCCACGGCGTTGGGCCAGGGCTCGGCGGCCAGGCGTGCTGCCTCGATGTCAATATCGGTGAATAGAACATGCGCGCCGTTGGCGCAAAAGGCCTCCGCAATCGCGCGACCTATTCCCGAGGCGGCACCGGTGACCAGCGCCACTTTTCCTGTCAATCCAACTTTCATGAAGTGGGACTCGAATGTCTTGGCCAACGCACGCTATGCGACTCACCACGCTCCGCGATGGCCGGCATCCCCGGTGTAGGTCCAATAATACTGGCGCATCTTGGCCATGGGCTTCCAGATCACGGAACCATCCACATAGCCGACGTTCCCGCCTGTCGCACCCATCCTCTTGGCGGTCTGCCCCTCCGAAGGATACACAAACGCCGATTGGTTTCGCTTCACCGGGCCGGCCTTGGCATGCGGTACCATGACCCATCGATAGCCACCGTTGATCGCCCAGCTATTGGCGTCCGAGAAGAGTACCAGCCTGTCATCCTCCGTGGCCAACTTGGGGGCATCCGTGGTCTTCTTCGGTGACGTCCAGTTCGCATTCGTGGGAAACTCACGCCCCCCATGATAATGATAGCCGATATAGAAACCGGTTCCGGACTGGTACCGGCCATTTTTGGTGTCGGTAATCCCCGGCAGTGTGAACGGAAAGACATTTGGACAATCAAACACCCTTTCGCCGAACTGATTGCTGATGGTTGTGTACATCTGGGTCGAAATGCTGAGCAGGAACGAATCGCCCCCATCCCGGATCCCGCTGAAAAACTGGTCGTTGTTGTCGCCGGCGTAAACCAGATTGGCAATCGCCATCTGGCGGAGATTGTTGATGCAGACGGCCCGCTTCCCTCGCTCCTTGGCGCTCGCCAGAGCCGGCAGGAGCATGCTGGCCAGAATGCCTATGATCGCGATCACAACGAGCAGTTCGATCAACGTGAATCCCGAGGGTCTTCGCAGTCGCAACGCCGCCGAGGATCGCTGGGGTGGCACCGTCGCCGGACGGGCTACCTGCAAAACCTTGTCGAGCAAGGAATCTGGGAACCGAGCTTTCATGGTTCCCATAAACGCCCGGTGGATCGAATCATTCCCCTGTTTTTCGGCAAAACTCACACTTTTTTGCATTCAGACGGGCGGTTGACGGCGGATACCTCCCCCGGTGGCGGCTTCGGCGGAAAAACAGCGGTAAATCACTGGAAAACCGGCGAATGAGTCGCCGCAGTTTGTTTAGTGTCTCCCGGTGCTCCTGATCGCAACCAAGGATACACGCTGATCGCTTCCGGGCGGGATGAAGCGCTAATCCAATATGACAGACGACCTTCTCACTCAGTCGGAGTGCAGCTTGAATCTCTACCGCCAGATGCTTCTTATCAGGCATTTCGAGCTCGCTACCCAAAGGGAATACAAGGCGGCGAGGATCCCCGGATTCATTCATTTGTACATCGGCCAGGAGGCGGTGGCCACCGGAGTGTGCGCGCATCTCGCCGGGGGGGATTGGATCACGAGCACCCACCGCGGTCACGGGCACGCCCTCGCGAAGGGTGTGACTGCGCGCCGCATCATGGCGGAACTCTTTGGCAAGCAAACCGGGTGCTGCGGCGGTCGCGGCGGGAGCATGCACCTGTACGAGGCGAGCAAAGGACTGCTCGGAACGAATGGTTTTGTGGCAGGCGGCATCCCGGCGGCAGTCGGCGCCGCGTTGAGCGCGAAAGCGCGTGGGATCCCCAACGTGGCAGTTGCCTTCTTCGGCGATGGGGCTGTCAATCACGGGGCTTTCCATGAGGCGATGAACCTGGCGGCCTCGCAGCAACTGCCGGTTCTGTTTGTCTGCGAGAACAATCTCTACGCGACCGCCACGCCGCTCTCCGCCGCCACCAAGAATCCAGACATCGGCAGCCGCGCGGGCGCCTACGGACTCCCGGGCCTGACGGTCGATGGAAATGACCTTTCCGCAGTCTGGGAAGTCGCCCGGCAGGCGGTGGCCCAAGCTCGGGCCGGGAAGGGACCGACGCTGATCGAGGCGCGCACTTACCGCACCGTCGGCCATCACGAAGGGGACCCCATCGCCGGCGTATATCGCACCATCGAAGAACTGGAAGCCTGGAAGCAGCGTTGTCCAATCAAGAGATTTCAGTCCTCGCTGTTGGATCGTGGAATTGCGACGACTAGGATGCTTGATGACATCGAGAAGGAAGTCGCCGCGGAAATCGAGGACGCGGTCGCGTTCGCAGAAGCATCCGTTTCGCCTGATCCTTCCACCGTCGAATCCCATGTCTGGGCGGAACCGCTTCATCCCCCCATTGAACCCATCCCGTTGAAGAATGTTTCCGAGCAATCCTGGCTGGACGCAGTTCGTGACGCGATCGCGGAGGAAATGCGCAACAATTCGCATCTCATCTATCTTGGGGAGGGCATCGGTGAGCGAGGAGGAAGTTTTGCCCACACCAAGGGCCTCTGGAAGGAATTCGGCGGGCGCGTCATCGACATGCCCATCAGTGAACTTGCCTTCACGGGAGCCGCAATGGGAGCATCCGCCACGGGGTGCCGGGCCGTTTCGGACTTGATGTTCGCCGATTTTCTATTCGAGGCGGCCAGCCAGATCGTCCAGCAGGCCGGAAAGCTGCGTTACATGAGCAACGGACAGTTGGAGGTGCCGATGGTGATTCGCGCGGCGATGGGCGCCATCAAAAGCGCCGGACCGCATCATAGCGGCTGCTATCATCCCATCTGGGCCCACTGCCCCGGACTGATCGTCGTTGTCCCATCAAACCCGGCCGATGCCAAAGGGTTGATGAAAACGGCTTTGCGCGCCCGCGATCCGGTCGTTTTTCTTGAGCACAAGACTTTGTTGGGAAGCAAGGGAATGGTTCCGGATGGAGACAATTGCATCCCATTCGGACAGGCGAAGCGTGTCAGGCACGGCAAGGACCTGACCATTGTCACTTGCGGTGAATTGGTTCATCGATGCATCCAAGCCGCCGCTCGCCTGGAGGAGGACGGGATGACCTGCGAAATTCTGGATCTACGCACCATCGTGCCACTCGACGTGCGGTCCATCTGCGAGAGCGTCCGCTCCACCGGCCGCCTTCTGGTCGTGGACGAGGCGTTCGCCATGTGCGGTATCGGCGCGGAGATCGCCGCGGTGGTGATGGAGGAGGCTTTCGACGAACTGGACGCTCCGGTGGGCAGGCTGCATACGTTGCCAGTCGCCCACCCATTCAGCCCATCGCTCGAGAACGCGAGCACCGTGACCATCCAGAAGATTGTGGAGGCGGCCAGGGAAGTCATTGCCGGACGTCCTCCCCTTCCGAGTCGATTGAAACGAAGCACGACGACAACGGATCGGAATGCTCCTCAGGGTGACGCACCCAAGGCGCGCAAGCCCGCGGAGCCAACCGTCTCTCCCAATCGAGTGCCGATCCTGTTGCCGAACCAGGACCTCACCGTTACCGAAGCGAAGGTGCTGCGATGGCTGAAAAGACCCGGAGACGACATGAATGCCGGCGAAGAAATCGTGGAGGTCGAGACGGCGAAATCCGCATTCCACATCGAATCGCCCGCTCGTGGTGTTCTAATAAGCATCCACGCGCCCGAAGGATCGGTCGTCGCGATGAATCAACCACTTGGTGAAGTGGAGACGAACTGAGCATCATGCCTCGCCTCAACGGAATTCCAGCGTCTCCCAGAGCCCGGCGCCTGGCCCGGATCGGGGGTCCGCCGACGACCGAGATTTTTGGGACCGGCCCGAATGGCAGAATCTTGGAAGCGGACGTGAAGAACGCCGCAACAAGGCTTTCGAGCATTTCCCCGATGCGCCGGTCAATCGCGCAACGCACCACCGAGACCTCTTCCGTTCCATGCTTCCATTTGCGCGCCGAAATTGACGTCACCGCCTTTCTTGAGTTCCGGGAGTCCACGCTCCAGGACGTGGAAGCGGTCGCGGGAGGAAGGCTCACCATCACCGACATTCTCCTAAAGTCGATCGCCGCAGCCTTGATCAGTTTTCCAAAGTGCAATTCCGTTTGGCGCGACCGGACGATAGAAACCATTCCGGAGGCCAATGTTGGGTTGGTGGTTTCGCTGAGTGAAGGATTGCTGATCCCGGTGGCGCGCCTGGTCGACACGCTTGACCTTCCGAGTCTTGTCCGCCAACGGAGGGTTCTCGTTGACTCGGCCCGTTCTATGAGGCTCAACGCGGAGCAGACCCGCGGCGCGTCAGCCAGTCTTAGCAATCTTGGCGCAACCCGTGTCGATGAGTTTACAGCCATTCTTGCGCCTAACCAGACAACCATGCTCGCGGTCGGGAGGATCGCCCAACGCCCCTTTGTGGTGAATGGGGGCCTTGCCGTTCGTTCGACGGCCAAGCTATCCCTGACCGTCGACCACCGAGTGCTGGACGGCGAGAGCGCCGCTCGCTACCTCGGTGCCATCATGGATGGCATCGAAAATCCCGCATCGTTGTTTTAGCGAGGCTATTCGACGCCATTCACCACATTCACCCGCCGATCGCCCCGGAGCGTCTTGAGGAGGGTTTCGGCGGCCAAACGTTGCAACCGACCCAGGGATAATGCGCTGTATGCGGCAATATGATTCGTGATCACAACGTTATCCATCTTCAACAGCGGTGAGTCCGAGGGAATCGGTTCGGGATCGGTCACGTCCAACCCGGCGGCCGCGATCTGCCCTTTGTTCAATGCCATCACCAAATCGTCCTGCTGAACAATACTCCCCCGCGCCACATTGATAAGAATCACCCCGGGCTTCATGCGCGCAAGGGTCTCCGCGCGAATCAGGTGGCGTGTCTCAGGCGTGCTTGGGCAGTGGATTGTTATCACGTCGCTGGTTGCCAATAGTTCGTCCAGCGCGACCGACCGAACCCCGAGGGCTTCCATCCGCGCCGGGGTGCTCATCGGATCGAAAGCTGTGACCACGCCGCCAAAACCGGCAAGACGGCCCGCGACGGCACGCCCTATTCGGCCGAATCCCACAATTCCCACGGTCAACGCTTTAAGCGTGAACATCCTCTCCAAGGGCACCGTGAAGCGCCACTCACCGGCCCGGACCCGATTCGAAATCGGTGGAATCTGGCGAACAAGGCTCAGGATGAGCGCAAGAGCATGATCCGCAACCTCGTCCACACAGTAGTCGGGAACGTTACTGACCGGAATCCCCCTTCGCGCGGCCGCCTCCACATCGACATTATCAAATCCCACACCGTAGCGGACAATGGACCTGCACTTTCGCATGCACCCAATCACCCGCGCTGTGATGGGGGCAAACTGGGTGATCACACCGTCGGCTTCGCCAACCAACTCCGGCAACTCGGCTTCGGTTACTGTTCGCCTGGCCGCAAGGGAGCAGCCTGCTTGTATGAGGACGTCCTCCTCGGGCGACAAATCCCGAAAGTTATAGTCGGTAATGACAACATGAAACATGGTGCGCGCGGCAGAGTGTAAGATTCACCCTAGGAGCCAATGCCCATTTCGGCCTATGCTTTTCGCCAAAACTTGCCCGATTTAATGCTGAAATGGGAGGCAAATTGCCGAAAACCGGAAGTCTTGACGAATCCCCCGCCGATATCGTCCGGTCGAACCAAGCCCAGGAAAGACTAGCCTCGCCACTCCACACTCCAATGAAGCCCATAGGCCTGCTCGCAACACTGCTGTTCACCTCAATCGGCGGCATCACTCATGGACAACCGAGCCTGCCGCCACAGCGGCTACTGGTCTCCGAGTATGGAAGCGGAGGCAATCGCCTGCTGGAGATCAATCAGAAAGGCAAGGTGGTCTGGGAGCATAAGCCGCCAAGCATCGCGGTCATTTTTCAGCCGCTTCCCAACGGAAACGTGCTGTATGCCTTTGGAGGGAATCCGACGGGCGCGCGAGAAGTCAACCGGGCCGGAGACGAGGTTTGGAGCTACCTCAGCAACTCGCCCCAAGTTCTCGGATGCCAGCGTCTCGACAATGGAAACACCCTGATTGGCGAGCAGGGACCACCCAAGGCCGTCGAAGTCAAAAGCGATGGGTCGATCGTTCGATCCATCCCCCTCCGCACCAGCCACAAGCATTTTCACCAGCAGGTTCGCGGACTGAAGGTCCTGTCGAACGGCAACGTCCTGGTTTCACACGAGGGGGAAGGTGCGGTTCGTGAGTTCGACTCCCGCGGAAGCGTGGTCTGGGAATACGTCGGGATTCCCATGGTGGGCGAGGCGACGCGGCTCCCGAACGGGAATACACTGATTGCCTGCGGAACTGAAAAGCGGGTCATCGAAGTAACTCCCGACAAGCAAATCGCCTGGGAGTTCGGTCCCGGGGATTGCCCGGAACTCAACTTTACCTGGATCTTCAGCGCCCAGGCTCTAAAGAGCGGCAATATCGTCATCGGAAATTTCCTTCGAGGCCAGGAGGGAAAGGGGGCGCATGCCTGCGAAGTGACACGGGAAAAAAATGTGGTCTGGCACTGGTCAGACCACAAGTTGGTGAAATCGATCACCATGGCCCGCGTGATTGAGGATTAGGCATCCGCGATTCAAGCGAGAATCTTAGTCACAACATCGCCAAAAACATCGGTGAGCCGGAAATCGCGTCCGGTATGGCGGTAGGTTAGCTTCTCGTGATCGAGGCCCAGCAAGTGGAGGATCGTGGCGTGAAAGTCGTGAACATTCACCGAATTTCTGGCAACCTCGATTCCGTACTCATCCGTCTCGCCGAATGAAATGCCCGGCCTGGCTCCCCCGCCCGCCAGCCACGAGGAAAACGCCCAATGATGGTGCTCTCGACCCTTCGCGTCCGTCGTGCCGTTGAATGGAGTGCGCCCAAATTCCGTCGTCCAGACAACGAGGGTATCCTCCAGCATGCCGCGCGATTTCAGATCCTGGAGCAATCCGGCTATCGGTTGGTCCACGTTTCGAGCGAGGGGAGCGTGCGTGAGCATGTCGCCGTGCGCATCCCAATTGTCGGAGGAACCGGCATCGATGAGTTCAATAAACCGCACCCCGCGTTCGGCAAGGCGTCGCGCGACGATGCATTGCCACCCAAATCCATCCGTCTGACCACGCTCCAACCCGTAAAGTTTGTGCGTGGCATCCGACTCCTTGCGGAGATCGAAGATCTCCGGCATCTCCGATTGCATGCCAAACGCCGTCTCAAAGGATTTCACGCGCGCCTGGAGCAGCGGATCGGCGGCGCGTGATGCCAGATGCCGCTGATTCATGCGCGCCATGGCCTGAAGCTCGAGTTCCTGCAGCGCCTCCGTTGGCACACGACGACTCAGGTTCAAGACGGGTTCGCGTCCGGGGACGACGCGGGTGCCCTGATGGGCGCCGGGCAGGAAGTCGCTCGACCAGACCTGACCGCCGGCATAGGGGGTCCTGGGCGCAATGACAATATAGGACGGAAGGTTCCTATTCTCCGTCCCCAGTCCATAGCTGACCCACGACCCGATACTTGGACGGGCAAAGGTAAACGACCCTGTGTGGATCCCCAACGTGGCCTCGTAATGATTGGTGTGGTCGGACTTCATCGATTTGATGAGAGCGATATCATCAACACACCCGGCCATGTGCGGAAACATGGAGCTGACATGCGTGCCCGAAGACCCGTGGCGCGAAAATTCCCACTGCGGCCTTTTCAGGAACATTTTGAAATCACCCTTGCGCCCCTGGAATTCGCGCACGGATACGGTCGAGCCGTGATCGGCGAAGAGCCTGGGCTTGTAATCCCACGAATCCACGTGGGATACCCCGCCGCTCATGTAAAGAAAGATGACTCGCTTGGCTTTCGCCGGGATAATGGGCTCGCGCGGGGCCAGCGGATCGCCAATTCCTGATCGTACTGGGTCGGCCGCCAATAATTCGGACAGAATGCCTCCAAACAACGTGGATCCGGCGACCATGGATCGCAGGAAATGCCGGCGCGAAGAGTTCAACGATGTGCGCGATACCATAGCCGTATCAGTCAATGTGAAGGAATTCATTGCTTCCGATCAAAGTCCTGACAAGGGCGGCCAAGGCATGCCTGCCGGTGTCCGGCTTCAATGATAGAAGCTCGTCTTCATAGCACTTCATGAAGTCAAGTGCTTCCAATTCCTCGGAATCGCCAGGAGAACGCCCCAACACCCTTCGCCAGGCGTCCTCGACAAGTTGCCGCCTGTCCGAGGCGTGGGCCATGAGGTCATCCGTCAATAATTCCGAATTACGATGCACGACGGGATCGTTGAGGAAGAACAGCGACTGCGTGGGGACCGTTGTGGTTTGCCGTCCGGCTACGCTGGCGTTGGGGTCGGGTCCATCGAACAGTTCCAGGAACGGATGCCGCTTGATGCGCTGCTGCATCAGGTAAACGCTCCGCCTGCTGTTGTCATAGACTCCGTTGAATGGTCCATGTTGGGAAAAGCTCCATGAGAACGGGGCGGGAAATGGATGCGCGGTCCCCGGGGACGGATCAATCGCTTTGCTGACAAACAGGATCGAATCACGCAACTCCTCGGCCGTAAGCCGCCGGCGTTCAATCCCGCGAAAAAGGGTTCGATCGCGGGGATCCGCTGCATTGGCTGAGGCTTGCCGGTAGGTTGCGCTCAGCAGAATCAGCCTTTGCATCTCCTTGATCGACCAACCGCCTTCCAGGAAGCGGCTGGCCAGATGGTCGAGCAACTCCGGATGCGTGGGTGGCGCTCCGCGCAATCCGAAATCGTTCGGAGTCTCAACCAGCCCGCGCCGAAGGTGGAAACTCCAAATGCGATTGACGATCACTCGCCGAGTTAGCGGATTTTCCGGATCGACAAGCCAATTACCAAGTTCAAGCCGGCCACTTCCATGCAGGCCGGGCGCAGCTTCGCTGAAAGCAAGCGCGGCCGGAAAGCCTCGATCCACGAGATCGCCGGGCTTGTCCGGTTCGCCCCGAAGCTGGACGCGGGCGTTCTCGGGCGTGCCTTCCACGACCCCATAGGCCATGGCGAAAGGTCCAGTAGCGAGGAGTTTCTCAAGTTCCATTCGATCCCGGCTGGCCTGCGCTCCCAGTTCGCCCATGAGCAGTCGCAACTGTTCGCGCCGAGCGCTCCTCGCGTCCCTTCCGGCGTCGCTCGCGACCACCGGCCCATGCAATCCCGAAAGAGGGGCGGTGGTCACCGCGAAGTTATCCGCAAACAACCCCGGGCGAACCCCGCCGATGTGTCCGTAACTATCAATGAAGAGATGATCCACCCGACCATCCCAACCTGGCGCAAATGCGCCTGAAAACTCAACCTCGTTGGTCGCGCAGTTGATCGTGCCCTTGTAGACCTTTCGCTTCAGGTCCAGTGCGAGTCGCACTTGATACCACTCGCCCAACTGAATGGTCGAAACCATTTCCCGGGAGTCGCCGCTCCTCGTAAAGAACGAGCGGTCATTGAAGAACAGTTCGACAGCGGCAGCGCTTCCGGCGCCATGTCCAATGTAGAATCTCCAGGAACCCTCGCCGGCGGAATCATGATTCGCGCATCGGAAGTCAAAGCTGGCATTGAGCGAATAGCTCCCGCGAGGCTCCCATGCGGGAGGAAGCTTCAATACGAAACCATCGTAAGCTCCACCGCTCGGCATCGCCAGACCCAGGCTACCGCGCGGGTAAATGTTTTGAAACGGACTCTGGCCGGCCGCCGCCACCGCAACCTTGCTGTTCGGTCCGGGATACCAGGGCGTGGTCGGTTGAAGTCCTTCCGATTGAAATTCAAAGTCCCCGTCGATTCCTACCAGCTCGTCCAACTCCTGATGGAGTGCCATGGGATCGAGTTGCGCCCCATCTTCGGCGGGCACCTCGCCATGCATGGACACCGGCGGGATGGGAGTCATTCGGACTCCGATATTATCGACTAGAATCCGCGGAGCGGTAGATTCGGCGGAGGCGGAACTTTCGAGGGCGATGAAGTTGATCAGACCATTCCATCCGGCCTGGACGGGTTCCCGGAAGATGGCGACATCACCAGGCCGGCCGATCGCTCCGGAAACCTCCGACGCTTCGAAATCGAGAGTGATCTGAAGGTTCTGCCACTCGTTGGAATGAATGGCATTGAGGACCCGCTCTCCAGGGCCGACGACCATGGCCACTTTCCGCGCGGAAATGCTGACCTGAATGGCGGCGGACCTTCCGCCATCGGGTGCGCTATGCCCGATCCACAAATTCTGCGCGCCCGGAACGCCGTCCTCCTGGGGAATGAACTTGAAATCGATATTGATGTGGATCTTCCCCGCCTGCACTGCGGAGAATTCCTGGCGGAGGGCCTGATGAAGCCCAGCAGCAGCATTCCGACCGGGGGAAATGCTGACGCCAACCTTTCCGGGGGGATAGAGGTTTCGAAATGGACTTTGCGCGTCCGTTGTCGCCGAAACGTCGCCACTGTATTTCCAAGGAGGGACCAACACGCCGCGGCTGCCTCCGTTGGCGGGGGCTTGGATCTCAAAGTCACCGTCCATTTCGTCGAGGGAGCGCAGGACCGCCATCGGTGGTGACACCTTCTGCTTTTCCAAACGGCGAGTCAGATAAGCCACTCGCGACTCGAAAGCCTGCCATTGCGGGCGCGAATCCCGGGGAGGTATCAGGGGCACGAGCGCGCGCAACTTCTGCTTCTGTTCGGAGCCTGGAAACGCGTAGCGAGTGCTCTCGAAGATACCGTATAGGGAATAGTATTCTTTGATCGAGATGGGATCATATTTGTGATCGTGGCACCGGGCGCAGCCGATGCTCAACCCGAGCACCGATTGCCCGATAGTGTCCAAGGTGTCCTGGATCGTCAGGTGATGATAGTTCTCCGAGTCGAACCCAAACCGCCTGGAAAGGGCGATGAATCCAGTGGCTGTGATCCGTTCGGCATACTTTTCGGAATCTCCCTGTCCAGCCAGAATATCCCCGGCGATCTGCTCCCGAATAAACTCATCATACGGTTTGTCGCCGTTGAAGGCATCGATGACATAGTTTCGGTAGCGCCACGCATCCGGCACGGGGAAATCGGCGGTTTCGCCCGCGGTGTCCGCATAGCGCACCACATCCAACCAACGCCGCCCCCAATGTTCTCCATACGCCGGGGACGCAAGGAGTCGATTGACCACGGCTTCATACGCGGTGGGAGATTCATCCGCCAGGAATGCCTCCACGTCCTCGACAGTTGGCGGCAAGCCCGTCAGGTCATAAGTCACGCGCCGAATGAGCGTGCGCCTGTCCGCTGGAGGAAACGGGGAAAGTTTGGATTGCTCCAGTTTGGAAAGAATAAACAGATCGACACTATTACGGGCCCAGGTCCTGTCCTTGACAGTGGGTGGCGTTGGAGATTGAACGGGATTGAATGCCCAGTGCTCCTTGCCACTGGCGGCCAAGGCATTCCAACGGCTTGGCATCGCCATAAGGCTCGCGCACAGGAGGAGCACCCTGAACTCCCACTTCGCCATCAACTGCAACGCTTTCCCCATTTTTGCTTTAGTAGGACCATCATCCTTCTTGTTGGTTGGAAGGCCGACCCATGCCGGCCAAAGCCAGGTTCACTCGCCGCAGGCTACCGCGCCAGGCGGAAAAACCGAGCCGCCCCCGTCGGGTCAACGGCATACGGACTCACCGCATTTGGCAGTGGTGTCCACGCGCCGCCGAGATTATCGGCGGCTTGCAGCGTGCCCGGGCCGTTCCAGGAGATTGAGATGGCACCGCCGTCGAGCGAAATAGCGAGCGGAGATGCGGTCTCCTCCAACACCGGAATGAGGATGCTTAAGCCGGGTAGGACGGTTGTGCCAGGCCCAAAGACACCGGCCACGACACCTCCAGTCACCGGCACATCCTTGAAGAGAACAGTATTGCCTGGTGTGAAGATTCCATGGGCCGTGAATGGGGAGGATTCCGCGTTGGGAATATTGATGGTTCCCTGACCTCGGTAGAAATATAAATCCACCGATGTCGCGTCTCCCAGTCCGCTGATGGCGAAGGGCGATTCCCCGGCCAGATTGGCCGCTGAATTGTTGAACAGGTAGTCGGTGAACAGCGCGGCGGGCAATTCAGCGTCGGGTGTAAGGCCGCTGCCGTTGTCTCCGCCCACCGGACCAACCTCGAAGCCGATCGTGGTCGCCGTTCCGAGGGAGTTGATCAAGTTCTCGCCTCGAATCATGAGATTGTCCTCATCGGTTCCATCGTCCAAGGTGGAATCGACCGCAATTCCATTCCAGACAAAGCCTCCTCCTGCCGCGCCCTGGCCGGTGTAGGTGCCCCCCGGCAGGTCCGGACCTGGAACGTTTCGAATGCCATTGAAGTCGATATTCACGATCTTGGCGGCTTGCGCTTCGTTGAGCACAACGAAGCTGAATTCGCTTGTTTGGAGGGCGGGCGCGGAGGAGTTGTCGCTGAATACAAGAGTGACTCGATTGGTGGATCCGGATGGAAGCTTTTGTGCCGGCTGGAATTCAATCGTCGTGACCGCGGATCCGGCCGGCTTGGTGACCGTCGGATCGACGGGTCGTCCGTTCAAATGCAATTGGATTGAATCGGGAGCCACCTCGCTCACGTAATCCTGAAGTTCAACCCTGATGGGGGAATCGCCCGAAATGCCGCCCCCGACGGGCGACTGGGACTTCACAAATGGTCTTGGCAACGGCAGGACCACGCTCATGCCGTTGACGACGGTAGTGCCGGGACCGAAGTGACCTTCCACCGTGCCGCCCACCACTGGAACATTCTTAAACAGGACCGTGTTGGCCGAGGTGAAAATTCCGTCGGGCGGAAATGCCGTCGTCGTTGCGTCAGCCACCACAATCGTCCCGGCCGCGCGATAGAAGTAGAGGTCGATAAACGGCGCCCCGCCCAATCCGGTGATGCTGAAAGGTGATTCCCCGGCAAGATTCGCAGCCGAATTGTTGAAGATATAGTCACTCAGCAGCGCCCCTTGTGCCTTCGGATCGGTCGTGGGAGCCCCGCCCACATCGCCGCCCATCGGCGAAACAAAAAATCCAAGGCCGGTATTCTCGCCGATCGAATTGACGAGGTCGGCGACTGTCAATGTCAGGTTGTCCTCGTCCGTTCCGTCATCCAGGCGTGAGTCAGCCGGCAAGCCGTTCCATACCTGTCCACCACCACCAGCGCTCGGTCCACTGTAGGTGGGTCCAAGTACATCCGGCCCGGGAATGTTCCTCGCTCCGTCGAAGTCGATATTGACGACCGTCATCGCCTTCGCGCGGCTGACCACACGGAAGCTATACTCGTTGGTTCGCGCTATGGATGGGGTGCCGTTGTCAGCGAAGGTCAACCGCACGCGGTTCGTTGATTCGGGGAGCCCGGCCGGCTGGAACCGCACCACGGTCAGGCCCGTGCCACCGGGCTGGGTGACATTTGGCGTCACAAGGGTTCCGTTGACGGATAGCGTAATCGTATTTGTCAGCACCTGCGTGACGTAATCCAGCAACTCAATCCGCAGTTCAGTATCATCAAGGACTCCCGACCCGGTCGGGAACGTGGATTTGACATAGGGGCCAGGGGCGGGCATGCGAACGCTCAATCCATGCAGGAGTGCCACTTGACCGCTGCCGAACACGCCGGTGACACCTCCGTCCATCACGGGAACGCTCTTGAAGTATATCGTATTGGCGCTGGTGAACGGTCCCGCCCCCATGAATGGCAGGGCGTCCACACCCGGAATCTCGATCGCATTGTTGACACCATAATAGAAATAGAGGTCAACGGTGGGAGCGGACCCGAGGTGTTGAAGGGTAAATGTTGAAGTTCCGGTTGTTTGACCCGCGGACGCGACGAAGACGTAGTCCCCAAACAGAGCCGGAGCGGACTGCGGATTTTCTCCAGCGCCGTTGTTGTCGCCTCCGACGGCGGCTATGGAGAAAGAGGTGGCGGTTGGCTCTCCAATCGAATTGCGAATGCCCAAATCGGCAACGGTCAAATTATCATCGCCGCCCGTCGAGTCGGCGGTGATGCCATGAAAGACGACGCCACCGCCAGCCGCGCCCTGTCCGGTGAAGGTGGCTCCTTCGGTATCGTCCGGCCTCAAACCGTTGATATCGATGTTCACAACAAGCCTTGCGTCATCGTCGTTGATGACGAAGAACGAAAAATCGTTCGTCTGCAGCACGGTGGGATTGCTCACGCCGCCGAACACGATGCGAACCCGGTTGGTGGCTTCCGGCAGCCCCGCGGGCCGAGAAAAGCTGACCCTGGTGATGGCGCTTCCCGAAATTTTGCTGATCAATGGTTCAACCCCCGCGTTGTTCACGAAGAGCTGAATCGTGTTTGGCGCCACCTCGATGACGCTATCCTCAAGCTCGATCGCGATCTCGGCGTTTGACCTGATCCCGTCGCCCGTCGGAGCAACCGACAGGACGCTCGGCTGCTCCGCGCGCGGAAACGGACCTTCCGTCGAGAGGCTGGCCCCCCATAGCACGGCGGTCCCCCCACCGATGGTTCCGATGATGCTCCCGCCCGTCACCGGCACGTCCCGGAATATCATCGTGTTGGCGCTGGTGTAGATCCCATTGTCCTCGGAGGGACGTTCTCCGGATACGCCGGCAATGGTGACAGCCCCGCTGCGGATATAGAAATAGAGGTCGGCGCGTTCGATGCCACCCAGGCCGGAGATCGTGAACTCGGACTCTCCCGCGCTGTTCCCAGCCGAGTTGTTGAAGATATAGTCGTTCAGTAGGGCTATCGGGTCCAACTCATCGGTGACTGGTGGGGCGCAGCACACATCTCCACCGACCGGACCGATGGTAAAGCGAACGCTCGTTTCCAGGCCGGAGTCATCCAGGAGATTGCGGCCCTCCACCATGAGGTTGTCATCATCACCGCCATCGGGGAGTCGTGAGTCCGCGCCCAGACCATTCCACACATCACCGCCACCCGCGGCGCTCTGGCCGCTGTAGGTGGGGCCTGGCTCATCCGGTCCGGGAACGCTTCTCGCACCGTTGAAATCGATATTGAGCACGCCAGCTCCAGTTGCCAGCGGCAGGGAAAGGAGGGCCGCTACCACCAGAATCGTGAAGCCGTTCTGATTTGCCATGGTTTTTAGAATGATGAGGGGTACGGATGTGAGTGTGGGTCGGTGATGCTGACCCTCGGATCTATCTGCGAGGAGATCTTCCATTTTTTGGCAAAAGCTCTCCGCTTTTCCCTCGTGAATCGAACCGAGTTCCTTGAGACCGGTTGCCCGAGGCACAAAAACAGCCGCCTTCCGGCAAAAAACGGCAGCGCCACATTCCGCTTAAGAGTATGACATTTCGACGACCGACCCCAAAATGAAGACGATTGCCCATTTCATGATGCGCTGTGGCAGGGCTGGATCGGTCCTGTTGCCGCTTTTCTTCGGGCTGGCACTTGGGTGCGATTCACGGGAGGAAGAACCGGCGCCGGATCCGATGTTGATGATTACCGACACGACCGACGATCCGGCGGGGACGGCTTCGGATTCGGAGGCCGACACAACCACGAACGAAGTCGATCTACAGGGCTTGAACATGGTTGTCCGCGAGTATGTGACGGCAACGAAGAAAATTCCCAGAAGTCTCGATGAACTCGTGACCAGCGGCTTCGTACCGGCGCTGCCGGCGCCACCCCAAGGCCAGAGGTTCGTCATTCTGCTTCATCCTCTCGGATACCAGGTGGTTCTGCAGGATCAATGATTGCGAAATTCCAAGCCTGGCTTGATTCCTCGCCCATTTTTCCCAGACATACTCTCAAGTCAGGTGCGATCCTTGAGTCTCCACATACACGGAGTAAAGAGAGCGGCCGGCGGTGATGAAAAGCCGGTTGCGCTTCAACCCGCCAAAACAGACGTTGGACCCCGGTTCGGGCAGCAGGATCTGGCCAATCCGCTCGCCGTCGGGCGTAAAGACGTGGACCCCGTCGTACCCAGCCCCCCCCCAACCGGCGCTAGCCCAGAGATTGCCGTCGATGTCCGTCCTAATTCCGTCCGCCAATCCGCGTTCGTTATCGCGGAAACGCATTGAAGCGAACAGACGCCTGTTTTTCAGTCTTTTGCCATCGACGACATCATAGACGTTGATTCCTTTCGGCGCCGGCCCCCCCGTGTCGGATACGTAAAGTCTCTTGTAGTCGGGCGAAAAGCAGATCCCGTTCGGTTTGTGCTGATCGTCCGCGACCCGCTCAATTTTTCCGTTGGCGGGATCAATCCGGTAGACCGCCTCCTTGATTTCCAGTTCCCCCTTGTTTCCCTCATAGTGGCCCATGCTTCCATATCCGGGATCGGTGAACCAGACACCTCCGTCGGGATGTACCACGGCGTCGTTGGGCGCGTTGAAGCGGCGGCCTTCCCAGCGGTCGGCCAGGACGGTTGTGGAGCCATCGGACTCATACCGCACCACACGGCGATTGCCATGCTCGCAGGAGATCTGACGTCCTGAGTAATCGAACGTGTTTCCGTTACTGTTTCCGCTCGGGCGGCGAAAGATGCTGATGTGATTATCCTCATGCAGCCATCGCATCTGCCGATCATTGGGAATGTCACTCCAAATCAAGTACCGGCCGACTCCGTTCCACGCGGGACCCTCCGCCCACAAGTCTCCCGTGTGCAGGCGCTCGACGGGTGTGTTGACGATTCGATACTTCGAGAATCCAGGGTCTAGAACTACAATGGCCGGATCCGGATAACCTACGGGCTTGTTCGATCGCCAATCGGATCTATCGGCCCGAGTCTTGCTCGCGAAGCCGGCGAGAAGCGCGCTTGTTGCCGCCTGGCCTAGGAAGACGCGGCGTGGGATTCCTGATGAATTGTTGGTGTGACCGTTCATTTTCGGGCTTCAATTGTGGTTGGGATCGATCTGACGGTCCGGCAAGACGCCGCGAGGCGCCTGCTTTTTCCGCCGAAGGTCCAACAGTTTAGTGGTGATTTGCGGCACCCTGCTCAAGGACCCGATCTCAGGCGCCCTCTCCCTCGCCGCATCGGTGTCCGATGCCCAAATTCACGGAGAGGCGTAGAGTTGCACCAGGCGAGCCACGGCGGCCTGTTCCGTGAGCCACTCCCGTAGTCATGGCGAAGCCATCGGACGAACTTCACGCTGCGCTGGGTGGCATGGCGGCCCTTCTGAAGCAGCGTTGACATCGCCCTCGCAGCCGCCTTCGAGATCTGTGAGAGAAATCCTACTCTTGTGACGCGAGGCTTCGGCCAAACCGGCGGTAGGTTTGAAAAGGGCGTCGTTCACGGTGAGTTCGGTAGAGATGGGAGGCATGGAACCAAAATTTTTCTGGAGCATCCCCATGTCAATGCCCTTCTTTCGCTTTCTGGGCCCGCGGCAGGGACTTGCGAGACTCCCGAGAGTGAACCGAACCCCAGAGACTACGGTGCGCGGGAGAGACTCCACGCGTCGCCAATCAGGTCCTTATGATTTCAAGCTCCATCGGCAATCGGACACCGATGGCTCCATGGAAGAGGAGATCGGCGCCGGTCTTGTCGATCGGCAGATACCCAAGTTCATCGATCACAAGGACGGATGGGCGGACGAGCTTTTTGAGTTCCGGGGCCAGGCGGTGGGCGATTGAGCGCGCCCTCCGTAATTGATGGGGCGAGGGCCGATTCTAATCACGGTCGGTTAGGGAAAGGGGCGGTTCGACCCTCGATTTGCGTGGTCTGCGGGTGAGTGCCGGAACCGGACCCGGCGTCGAAATCATCCCACCGAAAATCCCAAACGAATCAAGAAATCTCCTGCCACACACGCTCGCCGAACCTTCCGAGCTTCATCTGTTTACTCGTTCAAGGAATTCGAGGGAGAACAGTCGCCGCGCAGGTTCGATCAATTCCGCGCGGAGCGGACCCGGAGCGTCAATGTCCGCGAGGTCGAGCATTTTGCGAATGGGCCTGCTTCGAATAGCTCGCCGCCGTGTGACGCGTCACGTCTTTCGGCCAAACCTCCCATCCCAGCGCATCCCGCAGGCGTCGCATCGTGCGACGACGAACTTGCCAGGTCAGGGGAAGCTCCGATCCCGCTTCACGGGCGATCCTCAGCCAACTCACCGCCGCCGGGAGAGGCGTTGCGATTCTCCGTTGTCGGATCTTCGAAGTCTGGGCTTCCACCCGAACGTGCGCCTCCCCGTTGTCGATCTGGATGGCGTCCCAAGTCGTGCGCTCCGCCTCCTCCGGTCGCAATCCGCAAAGAGTGGAGAGAACGAACCAGGCAAGCCCGCGTGGATCACGGCGGCGGAGAATGGCCAGACATCGAGCCGCCTGCCGAACCGTGAAGATTGCCGGCGAACCGGCGCGAATGGTCGGCGCTTCCACCGCGTCGCAAGGATTGTCGTTCCGATAACGGCGCCGGATGGCGAAGGCGAACAGCGTTGAAAGTCGAGCTTTGTACGTCGCCCTTCCCGCCGGGTTCTTGCTGTCCAACCACCGCTCCACATCGGCGAGTGTCAGCGAGGCGATGGGCAGGCTCTCGCGACCTGCCACGAACGGGCCCAGGACGATTCGCAGCGAGTCCACGTAACGCGGGGACCTTCCGGCCCCGTGTTTTGCGGCCAGCAACTCTTCAAAGACCGTTCCCAACGTGGGTGACGGGCTTCGGACCTCGATCTGGCGGGTGTCGAAGGCGCGCAATAGATCCCAGAAATCGACGCCTCGCGCCTCGCAGGCCTGATGAAAGCGAACCAGTTCGTCGCGGGCGGAAGCCGGAAGGGCGACCCGCACGGCGCCGGCGGTTTCGATCTGTCCGCGAAGCCGAGCCGCTTCCACGTCAGCCTCCTTCTTCGTGAGGTAGATCGTCCGGCGTCGGCTCCCGTCCTCGAGTCGATTGACCAGCCACCGGACCATTCCCCGCCGCTCCAGTCGGCGAACCGTGACGTTCTGCCTTTTCCCTGACATTCTGGTGCCCAGTGGTGCCCGATTAAACCACTCCAATCAACCGCGAGTCTACGGCGAGTAGACCACGAGTGGATCGGCAATTCCGGAATACTGAAGAGAAAGCACTCCTGGAATATATTGCACTGCAATGAGAAACGCCGAATTGAGAAGAACTTGGGAGATGGTGCGCGCTCAAGGGTTCGAACCTTGGACCCCTTCCGTGTGAAGGAAGTGCTCTACCACTGAGCTAAGCGCGCAAACCAACCCGTCGGGCGGAAGAAAAAACCTGCAATTCCCTGGTTCTCCCCGCCTTGGAGTCGTGCCTAATCGGCAACCGGGGCGCAAAGTCGCCGGCTCGCCCGCCGCCTGCAAGTGCAAAAGTTGGCGGAATAAGCTGGGACCCAAAGTAATGCCATGAAGCGCCGAACGTTCCGAGGTCTTCGCGAATCCGGGCCGGCTGGGCACCATCACCATGTCTACGTCGTCCTCCTCGATCCCGCCGCCGCCAAACTGCGGGGCGTCCGCGCGGCCAACCCCCAACGCAAACCCGGGCTCCCCTGCGTCTACGTCGGGATGACCGGGCTGACGCCGGAGGAGCGGTTCACCAATCACAAGGCCGGCATCAAGGACGCCTACGTGGTCCGACGCCACGGCGTGCGCCTGATGCCCGAATTGTTCGAGCACCTGAATCCAATGCCGTTCGACGCGGCGGTGGAGATGGAGGTCGACCTCGCCGAGGACCTGCGCCGCGCCGGGTACACGGTCACCGGCGGGCATTGACCGCCCGCGGCCCCAAGGGAGGCGCCCATCCTCCGTTGAACCCGTCCGTCACAGCGGGGTCGCCGCGGTCTGGAGCGCGGACACTACCGCCTCCAAAATCCGCCGCTGCTGCTCTTCGCGTCCGATGGTCGCCCACCGGTCGCCGGGTTGGAAACCGTAGTATCCAAACTGCGAATGGTTGCCTCCTTCGATGAGAACCCACCGGGTCGACGACGGCAGTTTGGAGCGGTTGCGCTCGCTCTTCTCCACGCTCGAGACGCCATCCTGCGTTCCCAACACCTTGGTCACGGGCACCTGAACTCCTGAGAGATCGAAGTCGCGGGGATGCGATGTGCCAAGGAGGACCAACCCGCCAACTCCCGACGCATCCTCGAACACAAAACGCGCCGCCACGGCGCCACCCCGCGAATGACCGGCGATCACCCAGCGCCCGACGCTCGGCACCCGGCCCATGGCTGCGCGGGCACGGACCATGACCTCGGCCCCGTCGGCTCCGCCCAAGGCACCTCGCCGGGGAAGTTCGATCAGGAGCACGGGAAAGCCCCGCGTCGCCACCGCCCGCGCCAGGGGAGCGTAGGCGATGGGGTCGACGAGCGAGCCCGCGAAGAACACGAGCCCGGTCCGGGAATCCGAGGTGTCGTTGAGCGGCGTGAAACGCCAGTGGCCCTCTCCGCGGGCGACCACGACACCGTCCTGATCCGGTCCCATCGCCCGCCGGGCCGCTTCCGTCGCCCGATAGGCCAAGAGACTCCACCCTGTGAATCCAAGGAAAGCCAGGGATCCGAGAGTGGCCCAGACCCGTCGGATCTTTCGCCAGACGCCCGCCCTTCCCCGAGGCGCACCGCCCCGAGAGCCGGCCCGGGATGCCGGGGGGGACTCATCGCCGACCGGTCCTGCGTTCTTCACGGGATTCTCCATTTCCATCCGCCACCCACGCCGAACCCGTCCGTTGCTAGGCCGGTGATCCGCCGGTGGATTTATCGGTTGCCACGGAACTCATCCTTCGGGTCGACGACGCTCACTCCGTCCGACCATCCGCCAGGAGCCTCCGCCAAATCACCACGAACGCGCTCGCGAAATCCTCGGGCCGCCGCTCGATCCAGCTGGTCACGACGTCGGGATGAAACCACTCCACCCGGTCGACCTCTGATTCCTGCCGCACGAAGGGCCCCTCGGATTCGCAACGGTAGACCCAAACGAACTCATGTCCCGTCGCCGGCTCGGCCGGAAGATGGAACAGACGCTCGGGCGTGGCGCCGACGTTCAACCCGATTTCCTCCCTCAATTCGCGAACCGCGCAGGCGTCGTAGGCTTCGCCCTGATCGAGGTGGCCCGAGGACGATGAGTCCCAGGTGCCGGGAAAGCAGTCCTTCAACATCGATCGTTTCTGAAGCAGGAGATTCCCTCCCCCGTTGAAGACCAGCACATGCACCGCGCGATGGTTGAGGTGGAGCCGATGCACTTCGCTCCTCGGGCGTTGCCCAATCACCTCGTCCCGCTCGTTGACCACGTCGAAGATCTCCTCGGCCATCAACCGACTCTGCCCGAGGCCCGGCCCGGCGGGGAGCCGGAATCCTTGGCTCGACCCGGCCCCGTTCAGGGCGTGGTTTTGCCAACGGAATCCGCCAAAACCGCTTCCACCGAACCGGCGGTGATCGGGTGCATCGCCTCGCGGGCGTTGGCGAAGATTTCCCGGGCGAACGCGAGTCCTTCCGGGGACTTCGCGAGGGCATGGTAGATGGACATCACCATGCGCCGCCGTCCGACGCGGGTCAGGTACTCGGCCATGGCGGGACGCGCGGCCTGGTACCCGCCGCGAATGGTCAGGGGATACCAGACCCGGGCGATCTCGGCGTTTGAAGTGCCGGAGAACCGGAAGGCGGCGTCCAGGGATTGAAGCTGGGCTGGCGAAAGCACCGCGGGCATTCCGGCCAGAAAATGAATCCACTCTTGCGTCGACCAGGCGCCCGTCGCGGTTGAGGGCGGAAGGTTTCCACCTGTCAGCCACGCGGCGCGGTAGGCGTCGACGCCTTCCAGACGCGGCGACACCGCCTTCGGCGCGTTCGCCGGAACGCCGGGTTCGTACAGCCACGCGTCGAATTCCGCCTGGCGAATCCTTCCGGGGTATCGGTCGATCAGGTGTTCCCGTGCGTACTCGACGAAACGCGGTGTGGTGATCGATTCGAAGGCGAAATCGTCGAAGTAGCCCCTCAGGAAGGCGTCGAACTCATTCCGGCCAAATCGCTGCTCGAGGAATTCGAGGAACCAGGCGCCCTTCGTGTAGACGGTCGCCGTGAGGTGGCCGTCCGGGTCGGGTAGCGCGCCGGCGGGAATCGCGAGGACCTGCAGGTTCCTATTGGCGTCGTTGAACTCGTCCGCGAGTTCGTCGCGCGCGGTGATGTTCTCCATGTCGGCGCGTTCCCGCCCGTACAAGGCCTCGACGATACGGCTCTCGACGTAGGTGGTGAATCCCTCGTTGAGCCACATGTCGCGATTGGAGGCGAAGGTCACCAGGTTGCCCGACCAACTGTGGGCGAGTTCGTGCGCGACCAGACTGACGAGGGAGCGGTCCCCGGTGATCACCGTGGGCGAGGCGAACGTCAGGCGCGGGTTTTCCATGCCTCCGTAGGGAAACGACGGGGGCAAGACGAGGATGTCATAGCGCCCCCAGCGGTACGGTCCATAGAGGCGCTCGGCCGTCTCCATCATGTGGCCGGTGTCCGCGAACTCGTAGGCCGCGCGACCGACCATGGCGGGCTCGGCCCAGACCCCGGTGCGTCGCGTGATCGGCTGGAACACGAGGTCGCCGGCCGCGATGGCCAGGAGATACGACGGGATCGGCTGCGGCATCTCGAAGTGATAGTCGCCGTCGCGCCGGGCGGCGGGATCGTTGTCGGCGCTCATCAGAACCATGACCTCCGGCGTCGCACGGATCCGGGCGTCGTAGGTGAACCGAACCTGGGGCGTGTCCTGAAGCGGAACCCACGATCGCGCGTGGATCTGTTGGGACTGGCTGAACAGGAAGGGCGTCGTCTTCCCAAGCGTCATCGCGGGCGTCAGCCATTGAAGACCGGACGCCGTCGGTGCCGTGGCGTAGGCGATCCGGACCATCCCGGCCGGGCGCGGAAGCCGGATGGCGAGCCGGCTTCCCAAGATCGGGTCCGGCTCCGCGAGCGTGAACGGGACTTCCGCCCAAGTCCGACCCAGACGGGCCTCCACGCGCGAGATCGCCAGGTCCCGAGTGTCCAAGACCAGGACCGTCGCGGCGGGGTCCTTCCAGACGAGGTTCAGCGTCGCGGTGCCCGAGAGGATCCTCCGGTCGAAGTCCAGTTCCAGGTCCAGGGAAAGGTGCCGGGTCCGCACCACTTCCGGCTCGGCGAAGGAATGTTCGTCGTCGACCGTCCTGCCGTCAGACACCCTGGACGCCGGATGGGGTTGGCGCGAGGACGTCGTCGAATGCCCGCAACCGGAGCCGATCGCCAGAAGGACTCCGAGGGCGAACCACGGACGGAACGCAGCCAAGGTAGGGAATCCGAACCGGGGACCGCCCCGCTCCACCGCGATGCCGGGAATCGATTTCATCATCAGGTGCTTCTTCAATCCCCCGGAGCCCGGCTTGGCAAGGACGATTCGTCGTGTTCTTCGAAGTGGCAATCGATCCCTTCCTCGGAAGGTCTGTCGCGCGGCGATCGGCGGCGCGGCGATTGGAGCGGACATTCCGGTCGTGACTTCAACTCATGGCGAGGGTAAGCAGCTCCAATCCATTCATTCACCGCCTGGCTTCCCGCCGGGCTTCTCCATGAACCACCCACCCGTAGCCGCGGACGTCAGTCCGCGCCATCTCCAGGCCGGAGATCAGCGCCGACTGACGTCGGCGGCTACGGTTCGTGGTCCCGATACGTGTCCAATTCTTGGAAAACTTCGCTCTCCATGAACTCCCGGCGAACCCGAACCACAACGCCCGCACTCCGGCCCGGCCGCGGTGCATTCACCCTCATCGAACTTCTCGTCGTGATCGCGATCATCGCGATCCTGGCGAGCATGCTCCTCCCCGCGCTGGCCAAGTCCAAGGAACGCGCCAAGCGCATCAGTTGCATCTCGAACCTGAAGATGCAGGCCCTGGCGTTCCTCATGTACGCCGACGACTACCGGGAGACATTTCCGACCGCGGACCAGACGACCGCCTGGAGGCTCGACGCCCTCTACGTGATGAGCAAGGACCAGGCGCTGACCCTCATCACCTACGGGATGTCGGGAGGCAACGTCCGATTGAGCGCCGCCGAGTTCGAAGCCGAGATCAAACAGAAGAAGGCGCTTCCCACCACCTGGCGCTGCCCCACGCGGCTCGATCCGCCGCGGCTCTTCGACCAGAAGGGACTCCTGCACATCGACAATTTCATGATCCTCACGGGCCTTCGCGGCACCGGCGACAAGCAGGATCCGCGGTTCAGGGGAACCAACTCGCCCTCCCGCACCACCGACCCGATGGGGCCCCTCACCGCGGACCACACCCAGGTCTTTCCGGCGCGGAAATCATGGATCTCCAACCACGGCACGAAGGGCGCTCCGTCGGTGCTCGGCGAAGTCGACTGGAGCAACATGCCGGCCGGGATCAACCAGTCGTTCAGCGACGGCCACGCCGAGTGGGTTCCGCAAGTCAAGATCGCCAAGGCCGGCCCCGGCCTGCCCCACGCCAAATCCCTGTGGGCCTCCGGTTGGCCGTGGGATTGGGCCTGGCTCGACCGCTAGCCCTAGCCGCGGTCGGCCCTTCGCTCCCACCCACGGACCGGTTCGCAAGCCTTCCAAGCTTCCCGAAACGCCCGGGTCTGGGCTTCCACCCAGGTCCAGTCCCCGGCCGTCACTCGTTCCCGGTCGAACAGCGGCCCGCCCACGCCGAACCCGCCGGCCCCGGCCCGGGCGAACTCCGCGAGCGTCGCGGCCCGCACGCCGCCGGTCGGCATCAGGCCCACGTCCGGGAGCGCCTCCTTCAATGCCGCGATGAACCGCGCTCCCTTGCCATCCGCTGGAAACACCTTCACCAAGCGCGCCCCCATCTCCCAGGCGCGCAGAATCTCGGTCGGCGAAAGGGCCCCGGGAAACACCGGAATCTCCCGGGCCACGCAGCGCTCGATCACCCCAGGCACCAGGGTCGGTGTCACCACGAACGTCGCCCCGGCCTTCAGCGCCTGTTCCAGCCTTTCGACCGAAGTCACGGTGCCGGCGCCCACGTTCAGGACGCCCCCATGGGCTTCGATCGCCTCCCGGATCCGGTCGGTGGCGCCCGGCGTGTCCAACGTGATCTCAGCGGTCGTCAACCCGCCCCGCACCGCCGCCGCGAGGGCCCCGGCTGTCTCCCCGGCGGAGAAACCCCGCAGAATCCCCATCACCGGCAGGGCGTCGAACCGGGCTCCGTCAAATCGTTGTTCGTTCATGGGAGAATTCGTTCCAGCAACAGGGCGTGGGCGCGGATCGTCGCGTGGACCAGTCGGGCGGGCGGGATCACCGTCAACCGTTCGGCCCTCTTCAGCGTTTCAAAAACGACCTGGTACCCAGCCGAAAACTGGGATCCCCCCGCCAGCACGATCGGCAACTCGGAATCCCATCGCGTCAGATCCAACACTTCGGCCCCCAGCACCAACCCGGCCAGGAACCACGCGTTCGCATCGGTCCCCGCGCCTCCAAGAACGGTCCTGACGCGCACCTGAAACAGTGCCCGGGCCAATCCGAGATCCCGGGCCGCGGCCGCCCCTTCGCTCAGGGACCTCCGCCGGGACCCCGATCCAGGGCCGTCATCCAACGCCGGCGGCGGCCAGGTCACGGAGACCCGCAGCAGGCTGTGGTTCGCGATCACCTCAAGTAGCTCGCCCGTCATGTAGGTTCGGGAGTCCACGATCGAGCCGCCTTCCACCCGAACATGTTTGGAATGGGTTCCCGGCAGGACGACGAGACACCCGGAAGTCGCCGAGGCCAGTTCCGGCAAGGCGGCGATCCCGAGCAATTCCGTCTCCTCGCCGCGCATCATGTCCGTGCCCGTGCTCAAGCCCGAAACCATGCGGACCGGGTACGTCGCGCCGTCGACCTCGACGGGGTCCAAGGATTCCACCCGCAGTCCCGACCCGTCCAAGGCGCACGGGGTCGGAGCGAACGGCAGTTCCCTCCACCCGACACTGGACGAGGCCATGCCCGAGATCATCACGGGTGTCCCGGTCGGCACCTTTTCGGATGGGTCGCCCAGGGTCCGGATCCCGTCCGCGAGCACCTGCTCAAACGCCGCATGTCGGACCGCGGGATCGGCGGGCGCGCCGCCGCCAGCCTGGTCCAGTCGATTGTGGACCGCCCGGACACCCTCGCTGTTCCGTGCTTCGCGGAGGACGGTCCAATCCGGTCCCACCACCCATCGCAACCGGAACGAAGTCGTTCCCCAGTCGCAGCTCAAAAATTGGGTGGCGCGCGCCATAGGGTCTGGAGCCTTTGCCCGACTACCACCGTTCCTGCAAGCTTCGCCTGATTCCCTACAATTATCCCAGCTTGCAGCCGGGCGATTGGCTGGGGAACCTCCGGCCCTTCCGACATGGAGATCGAGTCCCACCCCCAGGATTCTTCGCCGCCCCCGCCCCCGCCCTCGCCTCCGGTGCCGGCGCCGGCGTCCGCCGCGCCGCCCAAGCGCGAGAACCTTTGGATCAACCTGCTTTGCAACGCGGTGTTTCCCGCCGTCATCCTGACCACCTTGAGCAAGGAACACCGGCTCGGCCCGATGTGGGCGCTGGTCCTGGCCATCAGCCTGCCGTTGGGTTACGGCATCTACGACCTGGTTTCCCGCAGGAAATGGAATGTCTTCTCCATTCTCGGCGTCGTCAGCACGGCGCTCACCGGCGGACTGGGCCTCTTCAAGCTCTCCGGGTTCTGGTTCGCGGTGAAGGAGGCGGCGGTCCCTCTGGTCCTGGGCGCCGCCCTTCCGATCTCCCAGCGGGCCGGCCAGCCGTTGGTGAAGCTGTTGGTCTGCAACGATCAGATCCTCGACATGCCCCGCGTGGTGGCCGCCCTGGACGCCGCCCAGGCGCATTTGGCCTTCGACCGTCTCCTGGCGAAGGTCGGGTGGATCATCGCCGGCTCCTTCGCCCTCAGTTCCTGCCTTAATTTCGCCCTTGCGATCTGGATCCTGAAGAGCCCCTCCGGAACCACCGAGTTCGCCGAGGAACTCGGCCGCCTCACGGCGCTGAGTTACCCGGTCATCACGCTTCCGTGCATGGTCGTCATGTTCTTCGGGATGTGGAAGCTGCTCACCGGACTCGAGCAACTGACCGGCCTGAAGGGCGAGGATATGTTCCATTCCAAACGCAAACCGAGCTGAGACCCAGGCCGTCGGCCCGCGAAGATTGACAGGCCGTCCGCGGATCCCTTCCCATCCCTCCGCATGCCGCCCGCCGCTCCACGCACCCGGCGTTCCACCGCCCGACAGCGGCCCGAGGAACAAGCGTCCGCACATCGCCATGCCCGGCAACAGAACCGGGCGGAGATCGCCGAGGACTACGTCGAGGCGATCGCCGATCTGATCGAAGGCGGTGGCGAGGCCCGAGCCGTGGATGTCGCCCGCCGCCTCGGTGTCTCCCACGTCACGGTCCTGCAGACTGTCCGGCGTCTCCAACGCGACGGTCTCGTCACCACCCAGCCGTATCGTTCCATCTTCCTGACCCCCGACGGCCGACGCCTTGCCGAGCATTCCCGTCATCGTCACCGAGTGGTCACCGAGTTCCTGGAGTCGGTCGGGGTCCCCGCCGACGCCGCGCGCGCGGACGCCGAGGGCATCGAGCACCATGTCAGCGACGAAACGCTGGCGGCCTTCGAACGGTTCCTGGCGCGCCAACCGGCCCGCGTGCCGGCGAATTAGTTGACCCGATCGCGCCCTCGCCCGAACTCCGGCGCAAGACGATGGACCCAGGGCCCGGCTTGATCCCCGTCAACGCGTTCCACGGTCGACGGCGGCATCGTCGACTCGATGAGCACGCCCGTCGTTGTCCTGGACACCCGGGGCCTCGAACCGCCCGAGCCCCTGATCCGCATTCTCGAAGCACTGACAACCCTCGACGCCGGGACCGAACTTCACGCCCTCACGGACCGCCGCCCCCTGCACCTCCATCCCATGCTCGAGCAACGAGGCTATGAAGGGGTGACCACCGACGCTCCCGACCGCGGGTTCGTCACGGTGATCCGACGCAAGGCGTGACCCAGGCCCGGTCGATGTCATGACAGTCTCCACTTCCGCCCCTCCACTCTCGGCGACGCCCGCCCCCGATCGGCCGCCTTCGACCCTGACTCCCAAGGGCACCCACGCGCCCGACGTCACCCTGCCCCTCCGGTTCATGGCGGTGGGACTCGCGAGCCTGCTGGGGACGGTGGTTCTGCTGGGGATCCATCCCGACGTCCTCGCGAGCTATCACTACAACCAGCGGATCGTCGCCATCACCCACCTGCTCGTCCTCGGTTTCGGGCTCTCCGTCGCGATGGGCGCCATGTACCAACTCGTTCCCGTCGCCCTCGAAACGCGGCTTCACAGCGAACGACTGGCGCGGTGGCACTTCCCCATCCACCTCGTCAGCGTCGTCGGCATGGTTTGGATGTTCTGGATCTGGGACATGAAACAGGTCGGTCATTTCGGGTCCGGACTCGCGTTGGGCGTCGGGTTCTTCGTCTGGAACCTCGTCCGGACACTCCGTCAGGCGCGGGGGTGGACCGTCGTCTCGTTCGGCGTCGCATCCACCCTGTTCTGGCTCGTCGCCGTGATCGTGGCCGGTCTGGCCGTGGCCGCCGCCAAGAGCACGTACGAACTCGTCGGGAGCCCCGGTATCTCCCCCGCGCTGGGAGCGACCCTCTCGGGTCTCCAGGCGGTCGCTTCGTTCGTCGGCCGCTTCGAACCGCTGGCCGTCATGCACGCCCACGCGCACCTTGGCGTCGTTGGTGTGTTCCTGGTCCTCATCATCGGCGTCGGATACAGGCTCGTTCCGATGTTCCTGATCTCCGACATCCAAAGCCCCGCGCGGGCCTGGGCTTCCATCGGACTTCTCAACGCCGGGATCGCCCTCACTTTCGTGGCCATCGTCCTCCAGCATCCCCTCAAACCCGCCGCCGCTCTGGTGGTCATCGCCGGACTTGGCCTCTACGCCATCGAACTCACCGCGATCGTTCGCGCCCGCCGACGCCGCGCGCTCGACTGGGGCCTCCGCGCGTTCCTCTTTTCCCAGGTCCTTCTCGCGCCCGTCGCCCTGCTCGGGCTGTGGCTGGCCCGACCCGGGCTCGCGCTCGACGAAACCGTCGGCCGACTCGAGAACGCCTACGGTTTCCTCGCCCTCTTCGGCGTGGTCGCCCTGGCCATCCTCGGCATGCTCCACAAGATCCTCCCGTTCCTGGTCTGGTTCGTCGCCTACAGTCGGGAGGTCGGCCGATCCAAGACCCCCGCCCTCCACGAAATGGTTTCGGGGCGGCTCCAAGCCGCCGGACTCGGGCTCTGGATCGCCGGACTGGCGATCGGGGTGACCGCGATCCTTCTCGCCCACACGGCGACGTCCCGCCTCGCGGCCGTGGTGCTTGGCGCCAGCCTTCTCGTTTATCTGGTCAACGCCGGACGAGTTCTCTCGCATCTGGTTCGGCCCAGGATCCAACCCCTTCAGCCACACGCCCCGTGATCCGCACCCCCGTAGTCGCGGACGTCAGTCCGCGCCATTTCCGAACCAGAGGTCAGCGCCGACTGACGTCGGCGGCTACGGCTCACGGCCGCAATACGTGTCCCGAATCTGGAAAACTTCGCTCTCCATGAATCCCACACCCGATCCCGCGTCCGGCACCGAAAGTCTCCCAGGCCTGGAGGAGGCGCTCTGGGAAGCGCTCCGACAGGTGATGGATCCGGAACTCGGCCTGAACATCGTGGAACTCGGACTCGTCTACGGCCTCACCTCGGAGGACGGGAAGGTCTCGGTGACCATGACCGTCACGACGCCCGGTTGCCCGATGGAGCACAGCCTCATCTTCGGAGTGGAGACGGCCGCGCTCGCGGTCCCGGGAGTCCGCGGGGTCGAGGTGACCATGGTCCACGAACCCCGCTGGGATCCCTCCCGGATGACACCCGAGGCCCGGGCCCAGGTGGGAATCCGGTAGGGTCTCGGACCGAGGGGCCGCTTGGGATTCCGGAATGTATTTGCTTCCGGGCGCCCCGCCCGGGTACGGCAGTCCCAATGACCGAGACGTCCCAGCCACCCTCCTCCCACCAACGCCAGTCCCCGTGGGTGCAGCTCCGGACCTTCAGCTTTCACCCAACCCTTTACCCGGCGATGATTCGGGGGGCTTCCCCGGATGCCAAAGCAGGGGACCTGGTCACCATCTACGACAAGGACGACCGCCCGTTCGGCGCCGGTTTCTGGAATCCGAAGGCACGGGTCCCCCTGCGGGCCATCTACCACGGCCACGAGCCTTTCACCGAAGACGATCTCGTCCGACTCCTCGACCGCGCCATCGACCTGCGCCTCACGACCCTCAACCTCCCCGAGCACACCGATGCCTTCCGCGTGGTCCACTCGGACGGCGACGGTCTCAGCGGTCTGGTGGTCGATCGGTTCGGCGATGTTCTCAGCGTTTCGACCCATAGCCTCGGCGTGCATCAGCGGCTTCCCACCTGGCTCAAGCATCTCCATGCGCGGTTGGGCACGCGCCGGACCGTGCTCGAAGTCGATGACCGCGCCGCGCGGCTGGAGGGGATCTCCCGGCGAAACCACCCGGGAGAAGCCGTGCCTGTCCGATCGGTCAAGATCCAGGAGAACGGCATCCGCTACGAAGTGGATTTCCAGGACGGCCACAAGACCGGGTTCTTCTGCGACCAGCGCGACAACCGCGGGCGACTCACCCAATTCACTCGCGGCCAGCGCGTCCTCGACCTGTGCTGTTACACCGGCGGGTTCTCGATCTCGGCGAAGGTCCAGGGCGGCGCGGAGGAGGTCACGGCGGTCGATCTGGACGAAAAGGCGATCGCCCAGGCCAAGCGCAACGCGAACTTGAACCAGTGCCGCGTTTCCTGGGTCCACGCCGATGCCCTGCCCTGGGCGCGTCAGATGCAGAAGAACGGTGAACGCTGGGACGTGGTCGTCCTTGATCCGCCCAAACTCGTCTTCGACCGGGACGACTCGGATGGAGGCCGGCGGAAGTACGAGGACCTTAACATTCTCGGGATCTCGCTCGTGAAGCCCGGCGGTCTGTTCGTCACGTGCTCCTGTTCGGGCATGCTTTCCGAGGAGGACTTCGAGCGGGTGGTGATCAAGGCGGCCCATCGGCAGGCCCGGAAACTTCAGTTCCTCGATCAGACCGGCCCCTCCCTTGATCACCCGGTGATGTCGAACTGCGAAGAGAGCCGTTACCTCAAGGTCTTCTGGACGCGGGTCGTCTGAGTTTTCGCCGTGGTGGCAACGGGGGGGAAGAGGGGGAGGAAAGGGGGGGGGGGGGGGGGGCGGTGGGTGGGGCGGGGGTGGGGGGGTGTTGCGGCTGGTCGAGGTTGCAGGCGCGCCGGCAGGTTGTCGCGATGACCGGCGACGGGGTCAATGACGGGCCGGCGCTCAAGCAGGCGGACATCGGGGGGATGGTCCGGGAAGTCGGCAGGTAGCTCCGACAGCCTTGTCCGCCATTTCGCCGGCTGCCAGTCGGCGGGGGTGGGGAGTTGGAACGTCTACGACAACCTCACGAAAATCATCGCGGGCTTGCCGACACGGAGGGGACGGGGGGAGAGGACCCCCAGGGGGGGGGGGGGGCCGGGGGCGGGACGGACGCGCTAAGGGGGGGGGGGGCAGGAGGAGTCGGGTGGGGAGGATGGGGGCGGGCCTCCGGCGGTGGCGTGTCCCGCCGGGAACGAACGTCCCTCCGCAGCCGCCCCCCGCGCGGGTTGGCAACCCGCGACACAGCAGGCTCGGCAGCCCGCGCCACGACGGTTCAGGACCGGCCGGTCAGGGTTTGCGAAGGCGGAAAAACTCGGCGGCCTGGGTCAACGGGATGCGAAAGGGATTGCTGGCGTTGGGCACCGGCTCCCAATCCGGGCTGGCGGGGTCCCGGTTTCGTTCCAGGCCGAACCCGCTCGCCGCTTGCGGCCAGGCGATGATGAGTTCGGTGCCGGAGCGCGATAGGGAAAGCTGGGGAGGGGACGCCGCCACTCCATCGTTCAGAGCGGTGAGGGTGAAGGAACCCGAGCTATCGGACTTCACGTCGTAGAGGAAACCTCCCTCCAGACCAAGAATCTCGGTCCGCGCGAACTGTCCCGCGATGGTCGACTGAAATCCGAAGAGATTGAATTCCTGGCCCTTCACCGGCGCGAAACCATCCACGAATTGCAGGACGAGCCTTCCGTCGAGAGTCGCCGGGCCCGTGACGCGCAATCCAGGAATCCCGGAGTTCGCCGCCGCGGGGCCGAACTGGAGGACAAGGGTCGAGGCGGCGTTCATCGTCATGGCGCTCGAGATGGTCGCCACCGGCGATGCGACCGCCGGCCCGCTAAGCCCTCGCGAGCCTCCCGGGTGGGGCGGCGGCGCCGAACCGAAACCACCAACGCGGGTGGTGATGGTTCCCCCCTCAACCCTCAACATTCCAGGTCCACCGATCAGATTTCCTCCGGGGAGCAGGACGAGAGTCCCGCCGGGCCAAAGAACGCAATCGCTCGCGGTATCATCGCCCGCACCCACCGCGACGCTTCCACTGTTGAAACGCAGGGTGGACCGCGGCGCGATCGTGACCGTGTCGCCCACCCGCGCGATGCCACCCGCATTCACGTCAAAACTCGCCGCCCGTTCCTCGCTATCCGAAAAGCCCACGTAAAGACGACTTGCGATCCGCATGCGGCTCCGGGCCCCGCCCCCCGCGCGGGCGCCCGTCACCAAAACGCTTCCGGACGACGATGACCTGGAGGCGACCACGCAATTCAATAGGTTCAGGGAACCGCCGCCGGAAACCGTGAGAACGCCCGTTCCACTCTCGCCAACCGTCAGCCTGCGGTCCTCGAAATCCACCTCGGCTCCTCCGTCGATCACGAAGGTCCCTCTTGAAAAATCCTCGACGCCCAGCGACACCGCCAAGCTGTCCTTTCGCTTTTTCAGGGAGAGCGTGGCCCGGTCCGCCACCGTCAGGGTACCCGTGCCATACACGCCGACTTGAATCCCCGTGTAGACCGTGAGGTCGGACCCGGCGCCAGTGACCAAAACGGTGCTCTCCGGCGAGAGCACCCCGATGTCCATGGGATCGGCCTCGCCCTTGGCGCCATCCCGGAGCGTCAGCGTTCCTTTGCCGCCGTCGACGCCTAGAAGGAGCGCGTCGGAAACTCCGAGGGAACTTCCAGCCCCCTGGACCGACATACCGGCTTCGCCCTGATACCCAATCGTGAGCTTCCTTGCATGGAACGCGCCGCCGCTAGCGACCCGGACGTTGGCCGGTTGCCGCGCGACGCGCGGTGATTCGCCCAGCACCGTTTCCTTGAGGAATCGGGTATTGAAGAGGGAGTTTGTGTCGAAAATCCAAATGGACTACCGCCGGCGCCCAGGGTGAAGCTTCCGGTGGGGAAAAGCTCGGGACCGACCAAGACCTGTCCTCCCTGGTGGATTTGGAGCGAGGCGGTGCCGGGGTACTCGCCGAAAGTGAGTTCCTTCCGGATTCGCCAAAGCGACTCCGCGCCGGTGACGGTCATGTAGGCGGCGCCGCCTTCGTCCACCCCCATCGCCGAAGTGTCGCAGAAGAGGGACCCTCCATCGCCAATTTCAAAGCTCGCCGAGGCGCCTAGCCCGAAGTTGAACGCCTCTCCGATGCGGATTTCCGACTTTCGCGAACTCGACCCGCCGCCGCGGGTGATATTCAAATTGCGCCCTCGAACGATGGCGCGGTCATCGACGGTCAGACTGCTTCCGTTGAAAACAGTGTCGAATCGCAATTCCGAACCCTCACCCGCGACCCGCGCGCTCAGCTTCGTGGCGGCGCGACCGAAGGTGGTCAGACCACCGCTGGAGATTCTCACGTAGGCATTCTCCACGTCGTTGGTCACCTCCCAGGTGGAACCCGGGCCATCGACATGGATTCCGGCGCTGCTGCTACCCGCGCCGAGGATCGCATTGCCGTTCTTGAGTTTGGAACCGCCGCTGATCCGCAAAAAGCCCTGCTCAAGTTCCATGCTGGCGAATTCAACTTTCGAATCGTCCCTGATTTCCCTCGGGAAAAGTTCCAAACTCCCCTGAAGAATCGCCCGGTTTGCGAAAAGTCCGCTCCCTGAGACCGTGAGTCCCGGACCAGGATTCGAGAGATTGCCGGCGGTGAACGACGAACTCTCCTTCAATTCAAGCCTGCCGAAGGTCACGTCGCCCGACGATTGGAACAAACTTCCCCCTTCCAATAGGAAATTGCCCTCCAACCCGCCGCCGCCATCCTGCCAGGAGGACCCAGCGGTCAGGTTGGCGTGTCCGACCCGGTTTTTGCCGCGGGTTTCGACCGTTGAGTCCATGACGGTCAGCCCTTCGGTCGGCTTCAGAGCCGGAGCGGTGATCTCGACATCGGTCAGTATCGCCGCCGAGCCCCCTTCGAGAGTGACCTGGCTCAGGCTCCCTCCGGAAATTCGCAGGGTTGTTTCGTCCAGCACGGAGACATCGCTCAATCGGCTGCCCTTCCCACCGGAAAGCTCACCGCTCCCTTGGAGGGTGATCAAGGCCTGTATCTCGACGAGATTCGCGGTCAATGTCCCGGAAAGATTGAGCGTCAGTGGTTGCGTGAAGGCGGGGAGGCCGTACGGACCGATGGCGATGGAATCGACACTACCACCCGTGATGTTCACGGTGTACGAGGCCGGCAGGAAGGCATCGCTTTCCCGCGTGAATCCAATCCGGTCCGCGCCGCCGGGCAGCTTTTTGTTGGGATTGGGGTCCTTCACCTTTCCATTCTCGTAGGTGGCTTCCAGCCCCAAAAACCAACTGTTGGGATCATTGAAAGATCCGTCCACGCCTCGGAACCAACTGAACGTTTCCGCCGACAAGCCGCATGCGGAAGCGAGGAGTGCGGACGCAACAGTCCAATGAGCTCTTGCAACCGGCTTATTCATGCGTGGAACCATAATCAAATCCCTCCCTATCAATGAGAACCATGGTTCGGCTATCTCGCTTGGAAAAGCAAGGGGCCCGAAAACCTAAGGAAGGCAAGGAGCCGACTGGAAAGTCGGCGCTACAGCCGGCATCGATCCTCAGCCGCCTCCCAAGTACCGCCGGCTTTCAGCCGGCCTTCCCGGGATGGGACACGTGCTCAGCCCCCCGGGGAGCCGACTGGAAAGTCGGCGCTACAGCCGGCATCGATCCTCAGCCGCCTCCCAAGTACCGCCGGCTTTCAGCCGGCCTTCCCGGGATGGGACACGTGCTCAGCCCCCCGGGAGCCGACTGGAAAGTCGGCGCTACAGGGATCGGTCCTTGATTCGCGAAAGTAACCGATTCGATTCAACCGCTCTATTCGGCGGCGGCGGCGTGCGGTTCAGTTCGGTGATGGTCCATCGCCGACCGAAGCGCAGCGGCCAGTTGGTTGACACCGGGATGCCGGTAGACGTCGTCGTGGGAGGCATCCAGCCAGTGGACCCTGGGCGGCACCCCGGTCCATCGCGTCCAACCCGCGTCCCACAGATGCGTCATGACGGCGGGCTCGAGCGGGTGCCCGTGCCGACGGGAGGTATTGGTTTCGCGGAACAGATCCAGTTTCACGCGCGGCAAGGGTCCCGGCCGGTACTTCAATGCCAGGTCGATGTTCCCGCTCACGATGGGATGCCTGGCCCAATCCGGCATGCCCGGCTGGGCACCGGTCGCCTCCTGGAAGGTCTCCCGCGCTCGACGTGCCATGTCCCCGACCCGTCCCAGCCTCTCCTGTCGCGTGCGGCGGTCCACGGCCGTGCGCCACAGCCAGTGCGGAAACCAGCGCGCGAAATGCCAGGCCTTCCGAATCGTCCCCGGATGGGTCACCGGCGGGTGCGCTCCAAGCACCGCCACGAACGGCGGCCCCCCCCCTTCGAGGACGAGTTGGCGACCCACTTCGAACGCCAGCATTCCCCCGAACGAATAGCCCACGATCGCCGGCGGGCCCTCGGGTTGAATGGTCCGGATCCAGCGGATCACGTCGGCCGCGGCCGCCTCCATCGTCTTCGGAAATTCCTCGACCCGATCGCCCGCCGCCGGGGACCGAATGCCGAACACCGGTTGGTCCTCACCCAACGCATCCGCCAACGCGAAATAGACGCTCACGTCGCCGCCGACCGCATACAGGCAGAATAGCGGGGGACGCGAACCACGCCGGCGAAGGGCGAGCACGCTCGAAGCGACCCCGTCCGCCATCTGCTCTTTCACGGCCCGGGTGAGCCCCGCAAGCGTCGGCTCCACCAGGAAGCTGGACACCGGCATCCGCACACCGGTGATCTCCTGAACGCCCACCACCAATCGGATCGCCATCAGGGAGTCCCCGCCCAATTCCCAGAAGCGCCGATCCGGCGCGGCGGATTTCGCAAACGGAAACAGCTGCCACCAGAGCCGTAGGATCGCCTGTTCAAGACCGTCCCCTTCGGGATTCAACTCCACCGGCGCCTCCTCGGGCGAAGCCTCGCCCTTCAGGGCGGCTCGATCGGTTTTGCCCGCCGCGTTCATCGGCAGCGCCTCCCGGATCACGAGCCGGGCCGGCACCATGTAGGCGGGAAGTTTCAGCGTCGCCGTGGCTCGAAGTTCCGCTTCCAAACCCTCCACCGATCCGGCCGGGACCACGTGCGCCACCACCCCTGAGATTCCGTCGCCGTCGCTCTCGGGAACGCAGCAGACCTGGCGCACCCCGGCATGCCCGAGGAGACACGCCTCGATCTCCCCCAATTCCACGCGGCGCCCGCGGATCTGGATCTGATCATCGCGCCGGCCCAGGAATTCCAGTTCCCCATCCGAATTCCATCGAACCCAGTCGCCGGTCCGGTAGAGGCGACCTCCGGCCACGCCGGAATAGATGTCCGGCACGAACCTTTCCTCGGTGAGTTCGGGACGGCCCAGGTACCCGCGCGCCACCTGTTCGCCGCCCAGAAGAAGTTCCCCGGTCCCACCCGCCCCCACCTCCCGCCCCGCGTCGTCCACGACGTGGACCCGCACGTTGAGGATGGGTCGGCCAATGGCCGGAAGTTCCGAACTTTCGCCGGGAGGCACCACAGCCCAGGTGCTGTCGACGGTGTTCTCGGTTGGTCCGTAAGTGTTCAACACGGTGAACGGCAGCCCGGCCGGCGGACGGACATGGAGGGTGTCCCCGCCGGTCGCCAGATACCGCAACGCCATCGCCGAAGGCCAAGGCCGTGTCAGGAGCACTTCGGCGAGCGCTGTCGCCACAAACGCGAAGGTCGCCCGCGAATCCACCAGCCAGTCCCTCAACGCATCGACGTCCGTCAGCACCGACCGAGGTGGAATCAGCACGGTTCCGCCGGTGCAGAGGGCGGGCCAGATATCCGCCACCGACGCATCGAAGGTCACGTGGGCCAGCAACGTCGCCCGGTCGCCCGGCTTCAGACCCAACCGCTCGCGGTAGTGCCAGACCAGATTGGTCAGGGAATGATGCTCGATCTCGACGCCTTTCGGGCGGCCGGTCGAACCCGAGGTGAAAAGGACATAGGCCCGCCGCGACGGGTCCGGCGTCACCCTGGCCGGTCCGGGTCCATCACCTTCGGATCCCGCGGCCGTCAGTTCCTCCATCAGCAAGACCACGCCCTGCCAGTCCTTGAGCAACACCGTGTGCGCCTGATCCGTCAGCACTCGACCCACCCCGCTGTCTTTCAGCAAGGACTCCAATCGGGCCGCCGGCGCGTCGACACCGAGCGGCACATAGCTCCCGCCCGCCTTCAGAATCCCCAGGATGGCGACCACGAATTCACAGCCCCGGTCCAACAGCACCCCCACCGCCTCCTCGTTCGCGATTCCTTCCCGCTGCAATCGCACCGCCACGGCATTCGAAAGACGGTCGAGGTCGCCGTAGGTCACCACCCGATCCCCTTCCTCCAAGGCCGCCTCCAACGGGGTCGCCTGGGCCCGCGCCCGGAAGAGATCCACCACCGACTGGTCCCGTGGAAAGGCGCCTTCGTTCCTGTCCCATTCCCGCGGCACCGGCGCCCCGGCACGGCCCGATCCTTCACGGTGTTCCGAGGTTCCCGCTCCCCGATCCAGACGATGTTCGCGTTCCCGCTCCGCCAGCATGGCTCGATCCACTTTGCCGCTGATCGTCCGCGGGAGTTCCGCGACCCACTGGAATCCCGTCGGAATGAAGAACAGCTGGATCCTCTCGGACAACCAGGCCCGAAGGTGGTCCGTCGCGGGTTCGGCCATCGGGTCGCGCGCGACCATCCAGGCGGTCAACTTCTCATCCACCAGGACCACCGCGGCCGCGGCCACGCCCGGATGGGAAGCGAGGTGGGCTTCGATCTCACCCAGTTCGATCCGCGCCCCTCGGTATTTGACCTGGTGATCGATCCGCTCGATGAAATCCAACCGCCCATCCGCCAGCCACCGGACGCGGTCCCCGGTCCGGTACATCCGGGCGCCCTGTTCACTGGAAAACCGGTCGGGAACGAATCTTTCAGCCGTCAGTTCCGGTCGGTTCCAGTACCCCGCCCCCACCCCCGACCCGCCGATGAACAGCTGTCCGGGCACACCCATCGGAACGGGGTTCATCGCGTCATCGAGAACGTACCCGCGCACGTTCTCCCTCAACCGCCCCACCACCGGCCGCCGGCCGTCGGACACGCATTCTTCGCCGGTCGCCCACACCGTGCACTCGGTGGGTCCGAAGATGTTCATCACGCGTCGACCCGCGCCTCGACTCCATCGCTCCACCAGCGCCGCCGGCAGGACTTCCCCGGCGGGCAGGATCCAGCGAAGCGCCGGGTACGGGCCCATCGGCAGATCCCGCAGACGGGTCGGCGTCGGCATGAAAGCCGTGATGCGCGCCGACTCCAGGAGTTCGGCCAATGCCGGTCCCGTCGCCATCCGCTCCGACGGCGCGCCCACCATCGTGGCGCCCGACTGCAATGCCTGTCCCATGTCCCACAGCGACCCGTCGAAACTGGTCGGACACGCCAACAACACCCGATCCCCTGGCCCGATATCGAAGGCGCGTTTCAGGGTCACCCAGAAGTGCCTCAATCCGCCATGGGTCAGGACCGCCCCCTTCGGCGTCCCCGTGGATCCGCTGGTGTAGAGGATGCAAGCCGCCGCCGAAGGATCCGCGTCGTCGGTCAGATTCGCGGCATCCAGGTCCTCCACCCGCCGCCGTTCCTCGGGATCGTCCACGCAAAGCACCGTCACGCCCTCCATCGCGACCGCCGGCGCGAAGTCCCGCTGGGTCACCACCACCGCCGGCGAAAGGTCCCGCAGAAAGAGCTCCATCCGAAGCGGTGGATTGCCTGGGTCCACCGGCGCGTACACCAACCCGGCCTTCATCGCGGCGAGCCAGAGCACCGGTTGTTCCGGCGACCGATCCAGCACGACGCAGATCCGATCGCCTGGCTTCGCCAGTTCCCTCAGACGCCGCGCCATCCGATTCGCCCACGCGTGCAGCGCGGCAAACCCGATCACGCGCCCTTCGAACTCCAGCGCCGGAGCCTCCGGGGTCCGCGCCGCCTGGTCCTCCAGCAACCGGTGATACGCCCGGTCCGGCAACGCTTCCACAGCACCCTGCCATGCGCCCCGGATCAGTTCCTCCTCCCGCTCCGTCATCATCGGAAGCCCACCCAACCGGGCTTCCGGCCCCGCTTCCGCCATCCCCATCAGCAACCGCCGGATCTGCCCCACGACGATCCGCAACTGATCCACTCCGTGAAGCCGCCGTGGCGCCGCCAGCACAAGGCGGAGACCGCGCCCCGCGTAGGCCGCCAGCACCGGGAGGTCGACCTTCTCCCGAAGTTCCACGGACCCCCAGCCCTCCACGGCATCGCGTTCCGCCGGATCGTGGGATTCAAACATGAGGACCGTCCGGAACAGCCACTCCGCGCGACACTCCCGCCGCCCGCCGCATGTCCTCGCGGGTGACGTATTCCGATCCGCGCAGTTCGCGTTGTTGATCACGGATTCCCTGCAACCAAGGCCCCAACGGCGTCTCGGCCCTGGCCTCGACCCGGAAGGGTACTGTGTCCACGAACAACCCCACTCTTGGGACGGAAGGCTCGTCGCCCGAAGGCCGCCCCACCCCCCCGGCCCGAACGGTTCCGAAGGTGACGTCGTCCACGGACTGGGTCCGGGCCAGCATCAGAGCCCAGGCGCCCTGGACGAGATTGTTGAGAGTCACCCCGTGGCGCGTCGCCGCTTCCCTCAGTCGCGCGGTCTCCTCCTCTTCCAGACATTCGGTGGCCTCGACGTTTTCGCCGTCGTCCGCTCCCTCATCGGGATCCAACGTCAGCGTCGGCAGTCCCGGCGCCCCGGGAAACCCCGAGAGCCGGCGTTTCCAGTAGCCCATGCCTTCGTCCACCGGCCTCCGCGCCAGCGCCTCCAGGAAATCGCGATACGAAACCAACGGACCCAACGGAGGCGCCGCACCGGAATCGAGCCCCTGGTAGACCGCCCGCCATTCCTCGAAGACAAGCGCGTGGGAACGCCCGTCCAGGAGCGCGTGATGAAAGGTCCAAACCATCCGCCAGACCTCGGGCGCCGACTCGAACACGGTCACCCGCCACACCGGCGCCTTGTCCAACTCGTGCCCTCGCACACGGTCCTCGGACAGAAACCGTTCGAACGAGGTTTCCGGACAGCCGCCTTCCTCGCATCGAATGACGGCGAACTCCACGTCGACCCGTTCCTCGACGAACTGGCGCGGCTCTGGGACGCCGTCCCATTGGAAGCGCAGACGCAGGGCATCGCGCCGCGCCGCCATGAATTCCCAAGCGCGTCGGGCCCGGTCGAGGTCCAGATGGCGGATATCCCTCCAGAGAAGTTGCTGGACGTAATGCCCCGCGCGGGGCGCCGAAAGCCAGCGGAGAAGCATCGATCGCTGGAAGGGCGTCAGCGGCCACCCCCCGGCGCGCGCCGCTTCCGCAGCCCGGCCGGCCAGATCCAAGCCCGGCACCCGGTTCGCTAGTTCAGCGTTCGTCATGCACCCGCCCTGTCCATCCGCATCCTTGCAGCCGCCCCATCGCGGCGCCGGCAAGTCCCGCGCTTCCCGCCCGCCCCGCCGGCCTGATCCGCTCCCAGCCCTCCATGATTCGCGTCTCCTGATTCGCGGTTCGCGACGTCGAAAACCCTACCGCCCGGAACCCGCCAGCCGACTTCGAATCAGTTCCACTTCCTGTTCCTTCCCCGGATTGCGAGCCAGGTACTGGTTGAAAACCTGCTGGGCATCGTTCTCCCGGCCCGCGCCCACAAGGTACTTCGCCAACTCGCCCACCGGCTCGATCGCCATCGGCGCGATGTCGATCGCCGACCGGAACGTCTCCTCGGCCGGCCCGCCCAGGGACCGGTTCGCCAGCATGTTCGCCTGGGCGACGGCCATGTCCGCCATCGACCGCCGGCGGTTGAGAGTCTCGTCGGATTCGGGCATCGACTGGATCTGCGCCGCCGCCTCGCGCCAATAGCTCGCGGATGCCTCCGCCTGCGCAGGCGTTGTTATGGCGACGCCGGCGCCTCCGGTCGCGCCCACCGGGGAGCGCACCTCGAAAATGGGCCCCATGGGCGTCGCCAAATCATAGAAAGGAGATCCCGGCTCAGGCTTCTCCATGGCGACCGTCATGCTGGGATTCTTGTAGAGCAACGCCAGCATCATGCTGTCGGCGACCTCCTTCGCTCCCACCGAACCAACGGTGGGTGAGTCGCCCGTCGGAGCCGTTTCGCCGGGCCTCAGTTGGTTGTCGCGGGCCCGTTCCTTGAGCCTCGCGAGATACCCGCTCTGTGCCCGATCGGTGTCGTCCTTCGATAGGGTCGAAATCTGGTCGCCGTACATCATGCCGAGGTAGTCCACGTAGCTGGGATCCGAGAGCATCGACTGATCCAGAAGCACGGCCCGCCCCTCGCCCGAAGTCTCATTCAGCAGCGCCGGGATCGAATTGCCCCACCGGGACCCGCCGACGTAGACCATCCCCGGCTTGAGCGACGCCAGAACGGTCTGCCCATACGCCAGCAATTCGTCGGCCGGCCAGGCTTCCTTCGCTTCGGCCACCGCGTACGTCTCGCGAATCGCCGGCAGCAACGACGCCAACCCTTCCGCCGCGCCCGGGGCCCCGGCCTGCGCCGTCACCGCGTGGAACATCGATTTGATGCTCCGCCAATCTCCGGCTTCCACCGCCGAGAAGAACTGGTCCACCTCCGGAGGGATCGGAACGTTCAGCCGCGCCGCCAGTCGCTCGACCAAGTCCCGCCGACCTCGGCTGAACTCCGTCACCTTGTCGGCCACGACCGCGGCCGGCCCGCTCTGGCCGCCACCGCTTCCCGATTGCGAAGCCAACCGGGGCTTGCGCGGATACATCCCGCCGCCGCTCCCCGCGCTGCCGCCCGCCGAAGCCGCCGATCGCCCCGAAGCGTCCGCGCCCCCGCCCCCGGCACCGGGGGTGCGATTCGGTCCACCCCGGAGAACCGCCAACACGATCACCAGGACCGCCACGGCTCCGAGGATCACCATCACCCTCGTCGACCCGGACTCCCGGCCTGACTTCGCTCTCCGATTCTCGGAATCCACAGACTTCATTTCGGCGACTCTAGGCGAACCCGAATGCCGGTGCCAGCCCGCGCAGGCGGTTCACTTCTTGAGATGCCGGTCCGCGAACCGGATCGTCGCCAGCCAATCCTCGAGGGTGACGTCGTGCGCTCCCGGACGGAGGTAGTACCCGATTGGGCTGTTCACGAATTCGGACGGCCGCGGCCATTCCTTGGCGGCCAATCCCCGGCTTCCCAGCAATCGGTAGACGGGATCCGCGCCGCGCCCGCCGAGGAATTCACCCCGCGGATCGCTCCACAGATCCGTGGTCGCGCTCAGGATCAGGATCGGCCTTGGCGCCAGGAGCGCCACGAGTTCGTGTTGGTCCACCGTCATCTCCGATTCCTTCCCGGCGAACTTCGCGAAGCCCGGCGTGAACCAATGCCCCAGTTTGTTCGCCAGATGATCCACGTCCTCCCCGAAGATCCGCCGGCTCAAGGCCACCCCGCCCGCGCCCGATTGCTGCGAGATCACCAGGGCGAAGCGCTCGTCCTGGGCCGCCGCCCAGACCGCCGCCTTCCCCAGCCGGCTGAAACCCATCACCGCCACCCGCCGCGCATCCACCCTCGGGTGGGTCTGGAGATAGTCCATCGCCCGACTCAGGCCCCACGCCCAGGCCCCGAGACACCCCCAGTCGCCCACACCGGGCTCCGGCCCCATCCCCCGCACACCCTCCTTCCATCGATCCGCCGCGTCCGGCTCGATCTCCCCGTACGCCGCCGTCACCACGCCGTAGCCCTTTTCCAGGAGGTAACTGTACGGCCACTGGTGCTGGTGAATCCCGCGGCTGCCCTTCTCGGGTTTGTTGTCCGTCAATTTGTTGGCGAACAATCCCATCGCGAAGTGCTCCGGCACCGGGAGGTCCGGATCCACCGTCGTCGTGTAGTTCCCGTCGAAGTTCAGCCCCAAAAACACCGGCACGGGCACCTTCCCACGACTGGGCAGAATCATCAGGAGCTCCATCTTCCGCCCGTCTTCGCGCCCTTCGAAAAGCACGCCCACCCTCCAGCGCGTCCCCAATCCACCCGACACGCCCTTCTTTTCCTCCCGCACCACGAATCGCATCCCGGCCGGACGGCCCAACAGCGTTCGCCCGTACACTTCCTCCTCGAATCGCTTCAGGAGTTCCGGACGCCGCTTCTCTCGCCAGGTGCGCTTGTCTTTCACCAGCGTCCCATCCCAGCAGGTCAGCGGGTCCGGCAACCGGTACGGGGGCACTTCCTTCTCCTCGGTGATCTTCGGACGAGCCTCGGCCCCCCAACCCACCGCCACTCCCCAAGCCAGGATCACCCCCGCGATCCCAACCACCCGCCGGACCCTCGACGTGCTGCGCATGATGAAACCTTCCCCAGTCCCGCCCGGCACCCGCAATAAGAGTTCTCGCGTCCGCAATCGCACTCCAGGGGCGTCAATCCAAAAAAGCGGCGGCAATCACCATGGAAGAATCGGAACGCACGGAATGAGAGCGGGTCGCGGAGGGAGTCCTATCCACCCTCCGGAGGATAACCCCCGCCTCTCCAAATCCCTACCCTTCCGTGTGTTCCGTCCGTTCCGTGGTTGAAACCGCCGTCCTCAGGTTCAACCAGGTTGAGCCGGATGCTGAACCCGTCGTCATCACGCTCGACGATACCGCCGAACTCGCGTTTTGCTGTCCGTTGCGCGGGGGTGACCTGTCCAACCGCCCAATCGACGCCCACGTTTCCGATCGCACCCAAATTGATCTCGGCGCCTCAACGCCTCAACGCCTCCGTGAGATTCCTATCCCGCGGTAGCCAGACCCCGACCTCGACCCGCCACCCATGGAACTGCGCGAATTCGCCGAGAACATCCTGGTGACGACGTCCCTCGACGCCAAGCTGGCCCCCCCCGCTGGCGCGGACATCACCGACATCCACCCCGGTCCCGCTCTTCCAGGTCCCAGGCTCCCAGGGCGCCCGTTGAACCTGCGGTTCAAGGCCGCCGATTCCACCCGCTCCCGCTTCCCCGGCCTTCATCAACTCGATCAAACCCACGAACGCGGGCGGCTCCTCCATTTCTTCGCCAACCACGAACTCCTCGCCGTCGAATTGATGGCGTTGGCCCTCCTCCGCTTTCCCGACGCGCCTCCCGCCTTCCGCCGCGGCGTTCTCCAAACGCTCCGAGACGAACAGGAACACACCCGCCTCTACCTCCACCGGATGCGCTCGTGCGGCATCGATTTCGGCGAACTCCCCGTCAGCGGGTTCTTCTGGCGCGCCGTCTCCGCCATGGAAAGCCCCCTCGATTTCGTCGCCGGCCTCAGTCTCACGTTCGAGCAGGCCAACCTCGATTTCGCCCGCCACTTCGCCGACGGCTTCCGGACCGTTGGCGACGCCGAGTCCGCCGCCCTCCTCGACCGCATCTACCACGATGAAATCGCCCACGTCGCCCACGGGTTGAAATGGTTCCGCCGCTGGAAACCCCCCGGCTTGTCCGACTGGGACGCCTTCCGCCGCCACCTTCGCCTCCCTCTCTCTCCACGGCGCGCCAAAGGGTTTTCGCTCAATGTCGAGGGACGCCTCGCCGCCGGCTTTGATCCGGAGTTCATCGCGCAACTGGAGGTCTTCTCCCAGTCCAAGGGCCGCACCCCGTCCGTGCTGCTCTTCAACCCGTTCGCCGAGGGATACATCGCCTCCGGCCCCGCCTTCCAACCCGTCAAACACCAGGCCGCCCTCGCCCGCGACCTTGCCCACCTGCCGATGTTCCTGGGACACCCCGACGACGTCGTCCTCGTGCCCATCCGGCCGCGCCTTGAATTCCTGGCCTCGCTCCACCGGGCGGGTCTCGGCGTCCCGGAATTCGTCGCATGGAACGATCCCGACGCCCTCGGCGGACTAACCCGCCGCAAGCTGGGCCGCCTCCGACCCTGGGCCTGGAGCTCCGAGAGCGTCGAGCGTCTGACCCCGTTGGCGGGCGCCGTCACCGACCCATCGTTCACGCTCTCCCAACGCTTCACCCCGGCCATCGCGGAGGTGTATTCGAAGGCGTGGAGCGCCGCCTTTCTCCGCGAGTTCCTAGTCGAGTTCGACGCCGAACCTCCCGAGTCGCGCCCCCGCTGGCTTGGTTCCCCCGACGGCGTCGGTGTCGCCGTCACGTCCCCGGATGCCGTTCTGGAAGCCGTGGCGCGCATCCGTTCCCGCGGACATCACCGGATCGTCATCAAAGAATCGCTTGGCCTCGCCGGTTCCAACGCCATCCGGCTTTGGGAACCCGCCATCCTGGAGACCCAACGGCAGTGGATCGAAAGCCGCCTCCGGAAGGGACACCCGCTCGTCGTGGAACCTTGGCTCGAACGGGCCTTCGACTTCTCCCTCCAGCTTGAAAGGAGTTCCACCGGACTCGCATTGCTCGGATACACCACGCTCCTCACCGACGCCCGGGGTCAGTTCCTCGCCAACTCGGCCGCCCCCGATTTCGCCCTCCGCCCTCCCGCCCAAGTCGCGGCGCTCCTAAGCGATCCCGACCGTCCGGTCGATGTGCCGCTGGAGCTTCGCCGATGCTTCGACCGCCTCGTGGCCGCGCTCGAAAGGCGTCTAGCTCCGGTCGATTACCTCGGTCCGGTCGGCATCGACGCCTTCGTCCACCGACTGCCGGATGGCACGTGCCGCCTCAAGCCCGTCGTGGAAATCAATCCCCGCCACACCATGGGCCGCGTCGCCCTCGAACTCATGCGCCATGTCCAGGCGGGCAGCCACGCGCTGTTCCGCCTCCTCAACCGCTCCCACATCGAAGCCGAAGGGTTCCCCGATTTTTCCGGATACGCCGAGGATCTGGCCCGCCGCGAACCGGTGGTCCTCGAAGGGCAACCCATCCCCCGCCTCCGGCAAGGCGCCGTATGCCTGAGCGATCCCGTCACCGCCGAATCCTGCCTCGCCGTCCTCCACGTCACCCGATCACCCGCGCGCTAGCGCCAGAGCTAACGATCGAACAACTCGCCGTCCTGGAAGAAGCGTTTCAGTTCCGCCGCCGCCGTCTCCTGCGAATCCGACGCGTGGCAGACGTTCACCATCATGTCCACCCCGAGATCGCCCCGGATCGTCCCCTTCGCGGCCTTCTTGGAATCCGTCGGCCCCAGCAGGTCCCTCACCTTCGCGACGCTGTTGTCGCCCGCCAGCGCCACCGCGATCACCGGCGTGGACTGCATGAAGGTCTCGACCTCGGGAAAGAAGGGCTTCGACGCGATATGCGCGTAGTGCTCCCGCGACAGCGCCCCATCGAACCGCAGCATCTTGATGCCCCGGATCCGGAGACCGGCGCCTTCGAAACGGGCCAGGACCTGGCCCACCAGGGATTTGCTGACGGCGTCGGGTTTGAACAAAACGAGAGTGGTTTCCTGTGACACGGCGCCGGATGGCTACCGGAGCCGATGCCCCAGGTCAACCTTCGTGGTTCATCTTCCGTGCATTCGAAGTCAGCCCACTTCGCGGATCACCATACGCAGCCGGTCGGGTGTTCGGACTCCACTTTCCGCCCCCGGCATGACCAGCATCCTTCCATGACTTCCCACGATTCCGTGTCCCGCCGTTCCGTCCTTCGCGCCGCCGCCCTTGGCGCCACGACCGCCGCGGTTTCGTCCGTACCCAACCTCGCCTTGGCCCAGGCCCCCCGCGCCGATGCCCAACCCGGATTCCGCATCCGCCACGGTCGCATCCGCCAATCCATCATGGGCTGGACCTTCAACCCCATGCCCACACCCGACCTCGCCCGCCATTGCAAGGAGATCGGTCTCGTCGCCATGGAAGGCATCGATGCCAGCCACTACCCCTTCGTCCGCGAACTGGGCCTCGAAATCTCCCTGGTCGGCTCCCACGGATTCGCGAAGGGCCCCGTCAATCCCGCCAACCATCCGCAGGTCCTCCAGGCCCTCCGCAACGGCATCGATCTCGCCGTCGAAGTGAAATCCAAGAAGGTCATCACCTTCACCGGCATGCGCGAACCCGGCATCGACGACGCCGCCGCCGCCAAGAACTGCGTCGATTGCTGGAAACAGGTGATCGGCTACGCCGAGGAAAAGGGGATCACGCTCTGCCTGGAACATCTCAACAGCCGCGACGCCTCCCACCCGATGAAGGGTCACCCCGGCTACTTCGGCGATCACGTGGACGCCTGCGTCGAACTGATCCAGCGGGTGGGATCCCCCAACTTCAAACTGCTCTTCGACATCTATCATGTCGCCATCATGGACGGAGACGTCATCCGCCGGATCCGCCAGCACAAGGAAGTCATCGCCCATGTCCACACCGCCGGTGTTCCTGGCAGGGCCGAACTGGACGACACCCAGGAAGTCAACTACCCGGCCGTGCTGCGCGCCCTGCTCGACACGGGCTACACCGGTTACGTGGCCCAGGAATTCATCCCCACCTGGCCCGACAAGGTCCTGGCCCTGCGCCACGCCGCCATGGTCTGCGACGTCTGAACGCACACCAGGGTCGTCGGGCGGAGGAACCTGTTTCGAATACGGTCACACCACAGCGGTCTGAAATGCTCCACCAGGTCTCGCCCTGCACCGGTTGGCGGGTCGCGGTCTGAGGCGTGGCGTTGCTAGAATTGGACGACCGCTTCCACGTAGGCGTAGCGCGTGTCGCCCTTTTCCACCGCCAAGGGCGCCGTCTGGATGAAATCCCCGGCAAACAGGTGGGCGTAGCCGGTTTCCATCCGCAGGTTCCCCGGCAGCGCGTGCCAGCGAAGCCGAAGGTCCAGTTGGTGACCCAGTTCAGTTCCCGACGCGCCCGAAGGATCGACGATCCCCGACGGCGTCCAGGCATCCCGTGCTTCAGCCAGCCAAAGGAAGCGGTGGGACACTCCGACTTCCACAGACCGGTAGGGCCGCACGACAATGTTGTACTCCGGTGAGCTCAGATTGGCCCGGGCCACGGCTCCATAGATTCCCGTGGGTCCCAACTCGAACCGCCGGGCGCCATAGAGGGTGTCGAACCGGCCGTTCTTGTCATCGCCGGGTTCGCGATCGCCCGATGCGAAGTCGTAGCGAAAGCCGAATCGAGGCCTCCATCGGACGTCCAACGTGTAGCCAACGCCCGCATGCTGGAAGTGGGCGAAATGATCTCTTCGCGGCGAACCCGGAAGAACGCTTTGCTGCGACCGTCCCATTTGGAACGTCGACTCCACTTCGAAATCCCAGTCGCCGGGATTCCCTTCACGGAAGAGGCGCAGCCCCGGCGTGTGAAGATCCCTGGCCCGGGTCCGGATCGACGGTTCGTCATGGGCGTGGAGGTAGTAGGCTTCGAGCCGCACGCGTGACGGAAGCCCAGGCACCTCTCCGTAGACCCCGCCGAAGCGGCTGCTGTCGAAGGTCTGGGAATCCAGCACGACGTCGTTGTCCAGGAGCGACGGCCGATCTTCAGGAAGCCGGCGAACCGGAAGGAAATAGAATGCCCGAACCCACCCGCCGCCGTCCGCCTCCCAGAGCCAATCCAACCCGGTGAACGCGTTGATCGTGTTCCGGAATGCATTCCGAGCGACCAGGCGCCGACTCCCGAGATCCACCGTCTGGCGGCCCGCGCGCAAGGTGTTGGTGCCCCCCGGAATAATCTCCCCCGCGTCGTACTGGACATGCGCCTGCAGAACATCGAATGCATCCACCTGGGTGGTATCGATGGGCGATCCCTCGTCGGCGAGATATCGGCGGGAGTCGATCAACTCCACGACCGCCTGCCCGGGCTCCGCCTTGAATCGGGACATCAGCAGGGTCCGCATCGCGTAGGCCCTGATCGCCGCCGTCTCGCCCCAATCGAAACTGTCCGTCCAATGCTTCATAGCGGGACCGATGCTCCCCGCTGATCTCCAGCCATGCTGGCAGACGGAGCGAAGACTCCAGTCGCCACGGAAGATTCGGGTCGGCGGCAAGGAGTTCGATCCCCACCAACCCCATCAGCAGCCCGCCAATCCAGGCCGCGATTCCCCAGCGGACCAGTGCCGGTCGGCATGGTTTCAGCCCACTCGGCGGGTCTTGCACTCCCGGGACCGCGATCCGTCGCACCGGTCCGCCCGGCCGTCCTCTTGGCGCGCTCCAGCTCATGTTGAATGGCAGCAAACTGAGTTCCTCCAGGGTTCAGGTTCAAGCCGAACCCCAGAACCCGCCACAATCTTGTTCCCGGCAAGACAAGAAATGGCCAGTGCTGGGCAAGAAGTGATTGGCCCTTACGGCCACCGGTTCGCCTAGGGTCTTCCCGTGCGCCAACGGATCGCTCCGTGCCGCCGACCGCCGGGTACCCTGGGAGTTTCAGTTTCACTCCGGGCGCTCGACGCAACGCGTCACGCACCGGTCCGGCGGAAAGGTTGACTAGCTTTCGCTCGACCTTCCGACCTGAACGAACGTCCCGATGCCCTCGTCGCCAACATCCCCGCCGTCGGCGCCCGAAAGCGCTGGTGCCAGTCCGGGTGTGCCGGGAGCGCCGAAAGCGGCCGCCTGCGATCACTGCGGTGAGCCCTGCGTCGGGGGTGGCTTTCGGGTCGACGATCGCGCGTTCTGTTGCCTGGGTTGCCAGACGGTTTTCAGCCTACTCCGCGAGGGTGGTCTCACCGACTTTTACACCATCGCTCCCCGCCCCGGGAAAAGGGTCGAGCCATCGGCCCGACCTGATCGTTGGGTGTTCCTGAACGACCCCGGCGTCGCCGCCAGGCTTCTCGACTTCAGCGACGACAAGATCGCCAGGGTCACCTTCCAGGTTCCGGCGGTCCACTGTGTCGCCTGTGTCTGGCTTCTGGAGAACCTCTTCCGCCTCCATCCGGCGATCGGCCGGTCCCGCGTCAATTTCGCTCGGCGCGAGGTCGCCATCACCTACACGCCCCAGCGCGCCCGTCTCTCGGAGATGGCCGATCTTCTGACGCGGCTCGGCTATGAACCCAGCGTCACCCTGGCGGAACTCGACCGGGGACCGTCGCAACCGCGCGGGCGCTTGGGGTTGCAGGTGGCTGTCGCCGGGTTCGCCTTCGGCAACATCATGTTGTTCAGCCTGCCGCTCTACCTCGGTTTGGACAGCGTGACCGGCCCCACTTTCCGAGCGCTTTTCGGCGGCCTCAGCCTAGTTCTCGCGCTGCCGGTCGTGACCTTCAGCGCAAGCGACTACTGGCGGTCCGCTCTCGCGAGTCTTCGCCGACGGTCGATCACGGTCGACGTCCCCATCGTCGCGGGCCTGACGGCTCTCTACGTCCAGAGCGCCTGGGAAATCCTCGCGCGCCACGGCGACGGGTTTCTCGACTCGCTGGCCGGTCTGGTGTTCTTCCTGCTTTGCGGGCGCGCGTTCCAGCGCAAGACCCACGAACGACTGGCGTTCGATCGGGATTACCGCGGCTTCTTCCCGCTGGGCGTGGTCCGCGACACGGCGTCCGGCGAGGAAACCGTCTCCATTTCCAGGCTTGAAGTGGGCGATCGCCTCCGAGTCCGGCATGGGGAACTGATTCCGGCCGATGCCCTCCTCCACTCGGGCGAGGGGTTGATCGACTATTCCTTCGTCACCGGGGAGTCCGAACCGGTGCCGCGGCAACCGGGCGACCACGTGTTCGCCGGCGGGCGGCAAGTGGGCGGATCCATCACGCTGGAGACGGTCAAACCCGTCTCCCAGAGCTACCTGACATCCCTTTGGAATGACGAAGCGTTCCGGAAGGGGCGCGACGACACCTTCGACACCCTGACCAACCGCTACAGCCGTCATTTCACCTGGCTCATCCTCCTGGTGGCCTCGGGCGCCCTGCTGGGCTGGGCGACAGCCGGCGAGGCCGGGCGCGGCCTCAAGGCGTTCACCTCCGTTCTGATCGTCGCCTGCCCTTGCGCCCTCGCTCTCGCCGCCCCGTTCACCCTCGGCACCGCCCAACGCCTGCTCACACGTCACGGCGTGTTCCTTCGCAACGGTCAGGTCGTCGAATCCATCGCCCGGGCCGACGCCATCATCTTCGACAAGACCGGCACGCTCACATCCTCCTGCAGCCGCGAAACGCAATTCCATGGGGCGGACCTGTCCCCATCCGAACTGGCCAGCGTCGTGGCGCTCTGCCGCCAATCGGTCCATCCCTACTCGCGACGCCTTTCCCAACTCGCCCTCCCCAGCGGCATGCCGTCGGTCTCCGGGTTCTTGGAATCCGCCGGAGCGGGTCTGAGGGCCGAAGTCGGCGGACGGACCGTCGTCCTCGGATCCGGGGCGTGGCTGGCCGACAACGGAATCGAGGTTCCCGACAATGTCCCGGGTTCGGCCGCGGTTTTGGTCGCTTTCGACGGCGGATTCCGCGGGGCGTTCGCCCTTGAGAATCCGCTCCGGCCGGAAGTCGACCCAATGCTCCGGGATCTGGGAAACCGGTTCGAACTCGCCCTCATCAGCGGCGACAACGCGCGGGAGAGCGGTCGATTCATCGGTCTGTTCGGGGATGCGGCCAAGCTCCATTTCAATCTCAGTCCGAAGGACAAACTCGGATTCATCCGCGACCTGCAGGCGCGGGGGCGCTCGGTCATCATGGTCGGCGACGGGCTCAACGACGCCGGCGCCCTGCGCCAGGGGGACGTCGGCATCGCCGTGGTGGAAGGGGTCGGCAAGTTCTCCCCCGCCAGCGACGTCATCCTCGATTCACGCCAAGTCCCCCGATTGGGGGACATCGCCGGCTTCTGCCGGCTCGCGACCGGGGTCGTCCGCGTCAGTTTCGGAATCTCCGCGCTCTACAACATCGCCGGGGTTGGCATCGCCGCCGCCGGAGTGCTTTCGCCCCTGATCTGCGCGGTCCTGATGCCGCTGAGTTCGGCCACCGTGGTGCTCTTCGCCGTGGGCGCCACCACGCTCGCGGCCAAGCGCCACGGTCTAGCGTCCGGGCCCGGCGCGGACTTGGACGCAACCATGACGTCGCCTTGATCCATGGAAGTCCTCGTCCTCCTCATCGCGGCAAGCCTCACTCTCGCGGGCGGCTTTCTGGCCGTCTTTTTCTGGGCCACCCGAACAGGGCAGTTCGAGGACACCACCACGCCCGCGCTTCGGATGCTGACTGAAGACCCGCCGGCGTCCGCGCCCACCAAATCCCCAGTTCCAGAGCCTCCCCATCACCCATGAACGTCGAAACCTTCCGCTACGACAACCGGATCGTCCGGGCATTCGCCATCGCGACGATTGTCTTCGCCATCGTCGGCATGAGCGCGGGCCTGCTCGCCGCGATCCAGCTCTTTTATCCGGCCGCCAACCTCAATCTCTCGTACACGACATTCGGAAGGCTGCGCCCGCTGCACACGAACGCCGTCATCTTCGCCTTCGTCGGCAACGGGATGTTCATGGGCATCTACTATTCGCTGCAGCGGCTGTGCAAGGCGCGGATGTTCAGCGACACCCTGAGCTGGCTGAACTTCTGGGGGTGGAACGCGATCATCGTCGCCGCCGCGATCACCCTTCCGCTCGGGTTCACCACCAGCAAGGAATACGCGGAACTGGAATGGCCGATCGACATCGCGATCGCCGTCGTCTGGGTCATCTTCACGGTCAACCTGATCGGCACGATCCTGAAGCGCCGCGAGAAGCACATGTACGTGGCGATCTGGTTCTACATCGCCACCGCGGTCACGGTCGCCATCCTCCATATCTTCAACTCCCTCGAAGTGCCAGCGGGGGCCTGGAAGAGCTACCCGATCTACGCGGGAGTCCAGGATGCCCTGGTCCAATGGTGGTACGCCCACAACGCCGTGGCGTTCTTCCTGACCACGCCCTACCTCGGCCTGATGTACTACTTCCTCCCCAAGGCCGCCGAAAGGCCGGTCTACAGCTACCGGCTGTCGATCATCCACTTTTGGGCGCTTCATCTTTCTCTACATCTGGGCCGGCCCCCACCACCTCCTCTACACCGCGCTCCCCGATTGGGCCCAATCCCTCGGCATGGTGTTCTCCATCATGCTCGTCGCGCCTTCCTGGGGCGGCATGCTCAACGGCCTGCTGACCCTCCGCGGCGCCTGGGACAAGGTGCGCCAGGATCCCATGCTCAAGTTCATGGTCGTCGCCATCACCGCCTACGGCATGGCCACCCTCGAGGGCCCCACCCTCTCCATCAAGAGCGTCAACTCGCTGTCCCATTACACCGACTGGACGATCGCCCACGTCCACACCGGCGCCCTCGGCTGGAACGGGTTCCTGACCTTCAGCATGCTCTACTGGCTCTTCCCACGGATGTACCGGACCCGGCTCTATTCCGTGAAGCTCGCCAACTACCACTTCTGGATCGGCGTGCTGGGCATGATGTTCTACGTCGTTCCGATGTACTTCAGCGGCGTGACCCAGGGGCTCATGTGGAAGCAGTTCACCGCCGACGGCTTCCTTCAGTATCCCAACTTCCTCGAGACCGTCGTTCGCCTCCTCCCGATGCACCGACTCCGCGCCGTCGGCGGAACCCTCTACATCGCGGGCGTCTTCCTCATGGCCTGGAACCTCTACAAGACCGCCCGCGGCGGAAAGTTCCTGGCCGACGAAGAAGTCCAGGTCCCGGCCTCCACGCCGCATTCCACCCCCGCCGACAAGAAATGGGGCCATCGCTGGCTCGAAGCCAAGCCCGTCACGTTCACCGTGCTCACCGTGGTCGCCATCCTCGTCGGCGGCCTCGTGGAGATCGTGCCCCTCTACCTGATCCGCGAAAACGTCCCCACCATCGCCAGCGTCCGCCCCTACACCCCCCTCGAGGTGCTGGGACGCGACATCTACATCCGCGAGGGCTGCGTCGGATGCCATTCGCAGATGATCCGCCCGTTCCGATCGGAAACCGAACGCTACGGCGAGTACTCCAAGGCGGGTGAGTTCGTCTACGATCACCCCTTCCTCTGGGGCTCCAAACGGACCGGTCCCGATCTCCATCGCATCGGCGGCAAGTACCCGGACGCCTGGCACTACAATCACATGGAGAAGCCGGAGTCGACTTCGCCCGGCTCCATCATGCCCGCCTACCCATGGCTGCTGACCGCGAAACTCGACACCTCCTCCGTCGCCGCCCGCATCCGAGCCTTGCGCAGCGTCGGGGTGCCCTACCCGGAGGGCGCCGAGTCAACCGCCGTGAAGGACTTGGAGGCCCAGGCGGCCCGTGTCGTCGTCAGCCTCAAGACCGGGATGATCGAGGCCCCCCCGGACCGCGAAATCATCGCCATGATCGCCTACCTCCAGCGTCTCGGGACCGACATCAAGGCCGCGCCCGGCGCCCAGGCCAGCGCCCAACCCTGAGCCCACATGATCAAGAACGTCCTCACCCACATCGGCGGAGTCGAGATTTACGGGATCATCTCGGTCCTCCTGTTCTTCGTCTTTTTCATCGGAATCCTCCTCTGGGCTTTCCGGTTGAAAAGGCCCCACCTCGAGTCCATGGGCCGCCTGCCGCTCAACGACGGCGTCCACCAGGGGGACGCTCGCAGTTCATCCCACCACACTTCCCATCCCAGCCATGAATGACTCCAAGGACCCCCTGCTTCTCGACCACGAGGCGGATGGCATCCGCGAACTCGACAACAACCTCCCCCGATGGTGGGTGTGGATGTTCAACCTGTGCATCGCCTTCGCGATCGTCTACATGGCCTACTACCACGTCCTCGGATCGGGCAACATCCAGGCGGCCGAATACGCCCGGGAAATGGAGGCCGGGGAAAAGATCAAGGCGGTCGCCGTCCAGCGCTTCGAGGGAAGCCTCGCCTCCCTTCAACCCCTCACCGACCCGGTCGTCGTCGCCCAGGGACACCAGACTTACAAGGTGCTCTGCGCCCCATGCCATCGCGACGACGGCGGCGGGTTGGTCGGTCCCAACCTGACCGACGACTACTGGATCCACGGCTCGAACTTCGTCGACAACCTCAAGGTCATCTGGAACGGGATTCCCGAGAAGGGCATGGTGACCTGGAAGGGTGTCCTCCAGCCCGAGGAGATCCACAAGGTCGCGAGCTTCATCCACACGCTCCGCGGCACCCAACCGCCGAATCCCAAGCTCCCTGAAAACCAACTGCCGGCCAACACAGGCCCCAGCGAATTCGAGTGACAGTAGCCGGCGATGCCGGCGATCACCATTTCAGCCGTGAATCCTCCACCTCCCCCGGAGCCGCGGAAGCCTCCCGCCGAGAACCCGATCCTCAAGGAGGTGGATTGGGCGGACTTCCGCGATCACCTGGCCACCGCGGACAAGGAAGGCCGCCGCAAATGGCTCTACCCAAGGAAGCCCAAGGGACGCTTTTACAACCTCCGGACCTGGGTCAATTTCGTCCTCCTCACGCTCATGTTCGCGGGGCCGTTCGTGCGAATCGACGGCAACCCGCTGCTCATGATGAACATCGTCGAGCGACGCTTCGTGATCCTGGGCCAGACCTTCTGGCCGCAGGACCTTCCCATCTTCGCCATCGCGATGCTCATCTTCCTGACCGGCATCGTGATCTTCACCGCCGCCTTCGGCCGGCTCTGGTGCGGTTGGACCTGTCCGCAAACCGTCCTCATGGAGGGAGTTTTCCGGAAGCTCGAGTACTGGATCGAGGGGGATTCCCACCACCAACGCGCCCTCACCCAGTCGCCATGGAATCGCGCGAAAATCCTCAAGCGCGGAGGCAAGCACGTCCTGTTTCTCGCCCTCTCGTTCCTGATCGGCAACACACTCCTGGCCTACATCATCGGAAGCGACGCCCTGTTTCGGATCGTCGCCGACAACCCCGCCAACCATGTCGAGGGTCTCGCCTTCATGGTCCTGTTCACCCTCGTTTTCTACGGCATTTTCGCCCGTTTTCGCGAACAGGCCTGCACGTTCATCTGCCCCTACGGCCGCTTCCAATCCACCCTTCTCGATGAGAACAGCATCGTCGTCGCCTACGACCATCAGCGGGGTGAGAAGCGAGGTTACCTGCACCGTCAGCAGCCGCATGCGGAACGTGCCGCCGCCGGGTTCGGCGATTGCATCGACTGTCACCAATGCGTGGCGGTTTGTCCGACGGGCATCGACATCCGGGACGGCACCCAGATGGAATGTGTCAATTGCACGGCCTGCATCGACGCCTGCGACGCCGTCATGGACAAGATCGACCGCCCCCGCGGTCTGATCCGGTACGCGTCGCTCAACGGCATCGAGCGCCGCGAACCTCTCCGCTGGACGCCGCGCCTCGCGGGTTACGCGGCCGTCCTCGGCGCGCTTATCGCGCTGTTCTTGTACCTCATTTTCACACGGTCCGAGATCCAGACCACCCTTCTCCGCGCGCCCGGGGCCCTGTTCCAAACCATGCCCAACGGCCGGATCTCGAACCTCTACACGGTCAAGCTCGTCAACAAGACCCACCGCGACATCCCCGTGACGCTTCGCCTCGAGGATTCACCCGGGGAACTCCGCGTCATGAGCCAGCGGGAAATCGTCGTCCCGGCCGAGCGACTGTTCGAAACATCCCTTCTCATCGAATTGGATCCCGCCCAGATCGCCTCCCACAACAGCGCTCTGACGATTGGCGTCTACTCGGGCGGCTCACTCATCGAGACCTTGAAGACAGTCTTCGTCGGCCCCCGAAGAAACGAGGAATCCCGTCCATGAACCAGTCCGCCCGTCACGCCACAACCCCAAGCCCAGCCGGCCTTTCAAACGCGGAACGCCAGGCGACCCGCCCGAGATTCAATCCGTGGCCCGTCTCGATCCTCGCAACCTTCATCGTCTTCATCTGCGGAACCGTGGGCCTCGTGGTCCTCGCCACGCAGCATCGCAACGATCTGGTCGCCGACGACTACTACGAGCAGGAGATCCGCTACCAGGCGCGGATGAATCAGCTCCGCCGCACCGAGCCCTTCCGCGACGAAATCGTCGCGGTCCACGACTCCGCCAGGCGGCAGCTCGAGCTCTCGTTTCCAGCCCACCTCGCCGGCGACGCGACGGGAACGGTCCAACTCTACCGCCCCAATCAGTCGACCGCCGACCGATCCTTCGCCTTCGCGGCGACCCCGGAGGGCCGCCAGACGCTACCCGCCACCGACCTGGCGCCAGGTCTCTGGAAAGTCCGCCTCCACTGGACATACGGTGGCGAGGAGTACTACGCGGAACGGCCCATCGTCGTTACCTCCGAAAAAGGGCCCTGACCCTGGGAATCCCGCCTTTCGATGCACCTCGCCACCGCGTTCATATTGGGAATCGTCGGAGGGCTCCATTGCGCCGGAATGTGCGGCCCCCTGATGCTCGCCCTGCCGGTGGTCGGAAAGACCCGCGCCCTGTTTTTGGCCGGCCGCATGGCTTATCAAACCGGCCGCATCGTGGTCTACGCGGGGCTCGGGGCGCTGTTCGGAACCCTGGGCCACACCCTGATGCTCGCCGGCGTGCAACGTTGGGTCTCCCTGGCTCTCGGCTTCCTGCTTCTCACGGGTCTCCTTGTTTCGCCACGGGTCCTTCAGTTCCCCTGGATGGTCATCGGGGTTGGCCGCCTCAAGCGCCTGATGGCGGGGTTTCTGAGTCGCCGCACCCTTCCGGCCATGACCGCGCTCGGCGCCCTCAATGGCCTCCTGCCCTGCGGTCTTGTTTATGCCGCCTGCGCCGCCGCGGCCGCTTCGGAGGGAACTCTCGCGGGTGCCACCTATCTGTTCGTCTTCGGTCTGGGAACCACCCCCATGATGCTGGGCATCAGCCTATCCGGCCGCCTGGTCCCCGCTTCGGTTCGGGTGCGTCTCCGCCACTTGGCACCCGTCTCCATGGGTCTGATCGCCGGACTCCTCGTCCTCCGCGGGCTGGGCCTCGGCATTCCGATGCTCAGTCCGGACCTTTCACGGTCCGGTTCCTGTTGCGCGCCCGCATCGCATGCCGCCGCCGAGGACGCTCCTTGAGGAACTCCTCCGCGACCCCGCCCGCGAACGTCCCGCGGATCCCGAGCCGGATTCCGGTCAGAACACCTCGACGCGAAGTCCAGTCATCTGATGGATGGCACCCGCCATCTCGGACAGAACCCGCAGTGACAAATGCCGGCAGGTCTTTGTGTGGAGGGGGCGGGTCGCGGAATACACTTGGATCACCGAGATCTTGACCCCGCGTTCCTTGAGGCGCAGGAGGCGGCGACCGTACTCGGTCAGATCCCCGGGATCGGGCAGGACCCCATCCACCTCCACCAGCATGGTCTGGATCACCACCGACCGGGCGCGCCCAAGTTCGGCGATATTGTCCAGGATCCTCTCGAGGGGAACCGCGGTGCGATTGATCCGCTCCAGGGCGGCCTGAGTTCCCACATCGAGTTTGATCCAGATCTCGTCGGCGCGGGTGAACAGCTTCAACCCATCCTGAACGGACCCCTGGTTCAGGACACTTCCATTGGTGAGGAGGACCAGCTTGAAGTACGGCGCGAGGCCGGCCGCCCGAAGGTGGACGACACACTCCACCGCCTCCGAGAAATTCGGGCACAGGGTGGGCTCGCCGTCCCCGCTGATGGCGACATGAGCCAGTCGAAGCGCCTCGCTCGGGAGCGCGGCAAACGGGGCGCGGCGCAAGAGCGCGCCCTGATTCACCTCGACCAGCGCCTGGTTGAGTTCGATCGCCAGCGCCTGGGCGTCCACCGGCGAGGGGCCCGCCGGAAGGGGCCCGGAACGCGACACCTCGCAGTAGCAGCAGTCGAAATTGCAGTACTGGTCCGGGTTCAGATTCACTCCAAGCGACAAACCCCGGGCGCGCGACGATAGCACGGCGTACACCAACCGGGACGACCCCAGATAAAACCGTGGGCAGCCCAACGCCATGTCGTCCGACGTCCGGCACAGGCCGGCGGCGGGCGCGTTCGCCGACGCCGCGGCTCCCGCGGCTCCCGCGGATTCCTTGGGTTCCCCGAGGGGGACTTCCGTGAAGGCCGACATTCCGAGGCATCCGACTTCATCGCCGTGGCACCCGCCCCACGGATATTGTCGTAGGTGGCCCGTTTCTTGCCGGAACAGCGCCGGCATCCGCGGATCCGGAGTTGCGGCAGCCACCCGCTTGCGACAGGTTGGGCCACGTCTGATGGACCCCGAAGCGAGCAAAAGCCTGATTGAGCGTCTGAGCCAATCCGAGATCTACGAGGACTACGCCAAGGCGTTCGTCGAGACGACCGGCCTGCCCCTGTCCTTGCAGCCCGTGGAGGCCTGGCAGCTGGCCCTGCGGTCCCACCCTCGGGAAAGCCCGTTCTGCGCGATCATGTCCAAGAGCAGCAGGACGTGCGCCGCCTGCCTCCAGGTGCAGGAGCAGGCCAGAACCCAGAGCACGACTCAGCCGACCACCGTGCGCTGTTTCGCCGGGCTCTGCGACACGGCGGTCCCCGTTCGTCTCGGCAACGCGGTTTTCGGGTACCTGCAAACCGGCCAGGTGTTTCCCCAAACCCCGACCCGCGCCCAATTCGCCCGCACAGCCCGTCAACTCGTCGACTGGGGCATGAAGGTCGATCTCGGCCAGGTGGAGGAGGCCTACTTCCACACGCGCGTCATCGGACCGCGGCAGTATGAGGCCATGGTTCGGATGCTCGCCATCTTCGCGGAGCACCTCTCCATGGTGAGCAACCAGCTCGTCGTGCAGCAGGAAAACGCCGAACCCCGGATGATCGTCCGCGCCCGGGAATTCATCATCGAACACCAGGCGGAGGACCTTTCGCTCTCCGAGGTCGCGAAAGCCGTCAATTGCAGCACGTTTTACTTCTGCAAGATGTTCAAGAAGACAACCGGTCTTCACTTCACCGAGTACCTGGCCCGCGTCCGGGTCGAGAAAGCCAAGAACCTCCTCCTGAATCCCAACCTCCGCATCAGCGAGATCGCCTACGAGGTCGGGTTCCAGTCCCTGACCCACTTCAACCGGGTTTTCCGCCGTCTGGTGGGCGAATCGCCCACCGAACACCGGCAAAAGCTTCCCCACCCATGAGCCTCCGTCCCGGACACCCGCCCAACCTTGAGCATCACTTCCTGACGCGGCGCCAATTCCTTTCCCGCGCCGGCATGGGGATGGGCCTGCTGGGCCTGGCGGGCCTTGGATCCGTCCCCGCGACCCGCGCCTCGGGTTACGTGAACCCCATGCTCCCGCGCGTGTCCCAGTTTCCCGTCAAGGCCAAGCGGGTCATTCACCTCTTCATGAACGGGGGTCCCTCCCACGTCGACACCTTCGATCCGAAGCCGGCCCTCGACCGGCTTGCGGGAAAGCCGTTGCCGACCGGAACACTCCCCACCGAGCGACGCACCGGAGCCGCCTTCGCCTCCCCGTTCAAGTTCCGCAAGTACGGCCGGAGCGGGATCGAGGTCAGCGAATTGTTCGCCAGGACGGCTGAAAGCATCGACGACATCGCCGTGATTCGTTCGATGCACGCGGACGTCCCGAACCATGAGCCCTCCCTCCTCCTGATGAACTGTGGGGAGGCCCGCCAGGTGCGGCCGAGTTTCGGTTCCTGGCTCACCTACGGCCTCGGCACCGAAAACCAAAACCTGCCGGGATTCATCGCCATGTGCCCGGGCGGTTACCCCATCCAGGAATCCCAGAACTGGCAGGCGGGGTTCCTTCCCAGCGTCTTTCAAGGGACCTACATCGACTCCCAACACACGCGAATCGACCGGCTCATCGAAAACATTCGCAACACCGCCATTCCGCTGGTTGAACAACGGGCCCAACTGGATCTCCTTCATCAGCTGAACGAACGCCATAGTCTCGAACGTGAGCGTGACGCCAGCCTCGAGGCTCGCATCCATTCCTTCGAGCTCGCCTACGCCATGCAAATGGAGGCCGCCGACGCCTTCGATATCTCCAAGGAACCCGAGTCCATCCGGCGGATGTACGGCGAGGGCCGTCAGGCGCGCCAGATCCTCATCGCACGGCGACTCGTCGAGCGCGGGGTGCGGTTCGTCCAGGTCTGGCATGGCGCCGGACAGCCCTGGGACAACCACGACGACCTCGAAATCAACCACCGCCGCCTTGCCCGCGAATGCGATCAGGCGATCGGCGCCCTCCTCAAGGACCTCAAACAGCGCGGGCTCCTTGACGAAACGCTCGTCGTCTGGGGCGGCGAGTTCGGCCGCACGCCCACCGTCGAACTCCCCACACCGGGATCCAATGCCGGCAAGATCAACGGGCGCGATCACAACCACCACGGATTCACCATGTGGATCGCGGGAGGAGGCGTCCGCGGCGGCCATGTCCACGGCTCCACCGATGAGTTCGGATTCAAGGCCGCGGAAAACCCGGTCCACATCCACGACCTTCACGCCACCCTCCTCGCCCTCCTCGGATTCGATCACGAGAAACTCACGTTTCGCCATGCCGGCCGCGACTTCCGCCTGACCGATGTCCACGGTGAGGTCGTCCGCGATCTGATCGCATGACTCGCCTCGCCGCCCCCGTCAGGATCCCGACACCCCCCCGGCGGAGTTCCAGGCCCCCAACCGCACCGCGCGTCGATCCGCGGGCGCCGATCGGGCCTACTGGGAGCCTGATTTGGGATTCCTGACGCCCGCCCCCGAGCCACATCATCACCCACGCCATGAACCGCTGCTTCCACAACGCGTTGAGGCGAGCCTGCCTTTCGGCTGGTCGGCCCTCCATCCGCCGCTCCGTTCCGCTCTTCGCCGCCCTCCTTCTCATCGGCACCGGCACCCGCGCCAGCGAACTCGTCCTCGACTTCACGAAACTCCAACCGGGCCCTCCTCCCGAGACGTTCCGAGTCGGACTCACCGGCGCGGGCCCCGTCCCGGATTGGCGCGTCCTCCAGGTGGATGCGGCGCCGTCCCTCCCTCCTCTCCTTCCCTCAAGCCCATCGATCACCACCGAAACCATCCTGGCCCAGGTTTCCGAGGACCCATCCGACGAGCGGTTCCCCCTTCTCATCTACACACCTGAAAAATTCAGCGATTTCACCGCGACCTTGAAGTTCAGGACCGTCAAAGGCCGGACGGAACGCATGGCTGGTCTCGCCTTTCGCCTCGTCGACGAAAGGAATTACTACGTGGTGCGCGCCAGCTCGCTCGGCAATTCCTTCCGGTTCTACAAATTCGTCGACGGCGTTCGAAGCGCCCCCATCGGGCCCGAGATTCGCATCCCCGACAATGAGTGGCATACCCTGGAAGTCACCTGCCGGGGCAACGAAATACGTTGCAAACTGAACGACAGTGACGTCATCCCGCCTCTCACCGACACCAGTTTCACCACGGGCCAATTGGCTTTGTGGACCAAGTCGGACTCCGTCTCGCACTTTGGAAGCCTGCGCGTCACCTACGAGGCACTGAAGACGCTCCCCCAGCGCCTCGTCGCGATCGCCCTCGAGAGATATCCCCGTCTGCTGGGTGTCACGGTTTTCGCGGAGGACGGCGGCCAGGTGAAGGCACTCGCCTCCTCGGATCCGGCCGAGCTTGGCAATCCAGCCTCCCCCGAGGAGATCCGCACGCTGCGGGAGGGAACCATCCTCGCCGGAACCTCTCGGCAACTCTCCACGGCGGTCTTTCCGATCCGCGACCGAAATGGGGATCCCATGTTCGCGCTCCGCCTAAAAATGCGGACGTTCCCCGGCCAGACCGACAACAATGTCGCGGCTCGCGCGCTTCCGATGATCGAGCACTTGGAAACCGTCGTGGGTGCCGCCGAGATCTCCCGCAGGTAAGGGCAGGCCCGGGCCCAAAAGGGCCCAAACAAGCCGATTTCGCCCAAAATACCAGAAAAACTAGTTGCGTTGATGGGTTTCCGGGGATAGAGCAAGGCCTGTCGCAGGTTAGTCGGATGCTTCGATCGGCCCAAGGCAGGGAGCCACTGCGACGGTTTCCCAGATTCAAAACGTTGGATCCTAAAGCGTTCTCGTTTTGGGTACTCGTCCCGTGGGCCTTTACCGAATGCGGCAGTCTGCAGTCATGAACAACGCAAACGCGAGCGTGCCGGAATATGGTTCCGGCTATCTTGAGGTATCTGAAAAGGGCTTCGGATTCCTGCGGTCTCCCGAACACCGCTACCAACCCCGGCCGGCCGACGTCTTCGTCACGCCCGACACCATCAAGCGACATTTCCTTCGCGAGGGTTGTCTCGTTGATGGACGACTCCAGGCCCCCCACCGTGGCGTCAGTCCCCAACTCCGGGAAGTCGTCCGTGTCAACGGGATGCCTTTCAATGAATTCGTGAAATCCGTCCGCTACGAAAACCTCACGACCATCGATCCGATCGAGAAGTTCCGCCTGGAAACCACCCCGGATCTCCTTGAAACGCGCATCATCGATCTCGTCACACCCGTCGGGAAAGGAACCCGGGGCCTGATCGTCGCCCCGCCCCGCACCGGAAAGACGACCATCCTCAAGCAGATCGCCAACTCGGTCACCGCCAATCACCCCGATGTCACCGTCATCGTCCTTCTCATCGACGAACGCCCCGAGGAAGTCACCGACTTCCAGCGCTCGGTCAAGGCCGAGGTCGTGGCTTCCTCCAATGACATGGACCTTGAAACCCATGTCCGCCTCTCCCGCTTCACCATCGAGCGCTGTCGGCGCATGGTCGAGACCGGCAAGGATGTCTTCGTCCTCTTGGATTCCATCACCCGCGTCGCCCGAGCGTACAACAGCGTCCACGGCGGCAGCGGACGGACGATGACTGGCGGCGTCGACGCGCGCGCGCTTGAAATCCCGCGGAAGATGTTCGCCGCCGCGCGCAAGATCGAAAATGGCGGGTCGCTCACCATCGTGGCCACAGCCCTGGTCGACACAGGTTCCCGCATGGACGAGCTCATTTTTCAGGAGTTCAAGGGCACCGGTAACATGGAGTTGATTCTCGATCGCAAGCTCTCCGACCGCCGTCTTTACCCGGCGATCGACATACCCAAGAGCGGGACGCGCAAGGAAGAAAAGCTGTTCTCACCGAAGCAAATCGACGCCGTCCGAAAACTCCGTCGCATGATGGTGGAACTCAACCCGGTCGAAGCGATGGAAACCCTCACCGGAGCCGTTCGTAAGTACAAAACGAACGACGAGCTTCTGGCCAAGCTGATCTGATCGGCCGGTCCCTATTCCCTTCCCCCCTTAGGGACGGTATCCCACGGATTCATCCGCGCCACTTCGGCAACAGCGCCTCCGGGGATTCGGGCGGGCGCCTCGCGCGTTGGGCCCGGATGAACCAGTTCAAACCTCCGTGCTCGGCTCCGGTAGCGATCTCCTTCCCCCGTACCCTACTTCATCAAAATTCCTTCTTCCGGGATTGTCGTGGGTACGGACGTTTTCCGAATTTCGGACACGAGTTGAGACCATGAACGGCCAAGCCGGCAACCCTCGCCCGGCGCCGCGCTGCGTCGCCACCCCCTCCCGTCCGACGGGAGAGGGGCTGGGGGTGAGGGCCGCTTCATGGGTAGAGGTCGAGCTTTCCGCAGGAGAACAGGACACGAAGACGGTAGTTGTCGAAGCTCCGAAAGCCCCCTGGGTGTTCCGCGCCGCGATAAACGCGGGGGAAATCATCTCGGTGTTCGCGGGAGGTTGGGGACGTGCGGTGGGGTGGAACCAGGGCATGCCAGGGGTGGGACGGGGTGTCAGCCGAGGGAGCGGCGGAACTGACGGAGGATTTCAAGGGCTCGTTGGCGAGCGGCGTGGTCTTGTGCGGGATCGGCGGAGGGGGGGTGTGGATGGCGAGGGTGGCGGTGGGGCCGGTGGACGAAGCCGCAGACGGGTCAAGGCAAGGTCCTCCTCGAAGCGATCGAGTTGGAGGAGATTGGAGAGCTTGAGCGCGCCGAGTGGGATCCCTCAGGGTACCGCCGGTTGGTGACAATCCCGGCGTCCCACGATCCCCGCGGAGCTCCCCACATCGTCTCCGCAACCAACGTGAGAAAACCCCACCCCGTTTTCAGCGATTTGCCTGAAGCCCTACAGCAGTCGCCACCCGAGACGCGAGGGCGGGGACGATGGACTGGAGCCGCATTGCATCCAGATGCCGCCAAGTCCGCTCCGACGGGAAATCGCAATTGCCGCAAGGCTTACCACACTCCGGACATGGGGCTTTGCAATCCGGGATCCAAATCAACCACCGTATCTCCAGCTTCTTTCCGGGTAGATCCAATCGCAAATCCTCCACCCGCCAGGGGGCCGCCAGGCGGAGAAGGAGTCGATGCTGTTGCCTAAAGGAGTGGTCGGTCGACAAATGCCATGCCCGAGAATCGCGAAGAGCCTCCCGGCCTTCCGCCCTCCAGCCCACGCTCGGACCAGGCGAGCGTCGCCAAGCGAAGCGGCCGCCGACGATGCCCGGCCTCGATCTCCCTTCGCACCGAAAGGCCCCGCGAATCAACTCCTCAAGGGCTCCATCCGACTCCCAGATCGGTCGGCTTTCACCCACAAAAGTCCCGGAATAGTCAAAAAAAAGGCCCCCGTTTGAACGGGGGCCTTTTTGGAAATTAACTGGCGGCTACCTACTCTCGCGCAAGCTATACATGCACTACCATCGGCAACGCTGTGTTTGACGGCCGAGTTCGGGATGGGATCGGGTCGGACCACAGCTTTACTGCCACCAGAAAAATTGAATGCAAAGAACCCGGGTTGGATTCCTTGAAAACTATACATGGACCAGCTGGGCAACTTCGGAATCGCCGTTTGAAATCGTCAAAAGACGATCAAGCCTCACGACGTATTAGTATCAGTCCGCTGAACGCCTTGCAGCGCTTGCACGCCTGACCTATCAACCGGGTAGTCTACCCGGAGTCTTTAGGGCCTTGCGGCCAGGGAAACCTTATCTTGGGATGGGCTTGGCACTTAGATGCTTTCAGCGCTTATCCCTTCCGCACATGGCTACGCAGCGATGCCCCTGACGGAACAACTGCCACACCAGAAGTGCGTCATTCCCGGTCCTCTCGTACTAAGGAATGAACCCCTCAAGTTTCCTCCGCCCACAGTGGATAAGGACCGAACTGTCTCACGACGTTCTGAACCCAGCTCGCGTACCGCTTTAACCGGCGAACAGCCGGACCCTTGGGACCTTCTCCAGCCCCAGGATGCGATGAGCCGACATCGAGGTGCCAAACCGGGCCGTCGATATGAACTCTTGGGCCCGATCAGCCTGTTATCCCTAGCGTACCTTTTGTCCGTTGAGCGATGGCAATTCCACATTAAACCATCGGATCATTTGGGCCTGCTTTCGCACCTGCTCGACTTGTTGGTCTCACAGTTAACCTGGCTTCTAGCCATACCCTCGTCGCACGGTTGCCAACCGTGCTGAGCCAAGCTTCGCGCTCCTCCGTTACGATTTGGGAGGAAGCCGCCCCAGCCAAACTGACCGGCAAGCACTGTCTCCCGTCTGGATGACAGATCGGGGTTAGAATCCTAATTAACGAAGAGTGGTGTTTCACATTGCGACTCCCCGCGGACCGAAGCCCGCGGTTCAAAGTCTCCCACCTACGCTACGCATCATTAATCAGAACCCAATGCCAGCTTACAGTGAAGGTGCATAGGGTCTTTCCGTCCTACTGCGGGCATGCGGCATCTTCACCGCAATTACAGTTTCGCCGAGATCCTCTCCGAGACAGTCGTTCAGTCGTTACACGATTCGTGCAGGTCGGAACTTACCCGACAAGGAATTTCGCTACCTTAGGACCGTTATAGTTACGGCCGACATTCACGGGGACTTGGGCTCACCGCTTCGCCTTGCGGCTGACAGCTTACCTTGATCTTTCCGCATTGGTCACGTGTCACACCCTATACGTCGTCTTGACGACTTAGCAGAGTGCTGTGTTTTTGTTAAACAGTCGCTAAACGCAATTTACTGAGACCCACCGAAGTGGGCACCCCTTCTCCCGAAGTTACGGGGCTAATGTGCCGAGTTCCTTAGAGAGGTTTCTCTCGCGCGCCTTGGTGCACTTACACCCACCCACCTGTGTCGGTTTGCGGTACGGGCGGCTAGGACACAACGACGGGCTTTTCTCGGCAGATTGTCCGGTGCTGCGCTTCGGCCGAAGCCTAGGCTCGGTCTTTCAATGACCCATGCACTTTTCTCTCTGCGTCACCCGTCGCCTAATTCCCAGCCGGTGCAGGAATATTGACCTGCTGTGCATCGGTTACGCCTTACGGCCTCACCTTAGCTCCCGACTAACCCTGGGAGGACGAACCTGCCCCAGGAAACCTTGGGTTTACGGCGACCGGAATTCTCATCCGGTTTATCGCTACTCGTGTCTGCATTCTCACTGGCCGCCCCTCCACCATTTCTTCCGAAACGGCTTTACAGGAACGGCCACGCTCTCCTACCGCCCCCACCCGTCGTAACGGATGGGGACCCGCAGCTTCGGTACGCTACTTATCGCCAATCATTTTCGGCGCGACATCGCTCGATGAGTCAGCTGTTACGCACTGTTTAAATGATGGCTGCCTCTAAGCCAACATCCTCACTGTCTCAGCGACGTCACATCCTTTCCACTTAGCAGCGTTTAGGCACCTTGGCTGGCGGTCTGGGCTGTTGCCCTCTCGACTATGAAGCTTATCCCTCACAGTCTGACTGCCGGATTAATGAGATCCAGGGAATTCGGAGTTTGATTGGTTTTGGTATCCTGGTGGGGACCCTAAGCCATCCAGTGCTCTACCTCCCTGGAGTACTTATCCGACGCTAGCCCTCAAGCTATTTCGGAGAGAACCAGCTATCACGGGGTTTGATTAGTCTTTCGCTCCTACACACAGCTCATCTCAGGATTTTTCAACATCCACGAGTTCGGTCCTCCACTGGGTGTTACCCCAGCTTCAACCTGACCATGTGTAGATCACCTCCGCTTCGGGTCTATTGCCGGCGACAAACGCGCTATTCGCACTCGCTTTCGCTGGGCCACCATCCCTTAGGGACTCAGGCAGCCGCCGACAATAACTCGCAGACTCATTATGCAAAAGGCAGGCGGTCACCCTTGCGGGCTCCCACACATTGTAGGCACAGGGTTGCAGGATCTATTTCACTCCCCTATCAGGGGTTCTTTTCACCTTTCCCTCGCGGTACTTGTTCACTATCGGTCGTTAGCTGGTATTTAGCCTTATCCCGTGGTCGGGACAGATTCGCGCGGAGTTTCACGTGCACCGCACTACTTGGGATACCCCTAGGCTGTCTTGGATTTTCGCGCACCCGGCTGTCACGGTCTCTGGCCGGCCTTTCCAGGCCGTTACGCTAATCCTCCACATGCCATGTCAGGGTCCCGCAACCCCCCGGCAACAAGTTGCCGAGGTTTGGGCTTTTCCGCTTTCGCTCGCCACTACTTGCGGAATCACAGTCGTTTTCTTTTCCTGAGGTTACTGAGATGTTTCACTTCACCTCGTGTCGCTCCACCGGACTATGAATTCATCCGGAGGTAATCCCGCATAACCGGGACTGGGTTTCCCCATTCGGAAATCCGCGGATCATAGCCTGCTTGCGGCTCCTCGCGGCTTATCGCAGCTTGCGGCGTCCTTCATCGCCCGCTAACGCCAAGGCATTCACCTTGTGCCCTTTGTAGCTTGATCAAAACCGGACTGTGGATTGCTCCACAGAACTCGGCGATTCTGTTACTGCCCTGCTGATTCCATGTATAGTTTTCAAAGAACCCACCCGTTTTCACGGGCAAATCTGGTGCGCCTGACTGGATTTGAACCAGTGACCCTGCGCTTATCAAGCGCATGCTCTGACCAGCTGAGCTACAGGCGCGTTGTAGAGATTGGTGGAGCTGAGGAGACTCGAACTCCTGACCTATAGCTTGCAAAGCTACCGCTCTACCAACTGAGCTACAGCCCCAGCTAGTCATCGCGTCATCGCCCTCTTACCGAGGGCCGGGCCCGCGCGTCCCAAAAACTGGTTTGTGCGATAGTGGCATCGCCGGTTTGACCCGGCACGACCTCATTCCGTTTGACCGGAACGTGCTCCTTAGAAAGGAGGTGATCCAGCCGCAGGTTCCCCTACGGCTACCTTGTTACGACTTCATCCCAATCACCAGCCATACCTTCGGCGCCTGCCTCTTTGCAGTTGGCGCGGCGACTTCGGGTACAGCCGGCTTTCATGATGTGACGGGCGGTGTGTACAAGGCCTGGGAACGTATTCACGGCGCCGTAGCTGATGCGCCATTACTAGCGATTCCAGCTTCATGCCGGCGAGTTGCAGCCGACAATCTGAACTGGGCCCGGTTTTGAGGATTTGCTCCGCGTTGCCGCCTTGCTTCCCTTTGTACCGGGCATTGTAGTACGTGTGCAGCCCTGGCCGTAAGGGCCATACTGACTTGACGTCATCCCCACCTTCCTCCCCGTTTGGACGGGGCAGTCTGTCCAGAGTGCTCGAGACTCTCATCTCGGTGGCAACAGGACACAGGGGTTGCGCTCGTTGCGGGACTTAACCCAACATCTCACGACACGAGCTGACGACAGCCATGCAGCACCTGTGCAAACTTCCCTTGCGGGATCGTCACCCTTTCAGGCTTCTACTATCTGCATGTCAAGGCCAGGTAAGGTTCTTCGCGTTGCATCGAATTAAGCCACATACTCCACCGCTTGTGCAGGCCCCCGTCAATTTCTTTGAGTTTTAACCTTGCGGCCGTACTCCCCAGGCGGCGCATTTATCGCGTTAGCTACGCCACGGGCGGGGTCGATTCCGCCCACAGCAAATGCGCACCGTTTAGGGCCGGGACTACCAGGGTATCTAATCCTGTTTGCTCCCCCGGCTTTCGTGATTCAGTGTCAGGAATAGTCCAGAGACTCGCCTTCGCCACCGGTGTTCCTCTCGATATCTACGCATTTCACTGCTACACCGAGAATTCCAGTCTCCCCTCCTATCCTCTAGCGAACCAGTTTCGGGCGCACGCTCCGGGTTGAGCCCGGAGATTTCACACCCGACTTAGTCCACCACCTACGCACCCTTTACGCCCAGTGAATCCGAACAACGCTTGGGACCTCTGTATTACCGCGGCTGCTGGCACAGAGTTAGCCGTCCCTTCCTCTTCTGCTACTATCAGACAACAACGTATTAGGTTGGCGCCTTTGTTCGCAAATGACAGGGGTTTACGAGCCGAAGCCCTTCATCCCCCACGCGGCGTCGCTCCATCAGGCTTTCGCCCATTGTGAAAAATTCTCGACTGCTGCCACCCGTAGGTGTCTGGACCGTGTCTCAGTTCCAGTGTGGCTGGTCGTCCTCTCAGACCAGCTACCCGTCTTAGCCTTGGTGGGCTTTTACCCCGCCAACTAGCTGATAGGCCGCGGGCTTATCGCGAAGCGCCAGGCCTTACGGTCCCCGGCTTTACTCCTTGCGGAGCACATTAGGTATTAGCTCGTCTTTCAACGAGTTGTTCCCAACTTCGCGGCAAATGACCCACGTGTTACGCACCCTTGCGCCACTCCTGTCGCAAAATATTGCTACCTTGCAACAAGCGTTCGACTTGCATGTCTTATCCACGCCGCCAGCGTTCGTTCTGAGCCAGAATCAAACTCTCCGTTATTGTGAGTGATTCTTGTGGTCGTGATTAGCGACCAAGAACTGCTTAGCAAGGCCCACTCTTTCGAGTGAGCTCATTTATCATTGAAGATGCCTACTATCGCACAAACCAATTTTCAAAGAACGCTCAGAGATGAGACGACAAAACTTTCCGGCTGTCAACTGTCGTTGAAGCCCACCGGTTTTTTTATCTCAACTGCGACTTCGTCTTTCGACTTACGTCGCGAACAACGAGGACAGATTGCCTGACGGACTTCCCTCCTGCAATAGCTTTTTTCAAAACTTTTGATCCGTGATTCCAGTGATTGATGCAACCAATTGCTGTGGAACTGTTTATGGCTGTTGAATATTTCGCGCTTGTTTCGTTTTCCCAGTGGGGTGCGATGCGAAATGTAGACGTCGGACGCTCTGTTAGGAGCTCGGGTGACACCCACATCCGCTTCCACAGCCACCCTCCAAGTCCGCTGATTGCGGCACACGACCAAGTTCCAAGGTCTTCGATACGAATTTGTTAACCGACTCTTGGAGTCCTTGAAACGTTTCCTGCGCATCGAGGAAGCCCCGGGCCACGGGGTTTTTGAGGAGGGAATCCCGCTCTTTTTCGAACGTGGAGACTTCCTCGTCCCCGAGTTGAACACCCTGCATTTGTTTATGGTGAAGGTGTTCCCCCTGTTCGGAGACTTTCGCGTACTGGTCGCGGGCTTGGTCGTTGATCATGAACTGGTCCACTTGGAGGCGCTTCGCCTCCAGGTTGGGCTCCGACAGGATGGATCGGCACAGATCTTCAAGTTTGGCCTGAATGGTGGGGGGAATGGTCGTCATGGTGGTGGATGGGCTTATTGCTGATTCGAATCGATTGGTTTTGCTCGGGTTCTTGTGATTTCGGGCTCCCGCTCTCTCGGGATCACAGCACACGAATGGCGTGCGCGCAACCAGGCGAAGGGACGCCGTCGAAATGGGATAGGCCGCCTCGGATTGTCGCCGTCCACGGTCGCTGAATCAGCGTTGTGGCGCGGAACGGACCACGGCATCCAAAGCCATCAGTCGCTCCTCCCGTGTTGCGAGATTGCGAACACGCGCGACGACTGTGCCGGTCGGGTCTGCTTCGAGGCGGATCGTCGAGATCGCACCCAACTCGAGGGCGCGTTTGATCTGTTTGTCGAATTTGGCGGGGGTGAGCGGATAATCGACCCCCCGCCCGGCCTCGCGGAGTTGTTGGACGATCCCCAGCGACGCTTCACGCAAGGCCTCATCGTCGATCACGACGAACATCTCGATACTCCCAGGGAGTTCAGGCAGCCGTCCGCGCGCCTTCAACAATTCGGCGAGAACCACGTCGCCCATTCCGAAACCCAAGCCCGGCAGGTCGACCTTTCCGCCGCTCACCATTCCGATCAGCTGGTCGTAGCGGCCACCGCCAGCGATGGCCCGGAAGACTCCCTGGCGGTCAAACGCCTCGAAAACGATGCCTGTGTAGTAGGCCAATCCGCGGATGACGCCGTAGTCCACCTTCACGAACTCCCCAAGGCCTCGCGCGCCGATATTCCCGAGGACGGCCTTCAATTCCGGTTCCGGCGGGCTGGCTTCGATGAACGCCTTCACGTCTTCCAAACGGATTCCCACCGCCTCGAGTCGGCTGACGCTCACTTCCGGTCGCTCACGTTCCAGCTTGTCGATGACCTGGTAGAAGTCGGGCGCTTTGGACGGGTCGCCGCCACGCGCTTCGTAAAAGCGCTGCCAGGCCTGACGGCTGCTCAACCGGACGACAAAATCATCCGCGCCAAGGCCCAGGCTTCGCAGGGTGTCGATGAGCATGGCGACGATCTCCGCATCGGCGGAGGGATCACCTTCGCCGAAAATGTCGGCGTTGAACTGAAAGTGCTCCCGCAGCCTGCCTTTCTGCTGTTTCTCGTACCGGAAGAGCTGCGGGATGGAGAACCACTTGATCGGCTTCCGGTAGTTCCGCTCCGACGCGGCGACCATTCGAGCGACTGTCGGCGTCATTTCTGGTCGCAACGCGACGTGGCGTTCTCCCTTGTCCACGAAGTTGAACAACTGGTGGACGATCTCCTCGCCGCTTTTGATCGTGTAAAGTTCGACGGGTTCCAAGGGCGGGCCGTCGTATTCCCGGAATCCATAGCGGCGCGCGGTGTTACGCCAGACCGCGAAGATGTGCTGGCGCAGGTCCGCGCTCCAGGCGTCCTTCGCCGGGAGGGGGTTTGGGAAGAAGTCTCGGAATCCAGGAAGGGGCTGCATGGTGGAAATAGCTTAGCGTCCGGGAGCCCTCAAGAGGCGCCCGAAACGCCGCGAAGAAGCAACGAGCGACGAGTCGACCGGTGCGACCGGATCAGCCCATGGGGGGCGGAGGGGGCGCCGCTGGCGGAATCGCCGGCGGTGGGGGCGGCGGGGCCACCGGAAGCGAAGGCGCCGATTGAGCGGCCTCAATGGTTTCCGGGGAGAGCTTCAGGACTTCGTCGCGCATTTCTTTTCCCGGCTTGAACTTCACGACCGACCGCGGAGGGATTCGAACATCCTTCTCCGGGGCATTGGGATTGCGCCCAATCCGGGCCTTGCGGACCTTGACCTCGAAGACTCCGAAGTTTCGGAGCTCCACAGTCTTCCCGTGGCTGACAGCTTCGCGGATGATTTCCAGGGTGCGCTGCACGACTTTGGCCACGTCCTGCTGGACCAATTGGGTCTCGCTGCTGATGGCGACCACGATGTCGCGCTTGGTCATTGACATAGCGGGGTGGGGGGGGGTGGGTGGTACGTCTACAAACGTTGTTGACAAGGCTATAGTCGGTCCCCTTTACAGGGTCAAGCGAGCTATGACCCTCGAAACGAGCATCCTGCGACGCACCCTTTTGGTCGTTTCGGCGGTTTTGGGGCTCGCGACCCTCGCGATTCACCGTCGTTCCGAGCCTTTGGCGTTCGGGCATCCGGTCTCTTTTTGGATCGCCCAGCTTGACATGGCGGAGGATTCGCGACACCCAGCCACCCAAGATGCGTTGGCATCGATCGGCACCCGCGCCACCGGCCTGGAAATCCGTCGACGCTTGATCGCCGAGGAGACCCCGACCCACCGAATGCTGCGCCGCGTTGGGCGCCTGGGGCCGAGCATCGCGAATCCACGATCCAGCCCCGGTCCCGGTATGGAGGTCCGCCGGCGGAGGGCGGTGGAGGCGGCAGAGCTTCTCGGGCCGGGCTCGTCCAATTTTATTCCCGAACTCGCCCAGGGTTTTCGGATGGCTTCCGATCCCGACACCCGGGAAGCGATCCGGAAGTCGTGGGTCCGCATGGGAGCCGGTTCCCTGCCCTCGGTGGCCGTGCTGGCCCTCGACCCGGATCCGCGGGTTCGAGCGCAATCGATGCCGGCACTTGCGCGCATCCTGTCGGATCCCGCGATCCAGCTTCCATTCGCCCGTTCCGACCTTGCAGTCCTGTTGTCGTCCCAGCTTGTCGCCGACGAAGTCCCGGTGGTCTTGGCCGCCACCTATGTTCTGGGCTTCCTTGCCGGCGATTCGGCGCCCGCGCGCGCCGAACTGAACAAGAATCTGTCTCATCCGATCCCCGAAATTCGCGCCTTCACGGCGGGGGCTCTTGGGCGCATTGGCCCGGGAGCGGTGCCTGGTGAGGCGACTGGTTCGCTGGCGCGCGGACTCCAGGACCCGGTGGACGACGTCCGGACGGCGTCCGCGCGGGCGCTTGCGCTGTGGGGCGTCTCGGCGGCGACGGCGGTTCCCGAGCTCATCGACGCCTTGGCGGGGAGCGCCACCCCGAGTTCCCTGGCGACAATCCAGGCGCTCGGCCGCATTGGTCCGGAAGCGGGCGCCGCGGTGCCTGACCTCGCTGCGTGGCTCGTTCGAGGGACCCGCCCCGTCTTCCGGTCCAGCGCCGCGACAGCGTTGGGCCGGATTGCTCGGGATCCCGCGACCTCGGTGCCCGCGCTGATTCGAGCCATTCAAGATTCCGATGAGAATGTTCGGCAGTGCGCGATTCAAGCGGTCGGGCGATTCGGTCCAGCGGCGGAGCCGGCCGTGGACGCTCTTGCGTTCGCGCTGCGCGATTCCGTGGAATCCGTTCGTGTGCTCGCCGCGGAATCCCTGGCGGCGATCGGACCGGGAGCGCGGATGGCGATTCCCTTCCTTCAAGCGGCGCGCGACAACAATCCGTCCGTCATGAACAGGCCCGTTGCCATCGCGATGGCCCGCATCGAATCGGAGGCACCCGCTCTTTCGGGACCTGTTCCGGGTGATTTCTCGCCTTGAGGGCCGTTCCGCACTAAACCGGGCTGGTGAGCTGGCTGTATCGCCGAATTCTCCGACCGGGCCTGTTCGTCCAGGATTCCGAGCGGATCCATCATCGGACCTTGCGGATGCTGGGCCGGGTCGGTCGCAGCCGCCTTTTGAGCCGAATCACCGGGGCGTTCTTCTCGGCGCCGCCTCTTCCGATCGATGTTTTGGGCCTCCATTTCCCCAACCCGGTGGGCTTGGCGGCGGGCATGGACAAGTTTGGAGAAGCCATCCCGGTGTGGGAGTCCTTGGGCTTCGGGTTCAGCGAACTCGGTGGAGTCACACGGCACCAGCAACCGGGGAATGATCGGCCCAGGATGTTCCGGGTTGTACCGGACGAGGCCCTCATCAATCGGATGGGTTTCAACAACCCCGGGGCCGAGGAATTCGCCCGAGCCCTTGGGCGCTGGCGCGGGCTGGGCCTCTGGCCCAGGCATCCGGTTGGCGTCAACCTTGGGAAATCCAAGATCACACCCCTGGGTGAAGCCGCGACCGACTATGCCTTTTCATTCCGAATCCTGAGGGGATTGGCGGATTTTTTCGTCGTCAATGTCAGTTCCCCGAACACGCCGAATCTGCGGCAACTCCAGGACCGCGCGGCCCTGGACGAGATCCTCGCCGCCCTTCAGGAAATCCAGAGAGCGGAACCGGATTCAGCCTCCCGCCGTCCCATTCTGGTCAAGGTCGCTCCCGACCTGAGCTTCGACGCGCTGGATGAGATCATGGAGCTTGCTCTGGCCCGAGACCTCGCCGGCATCGTCGCCACGAACACCACGATTTCCCGGCCAACCGATACCGCCGCGTCGTCCAGCCCGGTCTACGCCGAGACCGGGGGCCTGAGCGGGCGCCCGGTCGGGCGCCGGAGCACCGAGGTCATCCGCCACCTGCATCGCCAATCCCGAGGACGCCTTCCCGTGGTGGGAGTCGGCGGCATTTTCGATGCGGCGGATGCCTGGGAAAAGATCACGGCCGGCGCGTCGCTGGTCCAGGTCTACACGGGAATGGTCTACCGGGGGCCTGGCATCGCCCGATCGATCGTGCGGGGCCTCCGGAGCCGGCTTCGGTCGGAAGGGTTCGCCAGCCTGGCCGAGGCGGTGGGAACGGCCCAGCGCCCTCCTTGAATGAAGGGGGCGGTCAAGGGCTCGCCGCCAGATGGCGGTCGAACCAATCCGCGAAGCGCCGGACGTCCCAGAGCATTGTGAGCCAGCCGTGCTGCTTTCCAGGCCGCAGGACGATTTCGACGGTTCGACCCACTTCGAGCGCCCGTTTCTGGAAGCGTTCCGATTGTTCGGGAGGGGTCAGCGTATCCGCCCCGCCCTGAAAGATCAGCGTGGGCGGCAGATTCGACGTGATGTGATAGAGGGGGGACATCTCCCGGCTGATCGTCTTCCAGATCGCGGGATTGGTGGACTGCGGTCCAAACGCTTTCACAAAACTAATCGGAGGGCCTCCATCTCCCGGGTTCTCGGTTGAGGTTCCGAGGTCCACGAGATCGGTCACCGGATAGAAGATCGCCACCGCCTGGACGGCGCTGCTTTCGCGATCGACGGGATCGGCGGACGCTTCCTGACCCGGACCGCCCCGTGTGGCGAGCATCAGGCTCAGATGCCCACCGGCGCTGCCGCCGCTCACTCCCAACCGATCGGGGTCGACTCCGAACTCGCGGGCCCGGTGCCGGATGTAACGGACGGCGCGGTGCATGTCCTCGACGATCTCCATGACGGTCGCGTCGGGCTGCGAGAGGTGATAGACGGCGAAAACGGTGTATCCGCGACGCACGAGGGGAGCCACCATCCAAGCCCGGAACGAATTCTTGGACGAACGCCACCCGCCGCTCACCATCAGAGCCACGCCCCGGCCGTTGGGTCGGGCGGGCTGAACCACGTCCAGAGTCAGCGCGCGTCCGTGACGCCGGCCATGGACCAGCCCGTTGGTCCGGGTCTGGTTGGGGTGGAAGTAGATCCAGAGGAGTCCAGCCAAGACGACCGTCGACGCCAGCAGAACGGCGGTTCCCAGCAGCAGCCGACGCACCCAGGTCCAGAGTTTCACCGGCGAAGGCAACCATGGGCGCGTGCTTTGTCCAAGCGTCGAGGCTTCTTGACGGATCCGTCGCGGGTGGAATTCCCGACGAGGGAACCCTCCTTGAACTCCGGGGCCGGAAGCCGGAATGCTCCCCGGACAGTGACACCCCAACCGCCCCAACCCGTTCCGGCGGTCTCCAAGATCCAGACCTTCGCCCGGCGTCTTTCGAGCACGGTCGCCCTCTGGACCGTGGTCTTGTGGACCATTTTTTCGGAGAACCACGCCGTCACGAACTGGGTTTTTCTCGCGCTCATGCTGGCCCTCGCGGTCCAGGGCTTGCGCGAATTCTACGACCTGGTCGAAAAGCGCGGCCTGGTCTGTTTCCGGTACTGGGGGATCCTCTCCGGATCCGTGCTCATGGTGTGCACGTTCCTCTATTTCTCCGGGGTGATCCCGCACGCGCACTCCCAACTCGCGGCCAAGGCGAACGATTTCGAGATCGCCTTCATCGTCGTCTTCGTCCTCGGACTGTGCGTCCGCCGCTTCGTGTCGAAGACCGTCACGGACGGTCTGACGGCGATTTCGACCACCCTGTTTGGTCTGATGTATGTGCCGTGGCTCCTGAATTTCATCCCTAAGATCGTCTTTCTCCCAGGGATCGATGGCCGCTATTTCGTCCTCTACTTCATCCTGGTGACCAAATGCAGCGACATCGGCGCCTACCTCACCGGCTCCCTCATTGGGCGCCACAAGATGATTCCCAGGATCAGCCCCGGGAAAACCTGGGAAGGATTCGCCGGCGCGATCGTGTTCTCCACGGGCGCGAGCCTGGCGTTCACGCACTTCCTTTCCCATCGCCTGGAAGGCATGACCCCATGGCACGCGACGATCCTGGGAGTGATCCTCAGCGTCTCCGCCGTCGTGGGCGACCTCATCGAATCGCTCTTCAAGCGGGAAGCGGGAAGCAAGGATTCCGGCCGGATCTTTCCAGGCATCGGCGGCATCCTTGATCTGCTCGACAGCCTGCTTTTCAACGCCCCTTTGATGTACCTGTACCTGCGCCACGTCCTCGCCCACTGATTCGATCCGTGTCCGACGACGGCTTGGAGCGAAATCCGGCGTGAAATCCGATTCCGAATCCTCATCCTCGCGGGCATGGAGAGAACCCAGGCCGCGCTCGATGCCCTGCGATCCGAAGGCGACCTCAACCTGTCACCGCGACGCCGGGCGTGGGCCCGCGACCACCTCGATGCCGAGACACAAAAGCTCGTCGACGACGACGCCGCGTTGTTTCTCCATCAATCGCTTTCGAGTCCCTGCCTGAACGTCCTGAAACGCTGTTCGGGCGCGACCCTCACGGACCGGCAGGATCGGGAGTTGCTCGATTTTCACGGCAACAATGTCCACCAAGTCGGCTTCGGCCACCCCAGGATCCTGGAAGCGATCACGCGACAGCTTCAGGAACTCAGCTTTTGCCCCCGTCGGTACACCTGCGAACCCGCCATCGAACTGGCCCGTGAACTGACTCGGCTCGCGCCTGGCCGGTTGAAGCGGGTCCTCTTCGCGCCGGGCGGAACCTCCGCGATGGGAATGGCTCTCAAACTGGCCCGGGCCGCCACCGGACGCCACAAGACGATCTCGATGTGGGAGTCGTTCCACGGCGCCTCCCTGGACTGCATCTCCATCGGGGGTGAAGCCATCTTTCGCCGGGACATGGGACCGCTTCTTCCCGGTTGCGAACACGTCCCCCCTCCCGACACCCGGCACTGCCCATTTCGGTGTGGCGCCACCTGCAATCTCGCCTGCGCCGACTACGTCGAATACGTCCTCGAACGGGAAGGCGACGTGGCGGCCGTGGTTGCCGAAACAGTCCGGTGCACACCCTTCATCCCACCTCTCGACTACTGGAAGCGAATCCGGGCCGCCTGCGACCGGCACGGCGCGCTGCTCATCCTCGACGAAATCCCGATCTGCCTCGGCCGGACGGGACACCTGTTCGCGTGCGAACACTACGGGGTCGTTCCCGACATGCTGGTCCTTGGAAAAGGCCTGGGTGGCGGTGTGTTCCCCTTCGCGGCCCTGCTGGCCCGGGAGGACCTCAACAACGCCCTGGCCCATGGCGCCCTCGGTCACTACACCCACGAAAAGAACCCGGTCGCCTGCGCCGCCGCCCTCGCGACCCTCCAGGTGGTTCAAGCCGAGGGACTCCCCGCTCGCGCCCGGGAGTTGGGCGTTCATCTCCTCGACCGACTCCGCGCCCTCGCTCAACGGCACCCCCTGATCGTCGATGTCCGCGGCCTCGGACTCCTGGTGGGTGTGGAACTTGGCCACTCCACCCAGGATGGAAAAGTGGTCCGGGCCAACGACGAAGCCGAACAGGTGATGTACCACTGCCTGTCGGGCGGCCTGAATTTCAAGGTCACGCAGGGCAACATCCTCACGCTGACGCCGGCGTTGACGGTCTCACGCGCCCAACTCGACCGGGCCGTCGACATCCTCGATCAAGCCCTCACCCGTGTGGCGTCCGCTCCGGCGTTCGCGCCGCCCCTCGCCCCAACCGCGAAGGCCGTCTGATGCTCTCGAATCCGGGCCGCGACGCGATCGCCGTGGTTCCAGAGGTAGAGCCAGTGGCTGCCTGACACGACCTCGATCCGGGTGTCCGGAGCGAACCGTCGCCAGCGAAGAACCCGTTCCAGGCGCGACCGCTCCTCGCTCACGATGATGTGGAGGGTCCCCGGGTAGGCCCGAGGGCGGTAGCGTTGGGTGGCCCTCCAGTAACGGAGTCCGCCGGGAGTCCAGAATTCGCTTTCCCCCACGTGCCGCGCGGTCAATCCCCCCCGAACAGGATCCGACGCCGGCGCGCCGACCGGGACCGCCTCCGGGGATTCCCGGGGGATCCGGCCCATCCGCCGCCGAATGGCCTCCCGCTTTTTCTCCATGAAATCCCGGCGGGCTTCGCCGCGGAGCGTCAGCAACTCCGCGAGATTCGCAAGAACGGCGAACACCGGATTGCGACGCAACCGGCGCGCCCAACCCGCCACCGCATAGCGCGAAAGTTCCAAGGGCCGGGGACAAAGCGAATCCGTCAGAAGCAGCAATCCCACCTCCTCGCCGGCGTCCAGGCATTGACAGGCCATCTCGTACGCGACCGGGCCGCCGGCGCAGTCGCCGTGAAGGAAGTACGGGCCCGCCGGCTGGATCGTCCGCATCTCGTCCCGGTAATCCCCCGCCATCTGTTCGACGGTTGCATGCGGATCCGACTTCCCGTCCCAGCCCCGTCGGCGAAACCCGTGCACGGGTTGTTCGGGCCCGTAGTGCCCCTCCGACAACCCTGCGTGGACGTACAGTTCGCCATCCTCGCCATTCCCTCCGGGGACCACGAACAACGCGGGGCGATGCCCTCCCCCCTGGATCCTCATCAACGATCGGCAACGCGCCCGCTCGGGATGGCGATCCTGGTCGGCCTTCGCCTCGTCGATCGCCTTGGCGACACCTTCCAGCGAGGGATTCGACAGGAGGGTTTGCGGCGGGATGTCGACCGACCAGATCTCGCGAACCCTCCTCACCAATTGCACCGCGAGCAGGGAATAGCCGCCCAGATCGTAGAAGCCCTGGCGCCGGTCGATGATTCCCGGTCGCTTGAAAAGCTCGGCCCAGAGGTCGGCCAGCGCGCTTTCCGTTCCGTCCCGCGGCGTCTGATCCTCGACATCGTTCAGCTTCCGGGATTCAGCCTCGGGGGCATCCTGCCGGGCCAACGTCAGCCACTCTTCGGGCAACCGGAGCGGATCCCCGATGCCCCCTTCCCTGGCGTCCCAATCCAATGCGACGCCGGCGCACCACAATCGTCCGACGGCCAGCGCCATCGAGGCCGCCTCGTCGTCCTTCACCCCGTACAGCGACGACACCACCCGATGCCCCGCCTTCCGCTTCGGATGCTGGCGGGCCAGCACCGACAACGCCTGTCCCGGACCAACCTCCAGCAGCAGGAGTTCCGGGTTGTCCAGGAGGGTCGCGAGACCGTCGGCGAAGCGCACCGGCTGTCTCAGATGCCGGGCGTAGTAGCCCGGATCCACGGCTTCCCCAGGCCGCATCCAGGTTCCGGTCACATTGGACACGTAGGGGAGCGCCGGCTCCGATCGGGCCGTCTCGCGCACCGCCGACTCAAGCGCCTCCATGGCTCCCTCCACCATCCACGAGTGGGCCGCATGATCGATTTGCAGGCGGCGGGTCGTCGCGCCACGGGCCACCAATCGACCTTCCAGCCCCTCGATCTCGTCGGCGGGTCCCGAAACCACGCAAAGCTCCGGCCCGTTCACCGCCGCCACGCCAAGGCGCCCAAACAGGATGGGGCGGACCGCCTCTTCCGAAAGCCAGACCACGAGCATCGCCCCGGCGGGTTGTTCCTGAATCAGGGCGCCACGCCGCTGAACGAGGGCCAGACCCGAGCCGGGTTCGAAAACGCCGGCGAGCGTCGCCGCGACGTACTCCCCCAGACTGTGCCCCAGCAGGGCGACCGGCCGGATCCCCCAGGCCATCCATTGACGGGCCAGCGCATGACAGAAGCCGTAGAGAACCGGCATGAAATGATCGACCTGCCCCAACCGGCTCGCCGCTTCCCCTTCGCGCTCGCGCTCCGCGAACACCAACTCGCGAATGTCCAATCCGGTCCGGTCCACCAGACTGTCGGCCCCTTCGTCGAAGGCGCGGCGGAACTCCGGTTCGGTCTCGTAGAGATCCCGCCCCATGTTGATCCGCTGAGCCCCGCCGCCCGGAAACAGGAACGCCACCGGCGGCGGGACCGCTCCCACCACCGTGTCGCTCACCACCCACTCGGGATGCCGCTGCGCCATCGCCCCGGCCGCCGATTTCGCGTCGCGGGCGATCACCGCCCGCCGATGGGCTCCACTTGGAAAGGCTTTCCGAAGGGCGGAGGCCAGCGCTTCGGGAGATTCGGTCCGAGTCGGCAACCATTCCGCGATTCGCTCGCCCAGGCGATCGAGAGCCGCGGCGCTGTTCGCGGAGAAAGGAAACACGTGCCAGGAACGCCGCGGACGGGCCGCGAGGGTTGAAGCCCCTGTGTCCACCGCCAGGGAAGAGTCACCCGCGGCGCGCGGCGCGGCGTCTCTCCTGGTCTCCTGCTCCGGTTCTCCAAGGGCCATCGCGTTGCAAGATAGCCTGCCGCATGCCTCGCGCGACCGGCAATCCCCGAAGCCGCCTGAACGAGAAGCCGCCGGCCATTCCCGTCTCCAGGTTGGACCCTCTCCGCCAACCTCGGATTTCACCGAGGAGCCGCATTGTCGTCGGGCCTCCGATTCGCCACGCTTCGCGCGTGAAGTTCGCGCTCGTCGTCGCCTTGGGAGCCCTGCTGCCAGCTCCCGCCGCCTTCCCGGCGGATTCGAAGCCCACCGCCCCCGACGTGGCATTTCCCCAGGAAGTGACCGTCCGATTCGAGCGTCCTGGAGACAATCCGACGGACGGCCGTGGGCTGGTCGATCTGTCGCCGGATGGCGAACCCCGTTTTCTGATCCGGGGCGCCTGGCATGCGGCCCGCGGGGAGAAGCTGGTTCCGATGCCGGGCCTATCAGCCGGCGGCCCCGGCGAGTTCGTCTTTCCCGACGCCGAGGGGCAACCCGTTCGCGTTGAGATTCCGTGGGCTGACGTGATTCAGATCCTTCGACACGGACCCACAACCTGGATCGCCACGGCCAAGGACCCGTACCTCGTCCGGGACGGGAAGGCGTCCACGGTCGGCTGGCCGAGTCGATGGGAAGTGCGCCAACTGGCCTTGGACGCGGACGGCGTCCTGTGGGTGGCCAGCGGCGCGGGGCTTTTCCGGCGCGGGGCGGAAGGGTTCGCGGCGGTGGCAATCCAGGACGGCGCGAGCCGGTATTGGGGCGGGGACCTGCGCGGGGTCGCGTTCGACTCGAAGCAACGGCTCTGGGTTGCGGGTCCGGCCGGCGTCGCGTGCCGGACCGGGCGGGATTGGACATTCCACGAAGGCAAGGACGGCCTGCCGGACAACGATTTCACGGGTGTCGCGGCGGGTCCACACGGCGAGGTCTGGTTCGGCACGCGGCGGGGGGCCATCCGGTTCGACTCGACCGACTGGGCTTACCGCCAGGGGCTTCGGTGGCTCCCCGACGATCTCGTTCATAGCGTCGCGGTGGACGCCCAAGGTCACGCCTGGTTCCAAACCGAAAAAGGTCCCGCGGGCATCCGGCGGCAGCCGATGACCCTCGCGGAGAAGGCGGAATTCTTCGAGGACGAGATCGAGCGCTTCATCAAGCGCACCCCGCTGGGCTACCTGTCCGAGGTGGGATTGTCCGCGCCGGGGGATCGATCCCGGATCACGTACTCCGACAGCGACAACGACGGGCTCTGGACCTCGATGTATGGCGCCGGGGAATGCTTCGCCTTCGCGGCCACCGGGAAGCCCGAATTCGCGCGGCGCGCCCGCCAGGCTTTCGAAGCCCTGCGATTCCTCCAGAAAGTCACCCAGGGCGGCCCGCACAGTCCGCCGAAGGGATACGTCGCCCGGACCATTCGTCCCATCGAATGGCCCGATCCCAACGCGGGCCGCATCGAGAGGGACCGCGAAACCCGCGCCAACGGCGATCGCCTCTGGAAGGTCTACGAACCCCGCTGGCCGAAGAGCGCGGACGGAAAGTGGTACTGGAAAAGCGACACCAGTTCGGACGAGTTGGACGGCCATTATTTCTTCTACGCCCGCTACCACGACCTCGTGGCGGACGACGCCGAAAAGGAGCGCGTCCGCGAGGTCGTCCGGGACCTGACCGACCACCTGGTCGACCATGATTTCCAGTTGGTGGACCACGACGGAAAGGTCACCCGCTGGGGGGTGTTCGGCCCGCGGAACATCAACAACGACCCCAACTGGTGGGCCGAAAGGGGCCTGAATTCGCTCAGCATCCTGAGCTACCTGGCCGTCGCGGAGCACGTGACGGGCGATGCCAAGTACGGGCGCGCGGCGCGCGCCTTGATCGATCAACATGGCTACGCCGCCAACATCATGAACCCCAAGACCCAGAGCGGCTTCGGCTCCGGGAACCAGAGCGACGACGAGATGGCGTTCATGTGTTTTTACAACCTGCTGAATTACACGAAGGAAACCGCGTGGCGATCCCGGTGGCTCTACGCATTCCACGCCTACGCCGCCCTCGAACTGCCCGAGATGAATCCCTTCTTCAACTTCGCGTACGCCGCCCATGGCATCGGCGCCTCGTTCAGCACCCCGTGGGGCGATTTCCCCATCCACCCGTGGGATGGATGGCACGACGACAGCCTGGCGACCCTCCGGGGGTTTCCCCTCGACCGCTGCAATTGGGGTCATCGCAACCGCCACCGACTCGACCTCATTCGACTCCCTCCCCAGCATTCCAGCGACCTCTACGACCCGCGCCACTCCGGACGAGGATACCGCGTCAATGGCCGGGTTCTTCCGGTGGCCGAACGTCATTTCGGCCATTGGAACACGGACCCATGGCGCCTGGATTACGGCGGTGACGGACGGGAACTCGCCAGCGGCACCGTCTTCCTCCTGCCCTACTACATGGGCCTCCACCACGGGTTCATCCAAACCGTTCAATCCCATGACTGATAAAGTGGAAAAAACCGACGCCGAATGGCGCGAGATCCTGACTCCCGAACAGTTCCACGTCCTGCGCAAGCAGGGGACCGAGCGCGCCTTCACGGGCGCCCTATGGAACATCAAGGACGGCGGGGCCTATGTCTGCGCGGGCTGCGGCCTCGAACTTTTCCGATCCGACCACAAATTCGATTCAGGGACCGGCTGGCCCAGTTACTGGCAGCCCGCCGTTCCCGCGAACGTGGACACTCGGGAGGATCGCGGGCTCTTCACGAAACGCACCGAGGTCCATTGCGCCCGGTGCGAAGGCCATCTCGGCCACGTGTTCGATGACGGACCCGCCCCCACCGGGCTCCGTTACTGCATCAACTCCGCGTCGCTCCGGTTCGAGCCAGCCGTCAAACCTTGATCTCCGCCGTGATGGCGGTGCGGTGGTGATGGGGTTCACGCCGCCGCGCGCGCGGCCCCGCCGGAAGGTTCCGAAGGGCCCCACACCCGGAGTGGTTCGTAGAAGGTGTCGCGTTGCACCGGCTCCAACCCGGCCTCCCGAATCGCCTTCACCATCTCCGATTCCGTCCGTCCCTGCGGCGACGACGCGCCGGCCATATGGAAGATGTGCTCCTCGAGGATCGTTCCGTGGAGATCGTCCGCGCCGTAGCTGAGGGCGACCTGGGAGAGCTTCGTGCCAAGGCCCACCCAGTACGCGGTGATGTGGTCGAAGTTGTCCAGGTAGAGGCGGCTCGCCGCGATCGTCCGGAGCGACTCGAATCCCGTCGGGGCGTGTTCCACGGGGATCCGGTTGTTGTCCGGTTGGTAAGGCAGCGGGATGAAGCCCGTGAATCCTCCGGTCTCGTCCTGGAGTTCCCGAAGGCGCCGCAGATGGTCCACCCGGTCCGCCCGAGACTCGAGGTGCCCGTAAAGCATCGTGCAGGTGCTCCGCCCGCCCATCCGATGCCAGGTCCTGTGGACGTCGAGGTATTCGTCGGCTGATTCCTTCCCTCGCGCGATCCGGCTTCGGATCTCCTTCCTGAAAATCTCCGCGCCTCCCCCGGTCAGCGAATCCAAACCCGCCGCCTTCAGTTCGGCCAGGGTGTCGGGAACCGATTTCTTGGCGAGCCAGGCCAGATGGAGGATCTCGATCGCGGTGAAGCATTTCAGTTGAAGCCCACGGGACAGGGCCTTCAGCGCGCGGAGGAACTCCAGGTAGTGCGAAAACGGGAGCGAAGGATGCAGCCCGCCCACGATATGGAGTTCGGTCACCCCGAGAGCCAGCGCCTCCCGCGCCTTGGCCACCATCTGTTCGACCGAAAGCTCGAATCCGTCGGCGTCGCGCTTCTTCCGAGCGAACGCGCAGAACTGGCAGCTCAGGATGCAGTAGTTGGAGTAGTTGATGTAGCGGTTGACGATGTAGCTCGCCCGGTTCCCGACCTTGCGCTGGCGCGCCATGTTGGCCAGCGCCCCCAACGCGTGCAGATCCGTCGTCTCCATCAGCCGCAGCCCCTCCTCGTCCGACAGGCGCCCGCCCGCCAGCACCCTCTCCTCGAGCCCGCTCAATTCGCTTCGCGCCAACGCCATGTTCGTCATGCGTCCCGACAGTCTGCCGCAACCGCCCGCCCGCGCAATGTCGCAGCCCGACGTCCCATCGGTCATCGGTGACGGTTTCGTCACCGGCTTGTCACAGGAAGCCCGTTGAAGCACGGTGCCCGGCAATGATAGCCACCATGCGCGTCATGCCAAAAATCCTGGTGGTCGACGACGAGGCCGATGCCGTCGAACTCATTTCATTCAATCTCAAGGCCGCCGGCTTCGAAGTCGTCGCCGCGGCCGACGGCGCGGAAGCCCTCAAGTCGGCCCGCCTTCACGCCCCGGAACTCATCCTCCTCGACGTGATGCTGCCGGAAATCGACGGCCTCGAGGTCTGCAAGCTCCTGCGGCGCGACCCCGCCACAGCCGCCATCCCCGTCATCATGCTCACCGCCAAGGCCGCCGAAATCGACCGCGTCCTCGGCCTCGAACTGGGCGCCGACGACTACGTCACCAAGCCTTTCAGTCCAAGGGAACTCGTCCTGCGCGTCCGGAAGCTCCTTGAGCGACGCCAGAAACCCACGCCCAAGTCCGACCATTTCACGATCGGCGATCTCACCCTGGATATTCCGCGACACCTGGTCACCGTCGCGGGCAAGCGCATCGACCTGACCGCCACCGAATTCAAGCTCCTCACCACCCTCATGCAGCGCCGCGGGCGGGTCCAATCCAGGGACCAACTGCTCCAGGACGTGTGGCAGTACGACAACGTGATCGATACCCGGACCGTCGACACCCACATGCGACGGTTGCGCGAGAAACTCGGACGCGCCGCCCGCCACCTCGACACCGTCCGCGGAGTCGGTTACCGCTTCGCCGAGGAATAATCGCCGGCGCCAAACCGGCGCCGTCTCCAAACCTCCCGTGTGGCCACACCTCGCGTTCTTCGCCGCCGCCGCCGCCCTGGCCGGCACACTGCTCGCCTGGTATCGCCACTCACGGAAACTCCGCTTGGAAATCGCCGACCTCGACCGGCGTCTGCGGGAAGCCGGCGAGTCCGGCGAATCATTCCGCCGCGAACTGGAACGGGAACACGCGGGTCGCGAAGTCCTCTTCGACTTCATGATCGAAGGACTGGTCGTCCTCGACCCTCACGGCCGGATCCGCCTCATCAACCGGGCGGTCGAGCAACTCTTTCGCATCAACGTCGATGCCCGTGGACACACGCTCCTGGAGGCCTTCCGCCGCCATGAACTGCGGGACCTCGCCAGCCGAGCCCTCTCCGAGGGACAGGCCCTGGGTCTTTCGCTGACGCTCGACGGAACCCCGACCCGCTTCCTCGAGGTCAATGCGACGGCCTTTCAGGACACCGCCGGCGCCCAGCGAGGGGTGGTCCTCGTGTTCCACGATGTCACCCGCCTCAACAGCCTCGAAGCCACCCGGCGCGAGTTCGTCGCCAATGTCAGCCACGAACTCCGCACCCCGATCACCATCATCAAGGGCTACGTCGAAACCCTCCTCGACGGCGCCCGCAATGATCCACAGCTGTCGCTCCAATTCCTGCAAACCATCGAAAAGCACACGAACCGGCTCACGTTCCTCATCGAGGACCTCCTCACCATCTCCCAACTCGAAGCCGGGCGCGTCGTCGTCAACCGGCAGTTCAGCCAACTTCGTCCACTCGCGGCCCGGGTTTTGGAGGACTTCGCTTCACGGGCCGCGAACCGGCGGGTCCGCCTCGTCAACGACGTCCCGGAGTCGGTCACGCTGCGCGCGGATCTCGACCGGATCCAGCAGGTGCTGGTCAATCTGGTCGACAACGCCATCAAGTACGGGCGCGCCGGCGGCCAGGTCCGCCTGACGGCACACGTCGACGAATCACGGCAAGTCCTGGGGATAGAGGTGTCCGACGATGGCCCGGGAATCCCGATTGATTCGCTCCCCAGGGTCTTCGAACGCTTCTACCGGGTCGATACCGCGCGTTCGCGCGAGCAGGGAGGCACGGGACTGGGGCTCTCCATCGTCAAACACATCATCCAAGCCCACGGCGGCGACGTCTCCGCCGAAAGCCAACCGGGCCACGGCACGACGTTCCGACTCACGCTTCCCTGGGAACCTCCGCCTCCGCCCCCGCCCGCCCACTCGCCGAATCCGACGGCCTGACCGGCGCCGAAGGGATCACCCGTTCGCACCAAGAAAGAGACCGGGACACCAGTCCCGGTCTTCATGCGTCGCCGCCGTGCGGCGCGATGGAATCCATCCGAACGGACCCAGGGGGCCCTTCGAGCCTAGCGTCGGTTGCGCCATGCCCTAAACCCGATGAAACCCAGCAGACCAAGCCCGGCGCCCAGGGCTGTCTGGCCCAGTTCGGGCACCTGGGTGTGCGTGAAGGTGATCGACTCCGGAAACGCGTTGTCCGGGTGGCCCAAAAGGGTCGAGTTGATGAACCACGGGGTCATCGTGTACCCGTCCGCGTTGGCGTCGAACCCAGGCTGCAAATCGGAGAGGGCGCCCGTTCCGTCGGTCAGGACGTAGAAGTAGGAGGAGGTGTTGGCCGACTTGCTGAAGCTAGTCGTGCTCGGACCCGCACCCGCGATCGTGGTGAGAGTGATGTTGTAGGAGGTGAGATCGGCAAGAGCCTCGACGCTCTCGTAGTTCGGTCCGATCACCGCCGTGTCGAAGGAGAACGATCCCGAAACCGCGGTCAGCCCGCTCTCCGAAACTCCGGCGATCGAATAGCTCACGATCGCACCCTGCGCAGTCAGTGCCGAGGTCCCCACCGCCACAATGAACGCCGCGAACGCTGATAATTGCCGCATAAGAATCCTTGGTTATCCGACCGACCGACGAGCGCGACTCGATTCTGAGCCTGAAAACGTCCCGTCAAACGCCACGAACTAAGCACGGCACCCCTTCCACCTGGCAAGTGAGTAATGCCAGAATACCGTAAGTAAATTGGCTAGCGCTCATCGCTTACCACTGAAAGCTCCCTGGGGCTCAGCCCGCCATGCCCTGCAGGCGTTCCGCCTGGCGCTCCCATTCCTCGTGCAGCGCCGGAAGGCGCACGTGGAGGTGCTGGATTTCGCGATTCACCGCCATGGCGCGCCCCGGAGTGTTGTAGGTGTCCGGATGTTCCAGTTCCGCGACGAGCTTCTTCTCCTGCGCCTCCAACCGGCTGATCTCCGCCTCGAGTTCCTTCACTTGCCGCTGGAGGTCCCGTCGATCCTTGGCTCTTGCCTGGCGATCCTCGGCTTCGAGTCGCTTCTGATCCTTGCGGGAAACAGCGGGCCCTTCGGAAGGCCCGGAGGCGGCGCCACGGGACCCGGTGTCCTTCGGCGCGACGACCCCGGCGCGCCCATCCGAGAGCGCCTTTCCCGCCGCCCCGGTCAGGCCGTCTTTCGCCGCCTGGCGCGTCTTCTCCAGGTAGTACCCGTAGCCTCCGGAGTACTGGGTCAGCCGCCCGTCCCGGACATGGACCACATGGGTCGCGATGGCGCGGATGAAATGCACGTCGTGGCTGATGAAGATCAGGGTGCCTTCGTATTGCCGCAGCGCCTCGATCAGGGCGTCGACGCTCGCCAGGTCGAGGTGGGTGGTCGGCTCGTCCATCAGCAGGAGGTTCGGCGGATCCAGCAGGAGTTTGACCAAGGCCAACCGGCTCTTCTCACCTCCGCTCAGCACCCCGACCTTCTTGAAGACGTCGTCGCCCCGGAACAGGAAACTCCCCAGGACGGTTCGAACGAACGTCTCCGTCACGCGCTGGGGTGTGTCGAACCCTTCCTCGAGGACGGTTCGCTCGGGTTTCAGGGTGTCCAGTCGGTACTGGGCGAAATAGCCCGGGCGGACATTGTGCCCCGGTGTGACCTCCCCCAAGGCGGGTCGGAGCACGCCGGCCAGAAGTTTCAGGAGGGTGGACTTTCCCGCGCCGTTGGGCCCGACCAGCACGATCCTCTGCCCGCGCTCCGCCTCGAAGTCGAGACCCTCGTAGATCTTCAGGTCACCGTATCCGAAGTGAACCCCCGCCACGCGGATCGCGCGGAGCCCGCCGCGTTCCGGTTGGGGAAAGCGGAATTCCCCCATGGCCGCGTCCGAGCCCGACACCTCCACCATCTCCTCACGGAGGCGTTCGATGAGCTTCATCTTGCTCTGGGCCTGCGCCGCCTTGGTGTTCTTGGCGCGGAAACGGTCGACGAAGTCCTGCAGTTGGTCGATCCGCCGTTGCTGAGCCTTCGCCGCGGCGGCCAGCGTGGCCTCGGTCGCCTCCCGCTGCTTCAGGTAGCTGTCGTAATTGCCGGTGTACTTGAAGAACCGCGCCTGCCGCAGTTCCACGGTGTGGGTGCACAACTGGTTCAGGAATTCTCGGTCGTGCGAGATGAGCAGGACGGCGCCCGGATAGGACCTCAGGTAGCTTTGCACCCAGAGCAGCGCCTCCAGGTCCAAGTGGTTGGTCGGTTCGTCCAGCATCAGGAGATCGGGCTCCGACACCAGGAGACGCGCCAGGTGCGCGCGCATCACCCAACCACCGCTCAGTTTCCTCGCCGGCCGGTCGTAGTCCGATTCGCGAAACGCCAACCCCGCCAGAATCCGCTTCGCCCGGGCGATCGTCTCGCCGTCGACGACGGCATGCGCGTCGTCGTGCGTCGCCCCGGAATCCCCGACCGCTGGGGAGGCATGCCCAAGGGTCAGATCAAGCACCGTTTCGTCGCCGACCGGGGCGCTCTCCTGCGGAAGAATCCCCACGCGGGCGCCCCGCGCGAAGGCGATCGTCCCCTCGTCGGCGGTCTCCTGGCCCAGGAGAATTCGGAAAAGGGTCGATTTGCCGGCGCCATTGGGACCCACCAACCCGACCCGGTCGCCTTCCACGAGAGCCAAGGCGGCCTCGGAAAACAGGGTCCGGCCTCCGAACGCCTTGGATAATCCACTGAAAGTCAGCATGCGCGGACAGGATTGCGGGGTTCCCGTCCGGACTCAACGAAGAGAAATGGATTGCGCGGGATTCCGCGTCGGACAGGGAGGGCGCCTCCATCTCCTCCCCGGGGCATTCACACCGTCCCCGCGACCTCCCCGCCCCCTTGGCCCCTGAAGGCCCATCCGACCTTGGACGGATGGGCCCCCCCCTTTGTAGATTCCTCCTTGGACTTGGTACTTTGGACTTTGAGTTTCCTCCAAATCCTCGGTGGCGCGTCTACTTCATGCACGAATGAACTCATGCGTGACAAGCGATGAGTCATCGATCGGGGGTAACTACGTTGGTTAGAACGGCCCGGCTAGGCGATGAGCGCTCGCCGGGATCGGCATTCGAACTCACTTACCTACGCGAACCTGAGTAGGGAACCTGGTCGGCGACGGCTCGGCCGCCCACCGAACTCACTCCTTCGAACCGGCGAGCACCCCGCAATGGACCAGGGTGGGAATCACGGGGCGGGGGACGAGGCCGGCTTCCTCCAGCCAGCGGCCGTACTCAGCCCGGCTGTAGGCCCTGCCCTCGGTCAGCGCGAACAGAAGAGCCGAGTAGAGGGCCACCGGCAGGGGACCGTCCATGGCGTCGTTCAGGAAGACGTCGTGGATCAGGACGCTTCCGCCCGGATTGAGGCTCGCCGCGGCCCGGGCGATCAGCCGTTGGCAGTCCGGAACGTCCCAGTCGTGCAGGACGTTGGAGAAAAGGACGGCGTCCGAAGGCGGGTACTCGTCCTCCAGCAGGTTGGCCGGATGAAACGAGGTCCGGTCCCGCACCCGCCATTCGTCGGCGCATTCCTCGGCCACCTTCAGCACTTCCGGCCGGTCCAGAATGATCGCCCGAAGGCTTGGATGCGCCCGAAGAAGGGCGTAGGCGTAGATTCCAGAGCCGCCGCCGACATCGAGGAGGACCCGGGCATCCGGAAGACTCACCCGGGAACCCAGGTAAGGCGCCACGTTGCGCGCCCGGCCCGCCAGGCAGAGCGTCGAATCGCGCGCCGACGCCTCCGCGTCCAGCGCCGAGGGGACGCCGTCCCGGAAGGTGTGGGTCGTCCCCACGTCCCCCGCCGTGTGGGTGTTGGCGCCACTGGGTCGGTTGGTCCGCAACCGTTCCACCATCGCCAGAACGCTCGGATTGTTCGCGCCCAATCCCAGGTAACCACTCACCTCGAAGGCGCCGCCGGGAACGAGGTGCTCCCGCGCCAACGGAGTCAGTGTCACCGGCGTCCCTTCCCCGCCCGCCAGCAACCCCATCGCCCGGAGGGCGGTTGTCAGCACGACGTGCGAACGTTCCGGGATTCCAAGGCGTTGACGAAGGTCCCCGCTCTCAACCGGTCCCGCCGCCAGATGACGGAACACACCGAAATGGGCCACCGCCGCCGTCAGGAGTTCCGTCGCGTGAATACTCCGAAAATGGTCGAAGATCGGGGTCGGATCGGTCTCGGGAAAGCTCAGGTCCATGCGGGTGCGTCTCCTGGGAAGGCACCTTACCGAAGACGCCACCTCCGACGATACGGGAAATGTTGGGGGAACCCTGGGCGGGGCCCATCAAGGATCCGTGACCCGGCCCACCGCGGCCCCTAACCTCCCGCCGTGCTGGAACGGCCCCACCTCCTCCTCCCCCTGGTCAGCAGCGTGATCTATGTCCTCGGCGCGCTCCTCGTCCGCCGGGCCGCCGATCTCGGAGTCGGGCTCTGGAGGACCACTTTCGTCGCCAACACGCTTTCGGCGATCCTCTTCCTGCCGCTCAAGATGCTCGGAGGCCCCGGTCAGCCCATGTCGCAATGGTGGCAGCCCGCCCTTCTCGCGGGCGTCCTGGTCCTCGGACAGACCCTCGGGTTCTTCGCGCTCACCCGCGGGGACGTCACCGTCGCCACCCCGATGCTCGGCCTCAAAACCATCCTGGTGGCGCTCCTGACATCGGTGCTCCTGAACCTGCCCCTCGAACCCCGGCTGTGGTGGGCCGCCGGACTGAGCACCGCCGGCATCGCCCTGCTCCACCGCGCTGGATCCGGCCATCCCCGTCGCCTCGGGATCAGTGTCGGAGCCGGCGCGGGAGCGGCCGCCGCCTTCGCGCTGTTCGACGTCCTGATCCAACGCTGGGCGCCGGTCTGGGGCGCCGGCCAACTCATCCCGGCCGTCATGATGCTGGGAGCCCTTTTCTCCCTGGTGTTCGTTCCCTTCTTCCGCGACCCGCTCTGGAAGATCCCGCGGGCCGGCTGGATGCCGCTTCTCGGAGGCTCCGCCTGCATCTCCGCCCAAGGCATCCTCCTGATCACCGCGGTCGGCGTGTTCGGCGACGCCACGGCCATCAACGTGGTCTACTCCGCCCGAAGCCTCTGGATGGTGCTGGCCGTGTGGAGCATCGGTCACTGGTTTCACAACACGGAACAGACGCTCGGCCCCCGCGTCCTGGCCATCCGACTCGCCGGCGCGTTGCTGATGACCCTGGCCGTCGTGCTGGCGTTGCGCTGATGCCCTCCTCGATACCGGCATGGATCGGGTCGGATCCCGATGCGATCGACCATCCCTTCCCCTTCGCGCGACTTGTCCCGGTCGCGGGTCCGGCCTAGTTTCCTCCCACTGAACCCAGCCCTCCGTCCCGTCTCGCCTATGCCTTCCCTTCCCCGACGCGTCCTTCGGTCCCTGACCGCAATCGCCATGGCACCCTGGCTGGCCGCGGCTCCGGCCGCCGTCGCCGTCGACGTCGACCCCGTTGATTCCGTTGATTTCCTGCGCGACGTCCGCCCCATTCTCTCGGCGCACTGCTTCAAATGCCATGGACCCGACGCCAAGGCCCGGAAGGCGGGTCTGCGTCTCGATCAGCGCGACGACGCGATCAAGCCGGCCAAGTCCGGCGCCCGCGCCATCGTTCCGGAACATCCGTCGGAATCGTCCCTGGTCGAGCGGGTCGACCACGAAGATCCGGACGAGATCATGCCGCCCCCGTCCACGAAGAACCCCCTGACCGCGGATCAGCGGGCCACGCTCAGCCGTTGGATCTCCGAGGGAGCCGGGTACAGTCCCCTCTGGTCGACCGTTCCGCCACGAACGCCGACCGTCCCCGAGGCCCCCGCCTGGGACGCGTCCATCGCGGCGCCGGTCAATCCGATCGACCATTTCGTGCGCGCCCGGCTTGCCGCGTCCGGATTGCGTCCCTCGCCCGAGGCCGATCGCGCCCACCTGATCCGGCGTGTTCACCTGGATCTGATCGGGCTTCTGCCCAGCGTCGAGGAGACCGATGCCTTCCTCGCCGACTCAAGCCCCGGGGCGTACGAACGGCTGGTGGACCGCCTGCTGGATTCCCGCCACTACGGCGAACGATGGGCGCGGCGGTGGATGGATCTCGCCCGGTACGCCGACACCAACGGTTACGAGAAAGACCGTCCCCGATCCATGTGGCCGTGGCGCGACTGGGTGATCCGGGCGCTCAACGAGGATCTCCCGTTCGACCAATTCACGGTGGAGCAGATCGCGGGTGACATGCTTCCGGGCGCGACTCCGGCCCAGAGGATCGCCTCGGGTTTCCACCGGAACACGATGCTCAACGAGGAAGGTGGAGTGGACCCGCTCGAGTTTCGTTTCCATTCCATGGTCGACCGGGTCCATACCACGGCCACCACCTGGCTGGGCATGACCATGGCCTGCGCCCAATGCCACACCCACAAGTACGACCCCATCGAACACCGGGAGTACTACCGCTTCATGGCGTTCCTGGACAACGCGGACGAACCGACGATGGACGTCCCCGACCCGGACAAGGAAGCGGCCCGCCGGCGGATCGAACTTCGGCTCGCCGAATGGCAGGCCGACCTGCCCCATCGCTTTCCCGTTCCCGCCCTGATGTCCTACCTCACCCCGCCGGCCAGCCGGATCACTTCGGTGGAAAGCTCCCCGCCCGCCGCGCTTCCCGACGGTTCGTACAGGTTTTCGGGACCGGTCCCCGACAAGGACACCCACACCTTCGAGTTCGAGACCGCCCTGACCAACGTCTCCACCGTCAACCTCGACGTCCTCGCCGATGACGCCCTCCCCAGCCACGGGCCGGGCCGGACGCCCCACGGGAATTTCGTGTTGAGCGAGATTCAGGTCCTGGTCGCTCCGGCCGGTTCCCCCGCCTCCACCACGCCGACCAACGCGGCGATCGCGTCGGCGACGGCCGATTTCGCCCAAGCGGGCTTCCCGGTGGAACACGCCTTCGATGGAAAGACCGGCACCGGCTGGGCCATCGCCGGCCAGGGAGCCTGGAACATCAATCGCCGGGCGACGTTTCGATTGGCGGCACCGGTGGGGTTTCCCGAGGGGACGCGGTTCACGGTCCGGCTGGTTCAAGACCATGGTAGCCAGCACGTGATCGGGCGGTTGCGCCTGGGCTTCGGGGTGGAAACGCCCGACCCGCGCCCCGTCGAGGACCGGCGACGGGAGGTCTTCGCCCAAAGCTTCGGCCAGTGGCAGGACCGCACGAAGGACCTCACGCGCGACTGGACCCCGCTCCGGCCGCGATCCGCCACCAGCGAAGTCCCGGTGCTGACGATTGAGTCGGACGACTCGGTCTTCGTGAGCAGCGACCAGACCAAGAGCGACACGTACCTGCTTTCGTTTCAATCGGAGTTGAAGGGGATCACCGCCATCCGATTGGAAGTGCTTCCCGATGAACGTCTGCCCCGGGGCGGCCCCGGACGGGTCTACTTTGAGGGACCGTTGGGCGACTTTTTCCTTTCGACCTTCAGCCTTCGGGCGGGGGCGACTCCCGTGAAACTCCACCGTCCCTCCCAATCCATGGCGAACGGGGGCAACACGGCGGCCAAGGCCCTGGACGAGGACCAGCAGTCGGGATGGTCCGTCGATGGCGGACAAGGCCGGCGTCACGTCGCGGTCTTCAATCTCGAGACGCCCCTCGACGACGCCTCGGATCTGCGGCTCGCGATGCTTTTCGAGCGGTACTACCCGGCGGGTCTCGGGCGTTTTCGCGTGTCCGTGACCACGGACCCCCGCGGTGCCGAAGCCATTCCCCTGGCGGACGACCTTCAACTGGCGCTTCGCACGCCGCCGGAAGAGCGAACCGCGGCGGACCAGGGCGCTCTCGTGGACGCGTTTGTGTCGGAGGCCCCCGAATTGGCCTCGGAACGGGCCGCCATGGACAAGTTGCGACGCGAGATGCCGGCGCTTCCCACGACGCTCGTGATGCGGGAACGACCATCAGACAACCCCCGCGTGACGCGAGTCCGCACCCGGGGCGAATTCCTTCAGCCGACGGAAGCCGTGACCCCTGGATTGCCCGCGTTCCTGGCGGGGCAGCTCGAAACCCAGCCCACCAACCGGCTCCAGTTCGCCCGATGGCTTGTCTCCCCCTCCAATCCCCTCACATCCCGGGTCGTCATGAACCGCCATTGGGCCGCCTTCTTCGGACGGGGCCTGGTTCGGACCACGGAGGATTTCGGGTTTCAGGGCGAATTGCCCACCCACCCCGACCTGCTCGATTGGCTCGCCGTCGAGTTCATCGGGAGCGGTTGGTCCCAGAAAGCCATGCACCGGCGAATCGTCCTCAGCGCGACCTACCGCCAATCGTCCCGGGTGTCCGAGGAGCACCTCGAAAAGGATCCCCAGAACCTTCTCCTCGCCCGCGGACCGCGCATCCGGGTCGAAGGCGAAATCGTCCGTGACCTCGCCCTCGGCGCCAGCGGGCTGCTGTCCCAAAAGATCGGGGGACCGAGCGTGTTCCCGCCGCAATTGGCGAGCATCACCCGGGAAGGCACCTACGGCCCGCTGGATTGGAAGGTCAGCACCGGCGAGGATCGTTTCCGGCGCGGGCTTTACACGTTCGCCAAGCGAACCGCCCCCTACGCCACGTTCCAGACGTTCGACGCCCCCAGCGGCGAAGCCTGCGTCGCGCGAAGGGAAACCTCCAACACACCCCTCCAGTCGCTGACGCTCCTGAATGACGAGGTCTTCCTCGAAGCCGCCCAGGCCCTCGGCCGACAGGCGGCCGCCATGGACGGCGACGACCCCGCCATCGCCACCCACCTGTTCCGCCTGATCCTGACCCGGCTTCCTCGGCCCATGGAATTGAACGAGCTTCTGGCCTTCGTGAATTCCCAGCGGGCGAGGTTCGCGGCCGAAGCCGTCCCACCGGACGACCTCGCGGGTCCGAGTGGTCCTGGCGACGGGCCCGCCAGCGAACGCGCCGCGTGGACGGCCCTGGCGCGCGCGCTCCTCAACCTCGACGAAGCCGTCACCCGCGGCTGAGACCGCGTCCTTGCTTGCGTCCACCGCCAACACCTCGCCCATCCCGGTTCACCAACGTCCACTCAGCCAACCGCTCTTCGCCGTGAATTCCTCCAATTCCAGCCTCTTCGGACCCGCCTCCCGCCGCTGGTTCCTCCGCGACTGCGGGGTCGGCCTCGGAAAAATCGCCGCCGCCGGCCTGCTCACCGAGTCGTTCACCCGCCGCCTCCTGGCGTCTCCCGCGCGGGCGCAAGCCGCCAATCTCCTGAATCCCCTGGCCCCGCGCCCCGCGCACTTCCCGGGCAAGGCGAAGGCCGTCATCCATCTGTTCATGGCCGGCGCCCCGAGCCAGCTGGACCTGTTCGACTACAAACCCGAACTCACCCGGCTCGAGGGAAAACCCCTGCCCCCGTCCGTGATCATGGGGCAGCGCTACGCCTTCATCCGCCCGGACGCCGCCGTGCTGGGGCCCCGCTTCCAATTCGCCCGGCACGGACAGTGCGGCACCGAGTTGTCCGAAGTCCTTCCCCACCTCGGGTCGGTCGTCGACGACATCTGCCTGATCCGCTCGTGCAAGACCGACCAATTCAACCACGCGCCCGCCCAGATCTTCTTCAATACGGGTTTCAGCCAGCCCGGCCGGCCCAGCCTGGGTTCGTGGGTCACCTACGGACTCGGCAGCGAAACCCAGGAACTGCCCTCGTTCGTGGTCATGTCCACGGGCGCCGGCATCAGCGGCGGCGCCGCCAATTGGTCCAGCGGTTTCCTTCCCACCTACTTCTCCGGAGTTCGATTCCGGAACTCGGGCGACCCCATCCTCAACGTCTCCAATCCCAAGGGCGTCGACAGCCGCCTCCAACGGGAGACCTTCGACCTCATCGGACGGCTGAACCGTCAGCAGCTGGACTCGGTCGGCGATCCCGAAATCGAAACCCGGATCCGCAGTTATGAAATGGCGTCCCGCCTCCAGACTTCGGCTCCCGAGTTGATGGACCTCCGAAAGGAATCCCCCGAAACGCTCAAGCTGTACGGCTGCGATCCCGACAAGGCGTCGTTCGCCCGCGCCTGCCTCCTGGCGCGCCGCATGGTCGAGCGGGGGGTGCGCTTCATCAACATTTACCACGAAGGCTGGGACGCCCACTCCGACGTGACGGGTAATCTCAAGGGCAACTGCGCCGCCACCGACCGCGCCTCGGCCGCTCTCGTCCGGGACCTCAAGCAACGCGGGCTCCTCGACTCGACCCTGGTCATCTGGGGAGGCGAATTCGGCCGGACCCCCATGGTCGAAAGCAATGTCGCCCTCGGTCGAAGCCTCGGCCGGGATCATCATCCCCAGGCCTTCACCATGTGGCTCGCCGGCGGTGGCGTCCGACCCGGTCTCGCCCACGGCACCACCGACGAACTCGGGTTCCACATCGCCGAAAAACCAGTCCACGTCCACGACCTCCAGGCCACCATCCTCCACTGCCTCGGCCTCGATCACGAGCGCCTCACTTACGCCTACCAGGGCCGGAATTTCCGGCTGACGGACGTCCACGGAACCATCCTCCACGACCTCCTCGCCTGACCCCACGCCGGAACGGGCCCATGACCCATTCACGTAAGGAAATGCTTTAGGAAAATACCTCGCCTTGAGGTAGGTCGATTCTTTAGGTTTCCTGGCTTATGCGGGAGACGCTGATGACGTTGCTTGAAGCCGGTGCCTCCCAGGACCCCGAGAGCCCCGCGCTTCTCGACGTCGAAGGCCGGAAAATTTCTTATAAATCGTTGGTTGATAGCTCATTAAGGTTCTCAGGCCTGCTGGTCTCCCAAGGAATTCAACGCGGCGATCGGGTGGCTTGGGTGGTGCCCAGTGGGCCGGACGCGGCGGTCGCATTCTTCGCCATCAGCGGCGTGGCCACCTCGGTTCCCATTCGGAACTCCGCGTCTTTCGACGAGATCCGGGCGCTCCTGGAAGGCACCCAAGCGCGGGCGGTTGTCCTCTCGGAAGATGCTCAGTCCGAGGCCTCCGCGGCGGCCGACGGCCTTCACCTGCCGATCATCCGTTTGCCGGCGCGGTTCCCATCGACTCGACGTTTCCAGAACCAATCCGCGCCGGATTCCGGCTCGTCCCTGCTTCCGTACTGGGAACGCCCGGAACCGGACGATGTGGCGGTGATCCTTCCTTCGACGGCCGGTTCCGGAACCGCTCAGCCGTGCCAGGTTCCCCTGACCCACCGGAATCTGGTGAGCGCCGCGCGGCATGTGGCGGCGTCGCTCGAGCTTCAAAAGTCCGACCGGTGCCTGAACCTGCTGCCCCTGGAGGGTATGCATGGCCTGATCGGATGTCTGCTCGCCTCGATTTCCCGCCAGGCTTCCGTCATTTGCGCTCCCGGCTTCTGCTCCCGACGGCTCGGCTCCTGGCTCTTTCAGGGGGGGCCGACCTGGTTTTCGGCGGTACCCGCGATGTACGACGCTTGGATCGAACGGCTCGAGTCCTCCGGGGAACGTCTGCCCGGGCATGCCCTTCGATTCGTTCGTTCGTGTTCCGCCTCCCTGCCGGCCCGTCTTCAAAAAGCCCTGGAAAGCACCCTGAAGGTCCCTGTGATCGAGGCCTACTGCGTCTCCGAGGCCGGACATCAGATCGCCAGCAATCCGCTGCCCCCTCGCCTGCGAAAGCCCGGTTCGGTCGGCCTGCCCACCGGCACCCGTGTCGCCATCCTGGGCGAATCGGAACTTCCACTTCCGCCGGGCCAGTTGGGGGAAATCGTCGTCCGGGGCGACGGAGTGACCCCGGGGTGCCCGGGCAATCCGGAGTTCCACCGACGAAGTTTCGTTCAAGGCTGGTTCCGCACCGGGGACCTTGGCCACGTCGACGGGGATGGCTATCTGTTCCTCGCGGGCCGCGCGCTCGAGGAAATCCAGCGGGGCGCCGAACGAATCTTCCCCCTCGAAATCGAAGCCGTTCTCGTGGCGCACCCCGGCGTCACCGGAGCCGTCGCTTTTCCCCGTCCGCACCCCACGCTTGGCCAGGACCTGGTCGCCGCCGTCGTGCTGCGCGAGGGCGCCGCCGCCACCGAAAACGGACTGCGCGCCTTCGCCTTCGACCGCCTCCCACCCGCCAAGGTCCCCAGCCGCATCCTGATCCTCGATCAGCTGCCCCGCGATGCCTCCGGCAAGTTCCATCGCGAATCCCTCGCCCGGGAACTGGCAAGCCAGCTCCGCGTCCCGTCCGTCCTTCCACGCAACGATATCGAGGTCCTCGTCGCCGAGATCTGGTCCTCCGAACTGGAATGCTCCGAATTCGGGGTGGACGACAATTTCTTCACCCTCGGTGGCGACCCCGGCCGCGCCGCGAGAATCGTCTCCCGCCTCAACGACCTCTTCCAACTCGCCCTTCCCGTCCTCGCCCTCCTCCGTCATCCGACCGTCCGCCAGTTGACCGGGGAATTGGAACGTCTGGCCCACCCCGCCTTGCTGGAAACCATCTCCGAGAACGTCCGCGACCTGGGAACGCTGTCGCCGACCGAAATCCTCGCCATCCCCGCCTCACCGAGGCCCCCCTCCGCGTCCACACCCGCCGCCGCGTCGGCGAAGACCTGACGGGAACGCGCCGAGGACCACCTCGAGCCCAGGGAAGACGCGGAAGTGTGGGTAGGTTGCGGAGGGAGTCCAGGTCACCCTCCGGAGGATGCCCACCGCCTCTCCAAATCCCTCCCTTTCCGTGTGTTCCGTCCGTTCCGTGGTTGGAACTGCCGTTTCCAGAATCAACGGACGGGGCTCACGCCGCCCCGAAAAGCCGCTGGCGCTTACGACTGTTTTCCGTTCATCGTTCGCGTGGCGGCAATCGGTTAGAGGGAATGCGCACGATCTACAACATCCTGTTCACCGTCGGATTCATCCTCTCGTTCCCCTACTATTTCTTCCGCCTTTGGCGCCGGGGTGGCTGGAGGGAAGGGGTGGGTGAACGCTTCGGTCGCTACTCCGCCCGGATCAAGCAGGCCCTCACCAACCGGCGCATGGTCTGGATCCACGCGGTCAGCGTGGGCGAAGTCAACCTCGCCACCCTCCTGATCCGCGCGCTCGAGCCCCGCCTGCCCAATCTCAAGTTCGTCGTCTCCACCACCACCACGACCGGCATGGCCGAGCTTCGGCGGAAGCTCCCCCAAAACATCGAGAAGGTGTATTGCCCCATCGACCGCCGTCCCTGGGTCCGCAAGGCGTTCGGCATCCTGAAACCCGAGATCCTCATCCTCATCGAGGCTGAACTCTGGCCCAACATCCTCTGGCAGGCCCGGCGCCGCCGCGTACCCGTCGTCCTCGTCAACGCCCGGATCTCGGAACGTTCGTTCGCCAATTATCGACGCGCGGGATTCCTCTTCCGCGACTTGTTCCACGGCCTCGCCGCCACCACCGCCCAAAGCGATCACGACCGACAACGCCTCGTGACTCTCGGATGCGACCCGGACGCCGTCCATCCGGTCGGTAGTCTGAAATTCGAGCCCAACCCCGCCGTCGACGCGCGCCCCCTCGACGTCCCCAGACTTCTGAGGCAAGCCGGCATGCCCGATTCCGCCCGGGTGCTCCTCGCCGGAAGCACCCACGACGGCGAGGAGGCCGCCCTCGCCGAAATCTTCCAGCGCCTGCGCCGCACCCATCCCGACCTCTACCTGGTCCTGGTTCCCAGGCACTTCGAACGCGCCCGATCCATCGGCAGCCAACTGAGCCGACGCGGCCTTCGTTATGTCTACCGAAGCGAGGTGAGTTTCGCCGCCCAACCCGCCCCGGACAGTTCCGAGTGCCTGCTGGTCAACAGCACCGGCGAACTCCGCCACTTCTACGCCCATGCCGACGTCGTGTTCGTCGGCAAAAGCCTCCACGGCGTCGGAGGTCAGAATCCCATCGAACCCGCCGCCGCCGGACGCGCCATCGTCTTCGGTCCCAACATGCAGAATTTCCCCGACATCGCCCCGCGGTTCCTCGAAGCCGACGCCGCCATCCAGGTCCGCAACATCGCCGAACTCGAGGCCACCCTCGCCGATCTCCTCGCCAACGACACCCGCCGGGAAACCCTGGGCCGCAATGCCCGCGCCGTCGTCGAATCCAACCGCGGCGCCCTCGGCCGCACCGTCGACATCATCATGGACGTCCTACGAGCCGAGAAAGCGGTCTAGCCCCGACCCGCCACCCCAACGGCCCATTCGCCCCTTGGCCCGCCGGCCCCATTTTACACCTGACAAGCTCCCTCCCACACTCACCCTCACCTCCACCTCCACCTCCATGCCCTCCCGGAAATCCTCCTCGTCCTCCCTCGAACGCTGCTGGTCGGCGCCCGTCGTCGACGGTGCCGAACGCGCCGCCAGCCGCGCCATGCTCCACGCCGTCGGCTTCGAACGGGCCGACTTCCGCAAGTCCCAGGTCGGTGTGTGCTCCACCTGGAGCCAGGTGACGCCCTGCAACATCCACATCGATCAATTGGCGGTCCACGTCGCCACCGGCATCAACGCCCGGGGAGGCAAGGCGCTCGTCTTCAACACCATCACCATCTCCGACGGCATCTCGATGGGGACCGAAGGCATGAAATACTCCCTCGTCTCGCGGGAGGTCATCGCCGACTCCATCGAAACCGTCGTCGGCTGCCAGGGTTTCGACGGTCTCGTCGCGATCGGCGGTTGCGACAAGAACATGCCCGGCTGCCTCATGGCCATGGCCCGCCTGGATCGGCCGTCCATCTTCGTCTATGGAGGAACCATTCTCCCCGGCGACCATGAAGGAAACCCCGTCGACATCGTGTCCTGTTTCGAAGCCGTCGGAAAACACGCGGCCGGCAAACTCGGCGACAAGGAACTGGCCGCCCTCGAAGCCGTGGCCATCCCGGGACCGGGCTCCTGCGGCGGCATGTACACCGCCAACACCATGGCGAGCGCCATCGAGGCCCTCGGCATGAGCCTCCCCAACAGCTCCGCCCAGTCGGCCATCGGCGAAGACAAACTTTCCGACTGCGAACGCGCCGGCGCCGCCGTGCTCAACCTCATCCAACGCGGCATCCGTCCCTCCCAGATCCTCACCCGCAAAGCGTTCGAAAACGCCATCACGCTCGTCATGGCCCTCGGCGGTTCCACCAACGCCGTCCTCCACCTCATCGCCATGGCCCACGCGGCCAAAGTCCGCCTGTCGATCGACGACTTCACCCGGATCGCCCGGCGAACCCCGGTCCTCGCCGACCTGAAACCCAGCGGCAAATATGTCATGGCCGAACTCGTCCGAATCGGCGGCACGGTGCCCCTGATGAAACAGCTCCTGGACCGGGGTCTCTTCCACGGCGACTGCCTCACGGTCACGGGAAAGACGATGGCCGAGAACCTCCGAAACGCCCCGAAATACCCGGCCGGCCAGCAGGTCATCCGAGGCTGGGACAATCCCATCAAGAAAACAGGCCACTTGGTGATCCTTCGGGGCAACCTCGCGCCCGAGGGCGCCGTCGCGAAGATCAGCGGCAAGGAAGGAACCCGATTCGAAGGAACCGCCATCTGCTTCGACAGCGAAGAGGCCGCGCTCAAGGCGGTCCTCAGCGGCAAGGTCCGGAAAGGTCATGTCGTGGTGATCCGATACGAAGGACCCCGTGGAGGCCCCGGTATGCGGGAGATGCTCTCCCCCACCAGCGCCATCATGGGCCGCGGATTGGGCAACGATGTCGCCCTCATCACCGACGGACGGTTCAGCGGCGGCTCGCACGGATTCGTCATCGGGCACGTGACGCCGGAGGCCTTCGACGGAGGTCCCCTCGCGGTGGTCCGCAACGGGGATCCCATCGTGATCGACGCCGAGAAAAGGACGCTGTCCCTCGGGGTCCCCGCCGCCCAGCTCAAGACCCGCCTCAAAGCCTGGAAACAGCCGCGCCCCCGCTACACACGCGGCGTCCTGGCCAAGTACGCCGCCACCGTCACCTCCGCGTCACAGGGCGCCGTGACCGACCAGGGACTTTAGGTAGTTCGGCCGCCCGCCCGCCTCATGGGAAGGGGTAGCGACTCTGGCATCGCGAGTAGGGGCCACGCACCGTAGCCGCCGACGTCAGTCGGCGCCGACTTCCGTCCCGGAGATGGCGGTCATGAGGATTGTGCGGGTGCGGAGCCATTGCCCGGGAAAGTCCTCGAAGAAGCGCGAGAATTTTGGATCGGCCAGCATGCGTCGCACCTGGGGTTCGATCTGGGCGCGTAGCTTTCCCCGCGCCGCGAGACCGGTTAGCCCGACTTGGCGGATTCAGCCAGCGTCCCGCCCGAACCCACGCACCGGGAACGCGGGTCCATCGACGGAGACGACGTTGCCCACCACGTACTCGGCGATGTCGAAGTACTTCTCCAGAAGCGCCGGCGACAACGATTGAAAATCCCCGATGCTGCCGAAGCTCGACCGTCGCATAACCCATCGGCGGAACCTTCGCTCGGACCAGCAACGCGCTCTGGCCCGGCGTATCGGATTTCACGACCTGGGTCGGGTGCCACCCGCCGTCGGCGGCGAGCGAGGCGAGCTTCGACGCCATGGGGCGGGTCTTCGTCCCGTCGCCAATCCACGGTCCACCCCGCCAACCGGCATCCTTGCCGGGCTAGGGGTCGGTCCCAAGTATTATGCTAAATCCCGTCGCACGGTGGCTTCCGAGATTTCCGCCTTCCCGAGGTAAGATTCGCCGGCGGCCACCACCCTACACCTCCTGCGACGGCCGCCTCGGCCACCGCTGGTTCCGCATCCGCTTCAACGTCCCAGCCGGCAACCCGACGACCACTTGGGTGTCCACAGCAGCCCGGCAGGTCGGAGACGCCCTGGGTTCGTGGGACACCCTCCCGCGGACAAACCTCCCGTCGGGGATCTTCCAGTTCCAGGAGATCGCCCAGCGCTTGAACACGCCCGGTTCTTCCGCCTGAGTCACGCCGGTTCAGGCCCGTTCGACTGAACTCATCGCGATCCTCGTGAAGATCCGGCGCCGGCTCGGGCGTCCGGCGTGTCCGTCCGCCCGAGTGGTGTCGCGCCAGAACCCGCGCGGAACTCTCAGATCGCCAGTTCGGTCACCGGGATTTCCGCCTGATACTTGCCAAGGATTCTCAGTCTCAGCTTCCCGCTGTCACCGGACCGCTCCCCGTCGAGATCGATGGGAAGGGATTGCCGCGTGTCGATGGCGGTCAGGGACGCGGTCACGATCGGTTCGGTGCTCGAACCAAGAACCAACAGCTCCAGCCTCCCACCGGAATCCCGGCGGACGGCGAGCGTGCATTGGGCCACCGTCTCCTCCCCGCCTTCGACATCGACCAGGGCCAGCCGGAGTTTCCGACTCGGAACCGCGTCGCCACCACGCATCGGAGTCAATTTGCGGAGCCACAGCTGCCCGATCGCCACGGCTTCCTTCCCCGTCCCGCTCAGGGTCTCGTTCGTGAGGCCTTTTTGCGGTAGCACCATTCCGCCATACTGCTCATCCCTCACCGCCACGGGTTTTTCCAGGTCCACGTCGGTGGTGATGGGCGTGCCCCTGAGTCGCGTGGCATCCGCGCCAACAGCCTCGGCGACGGCAAGCGCATCCTCGCGGGAGACCTTCTCCTGCGCTTCCGCGAGGGAGAGACTGAGGCCCAATGTGAGTAGAGTGAGTGTCGTTTTCATGTGTTTGATTTCGCGGCGGACGAGTGATGTGTCCCGACGTCCGCACTCCACTTAACGCCGCGACGACTCGCGCGGTTACGCCCGACGGCGGGTTCTACTCCTCCGGCGCGCCCATCTCGTCGCGGCCCAGCGGCAGACGCAGAACCTCGAGACCCACCCCCGCTGGCTTCGGCTTCATCGCCTCAAACGCGGTCCGCTGCTCCGGAGTCAGTTCCCGCTCCACCTCGGCGACAAGCCGCCAGATGACGTTGGTGCTTCGGGCGATGGTGTCGCGCCGGATCTCCTGAAGCTGGCGAACCGCGGTCTCGAAATAGGGATCGATCCGGGCCGACTGGTCCGGAGTGGGATGGACGATCCTTTCGAACTCGCGTGTCACGTGGTTGTTCCACGTCTCCGGGTCGGCGCGCGCCTCGATCTGCCGCCGCGCCAACCGATGCCCCACCAGGGCCCCGGCCAACGCGCTCGCCAGGGTCAGCGCCGCGAGGCCCACGCCGATTCTCAACGAACGTCGCGGGTTCATAGCAGCCAGACCAGTTGGGCGACCGTGTTTTCAATCCCCGGCTCCAACGGCCTGGTGTCGCGAAGGTGGCGCCATTCCATCGCCGCACACGCCATAAGCGCGGCGAACACGCCGATCAGGAATCGTGGGATCATCCGCTCGAGAGTGTGATCGGGCGCGGACACGCGCGCGGGGAACGCCCGCGCGGCGACCCGGCCGGCGAAACCGAACGGCGCCGTGGCGTCCCGGGCAGTCGCGCCGCGGGCGAGTTCCGCCAAGCCTCTCCATCGAGCATCAAAATTCTTCATGGGGCATCTCCTTCCTCAGCTTCTCGGCCAACTTCCGAAGCTTCCGCCGCGCGCGAAAGGCCCGCACCTTCACCAGCGAAACGCTCCATCCGGTGATCAATGCGATCTCCCTCACGGACTTCCCATCCAGTTCGAGCAAGTGGACGACCAACCGGTCGTCCGGCGGCAACCCGGACAAAAGTCTCTCCAGGAGCTCCCGCGCCGACGTGGGAGACCCGGCCGGCGCCGCCTTTTCGTCCACAACCAGAAACTCGAGCAACGCCGCCTGTTCTTCCGGCAGATCCGTCCAGCGCACCTCCGGACGGCGCCGTTCCGACCGCAGCGCATCGAGACACGTGCGCACGGCCAACCGCGATACCCAGTGGTCGAACGGAATGCCCGGGCGCTCCTGATACCGATCGAGGCGGGCGAACAGGCGCCCAAAGACCTCCTGCGCCAGGTCCTCCTCGCCGGTCCTCACCGGGAGATGACTTCGCACAATCCGGATCACCAGGGGATAGAGATGCTCGACCAGCGCGGCGGCAGCCGCGGGATCGTCTCCGCGGACCCGCGCGAGACATCCCGCAGGATCGAAGGGTTCTTCCGTCATGATCCATGGCGCATCGTGAGTACGAGGCCTTGGCGGGACCTCGATTCCATTGTTAACGCCAACCCGCCACGGCCGGTTACGCGCAATCCGCGGGATTTCGACGGACTCAAGGTCCCTCCCTCCGCGGATACCACCACGCCGGGTCGCTTCATCAGGATCCCAGAATCATGGGCAAGCGGGAATGCCGGAGGCCCGCCCCGCCCATCTCGCCACCCTCGCCACCCTCGCCACCCTCGCCACCCTCGCCACCCTCGCCACCCTCGCCACCCTCGCCACCCTCGCCACCCTCGCCACCCGGCCGCCGTGGGATACGCCATGAACCGCGATACCGTCGAGCGCGGGCGACCTCGCCTCGCCGCGGACCGTGCCCAACAAGCCCTCGCTCGCGTCATCCATCCGCGCGCCGACCGTACCCACATCCAAAGGCGAACCAGAAGGTGGCCCGGGGTCGAAGATTTCCGCGGAAGGGCGTCGGCAAGGACGACCAGGGGCGGAACGCGAGACGACGCGGCCCAACGGTTGGTTTCCGCCGGAGCGATGAACCCGCCTCCTTCCGGTCGGCCGAACTCTTGGCGACGTCCCCGGACGTCCGGGGGTGGCCGCGAAGGCTGGGTTGCCACCGGGCAGACCTGGATCGCCGGCAACGCATGGACCGACACCACGACCACCAACATCGAGCGTGGCGTGTTGTTCCCCTACAATCGGACCGCGAAGATCTACAAGTGCCCCGCGGATCGATCGACCGTGCGGGACCAGGGAAAGATCCCCAGGGTCCGAAGCGTTGCGATGAGCGCCTACATGAACGACACGCCGGACCCGGCGGATCGGACGAGTTGGCACAAGCTGTCGGAGGTGAAGGACCCGTCACCCTCCCGGGCGGCCGTGTTCATCGACGAACACCAGGGCAGCATCGAGAACGCCCGGTTCGTGATCACGCAACCGGGTGTCTGGTCGTGGGTCGACCACCCCGCGCTCCGGCACCGGAACGGCGGGGTCTTCACTTTCGCCGATGGTCACGCGGAACTGTGGCGTTGGCTGGAATCCACGACGCGCTCGGCGGACCGGGTACGAGGCTGGGTTCAGGGGATTAAGGGAGTGCCCGGCAAAGACCGCGATCTGATCCGCATTCATGGGACCGTCCCGGTCCTACCGATCCGCTGAGACCCTGGAAGGTCGGCGGTACAGCTCCCCCCCCTGTCGCGCCGGCTTTCAGCCGGCTCCCGCGTTTCGTCCCCCCCATGCCGACTGGAAAGTCGGCGGTACAACCCCCGCGTCGCGCCGGCTTCAGCCGGCTCCCCGCATTTCGTCCCCCCCATGCCGACTGGAAAGTCGGCGGTACAGCTCCCTCCAGGTCGCGCCGGCTTTCAGCCGGCTCCCGCGTTTCGTCCCCCCCATGCCGACTGGAAAGTCGGCGGTACCACTCCCGCTGTCGCGCCGGCTTCAGCCGGCTCCCGCGTTTCGTCCCCCGTGCCGACTGGAAAGTCGGCGGTACAACTCGCCCTCGAAAAAATAAATGCGCCGGGGTGAGCCTTTCCGGAGATGGATTTCGTTTCTCCCATCAGTGATGAACCGATTCATCTCAGCTTCTTTCTCGGAGTCGGGGCTTTCGACGGCCGTCCACCGGGTGGCGCTCCTGGTGGCCCTGCTCGGTCTCGCCCCGGCGGGACACGCGCAATGGCTCAGCCAGTCGATCGACCTCCAGAACGGCTGGAACGGCGTCTTTCTTCACGTGGACGCCTCGCAAAGCACCTTGAACACCGCCGTCGGCGGCGATCCGTCCAACCCGATTCAGGAGGTCTGGCGCTGGAATCCTCCTCCGCTTACCCAATTCACAGCCAACCCGGCGGACCCAGTCTCCACCCCGGAATGGACGGCCTGGAGCCGCGTCGACCCGGCATCTCCTCTCCAACGACTGACCGGGGACACGGCCTATCTCGTCCGTGTGAATTCGAGAAACGGATACGTCTGGAATGTCACCGGTCGGCCGGTTCCGCCTCGGCACTCCTGGTCGATCTCGGGATTGAATCTCATTGGATTTCCAACGGTCGCGACCAATCCACCGAACTTCGCCGCATTCCTCGCCAACGCGCGGGACCTGGAGTCGGTCACGCCGGAGATCTACCGCTACGTGGGCGGCAATCTGAACAAGAACAACCCCGAACTGCTGGCCGCGCCCCAATTCCCCAGGGCCCCCGTCGCCCGCGGAGCGGCGTTCTGGATGCGGGCGGGAACGGTGTTCAATCGCTACTTTGGACCGTTCGAAGTCGTTCCGTCGGGCCTGGATGGGGTCGATTTCGGAACGAGCGGGAGCAGCAGCACCTTCCGCTTGCGCAACCTGTCAGCCCAAGCCCTCACGGTGACCCTGGGACTTCAGGCTTCGGCTCCGCCCCCCGCCGGCCAACCGATCATCGCGGGCGCGCCACCGCTTCTGATTCGCACCGATCTCAACCTGACCGATCTCACCTACGCCTCCACCAATCTTCCCACCGGCGGATCCCACAGTTGGCAACTCGCACCCCGCGACCAACCCGGGTCGGAGGTCGAGGTGGTGCTCGGACTCAACCGCGCGGCGACCACGAATTCCCCCGGAACCCTGCTGGCGGGCATCCTCCGCTTCACCGACTCCCTCGGGCACACGGTGGTCCACGTTCCGGTGTCCGCCACCGTATCCTCCAGCGCTGGACTTTGGGTCGGCGACGTGGCGATCGACCAAGTCGCCCATTACCTCAAGTCCTACGCCCGCGATTCCGCCAACGTCCCGATCGTCGGCACCAACAGAGCCTATGTCGTCACCGGAATCGACACCTCACTGGGCGCGGTGCCGAGGACCTATCCCCTCCGTCTGATCGTCCACAACCCCACCGTCGGGAATGCCACCCTCTTGCAACGGGTCTACCACGGGCTGAGCCCCTCCACGAACCCCGTGGTGGCCAATGGAGAATCCGCGCTGAATCCGGGTTTTCTCCAAAGCGCCCGGCGTATCACCGCCGCCCATCTGCCGTGGTCCCCGAGCAACACCGTCTGGCGGTTCGACGGCAAACTCGGGCCGTCGGCTCCCATCACCACCACCGTGGCGGTGACTCACGAGGATCAGGTCTCCAATCCCTTCCTTCACTCCTATCACCCGGACCACGACAACCTGAACGCCACCTTCGACACCCTTCTGCCCCAGGGTTCCGAATCCTACGGCGTGGAGCGTGTCATCCGTCTGACCGCCCAACCGCCGCGGAACGACTTCTCCAGTCTGGTCGCGTCGGGCAGCCGGTTCACCGGCCAATATCATGAACTGGTCACGCTCAAGGGACTGGCCCGCGCGGGCGGGACGAATGACACCCGCCAATTCGAAGCGCGCGGAGTCTTCACGCTCGATCGGGTGAGCGAAATCCCCGACCTCACCCTCGCCCCCTGACCCCTCCCCCTCTCCAACTCCCCGTGACCATGAACCCCTTCGCCACCGATTCCCGCCTTGAACCCAGGGTCCCCAGCCAACGTCCTCCTATGAGCAATACGCACCTGAAATCCGCCGCCACGCGGGCCGTGATCACCCTTCTGGTTCTGGCCGGCCTGGCCTGGGCCCCGCGCGCCGGGGCCCAGGCCAACTCCAAGCCGCCCGAACGCCTCACCTACCAAGGCTACGTCGTGGACTCCAACGGCGACCCTCTCGGCGCGACCTCACCCAAGAACTACGACGTGATCTTCCGTGTCTGGACCGACCCCACGGCCACCGACAGCGGGAAACGCGCGTGGACCGAGCAGCAGACGGTCACCGTCGACAAGGGCTTCTTCTCCGTCCTCCTCGGCGAGGGCGCCAGCATCGGCGAACCCAGGCCCGAGCTTTCGACCCTCTTCACCAACGCGACGGCCTCCGATCGCTGGGTGGGTCTCACCGTCAAGGGCATCGGAGCGGGATCACCGCCCGCGGACGTCGACATCCTGCCCCGCATCCGGCTCCTGACCTCGCCGTACGCCTTTCTGGCGACCAAGGCGATGAACGTGGATGGAACGGCGCTGAACAGCGGCACGGTTGCCGATGCCCGGCTCAGCGCCAACGTGGCCCTGCGCAACGGCGGGAACTCCTTCACGGGCGGCCAGACCTTCAGCGCCGGCTCCGGCGCCATCCGTTCGCAAGGCGGGGTCTACGGTTTCAACCAAAACCTCACCCATCTGGAACTTCACAATGGCCAGAACCCGACCACCGGCTGGACCTACCGATTCAAGACCCGAAGCAGCGCCGGCGGGTCTCCCTGGCTCTCGCTCGAAACGGCGACGGACGGCGCCGGAACGTCCACCGAGATGCTCCAAGTGTCCCCCGGTGGACTCACCGTCCTCGCGAACGCGACGGTCGGCAGCGCCCTGACGGTCGGCGGGAACGGAACTTTTGGCGGCAAGATCCAGTCGGGCGGCGCCCTCGAAATGGCGAACGGCGCCACGCTGAATGCAAAGAACTCGGCGGGCAATTACGAGCAGGTCCTTTGGCCCCGCTGGACCGACAACGTCACCTACCTGAACTACGGGACCGGGGGACTGAATGTCCGCAACAATTCAAGCCAATCGGCCCTGTTCATAGGGAATACCGGCACGATCACGGTCCCGGGATACCTGGACGCCGCGGCCCTATCCGCCGGCGGCAGGCCCGTCGTGGTCGGTGACGAGAACCTCCGCATCATCCGGGGAACCGTGCTCTCGAACGGAGCGATACGGAACGGAACCGGATTCTCGGTGAGCAAGGGGGGTGGGGTCTACAACATCACCTTCACAACCGCCTTCAGCTCCCCACCGACCGTCACCGCCAACAATTATTACAACGAAGGCGCGTCGGGCAACACGCACGACAATTACATCACCATCAACAACCTGGTTGCCGGGAGTGTCACGGTCGAGAACCGGGACGACGGCGGAGGCAATCAGGATGGCGCGTTCACCTTCATCGCCATCGGGCCCCGATAGTCGGCCTCAACGCCACGCAACCCATGATTTCCCACTTCCATTCCGCGGCGCCTCCCCACGCGGGTCGCAATGGCGATGCGCTGGTGCGACGACGACCCCAACGGGATGCGGTCACTCCACCATCCGGAGCCTGGGACCGACCCGGCGGCGCATCACGGTCCCTCCCGCTGTCCCCTGACTTGCAACGGTTGTACCGCCTTGTCCTGATTGGCGCCGGTCTGCTGGGCGTTCGCGCGCCCGCGTTCGCCCAACCGATCAGCCTGCCGTTGGAGATCCGTCAACCCGAGACGACCTGGAACCTGCAATCCCAGCGTGGCGTTCCCATCTCGTCGGTCGTCGGGTCCCCCCCCGGATCCGACGGACGGATGACCAACCGCAATGAGTCCGGCTCCTTCCTGCTGCCCACGACCAACCAGTTCCGAGGATTCGTCGCCTTCGGAGGCGTCACCGGTTTGACCTCGAACAATTGGGTGACCGTTGGCAACTCGGCCGTCCTAAAGGCGGGCGCCACGCCGTTTTCGCTCGCCGTGGCGACGGAAATGCAGCTGCCCGTGACCCTCAATGCCGTGGTTCCCATGGTGTTCCGCCGGGTCCAGGTCGGGGCGCCCTACTTGACTCGCCAGACTTCGTTTCCCTTCGGAAGCATCGTCCATGTCCCGAGTACCGACGAGAACGGGCTGGGGCTGGGCGCTCCTCCGGACACCTACTGGCTTCCCGAGCCCCACACCACCACCGGACACACGAACGCCGGATACTATTGGAGCCCGCACGTTCGAAAAGTCTACGCCACCCAACCGGGACCCTTGACCATTCGATGGATCAAGGCCGCCTACAGCACGACGGTGCCGGACGATTACGACGCCAACCCCCAGAACTACCACGTCAACGGGGGCAACTACTTCCGGCTTCACACCGCCACCTACGTCGTCTCCAGCGCGCCGGTGAAAACCCCGCGCCGGATGTACTGGACCGAACGCGGCTTCAGCCGGCTCGGCAAACCCATCGCGGTCCCCGCCGCCCGCGTCGGGGCGGTCGCCATCGCGTACAACAACAACTTCCCCCGGACTGTCCCACGGCAATACGTGGGTCCTGGAGAATCCCAGGTGACCGACGGCACCACCCACCAGAGTCTCCAGGAACTGCGCACCCTGTGGTACGACCCAACCCAGGGCAGCATCTTTTCCTTCAACCAGGAGGGCCGGGTTTTCCTCGAATTGCTCGGTGATCTCCGTTCCGACACGACGACCCGCGAGCAATTGGGCTTCGAGATCGTCGACGTCTACAAACAGCCGACCCCACTCGACGTGCGCGTGGAACTGGGGGACCAGGTCCCGCCTCCGCCTCCAGGAGACCCGAGGGAACTCTCACCCGAGCCGGTTCTCCAGGCGGGCACTCCCATCTTCACGTTCCCGCACAATGTCGGCGGCAGCGATTCGGTGGAGATCTACGCCACCCGGGAAACCGCCAACCAGAACGATTGTCTGATCCACTGGATGGAGACCGGCGAGGTCGGCCTGAAATGGCCGTCGCTCCTGGGTCGCTACCGATTCGAATGGCCCACGGACGTCGCGCGCTACAGTCACTACGTCCGCCCGCTCGTCGGCACGGAGAACGAAGCCAAGCTCACGGCGGTGGCATTGCCCACATCCAACGCGCCTTCCATCGCCTACCAGGATCCGCTCGACAAGCCGCGCGCCAAGCTGACCGATGATTTCGCGTTCTATTCCTTCCTCGATCCGAACCAGCCGCTGCATCGGGCGCTGCTCCGCTTCAATTCCGGGGACCATGTCGCCTTCGAGCGCGTGTTCTCCTGGCTGGACGTCTCCTTGAAATCGGGAAGTTATCCCGGCAATCCCATCGCCGCGCGTCTCGACGGGTGGAATCCAAACAACAGCACGCTCCAGTTTCCCGATGTTCTCGCGGCTCCTCGCGTCGTCACCCAGACGGTCGCGGTGGGCCAACGCATCTCCGCCCCGGACGGCGAGGCGGGAGCCGCGCCGCCCGACGGCTATCTCGCCGGTCATATCCACGCGCCGATCGGGCGATCCTACAACCCGGACGCCTACACCGACCCGCTCGCGGGTGACTTCGAGTCCGCCAACCGGGGCGCGATCATCCCGGTCAACGCCATTCCCGGTGACAACCAACTCGAGGTCTGGTGGTTCCGACCGAACCGGGCCGACGCCGAGCGCGGCTTCGCCGCCACGCACTGGCCGTCCGTGATCGGGCGGTACACGATCGAGTGGCCCGCCGGCGCGCGGGAGATCGTTCTCGCCAGCAACCTGGGCAGCGCCGGCGACGGGCCGCTGAATTCCTTCGAAGCCGCCGGTTTCGTCTACGCCCAGAACGATTCCTCGGCGACCGGCTACAATCCGAACGAAGAGCACGCGATCCTGGCCGGCGACACCCTCTTCGCGACGCGGGACGATTTGAACGTCACCGACACGGTGGGCTACTCATCGGCCCGCTTCGTGTTGCTGCAATACGTCGCGGGCGATGGCCGCCCCGCCATGTCGACCTTCAAGGTCCTCCGAGAGAAGCCCTCCGCGGGTTGGGTTTTCGATTACGTGACCGAGGCCGGACGCCTGCTCCAGGCGCCCATGCCGCTCCCTCTGCTGGCCAAGCCGGTGGAAGGGAGCGGGGACACGGCGATCAACCACAACGTCGAACCCTCCGGTGGAGCCGACCTGCCGGTGGGATGGAACAACTCCCACGACAACGGCCCGTTCAGCCACTACCCCGGCTTCACCTACCGCGACCGCCGGCAGGACCACTGGGTTTACCGTGGCCTCCACGCGGGCTTACCCGAACTCGAGTCGGGCACCTACGTCCCCGCGAGCGGCCACTTCGTCCAACCACCGAGCCTGACCGCCATCGTGGGTCGACCCTTCCGCCTGACCTTGCACGCCTCACGCCAGGATGAATTCCTGTCCCTTGATCGGGGCAACGCACCGGAATGGCTCACCGCCAGCGGTCTCACCCTGGAGGGCACTCCCGCCGACCCCGACGTCGGCGCCAAGTCCGTCACGGTGTCGGTGGTCGATCTGTACGACGGCACCCGCGCCACCAACACCTTCACCCTCACGGTCACGGGGACCGGCGACGTCGTGGGTCAGGGACCGCTTCTGCTGGCCAGCACCAACGCCAACACGGGAACCATCACCACCTTCTCCAACCGCCCGCCGTTCCTGGCGCGGTCCCCCACCGCCTCGAACAGCTTCTCGATGCGGTTCTATTACAAGACCGAACCGAGCTTCGCGTGGCCGGGTATCACCGAGCCTCCACCCCCGGGAAGCATCGTGCCGTACCTGAGGCCTGTGATGAACGGCGTCTTCGCTGGCGACCCGGCGTCCAAACTGACCCCGGCTCTGGACATCGTCTACCGTCCGACCTGGCCGGAACGGGACCCCAAGGACTCGAGCAAACCCGTCGCCACCATTCCCTATGGACAGACCTTGATGAAGCCCGCGAGCGGCCTGCCGGGTGTGCGCGATTGGAAGACGGCCCGCGTTCTCTACCAGCAGTCCATCGCAACCGATATCAACGCCGCGCGGGTCTCGGTCGTCCTCCACGATCCCACGAGGGAAAAATCCTTCGGAATCCACCAGGCCTTGTTCGATAAGCTCCCCGCCAGCGTTCGAACCGAAACGTTCCAGGGACGGGTCTACTTCCCCAACCTGCCTCCGCACCTCGGCAAACGCCTCTTCTTCGATCCCAACCGCGGGCCGGTCGGCAGCCTCGTGTTGCAGGGTCAGTTCAAGGACGAGACCTTTGGCGCCGACTATCTCCTACTCAACCTTCTTCGGGGCTCGGATCTCGCCGCCGCCAAGGCGCTTTGTCCCGTCGCCGACACCATCAACCGCGCCAGGTGGGAGTCAGCCATCGACGCGCTCGCCACGGAACTGGAGACGTTCCACGAAAACCCGAACGTCCCGGGGACCTACATCCCCGACCCGGGTCTGACGGTCGGCGTCGGGCCTGGAAGCCTGGCCGAGATCACCAGCGACAACACGGCGGTGGACTCCTACGCCCTCAGCGCCACCGGGCCGGGCGGAGGATTCGTCACCCTGGTGGAGGCGAGTGGGTCCGCGTTCACGGAAGCCGGCGACCCGGTCGCCCTGCACGTGCTGCGAGTCGGGAAGTCCCTGTATCCGGGCGAACTGAGGGTGCTGGCCGCGGAGAATCCCCTCAGCGAACTGGTCACCTTCCAGCACAGCCCGGATCTCGCGGGGCGCTTCGATCAATTTGACTACGAGTGGAAGATCGCCGCGCCGGTGGACGGCCTGCCGCCGGAGAAGGACGCGACCATGTCGCGCTATCTCGCGCTCACCTCGGGACCGGATCTCCCACGCTACCTGCTGGGCGGGGCCGGCATCCAGGTGCTCGGCGACAATTACCTCACCGTTCGGTATAGGCCGTTGGATGCGGCCCATCCGTTGCACAACCAATGGTCCGCCTGGACGGAGCCTCAACTGGCCGAAGGCTGGATCAAGCGGGTCCTCGCCGGCATCAATCCCTTCAACCAGCGGGTCACCGACTTGTTCAACAACGCCGTCAATACGGATGCGAGCCTGCTCACCCAGGCCGGTCCTCGCTGGGAAGGCGACGTGGCGCTCAATCTGGACACCATCAACGACTACGGCCTCGTCGAGATCTACGAGACGATCCTCCGCCGGGGCCGTTCGATCAGCGTCGAGTCCGGCTACAACTACGGTCCCGCCAACGACGCCTTGCTACTCGCCGCGGGTTATCTCAGCGACCTCTACATGGCGATCGGCAACGAAGCGTGGGCCGACGCCGCGAATCCGACCATCGGCATCGGCACGGCGAACAACACGTACGGCGACATCGCGACGGCGCTCTTCGCCTTCAAAGGCCAGGAACCTTCGCTTTTGGACGAGGAACTGGCCTTGTTGCGCGGGCGCGACGACTTCCTCCTGCCCGGCGTGGCGACCGCTCCGGTGTACAATCGCCTGGTCTGGAACTACACGCGCGGCATCGATTCCGGCGAAGTCATCTACGCGATCAACTACAACATCCAGGAGAACCCGAATCAGACTCCGGACGGCATCATCAACGCCCAGGATGCCGCGCGCATGTTTCCGCAAGGCCATGGGGACGCCTACGGACACTATCTCACCGCGCTGAAGGGCTACTATTCCCTCCTGCTCAACAACAGCTTCGACTGGGTCCCCCGCGTCGAAGCCGTGACGGTGCTCGGACAACCGGTGTCCGTCGATTACCAGGACGAGCGGAAGTTCGCCGCCGCCGCCGCCTCGGTGGCGCGCGCGGGCCGGCAGACCGTGGATCTCACGTGGCGCAAGGATTATCAGCCCGGCCACGCCTCCGGTTGGTCCCACTTCGCGCCCACTCGTGTGAACACGCGGCGCCCGATCCCGACGACCCGCTACTGGGGCTTCGATCACTGGGCCAGCCGGACCGGCCAGGGTGCCTACCTCCACTGGATCACCGGCAACGCCATTCTGCCCGCCGTGGACCCTAACCCGGATCACGAAGGGATTCAGAAGATCGACCGCACCACCGTGCCGGAGCTGACGGAGCTGGCGACCATGGCGGCGGACCTGCAGTCGGCGATCGACAACGCCAACGCCGGCATGACCCCCCTCGGCTTGCAGCCAGGCGGCGTCGCCATGGACATCAACCCCAACGCCGTGGTCGGCGGCGCGAACGGATCGCACTTCGAGCAGACCTACGACCGGGCCAAGGTCGCCCTCAACAACGCCGCGGCGGCCTTCGACGACGCCAAGGATGTGACCCGGCTGATGCGATCGGAGCAGGATTCGCTGGCCGACTTCCAAGCCGGGATCGCGCGGCAGGAACTCGCGTACAACAACGCCCTCATCGAGCTTTACGGCACGCCTTACACCGACGACATCGGCCCGGGTGGAACCTACCAACAAGGCTACGCGGGCCCGGATTTGGTGCACTTCGCCTACGCCGAGCCCATGCCGCTGGGGGGCTTGAGCCTGGTGTCCGACGCCCAAACGCGGGTGTTCAAGATCGACATCCAGGACTTCCCCACCGCCTTCGACACCTCGGTCACCGAGGACAACGGCTTCAACGCCACCCGGGCCCGATTCGGTTTCGTCAGGACCGCGCTGACCCGCGATCCCGCGGACTACCGGCCCGACCTCGACTACGTGGGCTTTTCGTTGGACGCCTCGGGGGGCGTGGTGAAGCCGGCGGATTGGACGGGTCGCCGCGCCTCGCCCGGTAAGTTGCAGGAGGCTATCTCGCGCATTCATCTCGCCCGCAACGCCGCTCTCGGAACGCTCTCGGGCCACGAGGCGTTGAAGCGACGACTGGATCGCTCCGTGGAGTATTTTCAGGCGGAGCGGAAGGAGTACCACTTTCTCAACCGCTTCAATGACGAAGTGGCGAAGACACAGACCGCCCTGGAGAGCACGATCTTCGCCGGGAAGATGGCGTACCTCGCCTACCAAAGCTTCCTGGGCGGCTTGGAGAAGGCGACCCAAACGGCCCTCGAAGCGATCCCGAAGAGCACGATCGTCGGCACCGCGGTCGGGGGCGATACGTTCTCCGCGGCTCGCGCCACCATCCTCGCGGGATACGGCGTCGCCACCGAGGCGAATGGCGCGCTCCATTTCTCGAAGGAGTTCGCGATCGGCGCCTTGACCGTGTCGAAGGAGGGCTATTTGAGAATCCGGGACGCCACCGTGGTCCAGCCCCTGATTCGGAACCTGAAACAGCAGCAGGCGGTGTTGGAACTGGACGCCACGCTGGTCGAGTTGCAGCAGACCCTTTTCACGATCAATCAGCGGGTCCAGGAGGTGGACGACGCCGTGCGCGGGTACCAGGCCCTCGTGGCCCAGGGCGATCGCCTCCAGGCGGAGAGACAGGTCCACCGGCAGCGCGCCGCCTCCGTCGTGCAGGGATTCCGCACGCGCGACGCGGCCTTCCGCGGCTTCCGCAATGAGAAGCTCGAACGGTACAAGACGTTGTTCGATCTCTCGGCGCGGTACGCGTTCCTCGCCGCCAATGCCTACGACTACGAGACCGGGTTGATCAACACCACGGCCGGGCGCGGCTTCGTGAATCGGATCCTGGGCGCCCGAGCCCTCGGCGTGGTCCGCGACGGGGAACCGCAATACGCCGGGAGCAACACCGGCGATCCCGGCCTCTCCAGCGCGCTCGCGGAGATGAAGGCCGATTGGGACGTCGTGCGCGGGCGGCTCGGCTTCAACAACCCCGACGCCTACGGAACCCTGGTCTCCCTGCGCACGGAAAACTTCCGTGTCCTCCCCTCCTCCAGCGGCGATGCCAAATGGACGGACGTCCTGCAACTGCGCCGCCAGCGGGATGTGATGGCCGACGAAGATGTGCGCCGCTATTGCCGGGAGATACGGCGGGGTGACGGTCTTCCCGTACCGGGCATCATCCTGGAGTTCGGCACCACCATCGCCAAGGGTTACAACCTCTTCGGCCGTGACCTCGCCGCGGGCGATCACTCGTTCAGCGCGAGTTCCTTCGCCACGAAGATCTTTGGCGTCGGTGTCGCCCTGGAGGGCTATCGCGGCATGGATCAGCCCGCCGCCAACGCCGGAGCGGGCGGAGCTTCCCCGCCGGATCCCGACGGCTGGTTCCTCGATCCGCTCGCCCTCTCCGCCACCCCCGAGGTCTACCTCATTCCCGTGGGAGTCGACCTGATGCGGACTCCGCCCATGAGTGGGGCGAGCACCGTTCGTTCCTGGATGGTGGACGATGTGGCCATCCCCCTGCCCTTCGATATCGGCGCCTCGATGCTGGACGGCGGAGCGTTCTATCAATCCGCGAATTCACTGACCGAACCGTTGTTCGCGTACCGGCAGCATCAGGCCTTCCGACCGGTTCCGTCCGGGAGCCTCTTCGCCACCAGCCTGTATACCGGCCTCGGGACATTGCAGCGTTCCCAGTACACGAACAACCGGTTGATCGGGCGTTCGGCGTGGAACAGCCGCTGGAAGCTCGTGATCCCCGGACATGCGCTGCTCCGCGACCCCGACGAAGGACTCGACCGCCTGATCAGGACGGTGCGCGACATCAAGTTGCACTTCGTCACCTACTCGTACTCCGGCAACTGACCGCAACCTCTGAGATTTTCTATCGACCATGAAATTGTCCTTTCGCCCGATCCCACGGTGGTTGGCGGCGGCCATCGGCATCGCATGGATGGCGCCAGCGCCCGTCCAGGCCTTTCCGCCCGCACCGCATCACCACATCTTCGGCATGGTCCGAAATGAGTACGGCGAACCCCTGAACGTCCCGGACGCCAGGATCATTTTCGAAGCCGCCAACGGCGTTCAGATCTCCGAATCCATCGTCCTCGGAATCGAACCGGGCCTGAACTACGGGTTGGATGTGTCCATGGATTCCGGAATCGCCTCCGACATCTACAAACCGACGGCCCTTCAACCAACGCTCCCGTTTCGGATCCGCGTGCGGATCGGTCAAACCGTGTACCTGCCCATCGAGATGGTGGGCGACTACGCGCACCTCGGCGAACCGGCGGAAAGCACCCGCATCGACCTGACGCTGGGCGTGGACGCGGACAACGACGGTCTCCCCGATGACTGGGAGCGTCTGTTGATCGGTCAACTCGGTGGCGGCACCCTCGAGGATATCCGTCCCGGAGACGACTCCGACGGCGACGGCATCAGCAATCTGGACGAGTACCTGGCCGGGACCTTCGCTTTCGATCCGGAGGGCGGTTTCCGGTTGGCCATGGTGCCGCGGGCATCCGCCCCACCGCTCCTTGAGTTCACCGTGATCAAGCCTCGGACGTACACGGTGCTCGCCTCGACGGATTCGACAACCTGGAGTCCCGTCCACTTTCGGATTCCCGACGAGGGCCCCGCTGGATCGACCCATTCCCACTACGTGGCGTCCGATGTTCGCATTCTGCGGGTGGAACCCGTCGACCCGCGGGCCAATCCCACCGCGAGCCGCTTCTTCAAAGTGCAGGTGAGGTGACGGTGGGTACCTCCTCTTGTGCCGACTGGAAAGTCGGCGGTACATCGCCCCTTATCGCGCCGGCTTTCAGCCGGCCTCTCCGTTTCGTCCCCCGGAGCCGACTGGAAAGTCGGCGGTACATCGCCCCCTGTCGCGCCGGCTTTCAGCCGGCCTCTCCGTTTCGTCCCCCGGAGCCGACTGGAAAGTCGGCGGTACACATCCATGTCCCGTCGGCTCTTGGCCGGGCATGGAGATTGGCCATTTCTTGGGAACAAGAAATCCGGAGCCCTAGGGTTCGACGTCATCTCGGGAAAAAAGGGCTCTTCCGTTGGCCGATCCGCTTCCCCGAACCAAGGTCCGTAGGACCGGCCTGTCTCTAGCAACGTGTCCAGGAATGGATCTCAAGCCCCGGAGGGGCGGCCCAACGGATGACCCTTCCGACCTCAATCCAGGGCGATCGAAGCGCGGGACCACCGCTCCGAGGGCCGCTCCTATTGGAGCTTGGAAATCATTCCGGGGTGCGGGCTATCGACAGGCCGGTCCGACGGACCTTGCTACGGGGAGAAGGTTCGGAAAAACGGTGCTGACAACGACAGGACAAGGCGCAGTGTCCCGGATCGAAGGCCCTTGGTTCGACCAGCGAGGAGGCCGGACGCTCACCTCGCGCATTCGGAGTCCTCGAAAGCCAGGAAAGCATCATGAATGAACCCAGCAGATTTCAGCGCAGTTGGATGCTGTTCAAGAGTTCGGTGCGGGTGATTCAGGAGAACCGGAAGCTGCTGGTTTTCCCGATCGTGATCGCCGTCTGCACCTTGGTCATCACCCTGTTCTTCGTCGCGCCCGCCGTTCTCCGGCCCACCGGCCACGGCTATGCGGAAGCGGCGCACTGGCAGTCGATCGGTGATTCGCTGTTCACTCCCGGCGCTCCGGCGGAGGACGGACAACCTTCCAATCCCGGACTGACGCCGGCCGCCATGGGCTACCTGGCGCTGCTCTACTTCGTCTCCATGTTCCTCGCCACGTTCTTCAACGTCGCCTTCTACAACGAGATCCTGGCGGCGCTCAGCGGACGCCCGGTGTCGATCCGGCGCGGGTTGCGGTTCGCCACCACCCGATGGAAGGGAATCCTGGTCTGGAGCCTGTTCGCGGGGGTGGTGGGTCTGATCATCAAGGCGATCGAGGAAAAGCTCGATTTCGTCGGCCGGATGGTCGCGCGCCTCATCGGTCTCGCGTGGAGCGTCACCTCCATCTTCGCCATCCCCGTTCTGGTGCGGGAGGAACGGAGCGTCAACCCGGTGGCCCTGCTCCGCACCTCCGCCGGCATGCTGAAACGCACCTGGGGCGAGGCGTTGATCGGTTACGCCGGACTGACCTTTGGCAATTTGCTCATCGCGCTCGGGTCGGTGCTGCTTCTGGGAGGCGCCGTGACGGCTTCCATCATGTTGCAGAACGCCTGGATCATCGCCGTCGTCGGGGCCCTCTGGCTGGTGGGTCTCCTGGCGTGGATCTACCTCACCAGCGTCGCCAGCCACGTCTACAAGTGCGCGCTTTTCCTCTTCGCCTCCGACGGCGTGGTGGCCGCGCCCTACGACCCCGCGATGCTCCAGTCGGCCTGGAAGTTCAAAAAGAAATAGATGGGTCCAAGGAATCGCGGGAGTGCGCGGCAGGGACCGCGATCTGATCCGCATTCATGGGACCGTCCCGGTCCTCCCAATCCAATGAGCGACGTGACGCGATTGCTGGGGGCGCTCGGCCAGGACGGCGACGCGGCGGCCGAAAGGCTGCTTCCGATCGTCTACGAGGAACTCCGTCGACTGGCCTCGCGCCACATGGCCTCGCAACCCGAGGGTCACACCCTTCAGGCGACCGCGCTCGTCCACGAGGCGTATCTCCGCCTGACCGCCAGCGGCGAGGGCTCTTGGAAGGATCGCACCCATTTCTTCCGCGCGGCGGCCCAGGCCATGCGCCAGGTGCTCATCGAAAACGCCCGAAGACGTGCCAGCCAGAAGCGCGGCTGGGGAAAGCTGGAACGGGTCGACCTGCACAATCTGAACCTGGCCACCGACGCCAACGACCCGACGCTTCTCGTCGTCCACGAAGCCCTGGACCGACTGGCGACCGTCGCGCCCGACAAGGCGGAACTGGTGAAACTCCGTTTCTTCATCGGCCTCGGCAACGAGGAATGCGCCCAGGTCCTCGACGTTTCGGAAGCCACCGTCAAACGGCATTGGGAATTCTCGCGCGCCTGGCTGATCCGGGAGATCCGGCAGCTCCAGAACGACGCGTGAGCATCACTCCCCGCCCCAGGGCATGACTCCCAGCGAACGTTCCGAGGAAGAACTCTTCGAGAGACTGCTGTGTCTGGATTCCCCCGACGACCGCCGGGCGCTTCTCGATGAGATCAGTCGGGACAATCCAACCCTTCGGCGCCGGGCGGAGGAGCTCCTCGAATGCCACGACGAAGCCGGTGACCGGAACTTCCTGAACGGCGCCCCCCCGCCTCCGGCCGCGGGATCAGCGTCCGATCCGCTGAGCCCGGAGGGACCGGGAACGATGATCGGCCGGTACCGATTGCTGGAAAAGATCGGGGAAGGCGGATTCGGAGTGGTCTACGGCGCGGAGCAGCGGGAGCCGATGGTCCGCCCGGTGGCGCTCAAGATCATCAAGCTGGGAATGGACACCCGGGAGGTGATCGCGCGGTTCGAGGCGGAACGCCAGGCGCTGGCGTTGATGGACCACCCCAACATCGCGAAGGTCTTCGACGCGGGCGCCACCCAGTCGGGCAGGCCGTACTTCGTGATGGAACGGGTCCAGGGCATCTCCATCACACGGTATTGCGAACAGGCGCGACTCCCACTGCCGAAGCGCCTCGAGATCTTCATCACCATCTGTTCGGCGATCCAACACGCGCACCAGAAAGGGATCATCCATCGGGACGTCAAACCCTCGAACGTCCTCATCATGATCCAGGACGGCCAGGCCGTTCCCAAAGTGATCGACTTCGGAATCGCCAAGGCCATCCAACACCGGCTCACCGACGACACCATCCTGACCCACCAGCAGCAGTTCATCGGGACTCCGGCGTACATGAGTCCGGAACAGGCCTCCGGGGGCGGATCCGACATCGACACCCGGAGCGACATCTATTCCCTCGGCGTGCTGCTCTACGAATTGCTGACCGGCGTGCCCCCCCTCGACACACGCAGGCTGCTCGCGGCCGGGTACGACGCGCTCTGCCGCGCGATCCGCGAGGAGGAACCCGTCAGACCTTCCATCCGGGTCGCCGGTTTGGGCGACGTCGCGAGGGCGGCCCTGGCGCGGGACTTCAAGGCGAGCCCGGCGGAACTTCCGGTCCTGCTTCGAGGCGACTTGGACTGGATCGTCATGAAGGCGTTGGCGAAGGATCGGAGCGGTCGCTACGAGACCGCGATCGACTTCGCCCAGGACCTTCAGCGGCACCTTCAGAACGAGCCGGTCACCGCCGTGGCTCCGAGCCGGTCCTACATTCTCCGGAAATACGCGCGCCGGCACCGGACCGTCCTCGCCGTGTTCACCCTGATCGCGCTGGTCCTGGTCGCCAGTTCCTCGTTCAGCTTCTGGAAGGCGAGACAGGCGACGGCGGCGCGCCGAGAGACGAGCGATGCGCTCGCCCGCGCCGAGACGAACGCCGCCCTCGCCACGCTGGAACGTAACAAGGCCCGGCTGCAATCCAGCCAGTCCGACCGGTTGCTGGCGGATCAGTGGCTCGGGCAAAACCAGGTTTCGAAAGCGATGCTTCATCTGGCCCGCTCGCTCAGGAGCGATCCCGAAAACCCGGCGACGTTCAAGCGGCTGATGAGCACGATGGCCCAACGTCACGTCGCTCTCCGCACCGCCGGACCCGCCACCCCTGACACCCAGGGTCTTGAGGGACATTTCAACGCCGACGGAACCCGCCTGGTCGTCGTCAACGAAGATCTGACTCTGAAGTTCTTCGAGACCGCCACGGGGCGTCAGGTTCGGTCCCGGGAGCGTTTGGAGAACCTGAACCATGGGCTGCGGGTCCGATTCACTCGCGACGGGTCCCGGGCCGTGACCCTGGAGGTGGACGGCGGCGCGTTCCACGTGTGGGACCTCGAAACCGCGCGGCGGGCAAACCCGGGCTTTCACCATCCGCCGGCCTGCCTTCATTTCGCGATCACTCCCGATGATCGCCTGATCCTCAGCAGCGGCGCCGACAGCCGGATCCGGTTTTGGGATCCGAACTCCGGGAAGGAACGCTTCGAACCGATCGTCCTTGAGATGCCCCAGAAGACCTTCGCCCTCGCCATGCAGGGAACGAAACTCCTGGTCTCCCAGGGCTATCGGAAGGTTCTCCAATCCTGGGATATCAGCGCCGATCACGCCCCGGCGCCGAGCCCCAACCAATTCCCGTTCACGCGCGAAACGGAAAACATCTTCCTCCTCGATGCCATCAGCCCGGACGGCCGCACCCTGATCGTCAATCAGCACAAGTCCCAGCCGCGATCCCCCACCGAAGCGGGAGGGATGAGGAATTCCTTCTCCGCCTGGGATATCCCGTCGGCGACTCCGATCTGGGAAAACGATTCCATGAGGGAAGAGATGGCGGGCTTGGCTTGGACCGCCGACGGGACCCGCCTTCTCGTGGCCAACCTGGCCGGGGATCTCCAGATCCGAAGCGGAATGAACGGCAACCTGATCCATCCCATTCCATTGAAGGAAATCGGGGGGTACCGCGAATCGCCCGATCACCGGCTTTGGATCGTCCAGGACGATGCCATCGGTCGGATCTTCTTTCTCGGCTCCCAAAACGGTCAGGAAATCCTTCCCGCCACCGAAATCGGCGCCTCCGGTTTCCGGCTGGCCCTCGACCCGCGACGCCCCCGACTCCTCTACCACGTCGCCCATCAGTCGAACGGACTGCAACGACTGGACTATGGCGGGACCGGGGCGCTGCCCTACCCCCTGGTGACTCCACCTGTCGGAGCAGTTTTCGGTGACGTCAGCCCCGACTGGAACACCAGCGCCTGGATCAGCCGCGACGGCCGATTGCTCGCGATCTCGAATCCATCGGGGCAACCGCTGTCCCCCGCCCCGCCCGAAAAGGTCCCGATCGCCGAAGCGCGATTCGCCGGGAACGGCTCGCGGATTCTCACCGTGGCGCACGACCGGCAATCCGTGACTTGCCGGGAATGGCCTGGCCAGCGGCGGGTATCCCAATTCGCCCTCCCGCCCCCCGGTCGAATCGGCAAATGGGCCCTGAACGCCGACGCCTCCGGCATGGTCTTCGTCGTGGATGCTCCCGGGGAATGGGGTTACCCAGGAACCAAGCAGGTCTATTTCTGGGATGCGGAATCAGGCCACGACCCCGTCCTGCTGGATACCGTGGACGGCGACTACATCGACCTCGCGATCAGCCCGGATGGATCTTCGGTCCTCCTCACCCTCCGCCAGGCGGGAGCCGTGCTTTTCCGAAAGGACGACGGTTGGAAGAAGCTCCATCCGTTCGGACTCGACCCGATCACCACCGGCGCCTTTTCGCACGACGGCCGATGGTTGGCGCTCGTTTCGTCCCAGTTCGGGGCGCGGGTTTATGACCTGGGAAACGACAAATGGTCCCTCCATTCCCTGCCCAACCGGGAATTTGGCGAGGCGACCCAGGCCCGCTTTTCGGCGAGCGATGCGTGGCTGTTCATCACCGGCCTGCGCAAACCCCCTCGCCGCATCGGGGACATCGCAACCCGGTCGGATCGACTGCCCGCCGAGACGGGCCTCGTCTGGGACTGGCGGAGGGGTGGCATCGCTTCGGACCGACTGGCTCTCGACGGCCGACGTCCCCTCGGGTTTTCACCCGACGAAAACCGGTTCGTGCTGGTCGGGAATTCAGGGCCGGAGGTGGTCGACTTGTCGCCGGGGACGCCAACGGTCCCCGAATGGCTCCACACCTTCGTCGAAGGCTATTGCGGCTATCGCTTCGATTCCGAGGGACAGGTGGAGCAAACGCCGCCGCCCGCGTTCGAATCGCTCGAACCCTGGGTTGGCGAACTGCTTCGCCACGAACCACCGAGTCCCCTTGCTCAATGGTGCCGTTGGCTTGTGTCGGACCGTACCCAACGGCCCATCTCCCCCGGAACATCCCGGACCCTTCCCGCCCACGTCCAACAACTCCTCGAATCGAGCCGCGCGGCCGACGTCGCCGAAGCCTGGCGACTCGCGCCGTTCGATTCCAGAACCCTGGCGCGACAGGCCGCTTCCCTGCTCCAGCGCGAAGACCCGGCCGCACTTCGCCAGGGAAACTGGATGATGGAGGAGGCGTTCCGAAAAGACCCCGACTCGCACGACGCCTGGTTCGCCCAGGCCGTGGCCCGGGCTCGGTCCGGCGACCTGCCGGGCTCCCTGAATTCCATCGACCTGGCCCTGGCCGGCGACACGAGGCAATGGTTGTACCATCGTCTCCGAGCCCAAGTACTGGACCGTCTGAATCGACCGGAAGCGGCCGACGACGCCTACGACAGGGCCATCACCCTTCTCGATGGGATCGGGGAGCGCCCGAATTCACTGGATCTGGCCAAAATGCGCTTCGTGCGGATTGGACTGCAGCGGCGACTGGGACGGATCGATGAGGCGCAATCGACCCAGGACCAACTGTTCAGAATACCCATGCGCGACCCCTCCTTGCCGCCGAGCCTGGTGGATCTGACGGAGTTCTATAACGCGGGGCTGAACCATGACTGGCATGCCAGCGAGGGCGGCAACCTTTCGGCGATGTCCCCGGGATTGAATGTCCTCAACGGGGTTCCCTTCGATGTCCGCGGCATTCTTCAACTGCGGTGTGGCCTCATGCTCTGGAATCAGAACCACACCATGCTCACGAATCAGTACCCCCGGCGGGTCGACGGCATTCCCATCGGAACGGCGGCCGGGAAAATCCACTTCCTCCAGGCATCCCTTTTCGGAAGCAGCTCCTTCGCCCCGAAAGGAACACCAGTCGTGTCCTACGTGATCCGCTATGCCGACGACGGGCGGGAGGAATTTCAACTTCGATTGGGCGAGAAGACCCGCGACTGGTGGATCGGCAAGCCGGCCAACTCCCCCGCGTTCTCGCCGGAACCGGACCTCGAACTGGCCTGGCAAGCCTACATCCCCGACGGCAACGTCGGCCTCTTCAAGACCACGTGGATCAATCCCCGACCCTCGGTTCACGTCATCAGCATCGACATCGTCTCCGCGATGAACACCCCGGGACCCTTTCTCCTGGCCATCACGACGGAAGAACCGGGCGGGTGAATCCCTCCCCCAGTCGCGCCGGCTTTCAGCCGGCCCCCTCCTTCCGTCACCCGACCTGAGCCGAGCCGACTGGAAAGTCGGCGCGACACGACCGTCCTGCGCTACGGCCGTGGACGCCCCCCTCGACGCCGCTCCGCCAACGCCAATCCCGGGCCCAGCAAGGCGATCGGGAGGAGCATCCATCCGCCCATCTGAAGGAACTGACCGCGGGCGGCGGCGAAACAGCAACACCCCCAGGACCAGCCCGATCCCCAAGGCGATCCGGGTCTGGCGCGCGGCAAAGGATCGGGCCGCCGCATCCCGCTGACGCCGGACCGTCCAATGCCGGATTCCCGCGACGACCGCCAGCGCCATGAACACGCCGAAGCCGAATTGCTGCGCCGCCACGAAGGTCTCCGGAAGGAACGCGCCGGGAACGACCCACCGCGCGACACTGGGCAACGCGCAGAGACCGGCCGCGCCCACCCAACCTGGGCGCGGCCGACTCCGCGTGTCCGGGCGACGCCTCAAAACAGGTCGAAGTAGGTGCGGAGCTGGACCTCGTTGCCGTCCCAGATGACCCACAAGACCGGCAGGTACACCGACAGCGCGATCCCGCCATTCCAAACACGCCGGCCGGAGAGTCGGCTGGGCTGGCCGGGGAACTTAAACTTCTCCCTTGGCGGCGAACTTGATCTTGTCGAGCTCGCCGGTCAGGGCATTCCAGCCGGCGCCGTAAAAGGTGAACGCCTGGCGGAAGCTGCTTCCGACACTTCCGTCCTTGTTGACCCCTAGGATCTCGAACTGCAGCGCGCCGGAACCCCGACTCCACTGAGGCTGAACCTTGGTGCTGTTGCCGCTACCCCCCTTGAACGCGAAGTTCCCGAGGACATGCGCCAACGTGCCCGCGAACATGATGTAGACACCAGGCCTCGGATCGCCGGGATCGGCCCCAGCCTCTCCGTAGATTGGTCCGGCCCAGAAGATGATGTTGATGCCGCCGAAGCGCGGATCGCTTCGCACCGACCCGATCTCACCCCCCGCGAAAATCCAGAGCACAGCGGCCTTCTTGGTCGGGCCATAGAGAATGTCGACCTGCAAGCCGCCGGCCCAAATCCCCTGCCCGATGCTGAGGGCCACCGACAAGCCGACCTGCGCGTCGGCCTGGGTCAGTCCGAGGGCCCGCGCGATCAGCAGGACCGGAGCCGGAAAATGCGGAAGCGCGATGCTGACCATCACGCTGATGATCGCCAAGCCGACCGAGATGGAGCCGACCGAGAACGTTCCCAACGGATCCCGGAACCGCACCGGATTGGCGCCGACATACAAATACGGGTTGTAGGTCTGGGGCTGGTTGGGAATGGGCTCGAGGAGGTCCGGTGTGAGGAACCGCCCGGCGGTCGGGTCGTAGAACCGGGTCCGCAGGAAGTACAGGCCGAGTTCGGGAAGAAAATACTCTCCCGTGAACTGAAGCCGCGTGCTGGCTCCCGCTCCAAGGGTGCGCTCGCCATAGGCGGCGAACGCCGACCGCTCGACGACCGAGGCGTCGGCGGCCGTCACCAACCGGACGCTACCCAGCGGATCGTGGTGGAGGACCCGGACGTTCGCGCCTGAAACCGCGATCGGGCCCAGCCCGTAGGTGTAACGCGCCAGAAGACCACCCGCGTCATCCCTTTCCTCGAGCAGGACCGGGACCGCCGCCGTGACATCCCAGAGCAGATTGCGGACGGCTCCGTCGGCGTCGACCCGACTGATCAATCCCCGGTGGTTGTAATCCAGGAGCACCTGGCTCGGCGCGCCACCCGTCCTGTCGACGCGCACCAGCCTGCCGAGCGAATCGTAGGTGAACTGCTCCGTGACGGTCGCATTGGAACGCGACAGGGGCCGCCCGGCGTCGTCGTAGGTGTGGCTGGTGAACAGGCCATCGGAGGCGAGCCGCCCCCCGGCATCGTAGCTCTGAACCCGGGCGCCGTTCTGAAGGAGGTTCCAGTCACCGTCGTAAGTGAACGATCCACCGCCGGCGTCCGCGCCGGTTCGCGTCTCCGAGGCGATCCTGCCCGCCGCGTCGTACGCGTAGGTGACCTGGCGGGAATCCTCCTGGATGCCGATCGGATTCCCCGCGGCATCCAAGGTGATGGTCTCATCCCGGAGAACCGCGCCGCCCGGGGCGGTCGTGACGATCCGGGTGATCCGTCCGCGGACATCCCGCGTGTAGACCGTCGTCGAACCGTCCGGCAGCAAGGCCTGGCTGAGCTGTCCCGCCGCGTCGTACTGGTAGGAAGCCGCGCCCGCCTGGGTATCGATGACGCCGGTCAGCCGGCCGACCGCGTCGTAGGCGTAGGTGGTGGTGCCGGCTGGGGTCGCGAGCGACGCCAGTCGACCCGCGACGTCGTAGGTGTAATCGACGGCGCCCGATGCTCCGAAGTCGACCCGACCGACTCGATCCGCGGCATCGTAGGTGTACGCGGCCGTCTCGTTCGGCGTCGAGGCGGTGCTGAGTTTTCCGGACGGGGTGTAGGCGAGGTTTTCGGTCCGGCCACCCTCGAGGTCCCGGCGGATGACCCGGTTCGCACTGTCGTAGGCGAACTCCGTGACGAGCCCGGCGCCGTCGATGATCCGGGTGATTCCGCCGCCCGCATCGAGTTCGTATTGTTCGGTTCCGCCCCACGGCTGAGTCCGGGAAAGTTGGTTGCCGCGAAGGTCGTAGGCGAACTCCCACGTCCGTCCGGTGCTGGAAACGGCGCGCGCGAGGTTGCCCATCCCGTCGTACGTGTAGGTCGAGATTCCCCCGGCCGGATCCGTCGCCGTGGCAAGGTCCCCAGCGCCATCGTAGGTGTAGGAGAGGCGGACGCCGACCTCGTCAATCGCCGCCGTGAGCCTGCGGGAAAGGTCGTATTCGACACGCACGTCGGTGCCGTCGGCGAACAAGGTTCGCACGAGATTGCCGTCGAGGTCGTACTCGAACCGGGTCGCGTGGCCGAGGGGGTTCGTGACTCGGATGAGCTGCCCGGCGACATCGTACTCGTACTGACTGACTCCGCCGTCCGCGGCCGTGGAACGGGTCACCCTTCCCGCCGCGTCGTATTCGTGGGTCAGCGCGCCTTCGCCGGTTTGCGTTTGCGAGATGATCCGACCGGCGGCATCGCGGGTTGTGCTGACTTCCTGGCCGCCGGGCATTCGGACCACCGTCGGACGCCCAAGCGCATCGAGGACACGGTCGACCCGCTGGCCCGCTTTCGTGATGCTGGTGACCCGGTTCTCCGCGTCGCGTTCGAGGTCCAACCGCGTCCCGTCGTAGTCGACATGGGAAGTGACATTCCCATTCAGGTCGAACTTCACGGACGTGGTCCGGCCGAGTGAATCCGTCGAGTCGGTCGGCAGCCCGGTTTCGTCGTAGCGAATGGACGACGTGTCGCCGCCGGGCAGCGTCATGCCCGTGAGGCTGCCGTTGGCGTCGTAGTCGTATTCGTAGCGGACGGTCCGGCCCCCGACCGTGAATTCCTCCGCCTGGAGCTGGCCATCCGACCGTGTGGTGACGGATCCGGGTCGTCCGCCGGGGAAGGTGTAGCCATCGAGACGCCCGTTGGCGGCTCGGGAGAAGGTGGCGGCTTCGCCCGTGGGCGTGACATGGCTCGTGAGGTTCCCCGCCCCGTCATAAGCCTGCACGATGCGTCCACCCCGGGGCGTGACGACGGCCGTGACGTTGCCCTGGGCGCTGTATTCGTAGGCGAACCGTCGCCCGAGCGGATCGGTCTGGGTCAGCAGATTGCCCGCCGCGTCATAGGTCTGGACGGTCGTGTTCCCGAGCGCATCGGTGTGGGTGAGGAGGTTCCCCGACGCGTCGTAGGTCAAGGTCTCGACGTTCCCGAGGGGATCCGTTCGGGTGAGCAGTCGGCCCTGGGCATCGTAGGTGAAACTGGAGGTCTGACCGAGCGCATCGACCGTGCTGAGGATGTTCCCCAGGTTGTCGTAGGTGTGGACGGTGGTGTTGCCGAGCCGATCGGTGATGATTTCCTGGTTGGCGGCCTCGTCGCGTTGCACTTCGACGCGGTTGCCCGCCGAGTCGATGACTCCGACGATGCGGTTCTGATCGTCGTAGATGAGCGTGCCCGGAATCTTGCCTCGCGGGTCGATGACCTGGATCAGGTTGTGGAACGCGTCATAGCGGTACTCGGTCGTCTGCCCGGTGAAATCCGTGCTGGAAGCCAGATCCCCGCCGACGTTGTACGCATAGGTACGGGTTCGACCGTCGGGATCCGTCAGCGAGGTGATGCGTCCCGTCGCGTCGCGGATGAACGAAATGCCCGCCCCGGCGGAATGCGTGATCCCGGCGGTGCCGAAGTTGATGAAGTTGCCGTTGGGTTCGCGCAACTGAGTCAGGCGATAAGCGAGCGAGTTCCCCACCTGGCCGAACGTCAATTGCCGGCCATCCTTCAGCTTCAACGTGTAGGCCGACGGGTTGTAGAGCTGGAGCTCGATGGTGTAGAGCTCGACCGGACCGCTGCTGTTGAGCACCGGTTGAACCAGATCCGGCTGGGAGTTCGGCGTCAGGGTCGATGTGGTCCCCGGGAACGCTTCGAAGGTGGCGCCGTTCAGAAAATCAATCGGGATCAGCTGCTGCTGCTCGGGACTTGGACGCATCCGGAACCGATGGGCCTCGCCCCCCGGCAGGAACGCCGTGACCCGATGCTCGGCCGAGGCGGTGAGACGGAAGGTCGGGAAAAAACCGCCCAACTTGTCGATCCGCCAATCCACGCCCATGACACGGTTGGCCTGGAGCTTGATGTCGTCGGTGTCGAGGTTCCAACCCACCCCGAAGTCACCGCTCGACTTGTCCCGGGAATCGTAGACCCGGCGGATGGTGATCGGGAGTCCCGCCATCTGGACGAACCCGTCGAAGAAAGCGAACCGGATCACCCCGGGCGCCGCCGTCGCTCCCGCGATCTCGATGTTTCTGGCGGTCGTGCAGGACCGGTGACCCCAGGTGTCCTCGGCGCAGAGGCGGATCTGGTAACTCCCCGGAACAAACGCCCGAGGATCCAACTCCCCGAGCACCCCCGAGTTCACACTCGTGGTTCCCTGCACGAAGGTGAGGAAGTTGGCGCTTCCCGCCGGAGCCGCTTGCAACTCGTAGAACGCGAGGTCGAGATCAGACGCCGTCCCGACCACCGACGTGGGAACGGAGACGATCGCATCCGCGGCCGGAGCCGTCATCGACACCGACGGCGGCACGCTGTTCGAAGCCGCGCGGGCCCGGAATTGGGTCGTCCCGACACCCATGTTGCCGGCGGCGTCCGTGGCCTCCGCGACGGCCTGGTACAGTCCCGGCGCCGCGGGCACGAAGATCCCCTTGCCCGTGGCATCCAACGCGACCCCGACGAGACCCACCCGCAGCGAGCGGCCCACCACTCCAACATCGTCGGTCGCGGTGACCTGAATCGTCACGGCTTGACCCGGATCCACGATGGCGGGCAGTGCTGTCAGCGTCACCACCGGCAGGGTGATGTCCACGGTCGCCACAGCCCCCAGGGAAACCAGCAGATTCACGGCCGATCCTGGCGGCACACTGGCTCCGGCAACCGGGTTCTGACTGATCACGGACCCCTCCGGAACATTCGAATCCAGGGCTGTCGTGACCGTCCCGACCGCCAGACCCGCCGCAAGCAAGGCCGCCTCCGCCACGCCCTGTTCCTGCCCGACCACGTTGGGCACAACAACCGGCGCCGGCCCCAGCGAAAGAACAAGCGCCACCGGGGTCCCAGGGGCCACCGACGCTCCCGCGATCGGATTCTGGCTGATCACGATGCCCGCCGGTACGACGGGGTGATGGGCGGTCGCGATCACCCCCACCGCGAGGCCCACCGCCGTGATCGCCGATCCCGCGGCCGCCTGGGTTGTCCCCACGACATTGGGAACCGTCACATTCGCCGGTCCCACCGAGAGGATCAGGGCAACCGAGGTTCCAGGCACCACCCCAGCACCCGCGGGCGGATTCTGGCTGATGACCCGCCCCACGGGAACGGTGGGATGATTGGCCGTCGAGACGACTCCCACGGTGAGCCCGGCCGTGGTCACCGCGGATTCCGCGATGGCCTGGGTGAGACCCACCACATCCGGAACCGTCACAAGCACCGGTCCCAGCGAGAGGACCAGCTCCACGGACGAACCAATCTCCGCTAGGGTCTCGGCTTCGGGATCCTGCGAAATCACGTGCCCCGCCGGCACGGTGTCGTCGTTCCGCTCAGAAACCACCACCGCCTGGAAGAACGGCGACAAAAGGCTCTCCGCGGTGGCGAGATCGAGGCCAACCACACCGGGGACCCCCACCCTCGACCCCCCCACCACCACGTGCAGTTCGACGGCGCTTCCAGGCAGCACCTCCGTCCCGGCGCGCGGGATCTGGCCGAGAATCGTCCCCAAAGGAAAGCCCGATTCATAGAGGGGTTGGGTTTCACTCACCGTCAGTCCAGCCGCCACCAACACGGCTCTTCCCTCTTCCTCAATCAAACCGAACACACTCGGAACAATCACGAACGCGGGTCCCGCCGACACCACCAGCGCGACCGCGCTTCCAGGCGGCACCGATGTTCCACCCACCGGGTTCTGGCTGAGGATCGTGCCGGCCGGGACATTCGGATCATTCGCCGTCGTGACCGCGCCCACCGTCAATCCCGCCGCCACCAGCGCCGCCGATCCCACGCCCTCGGTCTCACCGACCACGTTCGGAACGATCACATCCGCGGGCCCCGCCGACACCACCAGCGCGACCGCGCTTCCTGGAGGCACAGATGTTCCGCCCACCGGGTTCTGGCTGAGGATCGTGCCGGCCGGGACATTCGGATCATTCGCCGTCGTGACCGCGCCCACCGTCAATCCCGCCGCCACCAGCGCCGCCGATCCCACGCCCTCGGTCTCGCCGACCACGTTCGGAACGATCACATCCGCGGGCCCCGCCGAAACCACCAGCGCGACCGCGCTTCCAGGCGGCACCGATGTTCCGCCCACCGGGTTCTGGCTGAGGATCGTGCCCGCCGGGACGTTCGGATCATTCGCCGTCGTGACCGCGCCCACCGTCAATCCCGCCGCCACCAGCGCCGCCGATCCCACGCCCTCGGTCTCGCCGACCACGTTCGGAACGATCACATCCGCGGGTCCCGCCGAAACCACCAGCGCGACCGCGCTTCCAGGAGGCACCGATGTTCCACCCACCGGGTTCTGGCTGAGGATCGTGCCGGCCGGGACATTCGGATCATTCGCCGTCGTGACCGCGCCCACCGTCAATCCCGCCGCCACCAGCGCCGCCGATCCCACGCCCTCGGTCTCGCCGACCACGTTCGGAACGATCACATCCGAGGGCCCCGCCGAAACCACCAGCGCGACCGCGCTTCCAGGCGGCACCGATGTTCCGCCCACCGGGTTCTGGCTGAGGATCGTGCCCGCCGGGACGTTCGGATCGTTGGCTGTCGTGACCGCGCCCACCGACAATCCCGCCGCCACCAGGGCCGCTGATCCCACGCCCTCGGTCTCGCCGACCACGTTCGGAACGATCACATCCGAGGGTCCCGCCGACACCACCAGCGCGACCGCGCTTCCAGGCGGCACCGATGTTCCGCCTACCGGGTTCTGGCTGAGGATCGTGCCGGCCGGGACATTCGGATCATTCGCCGTCGTGACCGCGCCCACCGTCAATCCCGCCGCCACCAGGGCCGCCGATCCCACGCCCTCGGTTTCACCGACCACGTTCGGAACGATCACATCCGCGGGTCCCGCCGACACCACCAGCGCGACAGCGCTTCCAGGGGGCACCGATGTTCCGCCCACTGGGTTCTGGCTGAGGATCGTGCCCGCCGGGACATTCGGATCATTCGCCGTCGTGACCGCGCCCACCGTCAATCCCGCCGCCACCAGGGCCGCCGATCCCACGCCCTCGGTCTCACCGACCACGTTCGGAACGATCACATCCGCGGGTCCCGCCGACACCACCAGCGCGACAGCGCTTCCAGGGGGCACCGATGTTCCGCCCACTGGGTTCTGGCTGAGGATCGTGCCGGCCGGGACATTCGGATCGTTGGCTGTCGTGACCGGGCCCACCGACAATCCAGCCGCCACCAGGGCCGCCGATCCCACGCCCTCGGTCTCACCGACCACGTTCGGGACGATCACGTCCGCGGGTCCCGCCGACACCACCAGCGCGACCGCGCTTCCAGGAGGCACCGATGTTCCGCCCACCGGGTTCTGGCTGAGGATCGTGCCGGCCGGGACATTCGGATCGTTGGCTGTCGTGACCGGGCCCACCGACAATCCAGCCGCCACCAGGGCCGCCGATCCCACGCCCTCGGTCTCGCCGACCACGTTCGGAACGATCACATCCGAGGGTCCCGCCGACACCACCAGCGCGACCGCGCTTCCAGGCGGCACCAATGTTCCACCCACCGGGTTCTGGCTGAGAATTGTTCCGGCCGGGACGTTCGGATCATTGGCCGTCGTGACCGCGCCCATGACGAGCGAAGTATTGAAAAGTTCGGTTTCGGCGTCGGCTTGGCTCAAGCCGACCACGTCGGGGACGGCGACCCGCGCCTCAGGGATACGAAGGAGGAACGTCTGAAAGTCGAAGCCGCCCTTCCCGTCCGTCACGCCGAGAGTGATTTCGTGTTCGCCCGGTTCGGTGAGCCATTCAACTTCACCCGATCCGGAAAGGACCCGCATGCCGGCAGGTCCGGAGACCAGTTCGTGCAGGAGAACGTCTCCCGGATTCGGATCCGAAGCTCGCACCCTGAATCGCAGCACTTCGGCCGGGTTGGCTGTGCCGGGGGGGGCGGAATAAATGACGGGCGGGTAATTGGCCGGCCTGCGAGATGCGGTGGGATGGGCGCTGGAAACCAGCGAATCACAAGCGACACCGGGACCGACGGCGCGAACGAAGTAGAGATGGGTCATCTCATTGGGCACCAAACCATCCAGGTACGTGGTCGAGTTCCCGGCGACATCACCGATGCGCTGGAACACGACCGGGTCCGCTTCGAAGCCCCTATAAATCTCGTAGGTGAACGTGCCCGGAACCGGGTTCCAGACCAGTTGAACCTTGCCGGACTTGGCCCGCGCCTCCAGGGCGACGCAGGCGGCCTCGGCGGGCGTTGCGCCGGAAGGAGGCGCGGCCTGGGCCAAATCACCGACACCCTTGGGCGCGGCCAGTCCCGTCGACCCGATTCCGCCCACGGCCCGGCTCAACGGTGAATAGGAACCGAGGTGCGGCTGGTACACGAAGCCCCGTCCCCAGGGACCGCCCAGTGAAGCCTGAAGCCAGGGAACCGTCCGCGGCCCCGACCCGCCACTGTTGGACGTCGGCCCGATGTTCCCCGCCAGCATGGGAAATCCCACCCGCTCCGCGTGGAGCGCGTGGACCCAGGCGGTCGGCATTCCGAAGACCGTCTGCTGGTTCATGTCGATCATGGAGACCAACAGCAACCCAACGAGCAACCGGTTGAGAAGGCGGCCAACGGGACTGCGCTGAATACACTTGCGAAGATTCATGACGAGCGAAGCTTTCCAAATTTGGGACACGTATCGCGGCCATGCACCGTGGCCGCCGACGTCAGTCGGCGCCAATTTCCGGCCTGGAAATGGCGCGGACTGACGTCCGCGCCTACGGGTGGGTGGTTCATGGCGGGCTTGGGGACGACGACTTGACGGGACGACAGTCAATTACGAACCAACCTTGGTAACGATGATCGGTAGCGAAACAAGAATAAGAAATTCGTCAAGCCCTACGTCTCGAGTGGGGGACATTCATCGGCAGGGGGTTCTTCCAAACTTGGGACACGCCTTGCGGCCATGAACGGCCAAGCCGAAGACCCTCACCCGGCGCCGCGCTCCGTCGCCACCCTCTCCCGTCGGACGGGAGAGGGGCTGGGGGTGAGGGCCGGTTCATGGAGACTCCACGGCTCGCGACCCCCGGGTGGAGACCTTGAACCCGTTGGGTCATCGATCGGACCGTAGCCGCCGACGTCAGTCGGCGCTGATCTCGGGCCCGGAGATGGCGCGGACTGACGGCCGCGGCTACGGGTGGGAAGGGCGGCTGAATTCCGAACCCGGGGTCGACGAAATCGGCGCCTCCCCCGCGCTTTGAGTTTTCGGGGGACTGGCTAGGATGACCGGGCGCCATGCCTGAACCCGCAGCCTCCCCGCCGATTCCGACCGCCGATGCCGGGTGGCGTCTCGAGCATTCGTACTCGCGCCTGCCCGCGTCGCTTCATCGAAGCGTGGCGCCAACGCCGGTGCGGGAACCTCATCTCGTGCTCTTCAATCGTCCCCTGGCCCGGGCGCTCGGACTCGACCCGGAGGTGTTGGATCAACCGGAAAGCGCGGCGCTGTTCGCGGGCAATGCGCTTCCGCCGGGGGCGGAACCGCTGGCCCAGGCGTACGCCGGGCATCAGTACGGACATTTCACGACGCTCGGGGACGGCCGGGCGATCCTCCTGGGGGAACAGCGAACCCCGGACGGCGGGCGGTTCGACGTGCAATTGAAAGGTCCCGGAGCGACACCGTACTCACGGCGCGGGGACGGGCGGGCGGCCCTCGGACCCATGATCCGTGAGTACCTGATCAGTGAGTTCATGCACGCCCTTGGGATTCCGACCACCCGAAGCCTGGCGGTGGCCACGACCGGGGAGATGGTGCTGCGGGAACAAGCCCTTCGCGGCGCGGTGCTCACCCGGATCGCCGCCAGCCATATCCGCGTGGGGACGTTCGAATGGGCCGCCGCCCTGGGGGACCGCGAGGCGCTTCAAGCCCTCGCCGACCACACCCTGAACCGCCATTTCCCGGACTGCGCCGGCGCCGACAATCCGACGCTGGCGATGTTGGAAGCCGTGGTGGAGCGGCAAGCCGCGCTCGTCGCCCGATGGCAGCTCGTGGGATTCATCCACGGAGTCATGAACACCGACAACATGGCGCTCTCCGGGGAGACGATCGACTACGGCCCGTGCGCTTTCATGGACGAGTATGATCCGGCGACGGTGTTCAGTTCGATCGACCGGAACGGCCGTTACGCCTACGTCAACCAGCCCCGGATCGCTCAATGGAACCTGGCCCGCCTGGCCGAGACGCTGCTCCCCCTGATTCATCCCGAGGAACAACAGGCGGTCGAACGGGCGGGCGGGCCCATCGCCGCATTTCCTGGCGCCTTCCAACGCCACTGGCTTTCCGGCGTGCGATCGAAACTCGGCCTGATCACGGAGGAGGACGGAGATACGGCCCTGGTGGAATCCCTGCTGTCCTGGATGCACCAGCGGAACCGGGATTTCACGAACACCTTCCGGTCGTTGGCGCTCGGGACGCCGGCCCTCTCCCGTCCTAGGGGAGAGGGTGGCCACAGGCCGGGTGAGGGTCACTCCGTCGACTCTTCTTCGTGTACCGACGCAACGATTGATACCTCCGTGAAGCAGGACGCCAACTTTCAAGAGTGGCATCGCCTCTGGCTGGCGCGGTTGACCCGCCAACCCGGAACGCCTGACGACGCGAGGACCCTGATGCGCCGCCACAATCCCGCCGTCATTCCGCGAAACCACAAGGTCGAGGAAGCGCTCAATGCCGCCTCGTTGGATGACCTGGGGCCGGCGAAGCGACTTCTGGAAGTCCTGAACCGTCCTTGGGACACCCCGACGAATCCCCGGGAGTTCACCACGCCGCCCCTTCCCGGCGAGCGCGTGGAAAAGACGTTCTGCGGGACCTGAGCCCACCCTCCACGGACCCGCGCGGTTCAGCCGGCGTTTCCGTGGCTTGAGCGGCGTATTCAGCGGAGCTCTGGAAGCGCCAGGAGCCTTCGAGCGTTCCCCCCATAGACTTTGCGCAGCACGTCATCCGTCAGGCCGAAACCGTGCAGCGGCCAGTGGTAGCTGAAGAGATTCCAGTCGTAGAAATGTTCGTCCTCGGTCTCGAGGATGCGAAACGTGGTGAGGTACATGTCCCGTCCCACTCCCATGTCGGTGCCGTAGAGGAGACGGTCCTGGTACCTTTCAAAAAAGCGTCCCATGAATCGCGGAATCGGCGCCGTCTCCGCGTAGCGCGCGGCGATGTCGGCGTAGAGGTTCGGGTGGGCATCCAGCAGTCCACCGAGGATGGACGGATCGTAACCGCAGTTCGCCAAGTGACAGGCGATGAACGTCGTCCGCGGATGCCGCTTCAACGCGCGCTCCAGCGTTCCCACGACGGCCGCGTGGCCGAGGATGTTGGTCCGGTTGTCCAGCCTCCACTTGAACGCGTTCATCAATCCGTCGTTCCGGGCGTCCATCGGCTCGTACATCCAGATCGGCTCGCCCACGTGGATGTTGATCGGCAGCCCCCACCCCGCGCAGGCCTCCAGCAGCACGTCCATCCGGGGGTCGTCGATGTGCAACCCCGCGCCATTCGGCGCCCCGCGCAGGCCGCCCCCCTTGTCGCTCAGTTCGCCGACGCCCGCGGCGCCGGCCTTCCGGCATCGATCGAGTTCCGCGACCGCCGCCGGCCCAAAGCCGAGCTGGTCCGCGCCGTCGAGCTTGAACCCGCACCAGATCGAAAACCGGTCCCGATGCCGGCCGAAGCGCGCCAGCACCGCGTCGAACTCGGCGCCCGTCACGCCGCTGAGGATGATCGTCCTCTCGATCCCGACTTCGTCCATCGTTCGAACCCAGGCATCCACCTGGTCCTGTGTCCGGACGTAGGCATGCGAGTGGACATCAACAACCGGAAAGCGGGCGCGACGAGGACGCGTCTCGGGCACCCGGTGAATCGAGCGTGGCCGGTAGTCCCGGAGCCGCAGCTCGTCGGGGGTCGCGGACCCCGGGGATTCCTGGGCGACCGCGGCATGGAGTTGGGTGAAGCCCAGCGCGCCGACGAAGGCGATCCGCCAGGAATGGATTCGAAGGAATCGAAACACGCGAGGGGTTTTCATGGGAGGGAGAGGCGTGGGAAGCGTACGGGATCCGAATCGCTTCGCCGAGACGCTTCTTGGTACGACACGACGGCGCCCTCGCCAGCCCGATCCACGGGCGGAACATGGTTCGAGCTTCCAAACTCGAAGCCTCCCCGTCCGCCGAGATCGACAAAGCGGAAGCCCACGAACATCCAAGATCCCTTGGCGGGCTCACTCACCCGGGGGCGGAAGCAAACCGGGCGACCCGGCCCCGCGCCGATTGACGAATGCGCTCCGGCCGTCCGACCGTCTATTCGCCCGCCTCGAAAAGCGAACGCACGTAACCCGCGGCGGCGGCGCGGTCCGCGTCGGACAACTGCCCGCGCCAGGACGGCATGCCGGTGCCCCGAACCCCGGTCTGGAGAACCCGCAGGATGAAATCCCGGTCGGGTTGCTTCCGTTTGAAATTGGCGGGTGCCGGAAGAAGGCTGGCCGCCGCGACCCCGTTCCCCTCGCCCGTGGCCCCGTGACAGGGAGCGCAGTTCTGCTGAAACACCCGCCCGCCGTGTCGCAAAGCTTCGTCGGACGGCGGATCCGGCATCGGTGTCCGATGGAGGGTCCGCACGTGACTCGCCAGAGCCGCCAGATCGCTCTCGGGCAGGCCGCGCCAGGAGGGCATGGAAGTTCCGGGGCTTCCCATCCAAAGAACGCGTTCGAGGAGTTGATTGGAGAAACGGAAGGCGGTCAGGTCCTCGGGCTGGCGGAACAACACCGGAGCAACCACGCCATCACCGCGCCCTTCGGAACCATGGCAACCGGCGCAGAACTGGCGAAAGAGTTCGGCTCCACGTTCCAACTCGGCCGCGCGCCCCGCGTCGTCCGTCGCGAACGCCAAGAGGGGAACCGCGACGGGTTCGGGCTCTTGCTTCCCCCCGTCGACGGGTGACGTCCCGGTTCCAGCGCCGCCCGGGGCGTCCTGGATCGCGACCAGGTACCCGATGATGGCCCGTCGCTGCGCGGCATCCATTGGGGCGCCGAAGATCTTGGCCATCTTGTCCACGATCTCAGTCCAGCGGCGCTCCGGGAAGGCAGGTTGCAGGGTGACGTACGAGTGCGAATGGCAGGTGACGCACACCACCCGATACTCGTCGCGTCCCGGCGCGTCGGGGATCTCGGACTCAAGGTACGGCAGAGTGATGGAGTGACGGCCGTCGACGACTTGCTTGTCCCAGCTCGTCGCCGCGTTGGCCCGGGACGGCCACGCCCCTCCACAGAGGAGGAGGAGGACCGCGATCCAGGCGCGGGGGCCGTTGATTCTCCGGGTCCTCATTTCACCTCCACCTCGGCTTGCTCGATGATGTTCCGCATGTAACCACTCCGATTCCAAAGGCTCGTCGTCTGGCGTTGTCCCTCATGGCTCACGGCGCGAACCTTGAGCTGGTATCGTCCGCCGGCCGGCGGGGTCCAATCGAGACGCCATCGCCGCCAGGAGTATTTCCCCAAGTCCCGATCCAGTCGGGCCGGCTTCCACGTGGCACCGCCGTCGGTGGAGACTTGCACTTCCCGGATGCCGCTTCCTCCGTCGAACGCGATCCCCTGAATCTCGAAGGGTGTTTTCGACGCCAACCGCTCCCCCGGTTCCGGCCGGACGAACAGGGAACGGACGCTCATGCGATGGATCGGCACCGTTTCCGTGGCGAGTTGATCCGCGAACTCATTGCCGTCCGGGTCGGTCGGGATCCGGTAGGCCTTCTCCATCCAGAAACCGCTGAATTTCTCGGCCAGCACCTGAACATCGCTCAAAGCCTTCACCCAGTACGTGGCGTACCACCCAGGTACCACGAGGCGGAGGGGAAAGCCGTTGAGCATCGGAAGATCCGCACCGTTCATTTCATAGGCGACCAGGACCTCTCCGTCCCTCGCGCGGTCGATCGCCAACGACTTCACATACGCCGGCGTGGCGGTCAGCGGCGCGCGGTCGAGTCCTTCGAAGCTGACCTCCACCGCCTCCGCCTTCACGCCGGCCCGGTCCAGCACGTCGCGCAATCGCACGCCGGTCCAACGCGCGTTGCCCATGGCGCCATTCTTCCACTGCCCGCCCGGCACCCGGGGTTCGAAGAAGCTCCGCGAGTTGCCGGAGCATTGGTTGACGGCGACGACCGACACCGGTTCGAACTCACGTCGAAGGTCCGCCATCGAAAAGGCCATCGGCTGCTTCACATGGCCGGAGACGCGGAGCCGGAACTCGGCGAGGTCGACCGAGGTCGGAATACCTTCCAGGTGCCAACGCACGTAAAAAGCCTCGTTGGGAGTCAGATCCTCGCGGAAGTAACGCAGCGGCGTTTCGAGCTGCGGCGGACGGTCGGTTCGCAGGATGAGCTCGGTCTTCTCGGGATAACGGACGAGCAACTCCGCGGGCTCGGTCGATTCACCGACGGCCCGGGCCAGCGGAGACGAGAGCAAACTTCCGGTGCCCGCGGCTCCGAGAAGGCGCGCAAAGCCGCGCCGGCTCAGCATGGCCTGATGTGGATCGGTTTCGGGTTTCATCGGTGGGGTCGCATTCTCGGGTGACTCGGGACCCTACGGAGTCGCCGACTCGTCCGCAACCGCTTCGGCCTTTGGGTCGGCGCTTGGCGGGAGGAACGCGCGAAGAGTCACTGAAATCCGCCTCCCAGTGAGTCGCTTGGACGCGGGGACTTCGTGAGTGAACGCCTGGTTGGTCGCCCAGGGAAGAAGGAAGACCGTGCCGTGGCCGGTCTTGAAATCGATGGGAGCGTCCTCCGCCCGTCGAGGCCAGGGCCGCAGCCGGAAGATCCGTTCCTCGCCCAGGGACACGGTCGCCACTCCCGAGCCGGGAACGAGGTCCTTCGTGCTGTCGCGGTGTCGGCCGATGTAGTGCCCCAGCCGACCGTCGTACCAGTTGAGAAGCAGTCCGTTGAGCCCCGGATCCATCACGGCGCGGCACCAGTCCAGCATCGGCCGAAGCGCGGGCGGCACGGGCAGCGCCCGGCTGACCTGGCCGCTGAAGCGGTAGTCCACGCCGTAGGCCTGCTGCCAACGAGGCAGCCTCACCCGGCGCCCGTGCAGGTGGATCTCCGGCGATTCCGGGGGATGCAGATTCCACAGCTCTTCGAATCGAGCGTGTTCGACGAGTTCGCGCGGGAGTTCGCCGACCAGAAGCACCGACCCGCCCGGGAGATCGCGGACCCCGAATCCCCCGCGATCCCCGGCCCTCCGCGCGATCTCATCGGCGTGGCTCATCCAGTCGATCGTATCAATCAATCAGTGCGAAAGCAGATGCACCCTCACCCCGTCCCTCTCCCGTCCGACGGGAGAGGGTGGCCGAAGGCCGGGTGAGGGTCACTCCGGCGACTGCTCTTCCGCGCGCACTTCCGCGACGATTGATGGGATCCGCGGTCATCGCGTTGGTGGCGGGGGTGGTGGTCGGCGCCGGATTCGCGTCCCCCGCCACGGCTCCCGCTCCCGCTCCCGCTACTCCACCACCATCATGCCTCGCATGACGAGGTAATGGCCGGGGAAGGAGCAGATGTAGGGATAGCCGCCCTTCTCCTGGGGCGCGTGGAACCGGAGCGTCCCACTCCGGTTCTCCAAAACCATGTCGGTTGCGAAGAGGACGTCCGGGGACTTGGGCAGAAAGTCCATCTTCTCGAACGCGTCGGGGAGCTTGGCCATTTCGTTGGCGGCGAAACCGATGTCGTCCGCCGTGCCGGGTTTGCAGATGGCGAGGTTGTGCGGCGTGGCGTCGGGGTTCTCGAGGATCAGCTTCACGGGCGCGCCGGCCTTCACCTTGAATTCGGTCACGGAGAACAGCATGCGCTCGGGGACGCAACTGATGGTCACGATCTGGGGATCCAGCCGGTCGAACGGGTCTTGGTCTTGCGCCGCCCTCGGATTCTGGTTTCTCCCCCTGCCCGCCCGGCCACCGACCGCGCCGTCCCCACCGTCCGGGCGGGCGGAGGTGGAGATGAACTTCGCGAACAACGGACGCGTGGCGTCGAAGGATGGATTGCCGTTCCAAAGAGGCTTGAGCGACGCGGAATCGAGCGAGGTGCGGAGCGCGTAGGTGAGGTAGTTGTCCATGGGATGCGCGAGCACATCGAGCGCGGCCTCCAGCGCCTGGCTCGTGCCGAAGTAGCTCGCGGCCATCGCGGCCTCGAGTCGGACGAGGCCGCTGGGGTCGTTGCAACTCGTCCGCAGCAGTTGGGCGGCGTCGGGCAGGCTCGCGTGCCACCACCGAAGCTGGCGCGTGCCGGCCGCCCGCGCGTTGTGATTGTCACACGCGAGCACCTCCCGCAGCAGCGGCAGATTCCGCCCGCGAACGCCCTGGTAAACCCAGAGAGCCTCCGTCTGGTGGTGGCGCAGCTTGGGGTCCTTCGAATCGAGCCGATCGACCCACGCGTCGAGCGCGGCTTTCACCTCGGCGTGATTCCGTTCACGCAACTCGAGCCTCGCCCGATAGCGGGTGCGATTTTCGTGGGCCTTCAGCAGGTCGAGCAGCGCCGCGATGGGCGCGCCCTCGATCGTCGGCGGGTCGAGCAACGGACGGCCCTTCGCCGTCACACGGCTCGAAGGCGTAGGGGGCTTGCCCGTCGGCTCCAGGTTCATCGGCAAGGCAGCCACGTCGTCCAGCTCAAGCTTGGTGATCTTGATCTCGGTCGTTGCAGTGAGCGCGCCAGCAGGCACCACCAACTTCGCGCCATCCGCCAACTCCACCAGCGCCCGCAGACCGACCGGCTGAGCGCCACGGGCCGATCGAGCACCACCACCGCGTCACCGGCAGGCCAATGTAGTCGCCACCAGCTTCACCGCGCAGCAACGCGCGCATCTTCGTCCTCTTCAAGCCACGGATCGTTCTTCCGCATCCCAACGATCGCGCGTCACGCAGGTTGGCCAGGGCGCGTACTGGCCGCCGAGGTTGGTCTGCCCTGCAAGCTGCTGTGGTGGTGGCCACCACGACATCCGGCTGCTGCCGCCTTCGCCCACCGCCACGGCCTTCACCGTCGTGGCCAGAGCCCGCCGCCGCCTTCTGGGTCCAGGTCCGGCGTCCCGAACTCGTTGCGTTCGTCGCGCCGCCACTGCTCGTACCGGCCAGGGAGAAGGCATCAGCCAACCGACATGGTCGGCCAGGATTACCTCGGCGATCTCGCCGACCAGCAACCATCGAGGATCGCCACGGCGGCGCCGGGCATCCCGCGGCCGAACTGGATGTCCAGACCTCGATGCTCAATGAACGGCGGAACAACAACCGGCCGCCGCCGGCCCATCGAGCATCCACAGCAGCGCAGCACGCCCGCGACGATCACTGAACCGTCACTAGCCAGCGCGACGGCCTCACCCGTTTCGGAGCTGCGGGTCCCGAACTGACGCGTCCACACCGGCACCGCTGGCGTCGTACTTGCGGAGGAACGCGTCGCTGTTGCCAACGCTTGTTTGTCTCGGGGAGCACCGCCACCACACCCACCACGAATACAGCGCTCTGCGCATCGGCGACAGCGCCGCCGACGTAGTCGTGACCGCTGGTGCCGAACTGGCGCGTCCACTGCCTGCGTACCGCTGCCGTCGTACTACGTACAAAGCAATCGATGAGCCCGGCACTGCTCTGCCCTGGAAGGACTCCACTGCCGCCAGTCGTTCCCGACAATGAACACGTTGCCGGCGCCGTCGACCGCCACGCCGCGGGCGAAGCTCTGGCCACAGGTCCCGAACTGACGCGTCCACTTCTGTTCCACACCGCTGCCGTTGTACTTGCGCACGAAGATGTCGGTGAACCCGGTTGGCGTCTGCCCGGCGAACGCCCCGTAGATGCTGCCAACAACGAACACGTTGCCGTTGCCATCCACCGCCACACCGTCAGCAGACTCGGAGTCGGCGGTGCCGAACTGACGCGTCCACAGATCGTGCCGTTGGGGTCGCGCTTGATTACAAAGGCGTCCTCGCAGCCAAAGCGCTGGTCTGACCGGGGAACTGTCCACTCGTGGTGCCCGCGATGAACACATCGCTGTTCGCGTCCACCGCCACACCGGCACCGCTCGCGCCGCGGACGGTGCCGAACTGTTCCATCGACAACCACGGATACGACGGTCCCGTTTCCGCATCCGGGCTCTCGTCATCGATCGCGGCGTCGCTGCCGGCGTCCACAGCCGCGTCCATCCCGCCTGCATCGAGGCCCGCGTCATCCGCGATCGCGCCATCGGGCAACGTAACCACTCCACTGGTGCGATCTGGTCGCGCCGCCAACAACACACCCAGCGTGGTCAGCTCACCCGACACCTTGCCGTCGGCCTTTTCGTCTGGAAACACCGTGACCCACTGCGACGTGTCCGCGTCGCGATTCGGAAGCTTCATCGGCTGCACAAGCCCCTTGCGGAGGACAAGGGCAACAGTGGCGCCGCCGACGAGGGAAAGGAATGGACACAAGACGGCGGAGGCAGCGGCGGCGGCGGCGCGACGGGCCTCTCGACCACGCCGTCGCTCCCGACGCCGCCGGCCGCGGACGACAACGTCAGCGCCGACGCCGGCGGCGGCGCCAAAGGCGCTGGGTTGTCGTTGTCGTCGTCATCTGTCGGCTCACGGTGCAGCGCGTCGAGGTGGGTCGCTGGTGCCTGTGCCCGCGATCCGTTGCGTTGGTGCGTGCCTTTTTGCCTGCGGTTGTGTCGACGTTGGTTGTGACCCGGGGCGACCCACTTTTCGGTCTCCTGCCGCGCGCTTGCGGTTTCGCAACTTGACGCGTGAACACGGCTGCGGTTCTCGCGGGGTCTGCACTGGCCAGCACTCGCAGTGTGACGCCGGCGTGTTTTCCGTCTCCGCCTTGGGGCAACGGCCACCTTCGCACATCACGCACCACTGCCCTCTCCACCGTTTTGACACTGCTTCCACCGACCTCCCGCTCCGCACCCGCGCCACGCACTGCCTCCTCTTCCACCTCAGGCTGCCCGCCGGCATGGTGGCCGGCCATGCCGTGGCCTCCGTCGGTCGGTCCGGTGCGGCCGCGCCCGAGCGGCTCTGTCGGCGAAACGGTGCGCCTGCCTCGGCCGGCGCTGTGCTCTCCCTGCGTCGCGCCTCACTGGGTCGTTGGCCGCCACGCTCGCGGGTGTGCCCGCGATTCCTGCTGTTCTTTGCCCCACGCGAGTTTTGTTGTCACGACGCTTGTCGCTCTGTGTGTGTTGCGCTGCGACGCGCGCTTCACAGGCCTCAGCACCTGAGTGTTGTTCCCACTGGCTGGAGGGCTCACGCTAGCTCGCTCCGCTCCGCCCCATCGGCCACCCGCTCTCCCGTTGGGATTCGCACCACCCCCGACACTGCGGCCCGTTGACGTTCCCGACCCGACCGTCGCCGCCTTGCGCAAACAGCCCCGAGCGCCGCATGCCGTCGACGCCAGAGGAAACGCACGCGGCGCCCAAGGCGTCACCCAAGGCCTCTCCCAAGGCGTCGCCCAAGGCGTCACCACGGTCCTCCCCTCGGTCGTCTCCCAGGTCGTCGCCGTCGAAGCTGCCGGCGCAGCTGGTCCGCCCGACGTCGCCGCGGCGACCGCCCGGAGGCGCCCCTCGGAGTCCTTCTGGCAAGAGATCGAGCCAAGCGGCGTCGGCTGCTGCTGCAGCTCCGTCGTCGCCGTCGGCACTGTCGTCGCCGGCGTCGTCGTCGGCTCGGCCGCCGTCGGCAGCGGCGGCTGGGGGGTCGGCGGCGGCGTCGGCCGACTCTGGCGCTGCTGCTTCTGAACGCAGTCCGCACAAACGGTGGGCAATCGGCCTAGAGGCTTGGCCTCTTTTGGTCTGGAGCGCATTGTGCTCCTGTTCTCTTGCTCAAAAGTCATGTTGAAAGGCGTGCTCCTTGTGCTTGTGGTGGCTGCGCCAAGCGGTTACACTCACACGCACAACCGCATCGCTCGTTTCTTTCTCTCGCGCGAGCGCAGGAGAAAGGCGGGCGACGGAGGGAGCAGCGGCCCGGGGTCACCGCTCTCCAAGCCGCCCGCCACCGCCGGAGGCACCGGCTCTCCTGCCGCCCGCCGCAACGGCTCGCCTCGGGCGCCGCGGGGTGGGCCTGCTGCTGCTGCCGGCCGGTCGTGTTCGTCATCGTCGTCGTCGTCGGCTGCTGCCGCTGCTGCGCCTGGCGGCCGCAGCGCGAGCACGGGGCTCATCGACAGGCTGTTTCCGAGCGCGGTGAGCGTGGCGGCACCGCCGGCCGCCGCGTCGGCCGAGCCCGCCCCTCGCGCCCCGGCGAGGACGGGAGCGTCGTCGACATCGCCGTCGCCGACGTCGTCCCCAAAGCGCAACGGCGTTGCAACGGCGGCGGCTCTGTCGCCCCGAGCGGCGGCCCGGCCGGCCGCAGCGGCTGTGGCTGCCCGGTCCGCTGCTGCCGCGGCGGTTGCCGTTGCCGTTGGCCCCGCGCCGCCCAAGCCAGTTTTCAGGGCTGCTGCTGCTGCGGCGGCGGCGGCCGGCGCTGCCGTTGCCGCAGCCAGGCCAGCGCCGGTGTTCAAGGTGCCGATGCGGCCGCGCCCGGCGCCACCGGCCGCTGGCGTGCGCGAGGTGGTGCGGGTGCACGACGTCGACGACGCGTCGAGCGTGCAGGAGGCGGGGCGGAGCCAGAAGGTCGCCGACGACACGGAGGTACCTCCTCGAGACGCTCGGTGAGGCGCGATCTGCTGCCGCTGCGGGCGCTGGTGCTGGTTGGGCTGGCCTCTTTTTGCCCTGCTGCCGCTGCGGGCGCTGGTGCTGGTTGGGCTGGCCTCTTTTTGCCCTGCTGCCGCTGCGGGCGCTGGTGCTGCCTCTTTTTGCCTCACTCTGGGCTTGTTTCCGGGTCTGTGCACCGCCTATGCACCGCCTTTGCGTTTGCTGGTGTTCACGCGTGGGCAACGCGTCGACGCTCTCTTTTTGTACGTCTCTGTTGTTTCTCTGGGTCTCACCATCGTGCCGTTGCCGCACACACGCCACGCGCCAACGATCGCAGGCCCCGACCACGCCGCCCCCCTGCGGCGGACAAGCATGCTGCGCCTGGCCAAGCTGATGCAGCAGGCCGACGTCCGCGGGCACGTTCGAGCGCGCGGGCTGGCGGAGCGCGTCGTGGCGCTGCTGCGCGGCGTTGCCGACGAGCCCTTGCTCGCGCTGCCGGCCGCGGTGAGCCTACGCTGCTTGCCTCAATGCTGCCGCCGTTGCTTCTGTGTGAATTTGGCGCATTTTTTTGTTTTCCTTTTCGCACCAACCACTGCAGAGTGATTGCGCGACCCACCGCTGACATTTGGCACGCTTGCCTTTTTGCAACGCCCCTCTGCGGCTTGCCTGCTGCGCGCCCCACTGGCCGCAGGCGCTGCTGCTGGTGATGCATCACGACCCACGGCACTCACGTACTCGTCCGCGTGCGTCGCGCTGCTGCTCGAGATCGCCGGCGCCAACCGCGGCGCCAGCGTCGCTGCCGCGCCAGCGGCGGCCTCGGGCCCGGCTCGGCGGAGGCAGCTGCTGGCGCGTCGCCAGTCGGCCAAGGACAGGGAGACAGTCGCCGAGACGATTGCGCCGCTCGAGCTGCAGCAGCCGTTTGACGACGTCGACGGGGTAACGCCGACGCTGCTGTCGCTCGAGGCGCTGTGCTGCGTGTGCGCCGCGGCGGGTGGACCGGCGCTCGCCGACGCCCAGGCCGAGATCCGCGTGCTCGGCGGCCTCG
>CALNYA010000061.1:0-24440 GCA_942490575.1 uncultured Verrucomicrobiota bacterium
GACCTAGCCACCGGGAAGGAGGACTGGCGCCGGAAGGTTTCCCGGGAAGGCATCATGAGCGTCGCCGCGTCGCCCGATGGCCTGAAGGTCGCCGCGGGCACGGGAGCGGTGGAATCCACCATCGCGCTGCTCGATCAGGCGAACGGAGTGGAGCTGGGTCGGCTCCAAGGACACCGCGCCTGGATCGGCCGCCTCGTCTTCCTTCAAAATGGACGCCTGCTGGCATCCAGCAGCGCCGATCAAACCATCCGACTCTGGGACATGGACCAGATCCTTCCTATTCGCGTTCTGCGGGGTCACGAGCGCGAAGTGTGGGCGCTGACGAGTCTGCCGGATTCACGACTGGCGAGCGGATCGAAAGTGGGGGAACTCATGATCTGGGACACGGGCTCCTCGGCCGGCGAACGCGCTGTTGCTTTGCGGCCGGTCCCACCAGGAAAGACTTGGACGGGCTTCTCCCCCGATGGGGAGTCTCTCTTCGCCGTGAACAGCGAGACGGGTCAAATCGACCGATGGCGGGGCGAGGGTTATCGGGACTCGGAAATTGTCCGTCCTCCGGGCCAACGGGTGGAGAGAGCCGTCATGGAACCCGGCGGGTGGCGCCTGGCGCTGGGAACCCCCGGTGGAAGGATCGAGGTTCTCGATCTTCAATCGGGGTCCAACCTCCCTTCCCTGGCCTTCCCCGAAGGCACGGGTCGACCCGTCGCCTTTCACCGTCTCCGACCGGCGCTTTGGGTGCAGTCCAGCAAGGGCTCCCAACTCGAGGAATGGATCTTCGGCGAAGCGTCTCCTCGTCGATCGGTCCCATGGTCTTTCAGTCCCTGGTTCGACAACGCCAGCGATCTGCGGCGGCTGACGGGCGACTGGCTCGCCGGCTTCCTTCCCCGTGGATTCATTCATTTGGTGAACGAGTCCACCGGCGAATTGAAGCCATTCACCGCGATGTCCGAGGAACTGAATTGCGGCGCCATTTCTCCGGACGGCCGATGGTTCACCGCCGGTCACGAACCAGGCCGTCTCAGTGTTTCGGATATCAGTGGACTCCCAACCGGAGGCCAGCCCGTGCGCGGACCGACCCTGGAAGGCGCGGTCATGTCCTACCATGGGATCACGTTTTCTCCCGACAGCCGGCGGATGGTCGCGGGCAGCGGGGCCAGCCAGATGGTCACGCTCTGGGACACCGCCTCGTTCGAATCCGTCCTGACGCTGCCCGGCACGGGATGGCAGGTGACGCAAGTCGCGTTCTCCCCCGACGGCGACACCCTCGCCTGCGTGGGCGACTCCCTGCACCTCTGGACCGCCCCCACCTTCGAGGAAATCGCCGCCGCCGAGGCGACGGATAAAGACGCGCCCCGGCGGCCCTAAACCATCTTCCGAGAACGGCCCGAAGTGGCCATCCGGCGAAAGGCGGACCGGGGCTGAGTGAACCCTCGTCGACTAACGAGCGATATAGAATCTCGCCGTTCCGTCCGGAATCACCGTGAAGGGGTTGGTAGCCCCGGGTACGGGCGAATAAGGGCCACCGGCCTGCCCAGCCGACTCGAGTCTCCCGGTGTACTGGATCGTGATGAGACCATTCGCATGGCTGATCGAGATCCCGGTGCTGGAGGAGGTGACGAGTTGAATCGCATTGATCGGAGCGCGTGGATTGCCACTGCTACTGTACCCGAGGCCGCCGGCGGTCTGGCCAATGACGTCGATGCTGGGTGAAGCGAGGTTGCGGAAGACAATGTAGTTGCCTTCGCTCCACGTGTTCACCGCGCCCCCGGTCGCGACCTCAGCGTAATCCGAACGGTTGAGAGGACTCTGGGCCCGAACCCAATCCGTCAGGGCGCCACCACCGATGCCATCCATGACGCGGTATCCACCTCCCTTCCCGCTGACACCGCCCAGGCAATAGACATACACGTCATAGGTCGGGCCGGTGAACGTGGCGGGAATGTCGGAGATCGTGACGCGGGTGATCGATTCGTTCCCGGTGTCGAGGTACCCGGCCAGCAGCTTCTTGTCGGCTCCCGTGAACGGGTTGTTCTCTTCACCGAGCCCCGTGGAGGACCACAAGTTCGCGGAAGACCAGGTCACTTTCACCGTGGTGGATTGGGCCGACCCATTCGCATCCGCACGAATCGCGGTCGATGAAGAGCCGGATTCCGGAGAGAGGTTGTTCCAGTTGGCCTGGGCCACCGCTCCCACCCCGGCGACGTCGGTTGCCGTGAGGACCTCTGGGGCGGTGCTTTGCCCGAAGTTGAGGCCAATGCGATAACTGGCCGTCGGCGGCGGTGGCCCGGCTCTCGTCACACTCACGGTGTACGTCATCACCGTAGAGCGGTCCTGCGCGGTGACGGCGATGGTGATAGCGTTGTTGCCGACACGGCGAGACTGATCACGCTACTCGCGGCGCCCGAGTTCACCGTCACCCCGTTGACTTTGATCGTGGCGTCGGCCTGGGCCGCCGTCGGAGTCAGGGTCATCGAACTCGTGGCGTTGGGCACGCTGACCGTATAGCCCGTCACAGCGCTGCCAAAACCAGGGATCAGAGATCCAGCGCTGGGAACGAGGCCGGCCAGATCCGCATTGTTGCTTGAGGGGACTACCGCGCTGGCCTCGACGGCACCGATGTCCACGGCGCCGCCGACGAGACGAGGCAGACCCCGGATATCGGTGAATGAGAGTATCTCTCTAAAAGTGAGTATGGGGGTGTCGGCTGCGTCGATGGCGGGAGAACCGGACCGCGGTGGCATGGTTTGCGTCGGCCCGCCGTAATTGCCCAGCGGGGCGAGGAGCGGGGCGGCGTTGATGGCGGCGGGGCCGGTGACCGAGCCGGTTCCGGAGCTGGCGACGGATTGAACGAGGTTCGATCCGGAGTATCGGAGGAGGGCATTCTCGTTGAACACGTCCGGCCCCCCACCGCCACCGGCGGAGTTGCCGGCGACGATGCTGTATTGCACCGAGAGCGAGGTATTCTTGTTGAAGATGCCGCCGCCGGCATAGGCGTCATTCCCGGTAATGGTGCAGCGAATAATAGTCGTGAGGCCCACGCACTGGATCGCACCGCCATACGTTCCGGTGTTTCCGGTCAACGTGCATTGGCTGAGCGTCATGGTGCCGGCATTGAAAGAGCCCCACCTTGAATCGCCTTGTTGCCCGTGAGCGTGCAACGGTCCAGGTTCAGAGTGGTGTTCACGTCACCGAAAACCGCGCCGCCGCTGGTATCCGCGCCGGCGTCTCCTCTGGCAAGAGTGAGTTCACGCAAAGTGAAGCTGGCGCCGGAGTTCACGGTAAAGATTCGGCGCGTGCCCCCGCCGCTGATGGTTAATACATCGGCCAGGCCCACGGCGTCGATGGTGAGATTCCTGCCGATGATCAGTCCGCTGCCAACCAGCGTGATGGTCTGCCCGCTGAGACCAGGGTCGAAATTGAGGGTGGCGTCGGCGGGAAGACTGGCGATCACCTGGCGCAGCGAACCGGGGCCGCTGTCGTTCGTCGTGGTGACCAATCCGGAAATGAAGACCACCTGGTCCACCCAGCCGGCATCCCCTCCGGCAGAGCTGTATGGAGCTTCATCCTTGGAATAGGTCCAGCTCAAGGTGTGGCTTCCGGCGGGCACGGCGATGGTCTGTTGCTGCCAATCCACCTCCCCTGAGATTTCGCGCGCGCCCGCTTGTTGACCGCCATCCAAAGTAAAGCGAAGGAAGTCGTAATTCTCTTCCGACGACACCTTCCACCAAAAGGTGAGTGTGCCCGGGCCCGTGACAGTGGTTTCCAAACCGGTTTCCTGCGCGTCCAAGATCCCACCGCTCTGGGCCGCGTCCACGGAATCATGCGTGGTGGTGGCTTGCCCGAACCAGGTTCCACCACCACCGGTGGTCAAAGTGAGATTGGTCGCATCCAGCGCGGCCGCAGTCTGGTCAATCGGCGCAGGCTGGATGGTGAGGGCCAGGGTGGCGGAGTTCGGTCCCCACGTGCTGTTGTTCCACAAAGTGAGGTTGAAATCGCCACTCCCTGTCGGAGTACCTGAGATGAGCCCGGTGGCGTAATCAACCTTCAAGCCAGGCGGCGGATTGAACGATGGTTCGAGGTAGGCGTCGAATTCCCTCGGTGAATTACGTGCCGTGATCTGGTAACTGAATGGCTGTCCCTGGACGGCGACGGCCGTGAGCGGGCTGGTGATCGGATTACCGGGAGTGAGCAGCACCTGATCCACCCAGCCGGCATCGCCTCCCAAGTTTACTGAACCGTTTACTGAACCGTTCTTGGAATAAATCCAGCGCAGTTGATGGTTGCCGCCCGGGAGGGGAATGGTCTTCTGCTGCCAGTCCACATCCCCGGAGATCGCCGGAGCGCCCGGTTGCTCGGCTCCATCCAATTGGAAACGGAGAAAATCAAAACCGTTCTCTGAATATACTTTCCACCAGAAAGTGAGCGTGGCCGGGCCGCTGACGGTGGTTTCCAGAATCGACTGTCCATTGTCACCGATGCGGCCGCTTTGGGCCGCGTCACGTTGATTCGGTTCGGTGCGCTCCGGGTCGAAAACGATGCCATGAGTGGTCGTCATCTGCCCGGCCCACCCGGCGTTTCCGCTGGTGGTCCAGGGGATGGCAGGCGTGTCGAGCCTGTCTGCAGGGAGGGCACAAAGACCACCTCATCAATTGAACCGAAGCCCGCCCACCGCACGCGGTAACCGTCACCACGCGTGCCTTGATCGTTGTCTGGGATGACAGCGGTTTCGCTTACTCCAGTTCACGTCTGCGATGCTCAACAGATTCCCACCCCCGAACTGCTCGAGGAGGCGCAATTGTCCCTGCCACCAAAAAGTGAACGTCCCCGGACCATCCAAGATGGTCACCATGGAGCCGGCCGGATTCCTGGATACAAGCGCGTCCACCCCATCGTGGGCGTATCCGGTTTGCCCGAAAAAACCACCTTGTCAATGCTGGCGTCTCCAATCGGCTGATTGGGAAGGTCAAGCGCGTCAGAAGCGGTGACCGGCGAAGGTTCAATCGTAATCGTCAATGTCGCGGTGCTGGTCCCGCCGGCGTTGCTTGCGCTGATAGTGACGGGAAAGGTGCCGCTGACGTCCGTACTGCTCCAGATCAGGCCGGTACTGGTGTTCACCCTCAACCCTCTGGGCAGCCCGGTGGCATTGTAGCTGGCCCGGCCGCCGGTTGCGGTGATGTAATAGGGGGGGAAATACAATCCCTGAGTGCCGCTGGCCGTCAAATCACCGGTGATGACCGGCGGCTCAGGAATGAAGTCCACCTGATCTATCCAGCCGGCGTCCGATCCGGAAGATCCCGAACTATCCTTGGCATAGATCCAGCGCAGTTGGTGGTTTCCGGCCGGGATGGAAAGGGTCCGTTGATTCCAGTCCACCGTTCCAGAAATCTGCGGCGCACCGGCCTGCTCGACGCCATCGAGAGCGAAGTGAAGAAAGTCAGAGTTAACCTGCGAAGACACCTTCCACCAGAACGTCAGAGTGCCCGGTCCGGTCACGGCACTCTGGAGATAGCTGGTCTGGGAGTCCTTGATGGCTCCGCTTTGAGCGGCCTGAACGCCATCGCGGGTCCTGGTTGTTTGCGCCAACCAATTCCCCGATCCGCCGGTGGCACAGGCAAGCGCCTGGGGTAGACGCGGAACGCCTCCGACTAAGATGCGAGTCGCGGAATTCACAGCAATCGACAATGGATCATTGGTGGTTTTAATTCCGGTCATGGTCAAGGTGTTCCCGGGCGGGATCTGAATCACCGGCGTCAGGCCATTTCCGCGGATAGTGACTCCTTCGGACAGAGCGGAGCCATCCAAGTTGATGTCGTAGGGGTAAACCATGAGCGGACCGTTGGCGAGGGCGATAGTTTGCTCATTCAAAGAAGCGTCAAAGGTGATCTTCCCGCCATACCCAATGCCGCGGCGCAACGAGCCAAAACCCGAGTCTTTGTTGTTGACGACCACTTGGTCGGGATGCGGTGTCTGCAGGGAGGAGTTCTGTCTGTCGTAGGCTTGATAGAGCAGGCCGTCCTGCCCCTCGGCGGATCGCATGGTATAGACCACCGGCACGCCCTTCCGTGTGACATAAACAGAATCGGCATCCCAATCGCGCTCCGCTCCGCTCCAGGATCCCCACTCGTTATAGACGGTCACTGGCGGCGTTATACTGGAGCTCGTGCCGTAGAATCGCGAATTGACCTCGAAGTAAAGAAACTCATTGAACACGAAGTTATGAACTTCTCCGCCGTGGTCATTGTCGAAATACATATTCCGCTCCACCCCATGAGGCCGAGGGAGGACGCCGCCTGGATATTTGCTGGCCGGCGTGGTGGTTTGGTAGCTGTTGAAATTCATCCCGTGTTGCCCAAAGGGAAAGCTGGCTGTCGAGATGTCCGTCCAGTTTTCGATATTTGGCGATAGGCGGCTCGTTTTCCACGTCTTGTTGCCGTCTTTTCCACCCGCCGTGAGAATCCAGGTGTCGCTGGTGGTGGATCTCACAATGCTCACTCCGGCGATCTCTCCTCCACGTTCGTAACGCCCAGTAAGAAGATTAAGACCCCGATATATTATCCCCAATTGAGTCGCCGTCATGGCTCCCCAATATCTGGGGTGCTCCGGATCCCGGACATCGTAGAAAAGCACCGCATCTTCGCTATCGCCCTGCGCATAATCGACGCCGGGAACGGATTCCTTCCAATTTTGGGCGGCGACGACCAGAACGCCTCCGATCAGTTCCATTTTGCCGGGGTGGTTCCAATTGCCAACCGGGTTGAAGTTGCCATTGAATCTGCCGGTATAGAGATCCTCCCAGAGGTATTTTCCGGGACGAACCCCAGGGCCGTTCGTGATGAGGAGATCGGTCGCCGGGTCAATCTGATTGGGGGCCGACTGCAACAGAGTGATCCACCCATTATGCGCCCTGGATTGCGCCACCATGAAATAGGCGCGGCCGTCCTTGTTCGGCAGCCGGACGACATGCTGCGGATGGAATAGTTCTTTCCCGGACGCGGAATCATAGTAGTTGCCCGAGAGCCCGGGTGAGTTGGTGAACACCAGTCCGTGAATCTGCACCCCGGCGGCGCCATTGGGCGGACTCCACGTCCCGGAATCGGCGGCGATGTAATTTCTGGGCATGGTCAGGCGCTCATCCACGGGCGAGGCCAGGCGGGTTTCCGCGGGACTCATCCTCCCGGTGTAGCTGATGGCGTTGCCAAAAACACTCGAGGTCAGGGTGACCGTGTAACGGTTCGGGAAATTGTTCATATACAACCGGCCGTCGTTGGAAAACTCGAAGCTCTGGACTTCGCTGTAACCGGTCATCCGGAGGTTGAAATGGCCGCCCTCGCCGTCACAGCCATGGCCCTGAACCCGGGCGAGGGTCAGCGAAACACGCGCCCCTGGGGCGACGGGTCCATGCACCAGTCCGCCCGGAAAGCCGACTCCCGTGCCTTCATAGCAGGAGCCCGGCACAATCGTAAATGTGACGGGCCGGGCGGTATCATTGACCAGGGCCAACGGGAATATTCGATCATACGCCCTGGCATTGCTCAGGCCCATGGCGAGGGCAATCATCCCGAGGATGGCGGAGGCGACACCCCTGTTGATTCGCCGACGACATGGGTGCGTCCTGCTCGTAGGGACGCCGCTGTCAGCGGGAGCCGATAAAGGTCGTGCCCGCGTGCAAGATGCGAATCCGAATGAGGACCGACGTATTGCCGTGCGGGCGGCCCTGGCAAAGCCAGCAACCCGGTTCTTCCAATCAAGACTTGTCTTCATGTGGTTCTTTTCGTGCCGCGGGCGCATCGGACGATTGCGGGGGAGTCCCGCGATTCCTCGTCGCCTGCATCGTCGCCCATCCATCCGTCAACGGTCGCCCCAGCCATGGAGCTGGGAGTCCGGGTGCATTTCTTACCAAGAAAATGAGAATGATTTTCGCCGCCCCAGATTGTGAAGAACCGACGGGAGGGAGCTTGCAGCGGATCGGACGATGTAGCGCAGGCAGCCTTGTCTGCTGTATCGCCGGTTGCCAACTGGCGGGGACCGTGTTGCGGAGCAATGCCTACAACCCGTTGATTCCAGTAGGGACTCCAGTCGTCGCACCCGCCGACTGGCAGTCGGCGAAACAGCAGACGAGGCTGTCTGCGCTACGGGCACGGTCGTTCTCCCTCGGCTCCAGTAGCCGCTGTGCTTCAGCCCGCGGTCGGTGGTTGGATAATAGACCGCTACGCCCCAACCGCGTCTGAGAACCCAATTCCACCGGAAAGGTCGAGGAACCGGGGAGGATGACGAGGCCGACAATCCTAATCCGCAGTCGGCCCGGCCGGTGGCCCTGGCACCTCCGCCTCCCAAATCTGGAGCGTGCCTCCGGGGACGCTGTGCAGAAGGGCCCGATCCCGCCCTCTCTCGTCCCGGGCGAACTGGATCCAGTTGGCCGACTGGTCGAGTTGAAAGGAGAGGCGTTGACGCCGGTTGGGCTGGCCGGGTTCCGGCTGGGCGGGGAACAGCTTCAAGGTCTCGTCGCCGCTGGTGGCGATCAGGGTGCCATCGTTGGACAGTGCGAGCGCCGTGACGGCGCTGCGATGCGCCGGCCAGCCGAGTTCGGGTCGGGCCTGCCACGTCGCCGTGTCCCAGACGCGAATGCGGCCGTCTTCGTTGCCGGTGAACAACCAGTGTCCGTCCCGCGAAAAGGCGACCGCCGTGTCGTTGTCGCGCGCCTCGCCCTCCAGCGTGGCGACGACCATCCGCGGCTCCGTGAAGCGATGGATGGTGACGCGTGGTCCAAAGTCGGAAGTGGCGATCCATTCACCATCCGGCGAAAGGTCGTGACTCGCATAGCTGGTGACCCCCACTCCGAGGTAACCGCCCAGCCGCGGCCCAATGTCGCCGCTCCAGTTCAGTGTGGCCCGATCGACGTCCACCGTGAAGATCCTGCCCTCGTAAGCGCCGACGAGTCGCTTCTCGTCCCGCGAAAGCACAGCCCCCCGGGTCCGGCCCGTGCCGGTATTGGGCGCTTGGCTCGATCCGACCATGCGCTTTTGCTCCCTGAGGGTTCCGCCATCCCGCATCCAGGCCACCACCTCTCCCGAGTTTCCGTCCTGGGTGAGGAAGCGCCCGTCGCTCAGCACCGCGAGCGGGGCGTGTGAGCGCACCACCGGCAGCGTCGCACTCTCCGTGGCGGAGGGTGACCGCGCGACATCGCACAAGCGGGTGCCAGCCCCATCGAGGTAGAGAACCCAAAGACCGTCCACCGAAGCGGTTGGATGGTAGAGCGGATAACTGGTCGTGATGTGTCCAATCCGAAGGGCGGGATGCGGGACCCCCATCGGCCAAGAACGAAGCGTGCCATCCGCGCTGGCCGAGATCATCGCCCCGGTTGGATCGAAAACGATGTCCGATACCTGACTCTCGTGGCCGAAATAGAAGCGGGCCCGTCCCTGATGGGCGGTTCGCGCCATGAGGTCGTTCGGAGGGGCTTGCGCCCTCCGGCCATCCCCCGACTGGCTGCGGTCTGAGTCGCGGTCGTTGTCGTCGGCGTTGTCCATGGTTCCCGCGGATTCGCCTCTCGTGAAATCGTGGAGCCTGACGACACTGTCTCCGCCCGCGACCCCCAGGCGGGATTCCTTCGGATCCACCGCAAGCGCTTGGATGGGGAACCGAAAGGTGTTTTCCAGCAGCAACCGGCCGCTGGGGATCTCCAACACCCGAACGGTCGTTGGCAACGGGGCTCCGGCGGAAAAGGCGAGACGCCTGCCCGAAGCGGAAAACATCAGGAGACCCGGGTATTCCAATCCCGGCAGGGTGTGGAGAGGCGGAGGGATTTTGGCGAAGTCGTCGTTCGCGCCGTAAACATGGAGGGTGCGCTCCCAAGAACCGGGAACGGCGATGACACGATGCAGGACGAACGACCGCCGATCCGGGGCGACCGCGAGCGGCGCGCACATCTCGGGAAAGGTGATGCGGACGATCTGGCCCCCGCCGGCTTGAACGTCCTTGAAATCCAGAATCCAAGCGCCTGCCTCGGGCCAGGGAGGTGTGGCGACGCTGCCATTGAAGCCAAAAAGGAGGCGGTCGTCATCCAGCCAGCCGCACTGCGGGAGGCGGCTGGTCTCCTCGTGGAGTACGGCGAACGATTCGGCATCGAGCACTTGGATCGCATCGCCACACGTGTAGGCGAGTCGCTTGCCGTTCGGGGAAAAGGTCAAGCCGCGGTAATGGCGGGCCAGGACCGTCATGTTCGTCGGCAACGGCGGCAGCGCGCGAGGTGGCGTGACCGGTATTCCGTTGAGGTCATGAAGGTGCAGGTGGCCATCGGCGGATAGAATCGCGAGGTGCCGTTGTCCCGAAGTGAGGGCAAGGCACTGGGGTTCGGCTCCCGGACCCTCGCCCAGCCGCCACGCCAGCCGTTCATCGCCCCGGCAGAGATGGCTGAGCAAGCGCCACGCGAAGCCGCGGAGTTCCGGATCGACGGAATGAAGCAGCCGCCGGGCCTCGCCAAAATCATGGTGCTCGCGCGCGGCAAGCGCCTGGGCCAGGACGGCGGAATAGGCGGTGCGCCGCTCGGCGGCCGCGCTGTCCAGCGCCCGTTGCTCGTTGGCCGTCGCGCGACGCCACTGCCAGGCGATGGCCCCGACCGCCATCAACACCACCAGGGCGAACCCTCCCGCGATGGCGGTCCGGTAGGGGTGTCGTCGCGTCCACTTTCCCAATCGTTCGAAGTCGGTGATGCGCCGGGCGCGGATCGGCTCGCCGTCCAGCCAGCGTTGCAACTCGTCCGCCAGTTCGCCGGCGCTGGCGAGCCGGCGGCCTGGGTCCTTTTCCAGGCAGCGCAGGCACAAGGTCTCGAGGTCGCGATCCAGGTGGGAAATGACCGTCCTCGGAGTCGGCGGCTCGCGTTCCGCGACGTGCCGAAGGATCTCCGGGTGGCTCCCGCCCCGAAACGGAAGGAGTCCCGTGACCATCTGGTAGAACAGGACACCCAACGCCCAGACGTCGGTGGCGGTGGAGATCTCGCTGGATCGACCGGCGACCTGTTCGGGTGACATGTAGTCCGGTGTGCCGATCAGGGACTGAGTTCCGGTGAGGCCGGAGTTGCCATCGAGCCATTTCGCCACGCCGAAATCGGTGAGCAACGGATCCCCCTTCTCGTCGAGGAGAATGTTGGCCGGCTTCAGGTCGCGATGGATGATGCCCCGCTGATGGGCGTGCTGGACTGCCCTTGCGATTCGCGCCATCAGCGCGGCGGCCTCGCGGGGGGCGAGCGATCCGACCGCGAGGCGATCCGCCAGGCTGCCACCGCGGATGAATTTCATCGTGAAATACGGCTGCCCTTCGTGCACGCCGACTTCATGGATGGGCACGATGCCCGGATGATCGAGCCGTGACGCCAGCTCGGCCTCGCCTTGGAACCGGAGCCTTTCCACCTCCGTGGCGAAGAAGACCTGACGCAGCATCTTCAATGCGACGCTTCGTCCGAGTTGGGTATCCCAAGCTTCATACACCACACCCATCCCGCCGGCGGCAATCTCACGATCGACGCGGTAGTGCCGGAAGCTCGACGGCAGATCGAGCGGCGAAAAGCGCGGGACGCTTGGTGGCCGCTCATTGAACCCGAGCGTTTCGAAAGCGCCCGCGAGGGCACACGCCGGGCACGGACCTTGCCCGACGACGTGCGCGCCGCAGTTCGGACAGGTGCGGGGTGGCTGAGTGTTCAAGTTGTCTGGAAAGCAAGCTGGGAGAATCGCGGGCGATCTTACCGGAAATCTCTCATCCCTGCATCAGCCGGACCAAATAGCGCAGTTCCTCCTTCACGTCTTCGTCGCGAGCCACCGTGTCCCGGATCTCCCGCCGGATCTGTTCGGCAAACTGTTGGCGGAGGTCGTGCGCCGCCTTGCCGACCGCCCCTTCGCTCAGGCCCAGCCGGGCCGCGAGGTCGGCGTATTTTTCCAAGCCGTCCGGGCTCTCGACCTGCAGACGGAGGGCGGTGAACAGTTCGGCGCGATTCCTCCACCGCAACTCCAGCGCCTTCATGGATCGGGCGACCAGGGATTGGGCCCAGGCGCGATCGAACGACTCCTCGGGGGATGCGGCGGGGTTGAGCGTGATGGCATCCAGTTCGTCCCAAGGCTGGAGTTCAACCTCCGCCCGCCGCTTCACGTTGATCGCCCGATGCCGTTCGTCCTTCATCCACCGACGCAGGCAGACCAGGAGGAAATTGCGAAAACGACCGCCCTCCGGCTGGATGTTGCGGAGGAACTCGCGGTTCAAGAGGTAGGCGAAGAATCCCTGCGCGTCGTCCCGCGCCTCCTCCTGGGTTCTTCCCTGACCACGGAGCCAGGCGTAGATCGGCTGCCAGTAGGCGTGGGCGAGCCCTTCCAACGCCTTGAACGAGGCGTCGGCGTCTCCGTCCTTGGCGGAAAGCACCTCACTCCAGCGGGTCTGGGGAAATGGGTGACGTGTCATTTGGATCGCGCCTGGTTGTTGGACCGGCCGTTCCAGAGCCTCGTTGTTGTCGCCTGATTCAATGCGTCGACTGCCGAGGCATGTTGGGCATCGCCATGCCAGATATCGACAGAATGGAAGGTCGGCTCAACAGCCCTTTCGTGAAGGGGTCGGTCCAAAGTATTGTGCGATTGTGCGTTGCTTGCTTTGCGGTGGTGCGCGTGGAGGAGGTGCGCGATACGGGACCGGCCCACTGGCTACAGTCGGCCGGTCCCTCAGGCATATAGGGCTAGCCATGAACCTGCCCACCCGTAGCCGCGGACGTCAGTCCGCGCCATCTCCTGGCAGGAAGTCAGCGCCGACTGACGTCGGCGGCTACGGTTCAAGGCCCCAACTCGCGATGCCTGAATCGTTTCCCCTCCCCATGAAACGGCCCTCACCCCCAGCCCCTCTCCCGTCCGACGGGAGAGGGTGGCGAAGCAACGCGACGCCGGGTGAGGGTTTTCGGCTTGGCCGTTCCTGGTCTCAATGCGCGTCCAAATTTTGGAGGTTTTCCCTACCCATGAATTCCCCATCCGTAGCCGCGGACGTCAGTCCGCGTCGAACGGCGCTCCACCATGGACGGCGGTGTGCATCGCGAAGCCCGCCAGCGAACCGATCGCCTCCAACAAACCCGCCCGTCGCGCGAACACGAACGGAAAATCGGCGTCCACTGGACCGGCGGGGCGGAAGATATTCGTGTCGCCCTTGCGCGGATTCCAGCCGATGGAGCCGTCCTTCATCCAGGACCGCCGATTGAAGGCCAGGGTGTGCGTCCTGATCGCGGTATAATTCTTGGTCTCCAAGATTCGTTTCATTGTTCGCCTCGCAGGTAGGCGATGAGGTCGCCGAGTTCCTGGTGGGTCATCGAACGTTCGAGTTCCTGTGGCATCAGGCTGAGGCGGCTCGCGGACAGGCCTACGATCTGATCGCGCGGCACCACCTCCTGGGCGCCCTGGCTCATGCGCAAGGTGACGCTCCCCGCGGATTCCGCCGCCAGAAGGCCGCTCAGGACGCGCCCGTCCTTCAGCTCGCACTCGTAGTTCACGAAGTTCGGCGCGATTTCAGCCTCGGGGACGATGATGTGATACAGGATGGATTCCTTGGGCTGATGACGGATATCGAAGAGGTCCGGCCCGACCGCCACCCCCTGCTGGTTGAAGCGATGACAGCTCGCGCAGGCGCGATCGAACACCCCTCGGCCATTGGCGGGCGCGGGCGGCAACCGCAGCGCCGCCTTGGACGCCTCGAAGGCCAGCTGACGATCGCCTCCCACGGCCGCGAGCAATTTTTCCGCGCGCGCCTGAATCGCCGGATCCTTCGACTTGCGCAGGCTATCACGCTGTCCGGGCGTCAGTAGACCCGCTCCCAGTGTGCCGGCTTCGACGGCATCGAGCAGCGCCGACGAGAACTCGGGGCGCCCGGCGAGAGTGTTCAGGATCGTGGTGCGCAGCGCGGGGGTGAACCGGCTCCACGCATCGGCGGCCAGCAGTTCCTTCGCCACAGCGACTCGCCCTGTTCGGAGCAAACCGCGGGCCGCGGCGGACTGCACCTCGCGCGGTTCGGTTGTCTTGAGAAGCCCGCGCAGGACCTCCTCGGTCGCGCGGGAGTCATCGAAGGAAATTAGACGCAGGGACTGCAGGCGGATCGCCTCGGATCGTCGGGAATCGGCGGCCCGTTCACGGCCGACGTCGAACCAGGAGGCGGCCGCCGCGGGATCGGCGCGGAGGAAGGCGTGGAAGACCTCCCGGGCCGACTCAGCGAATCCCGTGATCGCGGCGATCTGAAGATCGGGACCGGCCGGCGCCACGGCCTCTCGAAGCCGGGGCAAAGCGCCCGCGGCCTCGTGGCCGGCACGCTCGGCGACTAGGCGCCCCAGGTCGGACAGGAGCGCCGCCACGCTTTCGTCTCCGGCGGGCGGAAGAGCCAGCTCACCCACCAGCGCCAGCGTGGCTTGCTCGTCGGGAAGCGAACTCAGCATCGCGGCGCGGGTCCAGCGGTCGTCCGCTTGGATCCGTGCGATGCGGGCCAGCGCTGCGATGATCTCCGATCGACGGGTCCCGTCTTCCACGGCGGAGGAGTGCGCCTCGCCCAACGACAGCGCAACCTGGAAACGCACGTGGGAATCCGGATCACCCGCCGCCCGCAGCACGACGTCGCGCAAGCTCGCGTTGGTGGCTAGGTGCGGCTCGGCCAACAGCACGCCGATCCGGCGAACCGCGGGTTCCGCGTGGCTCAGCGCCCGGCGCGGAATCCCGTCATCCACACCACCCAGCAAATCGAGCAAGCGCAATTGGGCCACGGCCGGGCCCGCCGCGTGGGCGTCCGCGAAGGCGCTGGCCACGGTCGATCTCGCATCGGGTTCGTTCGCTTCCACCAACAGCCGGAAGGCGGCGTCCCGCGCCCAGGGCACAGTCGATGAAAGGGCGTTCACTTGCTTGGCCGTCGAGGACTTCGCGAGCGACGGCTCACGCCCGACCACCTTCGCGCCGCGCAGACGCCAGATGCGGCCCTTGTCCTTGCCGCCCTCGAAGTCGGTGTGCTTGCGAACCTCGCCCGGCAGGTAGTCCGGGTGCTCGATGGTCCGGCGGACCATGTCGGCGACGTAGAGCGCGCCGTCCGGGCCGTCGGCGAGGTACACCGGACGGAACCAATCGTCGCGCGACCGCAGCGCCTCGGTGCCCTCATGGATGCGTTCCGCGGCGAACGTGCCGCCCACCTTCCGCAACCGGTCGCCTCGCACGAGGTTGCCCGTCGGATCACAGGAGAACGCGGCTCCCCGGTACTCCGCAGGCAGGGCCTCACCGCGGTACACGTGGACCGCGCACGCCGCGCTGTAGGTGCCGAAGTGGCTGTCGGCCGTGGTGACGTTCGCGCTGATGGGAAAGTAACAGGCCGCGCCCGCCGTGTAGCGCGTCATGAGCGTGTTCTCCTCGATGTCCGGACAGTTGTGCAGCGAACCAGGGGACACGACGAAGGGATTGCGAGCCAGGTAACGGGGCGGGAGCGGCGCGTGCTGCGACTGGATCCGGTTCATGCACGCGAACCGGTTGCCGGCGTCATCGAAGGCCAGGCCGAACTGGGACTTCCCAGCGACCCTTTCCATCACTCCCGTGTCCGGCCGGAAGCGGAGGTCGCCCTGGCCGGTGTCCACGACCGTCTCCGGGTGCCTCGGCGAACGCACCTTGCCGCCGCGCAGACCGCCCGCGATGTGGACCCAGCCGTCCGGCCCGAGCGTCGGGTCGTTGGCGCGGAGTTGGGACGACCCGCCGGTGTCGAAACCGGTCAGCAGCAACTCGCGCACATCGGCGCGATGGTCGCCGTTGGTGTCGGCGAGCCACCACACGTCGGGCGAGGCGGTGACGATGACGCCGCCCCGCCAGCACATCACGCCGTTGGGAAACTTCAAACCGGTCGCGAACTCGCTCCGCCGGTCCATGCGACCGTCTCCGTCCGTGTCCTCGAGCAGCGCCACGACCCCGAGCGCCCGGCCGTCGGGCGAGCCGACGGGATAATCGCGCCCTTCGACCACGAACAATCTGCCTGCTTCATCGAAAGCCAGGGCGACGGGATCGATCACCAGGGGTTCGGCGGCGACCAGTTCGACCACGAAACCAGGTTCGGTCTCGAAGGCCTTCAGCGCCTCGTCCACGGACAAACCGCCGCCCGTTTCCGCCGCGGCCAGCGTCAACGGCAACACGGCCGCCACGGCTAGACCCAAGCGGCACAGTCGCCCCGTACTGATCAGTTCCCGCAGCCCTTACTTCGCGCGTCATAACAAGTCTGGCGATGCTGGCCGATGATCCGATGACTACGCCGTCGCCTGCCGGGGTCGGGCGACGCAGCGGATATTCTCCTCGACTCCCCGACGCGGGAGTCTGTCGCTCCCCGATAGGCCCGTTCGAGGACGAACTGCCCGGGATATTGACAGCCCTTATGTATCTGATAACCACGCAACACCAAATTCGCATCTCGGCCCAGGTGCGGGACGCGTCATCCAGCCAGCCAACCAACCCCTCCAACACGGATTACAACCATGCACACAATCACACGCGGGATCTGGTCTCGAAGGTTCCAAATTTCCGGTCTGGTATGCATTCTAGCGACGGTCGCGTTTGCGTCGCGCGGCGCAGCCCAGGATCAACCCAAACCGGGACCTGAGCACCAGAAGATGGCGATGGCGGTTGGGGAATGGACTTACGAGGGGAACGGCGAGGCCTCCCCCTTCGGTCCTCCCGGAAAATTCAAGGGCAAGTTATCCAACCGGATGGTTTTGGGCGGGTTCTTTCTGGAGAGCCGCGTGTGAAGACATCGGGGACTCAGGCTACAGTGTTTCCAATTCAATCTATCTCCGGGGGGGGATACGACCCCGTGAAGAAGGTGCTACGTCGAATACGGATTCGAAAACGACGGCCGGGCAACTACCGGCACCTCCACCGTGAGCGACACCAAGTGGACCAGCACAGGGTTGCGTACCGACGCCACAGAAAGTAAGGAAGGTCTACAAGACTCGGGTTCGCCACTGTCGATACCTACTCGGAGCCTTCGCGGTGCGGGGGGGGATGGCCAAAACAGCACGTTTGAGGTCGAGTATTCAGCCGATGACGGCAGGACCTGGCTACCACTGTGGCGGGGGACGTCGAAGAAGGTAGGGAAATAGCCCTCACCTGGGATTCCGGAACACACTTCCTGTGCGAGCGATTGGGAAGCCCGTATGAATCGGCTCGGCCTCCCTCCCGTGGAAATCCTGACGGAACCGTCACCGGGCGCGGGGGGCGAGATTGGGCGGATGTTGTCCGTCGCCAAGCTGCAACAGGATCGGTGTCGCCTCCGGCAGGACGTCGACGGAGGCGGAGGACCGGAGCAGGCGCTCGGTCTCCATGACCGTCAGGACCGCCTCGAGAACCTCCGGGTCCTGGCGCGCGATCGCATTCAGTGTTTCTCCGACCACCTCGGGGCGGCGGGAGGCGGCCTCGGCCATCTTCTGGGAGACCTTGAACGCGGTTTCGCTCTGGATTAGACCGACTCGGTTCTCGCCGTCCTGTTTCATGGCGCTGGTCACCTGGATGAGTCGTTTGACGACCTTGGCGGTGATGTTCTCGACCATCTTGTGATCGGTGAAAGCCACCTTCCGGATGTAGACCGACCCCAGTTGGTACCCCCATTTCTCGGACAGCGGGGAGACCGTCTCCCGGACGGTGCGGCTGAGGCTATGGCGGTCCTCCAGCATCTTCTCCATCTCGAGATTGCTGAGTGTGGAGATGGCGGCGCTGGCGACATTGGCCTGGAGCGAACCTTCGGGATTGCTGTTCACGAAGAGGTAGTCGACGGGCTGATTCACCCGCATCTCGTACCAGATGCCGACCCCCATCGGCGTGCCCTCCTCGGAGTTGACCATCTGGTTGCGGAGGTAGTGCTGCCTGAGGGAGGTCTTGACGACGTATTTCTTGCCGAACAGAGGGACCAGGATCGCGCGGATCCCGAAACGAGCGACGGGAAAGAAAAGCCCGGATTCGTCCAAGGTCCCGATGACCTTGCCGAAGAGGGTGAAGACCTGGGCCTCGCACTCCTTGACGACGGCGAAGATTCCGAACCCCCGGGCGAAGGCGAGGCCGATCGGGATGAACCCGAGGCCGATCACCAACGCGACGACGGCACCCATGGTTTCGAAAGGATTCATGATTTGAAGAACGGATCGATGTGAGGTGGTGTGGGAGAAAAGTCACTGGGCCTTCAGAACGAGGCGCCGCGTCCGCTCGAGGAGCGGCACTCGCAGGTTGCGCGTGTAGGCGCGCAGGGCGCCTTCGCCTCCCTCGGCCTTGATCTGGGCGATGGTTTGCGACAGGACCCGGAGCGGGGCGACCTCGGCCTGGGCGTTGTTGGAGGCTATGTCGACGGCCCGCATACTCATGGTGACCTGCTGTTCGGCGTCCGCGCGAGCCGTGCTGATGTCGGCGGCGACCTGGTTGCGGGTGCTGTTGATGGCCGACAGGGCGTGGTCGACCTCGGCGGGAGGATCGATCTCCGTGATCAGCGCGGCATCCAATTCGATCCCGTACCGAACCGCCGTCGAGCGGCATTGCTCCTCCATGTACTGGTTGAGGAGGGGCAGGTTCTTCCGGAGATCATTGATGGAAACGCCTTCGGAGATCCCGACCGCGCTCGGGGCCGCGTCGGGGGAGATCTCCTCGGCGGAGAGGAGACTCGGACCCTTGGGGTCGGAAAACGTCGCGATCCGCTCGCGCAGGACCGAGATGAAGTAGCCCATGACGTTCTCGAGCGGGTCCTGGACGCCGAACAGATACGCGTAGAGGTCGTTCTCGCTGATCCGGTAACGGATCTGGCCGTTGACCCCCGTGGTCAGGTTGTCCTTGGTCACGGCTTCGACGGTGGTCTGTTGCTTGGTCGGATCCCAGATGAGCGGAACCGCCTGGGTGGCCACGCTCACCTTGAACACGCGTTGCCATGGCCACTTGAAGTAGGGCCCGCCCGGGCCGATGACCCGGACCTGGGGGTACCGATAGCGCGCCTGTTCCTCCGCCGACAGGCGGGGATCCGGACCTCGTTCCGCCGGCAGCCGCTCGGCCCTGCCGAAGGTCGTGATGACCGCGCGTTCGTCCGGACGAACGGTGTAGAAAACGGTGACCAACACACGGACGAACGCGTAGAGCGCCAGTCCGACAAGGAAGAAGAGTGGGATCATCATGGTGGTTGTCCTCGATAGGGAGTCCCGGCATGGGTTCGCGCGGGAGGGTCTCTGCCGAATGGCGATAACACAGGCCGCCGCGACCCGGCAAAGACTTTGGCCCCTCGACGATCCGCCGACTGGTAGTCGGCGAAACAGCAGACAAGGCTGTCTGCGGTACGGGCGGCGGAGCCGTCGCGGCCACCGGATACCCGTCCCGGAATCAAAACCGCCCCGGCAGGGGCGGGGGGAGTCGAGCATCACGGGACATGCGGTTGGACTAGGGGTGAATCGACGGGTGACATCGACATCGCGGGGCCTCGGCGACGTTTCCGGCGACCCGCCGGGGCGCGCACCTCTGGAATCCTGGGCCCGGCGGCCGCGCCCGCTGACGCGGGCTTGCCGCCGGCTAATCTCCGCCGGCCCTCCGGGCCGCCATGGCCTTCGTCGTTCCCCAAAAAATGGCCAATCTCCAAGCCCTCTCCCGTCCGACGGGAGAGGGTTGCCCCAGCGACTCCGCCGCGTGCACTCCCGCGAGGATTGATACTCACCCAGCCGTCAGTTCCTGAATCCGGTGGGTCGGTGTGGGTTTGCCCGGCCTGAAATGCTCCAGGTGATCCAGCGTCGTCCGGAGCCCGGGAAACCGGCCAGCCACCTCGATCAGGGCGTCCCGCACCGCGGCCGCCAGGACATCGGGAGCCGCCTCGGCCCGCAGGTTCAGGATCAACTGCCCTGAATCCACCGGCGCTTCGAGTTGCAGCGAGAGTTCGGGAACGTAATCGCTGCGAACCAGGTTCACCGCCGCGATTTCCCCCGCCAGATTCGCGTCTGGACTCAGGGTCATCTTCAGATGGGCCACCTCCGCGTCGCCGGCGCGCAGGCGCTCCTGGATGCGGGTCACCAGTTCCTTGAGGAACCGGTCCGAGTCCACCGCCGGCGAGGCGATGACTTGGACGGTGCAATTCAGCCAGCCCAGGAGCGCTTCGCCGTCGGCGTACACTTCGTAGTCGATCTCCATCGCGGTCCGGGCCACCTGGTCGCCGCTCGCGATCCTCGAAAACCACGCCTCCACATTCCGGCCGTCGCGGATGGACAGGTCCCGGATGTCCTTGCCCGGGAACTCGCGCTCGAGCGCGGTTCGGAGCGCGGCCAGATCCTCCGCTTCCACCAGGTCGGATTTGCTGATCACAAGGAGATCCGCCTCCTCGATCTGTTTCTTGTAGATGTAGGTGACCTTCTCGGAAAAACCGCCTCCCTGGGACAGACCGAAGATGCGCGAAGCACGGATCGGATCCACGAGCACGCTGATGGGCGCCACCGAGAAACGGTCGCCGTACATCCGCCGGAGTGGGTAGGTCACCGTGGCGGCCAGGTCGGTGCAACTCCCGACCGGTTCGGCGATGAAGACGTCCGGCCGCGTGGTTTCGGTGAGCCGCCGGGCCGCGTCCACCAGGGAGTTGAATCGGCAACAGAAACAGCCCCCCGGGATCTCCTCCGTGCTGAAACCCTTCGAACGCAGCATGGCGGTGTCGACGAGATTGCGGCCCTGGTCGTTGGTGATGAGGCCCACCCGCAGGCCCTGTCCGGAGAGATGCCGCGCGAGGCATCCGACAGCCGTCGTTTTGCCCGCGCCGAGGAATCCTCCGATCATGATGTACCGGGCCTTGTTGACCGGCGCTGGATCGGAGGCGGGATCGCCGGAGCGCCCTGCGATGGGATTGGGATCCGTTGAGCTGTCCATGGAACGATGGCGCAATGGAGCAAGCGCGGAAGGGATTCGGCAAGGGGAACTTGCGTCCCTGGGCCAAAAGCTTGTGAATGCCGGCTTCCAACGTTCGCTGTACCGTCACTCTGATGAACACCGCGATCTCCAGCGAGCCGACGGCCCATATGGCGGGGGCCTCGGTCGCGAGCCAGCTTGCGGGGAGCCACTACGCCGCCTCGCCGGAGTATGGCGAGTTCGTGCTGGCGTTGCTCCGGCAGGCGGCCGAAGCGGGCGACGTGGATTGCCAGAGCAAGCTCGGCGCGATGCACGCCAGCGGGGACGGCGTCCCCAAGGACTACGCCGTCGCGCTCGTCTGGATTCGGCGGGCCGCCGAGAAAGGCGAACCCCTCGCTCTCTACAACCTGGGAGTGATGCTGGCGCATGGGTACGGAATTCCCGTCGACCAGGCGCGATCCTTCACGGCATTCCTCAAGGCGGCGAAGCTCGGCAACCTCGATGCGGTGAACAATCTCGGCTGGTGCTACCAGCACGGGCTCGGTTGCGTGCGCAACCTGCGGTTGGCGTTCGAAAAATTCCTCGAAGCCGGTGAACGCGGCCACGCCATCGCGCTTTCGAACTGCGGTTACATGAAGGAACTCGGCCTCGGCACCAACGTCGATATCGACGATGCCTGCGGCTACTACCGCCAGGCCGGTGAGCGCGGCTGTGTGGAGGCGATCTACAACCTGGGTCGCGTTCTCGTCTTTTCGGAGGCGGGATCCGGTGATCTGGCCGCGGGAAGGGAATGGCTGATCCAGGCGGGCGATCGCGGATCCGGCGACGCGCTCAACCTTCTTGGCTGCATGGAATACAAGGGCTTTCGAATTCCCCGGAACTACGAGCGCGCCCTCGGATACTTCGAGGCCGCCATCGCCCGGGGCAGCGCCGCGGCGCGAAGCAATCTGGGCTGGATGTGCCAGCACGGATACGGAGTCAGCCAGGACCTGGCCGCCGCCCTGGCCTGGTACGCCGAAGCCGCCCAGTCGGGCTACCCCTCCGCCCTGTGCAATCTCGGCGTGATGTACTATTCCGGCCACGGCGTGGGGCGTGATTTCCAGCGGGCCTTCGAATACTTCCGAGCCGCGGCGGCGGCGGACAACGTCACGGCGAAATTCAATTTGGCGCTCCTGCATCTCAACCCCGAATCGGGGAACCACGATCGCGACCGGGGCATCCTCCTGTTGAACCAATGCGCCACGGCGGGTATCGGCGAGGCGAAGGATCTTCTCCCGGCGTTCGCCGAACCAGGTTCCGGCGCGCCCCATGCTTAGGCTGACCTACCGCACGGGCGTTTTCGGTCCGCTCCGTTTCGAGTACACGAAGCGTCGCGTCCGCGTGGGCAGCTGCCGGGACAACGATCTCGTCCTGCCCCACCCCTCCATCCAGCCCTACCACTGCACCCTGGCGTTCGAGGAGGACTGGCTCGCTGTTTTGCAGCCCAATGCGCCCGAGGATTCGCCGGTCGAGGGAACCCGTTGGCTGGGTCCGGGGGATCGCCTGGAGTTGGGGGAGCTCGTCCTTGAAATCGAGCGCTCGCCCAATTCGGTCGGACTCCCGTCGACCGCCGCGCCGGTGGAGCCTGGAGACCGGACACCGGAAGGTTACTGGATCGCCAAAGCGCCGGTGATTCCCGAGACCGCCCGCTGGCTTTGCGGAACCTGCGACCTCCGCTTCGAAGACGCGCAGGTGCGGGTCATCGGCCTGGCGGGGCGTCGCCGGCATGCGCTCTGTCCGGTGTGCAGCCACCACGTCGCGTTCGTTCGGATGAATCCTTCGGCGGGGCTTTCCTTCACGGCGAAGGCGCGGAACGGGTGGAAGAAGTTCCTTCGCGCGCTCGGCTTTTGACTCGCCGGTCGCATCGCATAGGGGTCAGTTCTCATAATCGACAATGATTGTCGATTATGAGAACTGACCCCTATGGTGGACGCCGACGGTCAGGTCGATTCCGGCGTCACGACCCGCGCGAGCTCCTCCACCGCGACATCGCCGGAGGCCACGCGCCGAAGGCCGGTCCGCCAGAGGGAACTCATTCCCTCGGCCACGGCGACCCGGTGAAGTTCACGCGAAGGAAGCTTCCGGAGCACCGCCTCGCGCAGGGGCTCCTCGGTGGTGAGAAGCTCGGTGACGAGGACTCTTCCGGCGAAGCCGGTGTGGTGGCAGCGACCGCAGCCTTGACCCCGCCGGAACGTGCCCGAACGAACCAACTCCTCCGGAAGCGCCGCGCGGGCGAGGCCGGTGGGTTCCGAGGGAACCCGGCATTCGGGGCAATTCCGCCGAACCATCGGGTTGCGCGGCATGGATGGAACACGCGGCTTCGATCCACTTGTAAAAGTCGCCATCGTTCCACGGAGCGCTTGCATGATGTTCGCCCGGCAGGTCTCCCGCCGCGATCAGAAAGTGCTGGCAGAACGGTTTGTATTTGTCTCCCTTCGTCGGGTTCCCACATCGCCCGAGGCACCGACTGGTCGCGGCAGGTAGCGAACCGGTCTGCCCAAAAGCCGTCCGTCCATTGAGCTTCCTCCAGCCCAGTGGCTCGCACTTCTGGCAAATCGGCTGCGACTCGTGTCGGTGACTTCCACGCCGTGAAGATCAGCGGCCGACCACCGACCGTCATTAACGTGATCAATCCCAACATTGTTTCGATTCATTTGTGGACGAAAATAACTTACCAGTTAGACCTACTAATGGGCGTCTGGGGCCGTGACTTGGAGCAACTGCCGGTTCTTGCGACCGGCTACGATCGAGGCCTGAAGGCAGTTGCTTCAAGTCACGGCCCAAAGATGCCCATTTTCGCATCGGGGGCGTGTCTTCAGAAACACATGGCGCATTGTGATTCTGCCGACACGTTGCCGGCAGACGATGAAACCACCAGACCATCGCTTAGACCGGCGGAGCAATCAAGGGAAAAACTTCCACGCTCCATTTCAAGAGCGAAGGTAAGCGTCGCAGGCGATCTGCATACGGTTGTATCGCCTGCCGACAGAGTCGTACTCCCTTCGAGTACACGTTCTCCAGTAACCGTACCATTGGGGGAATACCCTTCCACGTCATCGTCCGCGCCCACGCCAGCACTGCCTCCAGCGAGTTCAGGATGGCTCCATTCCAGTGCTGCTCCAGGACGCCCCAGCAGCGCTCAATCGAGTTGTATTTGCTGTGATACGGAGGGTAGTACACCAATTCAATGACCAGTCCGTTGTTGTCCGCGAATTCCACCACACGCTTGATGAATTGCGTCCGGTTACTCGCTTGTTCGGGACCATTGTCCAGATCAATCTGCAACCGGCGGATGTGTGGATAGATCGACTTACGTTCGTCCCACCAAAGTTGCAGGCAATCGACGATGAAATCGCTCGTTTCACGTGACGTGCCGAACACCACAAACAACTGACCGCTGCCCACTTCCAAGATACCAAACGGGGCCAGGATGGCCTTCGCATTCATGTCATGATCGCAGGCCTTGCGAGCCTCAGTGCCACGTGATCTTCCCCCTCGTGAAAACTCACCTACCTTCACCTTCGCCTTCCCGTC
>CALNYA010000062.1:0-12534 GCA_942490575.1 uncultured Verrucomicrobiota bacterium
CGATGTGGCGACCAACTCCGCGGGCGCCGGCGACCTCGATCGTGGCCGCGGCCATCGGTCCGGATCGATCTTGGGCCAGCAGGCGGAAATCGGCGGACTCGGCGGCTTCCTCGCCGTCGAACACCTCGACAGCGCGGGCAGGGTGTCCCTCGAGCGGACTGGATGCCGTCGTTGGCGTGGATCGCTCTGGCTGGTTGTTTCTCGAACGACGGGCGCCATTTCGGTACCGATCTCGTTGCGGGCAGGCGTAGACTTGTCGTCCCTGGAATTCGCGACGGACGTTCCAGCAGTGGCGAACTCGGCGGTTTGGACGGGCTTCGCGGATATCCGTAGGTCCCGGATGCGGGCCGGCTCGCTCAGTCTTCGGGACTTCTCCGAGACGATTGAGGCACGGAAGGCAGCATCCGAAGGTGTCGGGTGGACTCATCCCGCATCTACACGGACCAAGACGGACCCCAAAGTTTCGTTGCGGGTGTCTACGCTGCCACCATCGATCAGAACCATGGCGGACGCGGGCACTGTCCTGGAGCTGGGTTTGGCTCGCGGCGGTGACTCTCGTCGCTCGGTACTTTCGACGTCTCGCCATTTGGGCATTCCACGGACATTCCGGGAGCAGGGCTTCCCTGCTGACGTTGTGCCGGCATCGGACCGCGGCTGCCGAGCTGGGGGCTGCGGTGCCCGGCGGATCCAAGCGCTCTCGGAGATGCCAACAGATGGGCCCCCGATGGACACCACGACTTTGGTTCGTCAGCTGTGCGATCCGGACAGCATTCGGTGCTGGGCGCTGAAAACGAAGACGGTGTTGGCAGTCGGCGGACGTCCAGGATCCTTGGAGGAATCCGAGCGCGGCAGGAAGCGGGCCGGAACTCGCGGATGGAGAATGAGGAAGCCTTCAGCAGGGCGCTGAAGCCATGGAAAGACAGCGCACGGGTGGGCTGGTCCCAGACAGCACGATGCCCCTCCGCGGCGCAGAGAACTGCCGCCGGGCCGGTACCGCTCGCGGCGCCGCTACCGATCGAGTTCCACGGCCTGCATGACGAGGTCCGACCGAGGATGGCATCCTCGCGGGGTGGAGGGCGACAGCGAGCATCGGCCGCAGGATCTGGTGGGACCTGGCGGGTACTCCGGGCGCTGGGAGAGACCGCAGCACCAGCCGGGAAGGGCGTTCAGCTCCTCGCGGCTGCGGCGGGTATCGAGACCACGACCGGAGGAAGCAGTGCTCGGCGAGCGGGGCGCGCCTCAGCAGTTGTCGCGCGATGAAGGGGTCTTCTGCGGATCGGCTGCTGCAGGCGACTTCGGCCAGGCGCAGGGCGCGATGCCGGCGCCGCTGCGCTGGCTGGCGGCGGGCAGGCGGGGACCGACTGGTTCGGCGGCGGGCCTCGCGACTCCGCGCCGACCGGATCGTGGAACCGGCCGGGGTGGATCGAACAGGCGCGGATCCGACGGCGGTTGGCGGGGTCTCGCTTTGGTGCGGACAGCTTCGCATTGCTGAAGGTCGGTGGGACCTCGACGTCCCGGCTGAGCACCGATCGCCTCCTCGACGCGGGCGGCTGCGCTCCTCAGGGCGATGGCTCCCCTCCACGGTAGGTGGCAAGCAGGCGCTCCGGATGGCCCGTGGGCGGATCTGGGGCGGGTGCGGGTTCAGTGGCTGCATCGTCCACCTGCTTGCGGCCTCTGCCGGCTGACCGCGGGCATGTCTGGGTCCGGGATCGGCTCCGGGGCGCCTTCGGCAGGACCGCTCTGGAGCGGTCACGCTGGCACGGCACAGTGAGGCTGCCTGGGTCAGTCAGACCGGCGTCTGCCTCAGGGATGCCTGGTCGGCTGGGCTGCTCTCGCGGGTGCCCCTCTGCCGGCAGGAGCGGATCGGGATCCACCTCAGATCCGTTTGGTGGTGGGACTGGAGCATGTTGGAGCAGCAGGATCCAGTTCATTCATGTCTTGGCTGCCAGCTGAGGACTTGAGCTGTCATCAACAAGTTCCTGGATGGAATTCGCCGACCTCGTCGTTGGACCTTGAACTGGCGCGGCCTCGATGACGGCACGATGGAGTCGATGCCGGTTGGTGGGACGCTCGACCAGGCCTGGTGGCGTCCCAGTCGCTCCAGCGCGACGCCGGTTGATCTCGACGGACTCGGCGCTCATCCAGTTCGCGGATGCCGAGGATGTAGCGGCATCTGCTCCAGGCTGGTACTGCGCGAGACCAGGCCAGCTTGATCAGGTGGCGGGCGGCCAGGTTGTCCCAGGAAGTCCGGGTCCGGCGCTCGGCGGTAGGCTCCAGGAGACGTCCGCGATCTGGATGCTGGGAGGGTGGCTTCCTGGGCTTCTCGATGCTCGCGGCCGGCGGCTGCTCGCCCCAGGCCCGCGTCCCCGATGACGCTTTGGCGGTCGTTGATGGCCAGGTCGTGCGGGAGTCCGATTTTCGCCATCGCTGGTCGCGGAGGACGCCGGCCTCGGACGTCCCGGAGAGCCGACGGGAGGTTCTCGAGCAGCTCATCGAGAGGTCCGCATTGTCGAGCGCGGCCCGGGAGGCGGGGCTTCTCGATGATCCCGAGGTCCGCGAGGGGGTGGAGAACCTGCTCCTGAGCCGTCTGCGGGCGACCCGGCTCGACCCGAAGATCGCGGCCATCAGGGTCTCGGAGGCCGAGATCCTGGCCCAGTACGACCGGGAACTCGGGAGCCGGCACTCGCTGCCGGAACGGACGCACCTGGCGGTCCTCTGGTTCGATACTCGCGATCGCGCCCCCTCGAACGAACGGTACCGTCCCCGCCTGGAGGAGGCCCGCCGGGCCGCCGCGTCGCTTCCCGCGGCCCAGGGCTTCGGTGCGCTGGCGATCCGCAACACCGAGCATAGGGCCTCGCGCTACAAGGGAGGCGACATCGGGTGGGTCGAGGCCGGTGCGGCGAACTCCCCCTGGAACCGGCGGGTCCTGGAGGTGGCTTCCACCCTGAAGGAACCGGGCGAAGTCAGCCCGGTCGTGGCCGGCGAACAGGGAATGTTCCTGGTTCGGCTGATCGAGCGTCAACCCGCGTCCGTCAGGCCCCTGGCGGCCGTTCGCGCCGGAATTGAGCAGCGGCTCCGGTCGCAGCAGCGTCACGACGCGGAAGAGGCCTTCCGCCGGGAAGCCCTTGAAAGCGCCGTGGTGCATCGATTTCCGGATCGGCTTGTCGCTCTGGCCGACCTACCCGTGCGGAAGGACGAGCCGGAGCATCGAGGCGCCTCCGCCGGTCCCCAACTGAGCCAGAATCCCTGAGATTTCCAGACCTTGAATCCCCTTCCCACGATGAAGACCCTCCTCCTTCCCGTCCTGGCGACCCTGGCTTCGATCGGGTGCCTGAACCCGGCCCTGTCCGGACGAGCCAGCAGCTTCGCCGAACCCCCAATCGTCGTCTACGGGAAGGTGATCCAGGTGGGCCCGCTCGGCGGCCAACAACTCAACCAGGGCGAGCTGCGATTGACCCTCGTCAACTCGAAGAGCCCGGCCCATGTCGTCACCCGTTCAACCTCGCTCGGCTGGGAGGGCGCGGACGGGGCCTTCTCCTACCGGATGGAACTGCCCGTGAAGTTTCAGCCGATGGCCCACGAGTTGGGCGACGCCCTCAGCGTCGCCGCCGACGACACCCCGTTTCGAATCCAGTCCCTGACGATCAATGGTGTCCCGGCCGCGGTGATCGACCCTTCCCTCCACGGCGTCACCACCCGATTCGCGGACCGTGCCGGCCTGCTGCGGATGGATGTGAGGGTCGCGATGGATTCTTCCGACACCGATTCGGATGGGATGCCGGACTGGTGGGAGGATCTTCATGGACTGAACCGGCATTCGGCGGCGGACGCGACGGGTGACCGGGACGGGGACGGACTGAGCAACGGGGAAGAGTTCCGTCTGGGGACCGATCCGGAAGGATCCAATCGGACGCCGAGGGTTCAATCCGCGGTGGTCGAGGTGCCCTCGGGGGGCCAAGCCGGCTTGCACCTCACGATCGTGGACTCGGACACGGACCTAACCAGCGCGCCGCTGGCTTACACGAAGGCCTTGCCGGGGATTTCGTGGCGACGGTCCGGGAAGCCGCTGGGTCCGGGGGAGGACTTTCCCTACGGTGAAATGCTGCAGGGCAAAATCATCCTTACGGCGGATCCCGGGGCCCGGAGCGGGGTTCAGCCCATGCGCCTGATGGTGGACGGAAGTTCCACGAACATCCTGACTTTCGACCTGCAGGTCGTGACATTTTCGCCCTTGGACCTTGCACCGGCGCTCTGGCTCACGGCGGATTCCGTGATCAGCAGCGGTCCCGTGGAGGAATGGCTCGATTCCTCGGGCAACCATCGGGATGCGTTCAACGGCGTCCTGGCGAACCAGCCCTCGGGGCTGCCGGGTCAAGGGATCGTTTTTGGGCAGGGACGTTATCAGTACGTCGACGACAAAAACCTCGACCTGAAAGAAGCGACGACCTTCCTGACCTTCGATCCCTCCCGAGTTGGGTCGGCGGATCAGGCGCTCCTCGGTAGCGCCGGCCTTCAGATCCGCATCGGGGGGGAGACCAACGGATCCCACGCGCGGGTCCTGTACGCCAGCGCCCACGGGAGACAGGTTTCTGGGCCGGTTATCCCCGAGGGGGAACTCGCCCTGGTCACGGTCGGCTCGGACAGCCAAGGCCTCTTCATCAGCATGGCCGACTGGATGGAGCCAAGGGCGATCGAAAGTCCTCCGGACGACCTCTCGTCCTTCACCACTTTGGGCGGATTGCGGGGATTCAGCGATGCGCAGGCGTCGGACTTCTTCAGCGGAAAAATGCGAGAGGTGCTCCTCTTCGACACGCTTCTCACCGCCGCGGAGCGGTTGCGCGTCGAGGACTACCGGGCCTCCCGTTGGGAAGGCCGGGTCGTTTGGGACAAGTACCAGGAAGCCGTTCCACAGGCGGTTCAAGGGGCCGCCGACGCACGGAACATCCTCGTGGGCGGCTGGGCGGGGGATGATCTCTCGGGTGGGGATCTGGATGACGTCCTGCGAGGCGGTCCGGGTTCCGACAGGCTCACCGGGGGTGGAGGGCCGGACCGATTCGAAATACTTCCGGAGTCCGGGGCGGACATCATCACCGACTTCTCCGTTGCCGAGGGCGATCGGCTGGATCTCCGGGGCGTCTTTGCCGGCAAGGCGGGGTCTCCAGGGAAGTACCTCCACTTCCAAGTCCAGGCCCAACGCAACCTCGGCGACTCGGGCACGCAGTTGGTGACGAGCTATCTCCAGGTCGACTACGAGGGGGATGGGGGCGTTCCGGACCAGGTGATCGCCCTGAATGGGGTCAGCCTGGGTGACGCCGACCTACCGCGCCTGGTTGGAGAGGGAACGCTTCTGCTGGGCGGGCCGAGTTTCGATCTGAGCATCCGGTTGGCCACGCCGAATCGTGGCATCATCGAAACCGATGTCGCCTATCCGATCTCCGTGATTCGCGAAGGCAACACGCAGGCGGCGATCCAGGTGGCGCTGAGCTTCACGGGAACCGCCACCCCCGATCAGGACTACCGGATCTATGGCGCCGCGGGCACCGGCGTCGTGCGCGTGGTCTCGCTGGCCGCCGGCCAGACATCCGCCGTCTTCACCCTGACCCCCACGGAGGACGCTGAGTTCGAATCGGAGACCATCGCCATCCAGGTTATGCCCGCCCCGGCGCTCACCAGCATCCCGGATGCGCCGCTGATCCTCACCATGGACGAGGCCGCCTACCTGGCCATCAGAACCACGCGGCACCTCGCCGCCACCCCCGGGTCGATCGGACTGATCGAGATTCGCCGATCCGGCCGCATGGACATCCCCCTCACGGTGCCGCTCGACTTCGGGGGCACGCTGCTGAATGGGATCGACTACGAGGCGCTGCCTCAGCAGCTCGCTCTGCCGCCCGGGGTTGGGTCCCAGACCCTGGAAATCCGGCTGAAGACTTCCCGCGCCTCGATCAACACGGCGGACGAGATCCAGGTGGGCCTGGTGGCGAACGAAACCCAGTATGCCCTGGCGAATCCGCGCCGGACCTCGGTCCTGGTCTTCCCCTACGGATCGTTGAAGCCTTCATTCTCCCAGTGGCTGGCCGAACAACCGGGCGGGACCGGTGATCTCTTTGACTACCTCACGGGAGGCGACGCATCCCCCGACGCCGGACGCCTTGGCATTGGAAACGACGGCGGGTTCGTGGTGCTGCGCTTCAGCACCGCCTCGGAGCTGACGGACGTGGATCTCTCCATTTTCGCCTCGGAAGACCTCACGTCTTGGAAGGACGTCTCGGACGAGTTTTCCCTCAGCCATGAATGGCTGCCCGACGAGCGCATCGAACACCGCTTCCGATCCCGATATCCGATGCAATCCCATCGGACGTTCCAGGTCAGGGCGCGGCAGGCGACGCCATGACGCCGCATCAGGTCTTCCATCGCCACTCACGGAGCCGACGTCCTTCGATTCCTCGATAAGACCCTCATGACGATGAAACCCGCCCTTGCGCCCTGCCTCTGTCTTCTCGCCTCGGCCACCGCGTGGGCCACGGAACCGAGCCTCACCGTCACGCTCGACCGGGCCCAAGGTCACGTGCGCCTCCATTGGGAATCGAGCACGCACGCGACGTTGGAGGTCAGCGACGACATGGAACGTTGGGAACCCCTCATCACCCTGCCGTCCGGCGTCGGCGAGCACATCCTCAAGTTCGCGGAGGGGCGATCCCGGTTCTTCCGCGCCCGCGAGGTCGATCCGGATTCGCGCCAGAAACCCAAGGAGGCGACCTCGTTCACGCTCGCGTCCCAAAAGGCGGTCCTCGATAGCCTGGACTTCGACGACACAACCGACTTCGCGAACGCGGCGGTCGGTGTGGTTTCGCGCCCCGATCCGTTGGTCATCCTGAACGACCAGAGTCAGACGATCTGGGACCGAGCGGAGTACGACTTCCTCGACGACACCCCGACGGCGCCCGGCACCGTGAATCCCAGTCTTTGGCGCCAGGCGCAGCTGAACAACCAGTACGGCCTGTTCGAGGTCAAGGCGTCCGCGATCTATCAGGTTCGGGGTTACGATCTGGCCAACATCACCGCGGTTCGGGGCGACACCGGCTGGATCATCATCGATTGCCTTTCGCTCGCGGAGACGGCGGCCGCGGGCATGAAACTGATCGAGCAACAGTTTCCCGGCGTTCCCGTCTCCGCCGTCATCTACACCCACAGTCATGTCGACCACTTCGGAGGTGTGGGAGGCGTCGTCACGCAGGAGCAGGTCGATGGCGGAATCCCCGTCTACGGCCCGCCAGGTTTCCTCGAACACGCCGTGAGCGAAAACGTCCTCGTCGGCGGCGCCCTCGCCCGACGTTCGCAGTTCATGTACGGCACCAACCTCGAAATCGGAAGGCGGGGGATCGTCGATGCCGGGCTCGGCAAAGGCCTGTCGAAGAACGGGACCACCACGCTGATCGCGCCGACGGTGACCGTCGTACCGCCGGCGACGCTGACCATCGATGGGCTCACGATCGATTTCCTTTCCGCCGACGGAACCGAGGCGCCCTCCGAGTACGTGTTCTACCTCCGGAACCACAAGGCGATCTGCATGTCGGAGGTCGCCTCGAAGACGCTGCACAACCTTTATTCCCTGCGGGGCGCCCAGGTTCGCGACGCGTACCTCTGGGCCCAGGTCCTGAACCAGGTGCTGGAGGGTTGGGCCCGGGAAGCGGAGATCATGTTCGCCAGCCACCATTGGCCCACGCTGGGCACGGAGGCCATCCAGGCCGATCTGCGCGCCCAGCGGGATGTCTACAAGTACATCCACGACCAGACCCTGCGATGGATGAACCGGGGACTGACGATGATCGAAGTGGCGGAACGCGTGACGCTGCCCGACGGACTCGCCCGGCGCTTCGGCACCCGGGGATACTACGGTTCGGTGAACCACAACGTGAAGGCGGTGTATCAGCGCTACATGGGCTGGTACGATTCCAATCCCTCCAACCTCCACCCACTCCCGCCGGTCGATGCCGGGGCCAAATACGTCGAATACATGGGCGGCGCCGAAAACGTCGTCTCGAACGCCCGCCGGGATTTCCTCGCGGGAAACTACCGTTGGGTCGCGCAGGTGCTCAACCACGTCGTCTTCGCGGATCCCACCCATCAGGAGGCGAGAAACCTGCTCGCGGACGCCCTCGAACAACTCGGCTACCAGGCGGAGTCCGGGCCCTGGCGCAACGAGTACCTGAGCGGCGCGTACGAATTGCGCGGGAACGAACCCGCTCAGGTGGTGTCCTCCTTCGGAAGCGTCATCGCGGCCATGTCCAACTCCCAACTGCTCGACTTCCTCGCCCTGCGCCTCGACGCCGAGAAAGCGGCCGGCGAGAGCCTTCTTTACAACATCAACTTCACAGGTCCCGACGATCGCTACGCCGTCTCAATCGAGAACTCGGTTCTCTTCCACACCCGGGGAACCAGCTTTCAGTCCCCCAACCTGACTCTCACTCTCGCCCGCGATGTCCTGAATCGGCTGCTGCTGGGCGAACTGGATCCCGCCCAGGCCGTCGCCGACGGCTTGGTGACTCTGACCGGACCCGGACCGGTCGAATCGCTTCGCGCCTTCGCCAAATTGATCGAGTACCAGGACTCGGAGGTGGGGCTCTCCAACTTCAACATCATCGTTCCCTGACCACCGGCGGCTCTTGGGGGTGCCAAGGTCGAACCTTTCAGCGCCTCGATTTGCTTGGCGCGCGGGCCCGGCATCGCCGATACATTCGGGTCATGCCGTCCGTGGGAAATCGCCTCGCGCTCGCCGCCGCTTCCGGAATCGTCGCCGTCCTCGCCCTGCCCTTCGCGGGCGTGGCCAAACTGCCCCCCGAAAAGCTCGCCGAACTGCCGCCGGCCGTCACGGAAGCCGTCGACTTCACGCGGGACATCGAGCCCATCCTGAGCGCCAGCTGCGCCAAGTGCCATGGCCGCGGCAAGGCGAAGGGGGGATTTCGAATCGACAATCGCCGGGCCTTCCTCGCGCCGGCTGATTCGGGACCCGCGATCGTTCCGGGCAACAGCCGCGACAGCTACCTCATCCATCTCGTCTCCGGCCTCGATGCCGAGTTCGTGATGCCCGAGAAAGGCACGCGCCTCACCGCCCGCGAGGTCGGATTGCTCCGGGCGTGGATCGATCAGGGCGCCGCCTGGGATTCCGAAGTCTCGTTCGCCCGCGAGGAGCACCGCAATTTCGCGCCCCGGCTTCCGGAGATTCCGCCCGCCTCCGGCGACCTGACCCACCCCGTCGACCGCTTCCTGGCGGCCTATTTCGAGAAGCATGGCGTCACGCCGCCTCCTTCCGTCGACGACTCCACCTTCGCCCGCCGGGCCTTCCTCGATGTCGTCGGCCTGCTCCCCACACCCGCCGAACTCCGCGAGTTTCTCGATGATCCCCGACCCGATCGACGGGAACGGCTCGTGGACGAATTGCTCGCGGACGACGCGCGGTACGCCCAGCACGCACTCACCTTCTGGAACGATCTGCTCCGGAACGACTATCGGGGAACCGGCTACATCGACGGAGGTCGCGAACAGATCACGCCCTGGCTCTACTCGGCCCTGCGCGACAACAAGCCCTACGACGCCTTCGTTCGCGAACTGGTCAATCCGGGCGACGGCCCCGCGAAGGGTTTCACCAAGGGAATCGTCTGGCGCGGCGCCGTCAACGCGTCCCAGACACCCCAACTGCAGGCGGCCCAGAACATCTCGCAGGTGTTCTTCGGTGTGAACCTCAAGTGCGCGTCGTGCCACGACAGCTTCATCGACGACTGGCAACTCGCCGACGCCTACGGCATGGCGGGGATCTATTCCGACGAGAAACTGGACATGGTCCAGTGCGACAAACCCCTCGGGAAACACGCTCCGGCCCAGTTTCTCTTTCCCCAACTGGGCTCCATCGACGACGAGGCTCCCAAACCCCAGCGGCTGGCCCGGCTGGCGGAGCTCGCCACCGCCCAGCGCAATGGCCGTCTGCCCCGCACGATCGTCAATCGTCTCTGGGCGAGGTTCCTGGGCCGCGGCCTCGTCGAACCCGTCGACATCATGCAGAACCCCGCGTGGAATCCGGACCTCCTCGACTGGCTGGCCGAGGATCTCGTCGCCCACGGTTACGACCTGAAACAAACCCTCCGCGTCATCCTCACCTCGCGGGCCTATCAGCTCCCCGCCGTCGATGTGCCGGAGAATCCCGGGGCCGACGTCGTCTTCCGCGGACCCGCTGTGCGACGCCTTTCGGCGGAGCAGTTCCGCGACGCCCTCGCCCAACTCACCGGCGTCTGGCACAACAAACCCGAAGGAGGCCTCGACGCGTTGCTCTTCAAGAAGGGGGAAGCCCGGGAACTGCCCTCGACCGCCGGTTGGATCTGGTCGGACCCCCATGCCGCGGAAGCGGTCCCGCCCCAGACCGTCTATCTTCGCAAGACGGTGGTGCTTCCCCAAAAGCCGGGCGACGCCATCGCCTTCGTGCATGCCGACAATTCCCACCGTTTGTGGGTGAACGGCAAATCGGCTCAAAAGGTGAACGACACCCCCTGGAGCGAGACCAGCATCATCGATCTGAACTCGCTTCTTCGGGCCGGCACCAATGTCTTCGCCGTGGAGGCGACCAACGGCGGGGACGGACCCAATCCAGCGGGCCTACTCTTCCACGCCCGACTCCGAGCCAATCCCGCGGCCCCCGACGAATCGGGAGCCGACATCGGACCCCAGTGGGATTTCGGCAGCGACGCTTCCTGGAGCGCGGCCACCGAACGGACCGAAGGCTGGCAGAAACCCGAATTCGACGACTCCTCCTGGGGACGGGCGCAGCTCCTCGGGCCCGCCGGGATGGCCCCGTGGAACGTCGGTCCACGCTTCGCCGAGGCGGTTCATGGTCGACCCGCCTACGGAACGGTCCGCGCGTCCCTGGTGAACGCCGACCCGCTCACGCGGGCCCTGGGTCGACCCAACCGCGAGCAGGTGACGAGCACGCGCCCATCCACGGCGACGACGCTCCAAATGCTCGAACTGACCAACGGCCGGACATTCGCCGAACTTCTCCGCCAGGGGGCCGCCAGGATCGCCGAGGATTCCCCCGACGGCGCGACCGCCGTTCGATCGATCTTTCGGCAGGGCCTTGGCCGATCCCCCACGGCGCGGGAGGCCTCCCTGGCGGCGGACATGGTGGGAAGCCCCGTGGTCGCGGCCGGAGTGGAGGACCTGCTGTGGTCCGTCGCGATGCTGCCGGAGTTCCAGTTGATCCATTGAACCCCTCATGAACCACCCCGCGAGTAGCCGCGGACGTCAGTCCGCGCCATCTCCTGGCGGAAGATCAGCGCCGACTGACGTCGGCGGCTACGGTTCAAGGCCCCAACTCGCGATGCCTGAATCGTTTCCCCTCCCCATGAATCGTCCCCCCGTTGTCGCCCTGGTTCTCCTCCTGCCGTTGTTCATCGCGATGTCCCCTTCGTCGATCGCCCAAACGAACGCTCCACTCCCCGCCCCGCGAGTGGTCGACCTTCCGCGTCCTCTGGTGATCGGTCACCGCGGCTACGCGGCGTTGGCCCCCGAAAACACGCTCGCCTCCTTCCGGCATGCCCTCGTCGCCGGCGCCGACCTGGTCGAACTCGACTACCACCATTCCCGCGACGGCGTTCCCATCGTCATCCACGACGCCACCCTCGACCGCACGACCGACACCGTCCGGCGCTGGAATCAGAAAGGGATCCGGGTCGACTCCCGGGACGCAGCGGAACTCGTGGCGCTCCCCGCCGGTACCGAGTTCCAACCCCCATTCCCCGAGGAACGTCTCCCCACCCTGCTCGACGCCCTCGAATTCATCCAGGGACGCGGGATCACCCTGATCGAACGCAAGGGCGGCGATCCCCGCACGCTCGCCGATCTCCTCCGACAGCGTGGGCTGGTCAACGGAGTCGTTGTCCAAGCGTTCGACTGGGAGTTCCTGCGCGCCTTTCATCAACTCGTTCCCGACCAGGTGCTGGGTGCGCTTGGTCCTCCGTCGACGCGCGACGGCAGGCGGCTCGCCGATCCGGAAAAACCGTTGGGAACCTCGTGGCTGGCCGAGATCAAGGAACTGGGCGCGCGCGTCGCGGTTTGGAACCGCCAGGTCGATCGCGAGGCGGTTCGGGCAGCGCACGAACTCGGCCTCAAGGTCTGGGTCTACACGATCAACGACGCGGACCACGCCAGCGCCCTCGTCGCCCTTGGCGTCGACGGCATCATCACCGACAACCCGTCCATCGTATGGCGGGCGCTCGCCTTGGCCGCCGGCGCGCCGTGACGAACTTCACACCCAGGTCCTCTTCGATCCGGCCGGGCGTCTTGTCCGGCGGTTCGTGGGGGGACGCTCTCCGGACGCGTGGGCGGCGCTGCTCCGATTCGCGCGGACGGATCCGCGGCGATTTCCGGGAAGCGCGGTCGGAAGGGATTCGTGGCGGTGCGTCGAATCCACACCCTCCCCACCGGGGCGGATTCCTCGGGTCCGGGCGGGTGGATCGGCCCGCCGGGGTTCAGTTCAGGCGGGCT